>NZ_WUQJ01000018.1 GCF_011074955.1 Marinobacter caseinilyticus | reverse complement strand
CATCGACCAATTGGTTAAAAGCCAACTGCTCTACCAACTGAGCTAACGACCCAAGCGAGGCGCATATAGTACGGATTTTTCGCCGCGCTTCAACCCCTTTGAGGGATTATTTCAACGCCCGGTGTTTCAGTTTGAATTCAGATACCGTTCCGCCAAAGTCGCTGCCTGAGTTCCAGGGTAATCCGACACCACGGCCCTCATGCGTTTTTTGGCTTCGGTAACGTCTTTCATGCGATCGTAGGTCAGGCCCAATTTGTAGACCGCATCCGCCGCCTTGCGATGGTCAGAAAACCTAGTCGCAACGATGGTAAATGCTTGTTTGGCCTGCTCCAGTTGAGGCTTGACCAAATAAACCTCTCCCAGCCAATAATAGGCATTGACGGTCAAGTCACCTTCGGGATATTCAGAAATGAAGGCATACAAGCCGTCAATGGCCGCATCATAATTCTTATCTTCTTGAATCAATGCCTGGATTCGCTGGTAAGCTTGCCGCTCTTCTTCCGATGGCTGGCGATACTGTCGGCTCTCCACTGTCGCCGGCGTCGTTACACCTTTGGAACCGACCGAACCGTCTGACGGCTTGGGCGCGGCATGCAGCTCTTTCGATACGTCCAGCAGTCGCTGGTCGAGATCGATATATCGCTCCTTCGACTGCTTTGACAATCGATTGAGCTGATAACGCTGCTCTTCCAGTTCACCTTGCAAGCGCCGAACTTCACCCTGCAATTGCTCAATCATGAAGAATAACTCGGCATTGGCCTGATTACCGCCGGCCTTGCGTTGCGCCTCAGACTGGTTGTTTTGGTACACCGGTGCAGTTGATTGCGCCAGCGCGCTACCGGCAAGCGATAGCGCGACTGTCGCCATGAGGATATGTCTCATGGTTGATCCTGTTGGTTAGAGCGCCAGTACTTATTGGAAAATCATTTCCACGCGGCGATTCTGAGCCCAGGCACTCTCAGTCGATCCCGAGACCGCTGGACTTTCTTCCCCGTAGCTTACGGTTTCGAGCTGGTCACGGGAAGCCCCATTAACAACCAGGAAGCGCTGGACCGCGTTGGCACGGCGCTCACCTAGTGCCAGGTTGTATTCCTTGGTGCCGCGCTCATCTGCGTGACCTACCAGGCGAACATTTGTGCGTGGGCTGGAGGCCAGGAAGGCGGCATGCGCAATCAACACATCGCGGGACTCGGAGTTGATTTCCGCGGTATCGAAATCGAAGTAGAACGTGGTGATTTTCCGCATTGCTGCTGCTTCGGCTTTCTGAGCCTGCTCACGGGCTTCCAAACGCTCGGAGTCCGTCAGGCCAGTCGACGAAACGCCACTGCCGTCGTCGCCACCGTAGACAGTGCTGCCGCCTTCTTGATCCACTGCAGATACATCGGAACCATAACCTTCATCTTCCATGGTATCGCCAGTTGAACTACAGCCGGCCAGTACGCTCAGAGACAGTGCCAGGGCGAACGCTTTATGTTGCATCGATAACATCATTTTCTTTCCTTCTTGCTCAGTGTGTATGACTCAGTGTTCCAACCCAGCGTCCGAGGACCTGGGTTGACTTTTTTTGACTCAGTTTAGCATTGGCGACCAGGCCGGCTCCCTAACGTCACCTATGGCCGCCGGCAGCGTATAATTGGCTCCACCATCCGATGAAATCACGGTTAATACGCTCTTATCGTTTTGCTTGGTTGCGTAGATCAAGAGACGTCCATTCGGAGACACGCTGGGTGATTCATCCAGGTTCGTCTTCGTTAGTATCGTCTCGTTACCAGTCTCGATGTTCATGCGGGCGATATGGAACGAGCCATCGCGCTGATGGACATAATAGAAATATTTGCCCTCCGGACCAAAGCGAGGCCTGGCATTATACCGACTGCCAAAGGTGAGTCGTTTTGGTTCAGCTGTTTCGGAAGTTTTGAGGTATACCTGGGGCCCACCCGACCGGTCCGAGGTAAACAGGAACCCGCGCCCTTTGGCATCCCAGTTACCTTCAGTGTCGATAGACCAATGATTGGTCAGACGCTTAAGCGAGCGTGAGGCAATATCCATTTTATAAATTTCGGCGTTGCCATCCTTAGACAGCGTCAACAACAAAGATCGTCCATCAGGAGACCAATCGGGGGCAGAGTTCAGCCCCGAAAAGGACGCAATCATGGTCCGTTTACCATTGGATAATTCGTGGATATAAACCGCTGGTCGTCCTGTTTCAAAAGAAACATAGGCCAGACTCTTGCCATCCGGTGACCAAGCCGGCGACAGGATGGGCTCATTGCTTTCAAGCCGCACGCTGGCTCGCTGGCCGTCCACATCGCTGACCTGGAGTTTGTAAATTCGTTTACCACCACCGGTTTCCAGAGTCACAAATGCCAGCCGGGTAGAAAACGCCCCCGGTATGCCTGTGATCGCCTCATACACCTTGTCACTGATGTGGTGAGCCAGTCCACGCATACCTTTCAAGGGTGCGGATGACGTCTCACCCAGAAGGCGTTTCTCGGTATTCACATCGAATAACTCATACCGCGCGTTGACCTTGCCCGCCTCAAGCGTCAGCTCACCCACCAGGAGATAACGCTGACCCAACATTTTCCAGTCACGGTAGTAAACGTCTTCGCTGCGGGACGGAAGACTAAGCATTCTGCTGGCGGCCAATGGTTTGAATTCGCCACTCATGGTCAGATCGTCCCGTACAATATCACCGACATCGTCACCTGCCGGGAAATCCCCCGACTTTGAAAAGGGCACGACGGCTAACGGAATTGCTGCATCCACCCCTTCGGTGATGCGGATCAGCAGTTCCGCCTGCACTGGCAGCGCAAACGATATCGCAAGCAAACTGGCAGACAGCCATCGCCAGATACCTCGAAGACTCACGAACCGAGAGGCGCCAGACTCTTGGCGTGCTGCTTTTCGATTGCTCATAGTCTCAAAATCCATGGTTATCTCAGCCCCTCAGGCGTAAATTCAAGCGTGAGTTGTCGGAAGTACTTTTCGAACGTATCGCGTTCTTCTGGAACCGGGTAGCGACTGATACTTCGTGCGGCACTCAAACCAGAGTTATCAAACGCCGCATTGCCGCTACTGTCAGTGATGGTGACGGAGGTCAATTCGCCAGTAGGCAACAGAGTCAAGCGCATTCTCACCGTCATTCCCTCGGTCGCAGACGGTGGCTTGTACCACGCTTCCTTAATTCTCTGGGCTATCAGCGCCTTGTATTTTTCAGTCTCTGTCATCATTTGAGCTTCTCTTGCTCTGGCGGCAACGGCCGCCTCGGCTTTACGTCGCTCTGCCTCGAGAGACTCTCGTGACGACTGAGCCAATGCCTCCAGCTGCTGCTCACGCAATTTGCGCTCAGCCTCGCGTCGCTTGGCTTCAGCCTCTCGCTTGGCTTTCGCTTCTTCCTCTTTACGCTTACGCTCTGCTGCTTCTTTTTTGCGTTGCTCTTCCTCGGCAGCCACTCGGGCGGCTTCCTGTCGCTTGCGCTCCTCCTCCGCCTCCCGCTGCTTGCGTTCCTCTTCATCTTTTCTGCGAGCTTGCTCTTTGGCCTCAGCTTCGGCTTTGATTCGCGCCGCTTCCGCCTGTTTCTGTTTGGCTTCCCGGGCCTTCTGCTCGCGTTCTTTGGCGGCAAGCGCTTCCTTTTTCTGCCGCTCCTCCTGCTTCACCCGCTCCGCCTCAATCTGTCGTGCTTTCTCTTCCGCGGCTTTACGTTTGACTTCCTCTTCCTGAGCTTTTTTATCAGGCTCAGGTTTCGGTTGGGGGGCCGCTTTGGGTGGCGCTTGTTCTTGCATTTGTGGCGGTGGCTGATTAGTGATCAGACGCGCTGAGATGCTTCTTGGTGGCGGCTCACTGACTGGCGAACTCCAACTCCAACTTGCCAGCGCCACCCCCACAATCAAACTGTGTAGCACCAATGACAGCACGACAGGCGACTTCCAGGCAGGCCGGCCTGTGCTCGTGGTCTGTTCTCGATCTTGATCAGTCACCAACCATTAACCCCTACTCAAGCTTTGTGTCCTCGGTAATTAAGCCGACACTTGATGCACCTGCCGCCTGCAACACCGACATCAAGCGGACCACAACGCCGTAATCAACGTTCTCATCCCCGCGTACAAGCACTTCATTCCGACTCCGTCCAGACAGGATCTTCTGAACGTTCGTCTGGATCTCTTCCAGGGCCATGGGATCACTGCCCTTTCCACCCACTTCCAAATAGTAAGCCCCGTTGGTATCTACCGAGACGATAACCGACTCTACGTCTTTCTCCGCCTGAATCGGATCCGACACTGTGTTGGGCAAATCCACTTTGACACCCTGGGTTAACATGGGTGCTGTCACCATGAAAATAATCAGCAACACCAGCATGACATCGATGTACGGAACCACATTGATGTCCGACATCGGTTTGCGGCGTTCGTGGGGCATCATCCCCATACCTTTCATGCTCACACGCGTTCTCCCTTCAAGCGATCAGGTTCAAGCGACCGCGGTCTTTTCACTGTTGTGAACACGGCGGTGCAAGATGCTGGAGAATTCCTCGGCAAAGGTTTCGTAGTTTTTCAACAATGCATCTGAGATTGAGGCAAAACGGTTGTACGCGATAACCGCCGGAATCGCCGCAAACAGACCCATTGCCGTTGCGATCAACGCTTCCGAGATACCGGGAGCAACCGTTGCGAGCGTGGCTTGCTGGGCCTGCGCCAACCCTCGGAATGAATTCATAATGCCCCACACGGTGCCGAAGAGACCGACATAAGGACTGGTGGAGCCAACGGTTGCCAGGAACGGCAAATGCATTTCGAGGCGTTCCTGCTCACGGGAAAACGCCACCCTCATTGCCCGTTGGGCTCCTTCCATAACAGCATCCGCATCGCGACTCTGCTGGCGCAGGCGGGAAAACTCTTTGAATCCGGCCCGAAAGACCGCCTCCATGCCAGAAAATGGCGTCGGATTGGCGTTCACATCCCGATAAAGCTGACCCAGATCCATACCCGACCAAAATCGTTCTTCAAACGCCAGCTGCGCCTGTTTAGCTTTACGAAACACCTGCAGGCGCTGAAAGATCAATGCCCAGGAGATAATGGACGCCAGCGCCAACAACAACATTACAAGCTGTACCAGCAAACCCGCGTTGGCAATAAGAGACCAAACTGAAAGTTCTGAATCCACCGTTTACTCCTGGCTTATTCCGGTTATTTGGGTCGACGCCCTGTGTCGCTATTCGGCAACCAGTTCTCGCATCGCATCGGGTAATATTCGCGGACGACCACTGTCCAAGGCAATACAGGCAATTTTTACTGTCGCCTCGGCGAGCAGTACGCCATCGGTCTGTCTTACTACTTTCTGATCGAACTCCATCCAGACCCGCCCACAACGAACAAGGTCGGCCGTAACCTCCAACTGATCGTCAAGTTTACCAGGCACGGCGTAATGGATGGACAAACGCTGCACTACGTAACTGACATTGTCGGTCAGCCCCTGCCTCAATCCAACGCCACGACTGCGCACCCACTCCGTGCGAGCTCGCTCCATGTAATGCAGGTATTTGGCATGAAATACAATACCACCCGCATCGGTATCCTCAATGTAGACCCTGACCGGTAAACGGAAGCCATTGTCGTGAACAGCGTTATCAGTCACGAACATCCCCCTGGCCAGAGGCTTCCAGGCCAAAATGCAGATACGCGTGAGAGGTCACCATCCGCCCCCGTGGGGTTCGTAGCATATAGCCCTGCTGAATCAGAAAGGGCTCAAGCACGTCTTCTATAGTGCCCCGCTCTTCACTGATCGCAGCCGCCAGACTCTCCACTCCAACCGGTCCACCATCAAACTTTTCAATCATTGCCAACAACAGGCGTCGGTCCATGTGATCAAAGCCCTGGCTGTCTACTTTCAGCATATTCAAGGCTTGATCAGCGATCTGTTCGCTAATCAAGCCGTCTGCACGCACTTCCGCATAATCCCTTACCCGTCGCAGCAAGCGGTTTGCGATTCGGGGCGTACCCCTTGAGCGCCGGGCAATTTCAAGCGCACCACCAGGCTCGAGACTGACACCGGACAGACTGGCGGATCGCTGTACAATGTGTGTCAAATCGGCGGTGTTGTAGAATTCAAGACGCTGCACAATGCCGAAGCGATCCCGCAGGGGTGACGTCAGTAAGCCTGCCCGCGTTGTAGCCCCCACCAGGGTAAAGGGTGGCAGATCCAGCTTAATGGACCTTGCAGCAGGACCTTCGCCAATCATGATATCAAGCTGATAGTCTTCCATCGCCGGGTACAGCACTTCTTCAACCGCCGCGCTGAGCCGGTGGATCTCGTCGATGAAAAGCACATCGCCTTCTTCGAGATTGGTCAGCATCGCCGCCAGATCACCGGCCTTCTCCAGCACCGGCCCGGACGTTGTCTTGATCGCAACGCCCATTTCATTGGCGATGATATTGGCCAGTGTTGTTTTGCCCAATCCCGGCGGGCCAAATATCAGCACATGATCAAGCGCCTCCTCACGGCCCCGGGCAGCTGAGATGAAAATCTCCATCTGCTCCCGCACGGACGGCTGGCCAACGTATTCGGTCAGTAACGCAGGCCGAATAGCCCGATCTTGAACTTCCTCGTACTGCCCCGGCTGAGCGGATATTAGACGGTCCGATTCAATCATCTATGTGCCCACAACTCGAGATCGACATTGGCTCTTATGTTTCCTTAGACGACGTATTGTACAAGGGGCGATTTGACTGTCACGTTACGCTCTCGACAGAAAGACCACCAGTGCTTTGCGCATTAACCGGCTGGAATCATGTTCTTAAGAGCAAGCCGGATTAGCTCTTCGCGGCTCAATCCGCCGCTTGCAACTTTACTGACCGCCTTGGCCGCTTCCTGGGGTTTATACCCCAGAGCGATCAACGCAGCCTCCGCTTCGTCTTCCGGACGATGGGCGACAGTGACGGCTGGCGCGGATTGAGAGCCGGGTGCGCTGCCCGGCGTAAACTGCCCTTCCAACTGACCAATGCGATCGGCCATCTCGATCAGCAACCGTTCCGCAGTTTTTTTACCAACCCCAGGCAGCTTGACCAGCGAGTTGGTGTCTTTCGACTCGACACACCGAATGAACTGATGCGCATCGAGGCCAGAAAGAATGCCCAGCCCCAGCCGGGGACCTACCCCGTTAACCTTAATTAATAGTCGGAATAAATCACGGTCCAGGCGTGCCGCAAAGCCGAATAAGCTGTGGGCGTCTTCGCGCACTGAAAAGTGGGTATGAAGGGTTAACTCCTGCCCGGCATCTGGCAGGTGGAAAAACGTGGTGTAAGGAATATCGACTTCATAGCTAAGACCGGCACACTCGATGAGCGCCTGACCAGGAGATTTTTCGACAAGCAGCCCGCGGATTCGACCAATCAAATGAATTCTCCTTTGGGGATGGACCCTGTGTTACCAACAACAAAGGGGGCATGTCAGCGAACGCGACCACCCCGTACACGGCTTCCGGCGGATATCCGACTAATACTCTGGTTCATGTGCGCATGGCACAAGGCGATGGCCAGAGCATCGGCTGCATCAGCCTGGGGTTTGCGTGACAGGCTAAGCAGCGTCTGAACCATGTGCTGGACTTGCGCCTTATCAGCACCACCATTGCCCACCACCGCCTGCTTAACCTGACGGGCCGAGTATTCGAAGACGGCCAGGCCGCTGTTGGCGGCACTCACAATAGCCGCACCCCTGGCCTGTCCGAGTTTGAGTGCCGAGTCCGGATTTCGCGCCATAAACACTTGCTCGATGGCAAACTCGTCCGGACGGTACTCGCCGATCAGCGTCGCAAGGCTGTGAAATATTGTTTGCAGGCGTTGCGCCATCGGCTTTTCACCCACCCGAATACAGCCACTATCGAGGTATTCCGTGCGGCGCCCCTCACATCGGATCAACCCATAGCCGGTAATACGTGAGCCCGGATCCACTCCGAGTATGATCGCCACATACGCTCCTCGATGATCAGTGCATAAGACGAATTCAGCCGTTCAAGGCGTCCATTACATCGTCAGGGATATCCGCGTTGGAGTAAACGTTCTGGACATCATCCAGATCTTCCAGGGTGTCAATCAGCTTCAGCACAGACTCCGCTGTGTCAAAGTCCAGTGTCGCCCACGTTGACGGCACCATCGTGACTTCTGAACTATCAGGCACCAGGCCGGCGGCGACCAGGGACTCTTTGATATCCAGACATTGGTCGGGGCTCGTCACTATCTCATAACTGCCGTCGTCCTGTTCAGCGACGTCCTCCGCACCGGCCTCCAGCGCGGCTTCCATAAGTTGTTCCTCGTTAACACCCGGTCCGAAGGTAATAATACCTTGCTTGCTGAACAGGTAAGCGACCGAGCCGTCGGTTCCAAGGTTGCCACCCTGTTTGCTAAACGCATGCCGGACGTCCGCAACCGTCCGATTTTTGTTGTCGGTCATGACTTCGACATAAATCGCAACGCCGCCCGGGCCATAGCCTTCGTATGTCAGCTCTTCGTAATTGGTATCGTCACCACTCCCGGCACCGCGCTCAATCGCACGATCCATGGTGTCTTTTTTCATGTTGGCGGTCAGGGCCTTGTCCATGATGGTCCGCAAGCGCGGGTTGTCCGCCGGATTCGGGCCGCCCTGCCGGGCCGCGACCGTCAACTCACGGATCATCTTGGTGAACACTTTGCCCTTCTTGGCATCCTGCGCCGCTTTGCGGTGCTTGATATTGGCCCATTTGCTATGACCCGCCATACATCACTCCAAATCACTTGCTTTGTGAGCCCGGTCAGGATTCGCTGTTGGCCTCGCCTTCGTTACTGGTCTCGACAGCGCTGGCCGACGGCTTCGTGGCCGGTTTGCGCAAGCGAATATGCAGCTCCCGCAATTGTTTCTCATCCACAGCCCCTGGCGCCTGCGTCATCAGGCACGTGGCGCTTTGCGTTTTCGGGAAGGCGATCACGTCGCGGATGGAGGAAGCCCCCGTCATCAGCATAACCAATCGGTCGAGACCGAACGCCAAACCACCGTGTGGAGGACATCCGTACTTCAGCGCATCCAGCAAGAACCCGAACTTGGCACGCGCCTCTTCCTCATCGATGCCCAAAATACGGAACACAGCCTGCTGCATGGATTCGTCATGAATACGAATGGAGCCGCCACCCAGTTCGGTACCGTTGAGAACCATGTCGTAGGCTCTGGATAGTGCGGTTTCCGGCGACGCCGCCAGTTCTTCCGAAGTACAGGAAGGTGCGGTGAACGGGTGGTGAATGGCGTGCAGCCCACCGTCCGATGTCTCTTCAAACATGGGGAAGTCCACTACCCACATTGGCGCCCACTCCGATGTCAACAACGACAGGTCGTGACCAAGTTTGATCCGCAGTGCCCCCAACGCTTCATTGACCACCGTGGTCTTGTCAGCGCCAAAGAACACGAGGTCTCCGTCTTCCGCGCCTACCCGCTCAATCACGGCCAGAGCGACGTCGTCACCGAGGAACTTAATAATGGGAGATTGCAAACCTTCCGCGCCTTTGCTCAGGTCGTTGACCTTGATGTAGGCAAGGCCTTTGGCGCCGTAGATACCGACATACTTGGTGTATTCGTCAATTTGCTTGCGCGTCAGTTCGTTACCGCGGGGCACCCGCAAGCCCGCCACGCGTCCTTTCGGGTCTTTGGCCGGGCCGGCAAACACCTTGAAGTCGACACTGGACACCAAGTCGGCCACATCAATCAATTCCAGCGGAATACGAAGATCCGGCTTATCGCTGCCGTAACGCTTCATGGCTTCGGAATACGCCATGCGCGTGAACTCGGGCAGGTCAACCTGGAGGACGTCGCGAAACAACTCGCGAATCATCGACTCAGTCATTCCCATGAGGCTTTCTTCATCGACAAATGAGGCTTCAATATCAATCTGAGTGAACTCAGGCTGACGATCAGCTCGGAGATCTTCATCCCGAAAGCACTTGGCGATCTGGTAATAACGGTCGACACCGGACACCATCAGCAGCTGTTTGAAAAGCTGCGGGGATTGCGGCAACGCAAAAAATGAGCCTTCCTGGGTCCGGCTTGGCACCAGATAGTCCCGCGCACCTTCCGGTGTGGCGCGAGTCAGGATCGGCGTTTCGACATCCATGAACTCGTTACGGTCCAGGAAGTTACGAATGTAGCTGGTAACTCTTGAGCGAAAACGCAGGCGGTTCAGCATCTCCGGGCGCCGGAGGTCAACAAAGCGGTAACGCAGGCGTACATCTTCACCAACGTCGACGTGCTCATCCAACGGGAACGGAGGGGTTGCAGCGGCGTTGAGAATGGTCATTGCGGTGCCCAGCACTTCGACTTGGCCCGTCGGCATGTTCGCATTCTCAGTGCCTGCCGGGCGGCGGCGAACGCGACCCGTAACCTGTATCACAAATTCACTGCGAACTTTCTCAGCCAACGAGAAGCTGTCGGGTGTATCCGGATCAAAAACGACCTGCGAAATGCCGTCCCGATCACGAAGGTCGAGAAAAATAACACCGCCGTGGTCGCGGCGTCGGTGGACCCAGCCACACAATGTGACGTCCTGATCAATGTGAGATTCGTTGATTCCACCGCAATAATGACTGCGCATACCCATTCCCGCTGTTTCTGTATTCGTATGAATGTGTTATCAGCCTGCAGCTGATTCTGAGGACGTTTTTGAGGTGCCCTTATCGGCGAGGTTCTTTTTCGCCCCCGTTTTAAAATCGGTTTCGTACCAACCGGTGCCGGACAGCCGGAAACCCGCTGCGGATATCCGCTTCCTGAACTTGGCGGTCTGACAAGACGGGCAGTCAGTCAGTGGCTTATCGCTCATTTTCTGGATAACGTCTTTCTCAAAACCACAGTCGTCGCACACATATTCGTAAATCGGCATCTTTTGTACCCCACAATATAAACAACACTGGCATTCGGTCTCGAACCCAGCCCTACTCACATCATCCGATACCGCCTTGAGTCACTGTGGTGGTCGCTGAAATGACAACGAACGCTCAGGTTTTGGCGGACCCTCTAAAAAGCCGGTCATTATAAACACAATCGACCTTAAAATCAGGGCCTCTGTTTGATTGAATTTTGAGGACGGCATTGAGCCCGCCCAGGCAAGGGGTTAGGGACAAAGATGACGCAGTGACGCTCGGACGCTAGAATGAGCCGCCCTTTTACTTACAGTGGAGAATTTCATTGTCAGCCCGAGCCGAGCAAAAACTGAAAACCCGCCGCGCTTTGATGGACGCCGCTCTGGCCCAGTTAAGCGCCGACCGCGGGTTTAGCAGCTTGAGCCTTCGCGAAGTGGCACGCGAAGCGGGCATTGCACCGACATCGTTTTACCGGCACTTTGCGGAACTGGATGAACTTGGCCTGGCGTTGGTGGACGAAAGCGGCCTGGCGTTGCGACAACTCATGCGGCAGGCCCGCAAGCGCATCGCTCGCAATGGCAGCGCGATCAATACGTCGGTTGAGACATTCATGGAATATCTGGGCAACAACGCGAATCTTTTCAGATTGTTGCTTCGAGAACGTACGGGCGTTTCCAAAACCTTCCGAACCGCCATACAGGCTGAAATTGATCACTTCGTCACTGAGCTTGCGGATGATCTGCGCCGATTTGCTGACGAACAGCAAAAACCACTGTACGACGCACGCCTGGTGGCAGAGGCCATGGTCACATTGGTTTTTAACCACGGCGCGGAAGCGCTGGATGCTTCCGCCAAACACCGGGAAGTACTGAAAGCCAAACTAAAAACCGAATTGCGTATGATCTTGGTTGGCGCTCAAACCCTCGCCAAGTACGCAACCGACCCGTCTCAGCGGTAAACTAGCAGTTTCTGACCGCCGCCAGAATCGGTTCGAACCGTTCGAATTGGCGCTGCAACATATCGTCCGTGTAGGGCATCGCTGCCTGCTTGCCCCAAACCGGCCCCGGCCAGGCTGAATCACCTTCAAATCGTACAATATGGTGAAGGTGCAATTGCGGCACCATGTTGCCCAGCGCGGCCACATTCAGCTTGTCCCCGGCAAATACCGCCATCATACCCTGACCGAGCGCTGACGACTCCTTAAGCAACTGTATCTGGTCCGCCTCCGACAGTTCGTAGATTTCACGGATATCCGGGCGGCGCGGAACCAGCAGCACCCAGGGCCAGGACGAATCATTCATCAGACGCAACTCGCACAACTCCGTGCGGCCCAGACTGATCGTATCGGCGGCGAGCCGTTCATGAAGTTGAAAAGACATCGCTGCCCTCAGCCTGCGTAAAACTGGTTACGGCCGCGGCCGATGGCGTAGTAGGTCAGACCGTAACGCGCCAGCATCTGCGGCTCGTAAAGGTTACGACCATCAAACACCACGGGCTCCTTCAGCGTCGACGCTATATTGGCAAAGTCGGGAGACCGGAACTCTTTCCATTCGGTACAAATCACCAAGGCATCGGCACCTTTCAGCGCCTGCTCTTTGGTGCCACTCAGCTGCAGGCTCTCCTGATCCCGATAAATACGCTGTGCCTCTTCCATGGCTTCCGGGTCAAACGCCTGGACGCGCGCGCCGGCTGCCCACAAGTCTTCCATTAATGCCCGGGCAGACGCCTCTCGCATATCGTCGGTGTTGGGCTTAAACGAGAGCCCCCACAGCGCGATTACCTTGCCCCGGACGTCACCTTGGAAATAATGACTCACCTTATCGAACAACACATGCTTTTGCGCGGAGTTCACTTCGTCTACCGCGGCGAGCAAACGCGCATTGTAATCGCAATCCCTGGCCGTTCGGGCCAGCGCTGTCACGTCTTTGGGAAAACAGGAGCCACCATACCCGCAGCCAGGATAAATGAAGTGATAACCGATACGCGGGTCCGAACCAATACCCCGACGAACCGATTCAATATCCGCACCCAACCGCTCAGACAGATTGGCGATCTCATTCATGAAGCTGATTTTGGTGGCCAGCATGGCATTCGCGGCGTACTTCGTGAGCTCAGCCGAGCGGGTATCCATGTAGATCATCCGGTCATGGTTGCGATTAAAGGGGTAATACACCTCCCGCAACAATTCCCGCGCACGCTCGCTGTCCGTGCCAACAACGATCCGGTCCGGTTTCATGAAATCATGGATGGCAGCGCCTTCCTTGAGAAACTCAGGGTTGGACACTACATCGAAGCCAAATTCAACACCTCGACGGTCCAACTCGGCCCTGGCGGCGGCCTGCACCTTATCTGCCGTGCCTACCGGCACCGTCGACTTATCAACAATCACTTTGTATTCGGTCATATTCTGGCCGATGGATCGCGCCACCGCCGTCACATACTGCAGATCCGCAGAGCCATCTTCATCGGGAGGCGTTCCAACCGCAATAAACTGCAGCACACCGTGCGCAACGGCCGTTTCGGCACTGGTGGTAAAGGTCAGGCGGCCCGACTCAACATTGTGCTTTACGATGTTCTCAAGGCCTGGTTCGTAAATAGGTATCTGGCCATTTTCCAGCTTTTGGATTTTGCCCTCATCCACGTCCATGCAAAGCACGTCGTGACCCACATCCGCCAGGCAGGCGCCTGTCACTAACCCTACGTATCCGGTACCAAATATCGTGATTTTCATGCTTTTTTCTCAAACCTTTCCATAGTTTTGATTTGCCGCCGGTTCACAGCCGGCTCACGCTTGTTAGACGTCCACGCCGACACAGCCCGTTAACGATCGTTCTGACGACGGGCCAACCAACTGTCTTCCCAAGCCAGAGCCGTCCCTACGATGGTATCAAGATTGTCGTAATCCGGAGTCCAGCCCAAGGTATTCACGATCTTCCGATTATCCGCCATCAGTGCTTCGGGATCACCCGCGCGGCGGCCGGTCCTTTCAACGGGAAAGTCGACACCGGATAGGCGCTTGACCACGTCAATGACCTCCTGCACCGTGAAGCCACGGCCATAACCGCAATTCAGCACGTTCGACTTGCCACCATTGGCCATATAGTCCAGCGCCATCACATGCGCCTTGGCGAGGTCCTCCACGTGAATGTAGTCGCGAACACAGGTGCCGTCCCGCGTGGCGTAATCGGTTCCAAAGACACTCATGCCTGGTCGCTGACCGGTTACGCATTCACAAGCCACCTTGATCAGGTGCGTTGCCTCCGGGGTGGCCTGACCCAACAGCCCGTCCGGATTGGCACCGGCCACATTGAAATAGCGCAGGATCACATAGTTGAGCGAGGACGCGGCGGCGTAATCCATGATCATCCGCTCACTCATCATCTTCGAGGCACCGTAAGGATTGATTGGTGCGAGCGGCCGCTCTTCAGCCAGCACGGTTTCTTCTGGCATGCCATACACGGCAGCGGTGGAGGAAAACACCATATACGAGGTTTGGTGTCGCGCAACGGCTTGGAGCAGGTTTAAGGTATTTCGGGTGTTGTTGCTGTAATACTTGAGGGGGTTAGAGACGGATTCCGGCACCACAATGTTGGCGGCAAAATGCAGCACTGCATCAAACCGATGGCTACTGAATACGCCGTCAACGGCCGTTTCATCAGCAAGGTCCCCCACCACCAACTCACCGCACGTGACGGCCCAGCGATAGCCCGTGGACAGATTATCAAACACAACAATGTCATGGCCCGCTTTACCCAACTGGCGTACGACATGACTGCCAATGTATCCCGCCCCACCGGTTACAAGCACTTTCATCGCTTACCCCTGATCTGTCCCTGAATTGGCGTTACGCTGTCGGCGTATCTGCTCTCGCCGCGCAGCAAAAAAATCGGTCAACATACGCCTGCAAGGTGCTTCCATCACTCCTTCCCGAACGGACACTCGCCAGTTGAATGCCGCCTCTTCAAGGGTCCGGCGGATGGACACGATCGCGCCCGCCTTGGGCTCTCTCGCACCAAACACCAAGCAGGAGATCCGGCTATGCACGATGGCGCCCGCGCACATCGTGCAGGGCTCCAGCGTCACGTAAAGTGTAGCACCTGACAAACGATAATTTCCCACTCGGCGGGCTGCATCACGTAATGCTCGTATTTCCGCATGCGCCGTGGGGTCGCAGTCGCCAATTGGCGCATTGGAACCGGCACCGATTTCGCGGCCATATTTCACCACCACCGCACCGACCGGTACCTCGCCACGGTCACCCGCCATCTTGGCCATGGCGAGAGCCCGACTCATCCAATAGTCATCGTCCGCATCCGTCATTTTTTAACGACCTGCGTCACTCCCACTCAATGGTAGCTGGGGGTTTGGAAGAGATGTCGTAGGTCACGCGAGACACTCCGGAAATTTCATTGATGATCCGATTTGAAACGGTTTCCAATAGGTCATACGGCAGTCGTGCCCAGCGGGCGGTCATGAAATCGATGGTTTCAACGGCCCGGATCGCTATCACGTACTCATAACGACGGGCATCACCGACCACACCGACGGACTTCACGGGTAAGAAAACCGCAAATGCCTGACTGGTTTTATGATAAAAATCCGCCCGATGAAGCTCCTCCAGGAAAATAGCATCGGCACGACGGAGGATTTCAGCGTATTCCTTTTTCACTTCGCCCAGGATTCGGACACCCAAACCGGGCCCCGGGAAAGGATGGCGATAAACCATGTCATACGGCAGCCCAAGCTCAAGGCCAATGCGCCGAACCTCATCCTTGAACAGCTCCCGCAGTGGCTCGACCAGCTTCATCTTCATGGTCTCGGGCAAACCACCGACATTGTGGTGCGATTTGATCACATGCGCTTTACCGGTTTTGGCCGCGGCGGACTCAATAACATCCGGATAAATAGTGCCTTGCGCAAGCCAGTTGACGTCTGTAATGCCCGTTGCTTCCTCGTCAAACACCTCAATAAAGGTATTGCCGATTACCTTGCGCTTTTGTTCTGGATCGCTGATACCTTTCAAGCGCGACAAAAACAGCTCTTCGGAGTCGGATCGAATCACTTTGACGCCCATATTACGGGCGAACATGTCCATCACCTGATCGCCCTCATGCAGGCGCAGCAAGCCATTGTCGACAAACACGCAGGTTAACTGGTCACCAATCGCTTTGTGCAGCAAGGCCGCCGTCACTGACGAATCAACGCCGCCCGACAGTCCCAGCAATACTTTGTCGGAACCTACCTGGTCCCGGATCTGACGCACCGCGTCATCAACAATTTTGGCCGGCGTCCACAGCGCCTCGCACTGGCATATGTCCTGGACGAAATGCTCCAGAATGCGCTGACCCTGAAGGGTATGAGTCACTTCCGGGTGGAATTGCACGCCATAGAGCTGGCGACTCAGGTCCTGCATGGCCGCGATCGGCGCACTCTCAGAGGAGGCCAGAAGCTCAAACCCCTCAGGCAAGGTGACAACCTTGTCGCCGTGACTCATCCAGACATCCAGCAAGGAATCGCCCTGACTGGTGAGATGATCCTTGATGTCTCTCAGCAACGTCCCTTCCGCGCGGACCTTGACCTGGGCGTATCCAAATTCACGCTTATCGGAGCTGGCCACCTTGCCCCCGAGTTGCTCCGCCATAGTCTGCATGCCATAGCAAATACCCAGTACCGGAATGCCCCGGTCGAACAGGCCGTCCGGCGCCCTTGGTCCACCCAATTGGGTGACCGATTCAGGGCCACCGGCAAGAATAATACCTTTGGGGTTGAAATCATTGAGCTCGCTGTCGGTGATATCAAACGCTTTGATTTCGCAGTAGACACCGATTTCCCGAATTCGGCGGGCAATCAATTGGGTGTACTGGGAGCCGAAATCAAGAATCAGGATGCGGTGGTCGTGGATATTCTGGGCCATGAGATCCTCAGGTCAGTGTTATGCAGCGCGGTTCCATAGCCTGAACCGCGCAGAAGTGGTTGCGCTGAATCAGCCGACGCGGTAATTGGGGGATTCTTTGGTGATGGTCACATCATGAACATGACTTTCACGCATCCCGGCATTGGTGATTCGGGCGAATTGCGGCTTGGTGCGCATGTCTTCCATGGAGGCACTGCCGGTATAGCCCATCGACGCCCGCAAACCACCCATCAATTGATGCACGATGTTGCGCATCGGACCTTTACAGGCGACCCGTCCTTCAATGCCCTCTGGCACCAGTTTGTCCACGCCCTTGCTGGCATCCTGAAAGTAACGATCACTTGAACCCTGCCCCATCGCGCCAATTGAGCCCATGCCACGATAGGCTTTGTAACTCCGGCCCTGGAACAGCTCAATTTCGCCCGGCGCTTCGTCGGTGCCGGCCAGCAGGCCGCCAACCATGACACAATACGCGCCCGCGGCGATGGCCTTGGCGATATCGCCGGAAAAGCGGACCCCGCCGTCAGCAATCAACGGCACACCATGGTCTTTCAGTGCGGCTGCGACATTGGATACCGCCGTAATTTGAGGCACACCGATACCGGCCACAATTCGGGTCGTGCAGATCGAACCCGGGCCGATGCCGACCTTGACCGCGTCAGCGCCCGCCTCGACTAACGCAATGGCGGCGTCAGCCGTTGCGATATTGCCACCAATGACCTGCACTTCAGGGTAAGTCTGTTTCACCCAGCGAACCCGATCAATAACACCTTTGGAATGACCGTGAGCCGTGTCAATCACAATGACATCCACACCGGCCTCTACCAGAGCAGCGACCCGCGCTTCGGTATCGCTGCCGGTCCCCACTGCAGCGCCAACCCGCAAACGACCCTGCTCATCCTTGCAGGCAAGTGGATAATCCTTCGCCTTCTGAATGTCCTTGACGGTAATCAGTCCTTTCAGCTCGAATTCGTCGTTGACCACCAGCACCTTCTCGATTCGGTGGCGATGCAGCAGGTTTTTAACTTCTTCCAGATCAGCGCCTTCCGGGGCTGTCACCAGTTTTTCTTTCGGCGTCATGATATCGGAGACACGGGTATCAAGCCGACTTTCAAAGCGAATATCGCGACCTGTCACAATACCAACGAGATCGCGACCGGCCACAACAGGGAGTCCCGAAATATTGTTGGCGGTGGTAATATCAAGCAACTCTCGCACGGTGGTGTCCGGAGATACCGTGATGGGGTCTTTAACCACACCACTTTCGTACTTTTTGACTTTGCGGACTGCCGACGCCTGTTGCTCCGGGCTCATGTTTTTGTGCATGATGCCGATGCCGCCCTCCTGGGCCATGGCGATCGCGAGGTCGGCATCAGTGACAGTGTCCATGGCCGCCGAAACAAGCGGAATGTTCAACGCAATGCCCCGAGTCAACTGGGTCTTGAGGTTAACTTGATGAGGCAGAACTTCTGAATATCCCGGGATGAGCAGGACATCATCAAATGTGAGGGCTTCTTCGGCAATACGCAACATTGGGACCCGCCTTTTGAACGTGCTAAGTTTAATCGACGTATTATAAATCCGTGGCGGTTCACAGTAAACCGGCACAGTTCAGCCCATACACTGCATCTTTATGTTTTTTATAAATTTTTGATACATTAGCCCTTTCGGAAATTCCCTATATTTTATGGATATACCTGCGATTCCTGCCCGACCGGGGGCACTGACGGTCAGCGAGCTCAACCATCAAGTCCGACATTTGCTTGAAACCAGCTTCATGCAGGCCTGGGTGGTCGGTGAACTTTCCAGCTTTTCACGCCCGGGTTCCGGCCACTGGTACTTCACCCTCAAAGACGCCAAATGCCAGGTTCGTTGCGCCATGTTCCGCAGCTTCAACCAACGCATCCGAACCCTTCCGAAGGAAGGCGATCAAGTCCGCATTCGCGGTAAGGTGAGCCTGTATGAAAATCGCGGCGACTATCAGATTATTGCAGAGCATATCGAGCCAGCCGGCGCCGGCGCACTCCAGCAGGCATTTGATGAGCTCAAGCAGAAACTCCAGTCAGAAGGTTTATTTGACCAGGCCCGTAAAAAGCCAATACCCGATGTGCCTCGCCATATCGGCGTGGTGACATCGCCAACCGGCGCCGCCATCCACGATATAGTGACCGTGCTGGCCCGACGGTTTCCAGCTATACCCATCACCCTCTACCCCACCGCAGTGCAGGGTGCTGCAGCCTCAGCCGACATAGTTGCCGCCATTGAGCTGGCTCAACGTCACGGCAAAGCCGATGTTTTGATTATTGGCCGAGGCGGCGGCTCGCTGGAGGACTTGTGGTGTTTCAACGATGAGAAAGTGGCTCGAGCGATCGCAAACTGTCGCTTGCCGACCGTTAGTGCAGTCGGTCACGAAGTTGACTTCACCATCGCCGATTTTGTCGCCGACTTTAGGGCGCCTACACCCTCTGCCGCGGCAGAAAGCCTGTCACCCGACCAACTCGACTGGCTCCGACAGCTAAACCGCCAGGAGCTTAGACTAAAGCAGTCGATGCAGGCCGTTATACGGAAGCTGAGTGTGCAGCTTGAGCATCTCGGCGCGCGGCTTCGCGACCCCCGTCGCGAGCTGATGGAAAAGGCGCAGCGACTGGACGAGCTGGAATTGCGTTTGCGCGCCGGCATTCAACAGCGCCTGACGCGCGAACGCACACGCACCGAAAATCTCGAGAACCGGCTGGCCATGCAGTCCCCCGCCCGTCAGTTAGGTGTCTATGCCCACAATCTGGCTCAAACCTCAGAACGCTTACACACGGGCATGCAACGGCAACTTACCCGGCATCAGGAACGTCTGAGTCACCTCAGCCAGACACTGCATGTCGTCAGTCCACTGGCGACCCTGGGGCGCGGCTATGCGATTGTTCAAACGGAACATCAGGCCGTTGTCCGGAACGCAGCGGACCTGAAACCCGGCGACACCCTCACCGCGAGGCTGGCGAATGGCACCGTAGACGCATCCGTCATCCGTACCCACCAGGACGACCACGGGAACCAGACCACGCTGTTTTAATGCCTCACGCAAGCCCCTGCGTTCCTTAGCCTGCCACATTACGCCAAGGACACCTGAGCGGGTCTTCACTGGCTGAATTGCCAGTGCTGCCGGGCGCTCGCCAGCCCGCACTGCGCCTTCCTTTCGAGCTCTTAGCCTATGGTCTAGTAGCCGTGGTTTTCACAATGCCTAAAGTCATAAGTCACACCATAAAAAAAAATCATAAGTCATGACACGGCGAAAGAGGTGGACGAATGGGCTATCACTCCGAGTTTCAACGCTCGATAGAGCATCCCGACGATTTCTGGCGGGAACAGTCAGAGCTCATCAACTGGATGACCCCGCCCTCTGTAATCTGGCAGCCTAAAAGCAACGGTCATGGCGAGTGGTTTCCAGATGGCACGCTCAACAGCTCGGACGTGGCACTTGACGCCAACATCCGAGCCGGCCGAGGTGACCAGAAAGCGATCATTTACGACTCTCCCGTCACCGGTCAGGTTTCCCACCTCACGTACCGCGAGTTAACAGATCAGGTGGCGCTTTTCGCCGGCGCTCTGCTGGACCGGGGCGTTGAGAAAGGCGACCGGGTCATCATTTACATGCCCATGATTCCCGAGACCATCATAGCCATGCTGGCGTGCGCCCGTATCGGCGCCGTGCACTCCGTGGTGTTTGGTGGTTTCGCTGCGCGCGAGCTGGCGGTCCGCATTGATGATGCAACGCCCAGGGCGATCGTTACTGCCTCCTGCGGCATCGAAGTCCAAAAACTCATTGCTTACAAACCTCTGGTCGACGACGCCATCGAGATGGCCAGCCACAAACCAGAGTACTGTGTCGTATTCCAGCGCCCCCAGGTCACAGCAGAGCTGACTCCCGGTCGCGATCATGATTGGCATCAACTGATGGCAAACGCCAAGCCGACAGGCGCGGTGCCGGTCAAGGCCACGGATCCGCTCTACATACTTTACACATCGGGCACAACCGGCAAGCCAAAGGGTGTCGTTCGTGACAACGGCGGACATGCCGTTGCGCTGCGATACAGCATGAACGTCGTGTATGGTGCCAAAGCCGGTGATGTGTTTTGGGCCGCATCCGATGTGGGTTGGGTCGTGGGTCACAGCTACATCGTTTACGGACCTTTATTTTCCGGCTGCACCAGCGTGCTGTTTGAGGGGAAACCGGTCAAGACTCCCGATGCCGGAGCCTTTTGGCGCGTCTGCCAGGATCACAAAGTGAACCTGTTATTCACGGCCCCAACCGCGTTTCGGGCGGTCCGAAAAGAGGATCCGGAAGCCGATAAACTCAAACAATACGACACCCGTTCATTAAGAACTATTTTCCTTGCCGGTGAGCGACTTGATCCTCCGACCTACGATTGGCTCACGGAACATACGGGGCTGCCGGTGCTGGACCATTGGTGGCAAACAGAAACCGGCTGGGCCATCTGCTGCAACCCTATCGGTATCGAAGCGCTACCTGTAAAGGCCGGTTCTCCCACCGTACCGACTCCAGGCTTCAACGTTCAGGTCGTAAACCACAAAGGGCAACCGGCGCGGCAAGGCGACCAGGGGCAAGTCGTCGTTAAACTGCCGTTGCCACCGGGGTGTATGACAACGGTCTGGGGTGATGACACTCGCTTTGTAAAAACCTACCTCCAACCGGTAGCCGGCTACTACAGTTCAGGCGACGGCGGCTACATTGACGAAGACGGCTATGTCTTTATCATGGGACGCACGGATGATGTCATCAATGTATCGGGCCACCGCTTGTCCACCGGCCAAATGGAAGAAGTGATCGCGGCTCATCCTGCCGTTGCTGAATGCTGCGTGGTCGGAGCGCGTGACGAGCTCAAGGGGCAGGTTCCACTTGGCCTGGTCATTGTTAAAGACGGCGCGACAATCACACAGGACGAGCTTGAGGAAGAGTTGATCGATATGGTTCGGGACCGGATTGGTGCGGTTGCCTATTTTCGCCAGGCCCTGATAGTGGATCGGCTACCCAAAACCCGATCCGGAAAAATACTTCGTCGGGTCATACGGCAGATAGCCGATGGTGAATCCTACTCGGTCCCCTCAACCATTGATGATCCCGCAATTCTGGAGGAGATCAGCCAACACCTCAAACACTGACGCTTTGCAGTGAGCACCCGTATTGATACAGCTGCGCGATGGCTCAAAGCCCGGTCTCCTTGAGCTTCAGCACGCGCCGAGAGTAGACAAACCATATAACGCCACATCCGAACGGGTGGCATAGGGGTGCTTTGATATAAAGTTTAGTAAAAACGGAGAGTTACCTCTTCAAAAAAACCGTTGACGGACCCAGAACACGGTCTATACTGAAATTGCTGTGAAAAGACAGCGGTATTCGGTGAAAGCGTTTCAACGTCCTGCGTTTGTGCTCTTCGTTGCTCCTTCCTCAGTACTCTTTCGATTTCTCAGCACACGTTGTTGCGGTGCCTACACCGCAACAATTGAAGGTCCCGTGAGGGCAAAAATCTCAGAAATACAGGAAAGATCAATGTCTGATACAAAAACTGGACACGTAAAGTGGTTCAATGAATCGAAGGGCTTTGGTTTCATCGCCCAGGACGGTGGCAGTGACGTTTTCGTTCACTATAGTGCAATCAACGCGAGCGGTTTCCGCACGCTGACTGAAGGCCAGCAAGTGCAGTTTACCGTGACCCAGGGCCCGAAAGGTCCCCAGGCGGAAAACGTAACCCCGGTTTGAGGTTATGTTTTCCGGCCATTGCCCCTCACGGGCATTGGATACGTTAAAGCCGGCTTTCAGGCCGGCTTTTTAGTGTCCGCTTTAACGCAATCGGGCTAATGAGAGGAAATCCCGTCAGCACGCGATGTTGCCGCAGTAACCGGGTTTGCATCCACCTGCTGCGCCACCGCAGACAGCAATGCCTGCAATGTGCCGGAGGTCGTATCTTCGGCGAGGGCTGCAGCGCTGAAATGCTGCCCATCAATCAAGATTCGAATACAAGCCAGCGCATTGGCATTGGTGCCTTCTCCGAGGGCAAACTCGTCGTACGCTTCCACCGCCAACGAAACCTTAAAGGTATCCTCGATCGCCGCCGCAAGCGCTTCTACCGCCCCCAGGCCCCGGCCCTCCAGGTGATACGGCTCTTCGTCCAGCCCAAACGTGACTTTGGCGTGAACACCGTCTGCATCTCGATGCAAGTCATAACCCTTCAGCGCCCAGCTGGGATTGACCTTCAGGTACCGCTCTTCGAACAAACGGTGAATAGTCCGTGAGTCGATTTCTCCCCCTCCGGTCTCGGCCTCTCGCTGGACCACTTTACTGAATTCGATTTGCAACCACCTGGGCAGGCTTATGTTGTAGTCCCGTTCAAGTACGTAGGCCACACCGCCCTTGCCCGACTGCGAGTTGATCCGAACAACTTCTTCGTACCGCCGGCCAAGATCACGTGGATCAATCGGCAAATACGCCACGTGCCATGGATCATTGTCTTCGCGCAGCGCCAGACATTTGCGTATGGCATCCTGGTGACTGCCGGAAAAAGCCGTAAACACCAGCTCCCCGGCATAGGGGTGGCGGGGGTGCGTGGCAATTTCGGTACAAGCTTCCACGACGTCGGTAATTTCAGCCATCCCTGACAAATTCAGCCGGGGATCGACGCCTTGAGAGTACAAATTCATTGCCATGGTGACCAGGTCCATATTACCAGTGCGCTCACCATTGCCCATCAAGGTACCTTCGACACGATCGGCACCGGCCATCACCGCCAGTTCCGCGGCAGCGACACCACAACCCCGGTCATTATGAGTATGGACACTGATACTGAGGTGATCACGGTATTTGATGTGGTCACAGATCCACTCGATCTGATCCGCGAATACATTTGGCGTCGCCATCTCCACCGTTGCCGGCAGATTGTAGATGACGCGCTGGCCCTGGTCCGGACGCCAGACATCGCTCACGGCGTCCAGAACCTCGGCCGCGAAATCAAGCTCGGTACCCGTGAAGCTCTCCGGAGAGTATTGAAAGGTCCACTCCGTTGCAGGCCGTTTGGCTGCATGGGCCTTGACGATTCGGGCGCCATTCACTGCGATATCCCGGATACCCTCCCGGTCAAGCCCGAATACTTGCTCGCGCTGGACCGTAGACGTCGAGTTGTAGACATGCACAATAGCCCGCTGCGCACCTTCAAGCGCCTCATAGGTGCGTTCAATCAATTCGGGACGGGCCTGGGTCAGTACCTGAATATGAACGTCCGCGGGAATTCGGTTTTCCTCAATCAACTTGCGGCAAAAGTCAAAATCCGGCTGGCTTGCGGCGGGAAAACCAATTTCAATCTCCTTGAACCCAAGCTTTACCAGCAATTCAAACAGTCGTTGTTTTTGGGCCACGCCCATGGGCTTGACCAGAGCCTGATTGCCATCCCTGAGATCAACCGCACACCAGTTTGGGGCCCGTGTTATTACCCGATCAGGCCAACGCCGGTTAGTTTTTGCAACAGGTTTAAAGGCAACGTATTTGCGATGGTCAAAAGCCATGGTACAGATTCCCCGATAAATTAATGACTCGTGATAGGTTAAGGCATTGGGAAGAGTCAATGATTGCTTTGTTTGCCTTTAATTTGATATTTTAGATCTATTCTGCCTTTTTATTAACTTTATGAGGCATATAATGCCAAAGAAATCTCAATCAATGATTAAAATTGATCGCATCGACCGAAGTATACTTGAACTGCTTCAAGACAATGGCGAACTCACAAACCAGGAAGTCGCGGACAAAGTAGGACTGTCTCCCTCGCCCTGCTTGAGACGTGTACGGGCGCTGGAAAAGGCAGGCATCATCGTCAAACGCGTTACCCTCCTGGACCATAAAAAACTGGGCCTGGCCTTGACCGCCATTATCCTGATTGGCATGGACCGACATACACCTGAACGCTTTGCCACCTTTGAAGCCAAGGTCGCGGAATACCCGGAGGTTCAGGAGTGTTACTTGATCACCGGGCAGGATGCGGACTACATGCTCAAAGTCGTGGTGCCGGATATGGATCAGTACCATCACTTCCTGCTGAATCACATTACCCGGATTCAGGGCGTCAGTGGCGTGCATTCCAGCTTTGTTCTGAGGCGGGTCATCGACAGCTCCGCACTGCCGCTCCGCTATTTGAGTTGACCAACACCGAGGTGGTGACGGACTCCTTGCGCCTCGGCTTGCAGGGGTTGCCGGCGAGGCGTTACGTCCATGGTTTTTCCATCGTGATCGGGCCTGCTGGCCATCCAACTGGCGAATCGTTGCCACCCGTCAAAAACCTGTGACTCGCAGCGCCGACAAAGGCGTCCGGTCAGAGCCTTCGATCTGTACCTTATCTGATGAGCTCCGTACAATACGGACAGATTTTCAAAACAAATTCAGAACAACCTCCCACGGGATATACGATGAGAGCCAGCCGCTATCTGATTGCCACCCAAAAAGAAACCCCCGCCGATGCCGAAATCATCAGTCACCAACTGATGCTCCGAGCCGGCATGATCCGAAAACTGGCGGCAGGCCTGTACACCTGGCTTCCACTGGGGCTTCGGGTGCTGCGCAAGGTTGAGCGCATCGTACGCGAGGAAATGGACAAGAGTGGTGCGCAAGAGTTGCTGATGCCGGCCGTACAGCCTGCCGAGTTATGGCAGGAGTCCGGCCGATGGGAGCAATACGGCGGCGAGCTGCTGCGCATGAATGATCGCCATGGTCGCGACTTTTGTTTCGGGCCAACCCATGAGGAAGTCATTACAGACCTCATTCGTAATGAGCTGAAAAGCTACAAAGAACTCCCCGCCAATTTTTACCAGATTCAGACCAAATTCCGGGATGAGCGTCGACCAAGGTTCGGGGTGATGCGTGCCCGCGAGTTTTTGATGAAAGATGCCTATTCCTTTCACCTGAATGCCGAGTCACTGGATGAAACCTATCGTGTGATGCATTCGACCTACTGCGCCATTTTTGACCGTCTGGGACTTGATTATCGGCCGGTGCAGGCGGATTCCGGCGCTATTGGCGGCAGCGCTTCCCATGAATTCCATGTCCTCGCCTCCTCTGGCGAGGACGCCATTGTGTTCAGCACCAGCAGTGACTACGCCGCCAACATCGAAAAGGCGGAGGCCTTAGCGCCATCCGGTGAACGCCCCGCGCCTGCCGCAGCGATGACGGAAGTCGTTACCCCTGGGCAGAAAACCATTGACGCTCTGGCAACGTTTTTAAACGTGGCCCCATCGGACTGTGTGAAAACACTGCTGGTGCACGCAGCCGCCGTTGAAGACGCCCCGCAAGGCTTGGTGGCATTGATTCTGCGCGGTGACCATACCCTGAATGAAATCAAGGCCGAAAACCTTGCAGGCGTGGCGGAGCCCCTGACCATGGCCACTGACGACGAAATTCAGGCCGCCACTGGTTGCGCACCTGGCTCCATTGGCCCGGTCAATCTGTCGGTACCGGTTATTGTCGACCGCAGCGCAGCCCATTTGGCGGATTTTGTGTGTGGCGCTAATAAAGAAGGCATTCATCTGACGGGCGTCAACTGGGAGCGGGATGTGGAACTGGCCCGAGTGGAAGACATCCGCAACGTGGTAAGCGGTGACCCGAGCCCGGACGGTAAAGGCACACTTGAAATCCGTCGCGGCATCGAAGTCGGTCACATATTCAAGCTCGGCAACAAATACAGCAAAGCCATGAACGCGAGCGTTCTGGATGAGAATGGCAAGAACGCGATTCTGGAGATGGGTTGTTACGGTGTCGGCGTATCTAGGATTGTCGCGTCCGCCATCGAACAGAATTACGATGACCGTGGCATTCTATGGCCCGACGCCATTGCCCCGTTCGAAGTGGTCATTGTGACCCTCAACGCCCATAAATCGCCGGTCGTTATGGAGGCCGCAGAAAAACTCTATGAGCAATTGCGGCAGGCGGGCTTTGATGTGCTGCTGGATGACCGGAATGAGCGACCCGGCGTTAAGTTTGCCGACATGGAGTTGATTGGCATTCCCCACCGAGTTGTCGTTTCCGATCGCGGGCTGACTGCCGGCACTCTGGAATACAAGGGCCGTCAGGATGCGGACAAGCAGGACCTTCCGTTGGAAGATGTCTTACCCTTCCTGATCAAAGCATCGCCACGCCGCGGGCTGTAAGCCGATACCAACCAGACGGGGCAGCAATGTCCTGTCTGGACCTTTTTTAACGTGCTGCGGCAGGCACAATTCTCGGCTCAATCTCCAAAGCCACCCCGAACCGTTCCTTCACGTCGTTCTGAATACGTTCCGCCAACGCGAGAATGTCTTCACCGCTGCCATGGGAGTGGTTGGTCAGTACCAGCGCCTGACGACTGTGTACCCCAACCGTGGCATTGCGATACCCTTTCCAGCCGCATTGGTCAATTAACCAGGCCGCAGCCAATTTGACACTGCTCTCGCCTGGATACGCCGCGATATTGGGAAAGGCTGTTTTAAGCTGATCCCACGTCTCCAGCGGTACGACCGGATTTTTGAAAAAACTGCCCGCGTTCGGCATCTGCTCCGGGTCTGGCAATTTACGGCGGCGCACCGCCATTATCCCCTCGGCAATATCCAACGCCGTTAACGACGAGGGGGCCGAGTGATCCGAAAAATACTCCACCAAGTCGCCATAACCGAGGGACAACGGTTTGGTCCTGGACAACCGCAAACGGATCTGAAGAATGATGTACTGCCCCGGTATTTGTTTGAACAGACTGTCACGGTACGCAAACTGACACTCCTTGTTGGAGAGCGTAACCACTTGCCCGGTCTGAGTGTCCAAAGCGGTAACACTGAACAACGTATCCTGCAGTTCCACACCGTAGGCGCCGATGTTCTGAACCGGCGCTGCGCCGCACGTACCGGGAATGAGCGCCAGATTCTCAATGCCACGGTAGCCGGACGAAGCCGCATACAGAACGGCGTCATGCCAGTTTTCACCGGCCCCTAACACCAGCGTCGCACCGTCATCACCGGCGTTTTCCCACTGGCGACCGGCAATGGCCATTCGAATCACCAGGCCTGGGACGTGAGTGCCGGCAAAAACCAGATTGCTGCCGCCACCCAGAACCAGACAGTCGATCGCTCTTTCTTTCGCCCACCCAAGTGCGTAACTAAGTTCGCTAACCGTATGAGCCGCAATGAAATATTCGGCGGTCGCTGCCACATTGAGCGTATTAAGATGGCTCAGGTCAGCAGACGGGGTGATCTCCGGTTCATCTTGGCTCAAAGTGCACACTCCGAATATGGTTTAGCAATCCCTTGCTTGCATCCTCAATCAGATCCAGCACATAGTCGAAGCCCTGCTCTCCGCCGTAATAAGGGTCGGGCACCTCCTCCACATCGAATGCTGAGCCATAAGTAAGAAACAACTCCGGTTGAGTGCCACCGCGTCGCTGCCAAACCCGCACCAAATCAGCCAGATTCGCCCTGTCCATTACCAGCACATAATCAAACCGCTGCAAATCCTCATCGGCGAACTGCTGGGCTCGCAAACCCGCGATATCAATGCCTCGGGCTTTTGCGGCTGCCACAGCGCGCCGGTCAGGTGCTTTACCAACATGCCAACCCCCAGTACCACAAGATTCAATACGGATACGCCCCATCAATCCAGTCTGCTCCACCGCGCGTCGGAACACGCCCTCCGCCGTGGGTGATCGGCATATATTCCCCATGCAAACGAACAAAACACTGGTAGACTCGGTCACGCTTCACGCTCCCTTCAAATCAAACATGAGTTAAAAAAAACGTCCGTGAATCAAGTAACCTTTTGGCCGATTCCTATTAGCCGGGTATTTGCGCCCGTAAACGGTGCAGGTCCGCTTCCGTATCGACGCCGGCCGGTGGTTTTTCACAGGCAATATCGACATGAATACGGGCGCCATTATGCAGCGCCCGGAGTTGCTCGAGCGACTCCGCCAGTTCCGCCGGTGCTGGCTGCCAAGTGACAAAATCTTTTAACAGCCCAACCCGATACCCGTAGATGCCAATGTGGCGATAGTAGCTCACCCCTTCAGGCATAGAGTATTGACGATCAATACTAGCCCATTCATTCCGGGCCCAGGGAATCGGCGCCCGGCTGAAATAATGCGCCATGCCCTGGAAGCCAAACACCACCTTTACCACATTGGGATTAAACAGAGTGTCCGCATCGGTAATTGATTCACACAGTGTCGCAATGGCTGCATCCGGATGCGCCTGCAGATTGGCAGCCACCTGATCGATCAGCGAGGGCGGGATTAGCGGCTCATCACCCTGCACATTGACAATTCGGGCGTCGGCGTCAAAGCCCAGCTTGCGGACAACCTCTTCCAACCGGTCAGTGCCGCTGACGTGGTTGGCAGATGTCATGACCACCTCGGCACCAAAGCCTTCACAAACCTGACGAATTCGATCGTCATCGGTCGCCACAACCACCCTTGAAGCCTGACTCATCGCGGCACGCTCACATACGTGCTGAACCATTGGCTTACCGCCAATATCCGCCAGAGGTTTACCTGGCAAACGTGTCGAGGCGTATCGAGCTGGAATCACCACCGTAAAAGACATGCTGACTTCCTGATTATTCGGTGAATGGTGTTGTGAACTAACGCGCCCCGAGACGTTCGTCCGTTGAGAGCGTGCGTGCTTCAACCGCCAGCATGACCGGAATACCTTCACGGATCGGGAAAGCCATCCCATCACCATGGCAAATCAGTTCCTGGCGCTCTCTATCCAGCTTTAACTCACCTTTACAGACCGGGCATGCCAACATTGCTAGTAATTTCTTGTCCATCGATTAATTCCTTGCTGACTCTATGAGATATCTTGTAACGCCCGCACCACCATTATTCACTCGGGCTACTTACCCGAATCCCGGCAACAGCGGACATCACCGACTTTTTGAAATGATCAGGAAAACTGGCGGATACCTCCAGCACCCAACAATCATCCTGCGCGAATGCCTTACATTTTACGGCGTCTTTCGCCGTCATCACCAGCACTTCACCCGGCGCGACGTTCAAGTCTTCCGGGGCGAAACGGTGATGGTCGGGAAATGCCTGGCCATTCACTCGCGCACCCAGGGCCGTCAGTGTGGAGAAAAACCGGCCTGGGTTGCCAATACCCGCCACGGCTTTGACCCGCTGCCCGGCAAGCCAGTCTACAGGACGGGTTTTTCCGGTTTGGAGGTGTCGGAGCAGCGTCGGGTTGAGAGTCATGACGTATTGGCTGGGGTGTTCGATACCCTCAACGGCCGAGCCATTGCAAACCACGAAATCGACCGTTGCGAGACGACTTCTGGGTTCCCGGAGTGGGCCGACAGGGATGGGAGCCCCATTGCCAAACCCCCGCTCGCCATCAAACACCACCACTTCAATGTCTCGCGGTAAGGCGTAGTGTTGCAGACCATCATCACAAATAAAGATGTTACCCAAATGCTGGCTTACGGCCCAGCGGGCCGCTCTTACCCGCTTTGGGTCGACAACAACCGGGCATCCCGTGATGGCAGCCAGCATCACCGGCTCATCACCCGCTTGGCTTGCTGGCGTATCCGGGCCTGCGAGCAGAGGGTATTGGGTGGCACGCGCGCCATAGCCGCGAGTTAAAATCACCGGGTGCCAGCCCTCGTCCTTTAACAAGGCTGCCAGCCAGGCGGTCAATGGCGATTTCCCTGTCCCGCCGGCGGTAATATTGCCAACCACGATCACCGGTGCGGGCAATGGGGGTTCGGATTCATTGGCTTTGAGCGCCCGCTTTCTGCGACGCCCGGCAATGGCCTGGTAGAGCCAGGCCAGTGGCCACAACATCCAGAGCGGTCGCCCGGTGCCATACCACAGGCGGTCAACCTGCCCCATCATGCCGGCTCGCTGAACTGCATTTGATGCAATTGGGCGTATGCCCCACCGGAGGCCAGTAATTCATCATGGCGACCGGATTCAATGATGCGCCCGGCGTCCATCACCAGAATTCGATCAGCGTTTTCAATCGTCGACAGGCGGTGTGCAATGACCAAAGTCGTACGCCCTTCCATGACAGTGTCCAGCGCGGCCTGTATATGGCGCTCCGATTCTGTATCCAGAGCAGACGTGGCCTCATCCAGAATCAGGATCGGCGCGTCTTTCAGCAGCGCCCGGGCAATCGCCAAACGCTGACGCTGACCACCGGACAGCATGACACCGTTGTCACCGATCATGGTGTCCAGCCCTTCCGGCATGCGATCAATAAACTCCAGCGCGTGGGCTTTGGCTGCGGCATCTCGAATCGCTTCCCGGCTGCAATCCCTGAGTGCTCCGTAGGCAATATTGGCGGCGATGGTGTCGTTGAACAGCACCACGCTTTGGGTCACCAGTGCAATCTGAGCCCGCAGGGCGTCCAATCGGTACTCCTTCAGAGAATGACCATCAATTTGAACATCACCATCGGAGTATTCGTAGAATCGAGGGAGCAGACTGACCAATGTCGATTTGCCGCTGCCCGAACGACCAACCAGGGCCACGCTTTGGCCGGCGGGAATGCTGATATTAATATCTTCCAAAACGTTATCGAGCTGATCCCGATACCGAAACGCGACATTGGCGAACTCGATGTCACCCTTCACCCGAGCGGGCGCGTAAGTGCCCTTATCCTCCTCCGGTTTTTCATCCATCGTACTGAAAACATCGTCGGCCGCCGCCACCCCTTTCTGAATCTTGGCATGAACGGAGGTAACCTGCCGGATCGGCTTGGCCATTGTGGTCGCTGCAGTAATAAAGGCGACCAGTTCGCCGGTCGACATCTCACCCCGAATTCCCGGCGCCAACATTGTCCAAACCAAAGCCGCAATCGCGAACGCAACCAATACCTGAATGACCGGCACACTGATGGCTTGGGCGGACGCCAGTTTCAGGCTCTGGGTGAGGTTGCGCTGGGAAACGTCCCCGAACCGCTGGCGCTCATAGTCTTCGCCACCAAAGGTGCGCACCACGCGATAACCACTGATGGATTCCGATGCCACATGGGTTATGTCCCCCATCGACCCCTGAATTCGCTGACTCAGCTTACGGAAGCGCTTGCTGGCGTAACTCACGACAAACCCGATAATGGGCCCGACTGCAATGAACACCAAAGTCAATTTCCAGTTGGTGTACAGCATAAAGCCCAACAAACCGACAATCGTCAGGCCTTCCCGCAGCGAGATCGTGATGGCATTGGTGGTGGCTTCCGCCACTTGCTCAACATTGAAGGTCAACTTGGATACCAGGCGGCCCGCCGCGTTGTCATCGAAATAGCGGGACGGCAAGGTCAGGAGCCTGTCGAACACTTCCGTACGGAGCGCATTGATCACCTGACGCCCGACATAGCTGATGAAGTATTGACTCATGAAGGTTCCGAGACCACGAAAAGCAAATACCCCGACGATTAAGCCAGTCAGCAGAATCCGATTTTGCTCGGTGGGATTCTCAATCGCGGTAATGACGTATTCCATTGCCGCCGCCATACCGGTGGAGGCGGCGGCGTAAATGACATTGCCAATCACAGCCAGCGTGAACGCCAGCCAGAACGGCTTAACATACGCCAGTAGTCGCTTGTAAGTCTCCCAATTGGAGCGTTCGTGACCTACCGGTGAGGTTTCAGGAGAGTCAACGCTCATCACCGGCCCGTTCTGTGGTAATACTGAGTTTCGCGAAGCCAAGCTTGCCCGCGATGTCCATGGCCCGAACCACAAACTCATGCGGTGTTCGCGCATCCGCGGTGATAATAAAGGGCATGCTGGTGTCGCCTGCGGCCAGCTCTTTCACGGCGCGCTGCAAGGTCTCACGCTGATTATTAACCAGCGTACGATCGTTTACCACGTACTGCCCTTCGGCGTTGATCACCACATCAACCTGCTTGACCTCAGAGGTGGCTGGTTCGCCATTGGCTTCGGGCAGATCAACCTGGAGATGGCTTTCACGGGTGAACGTTGTCGACACCATGAAAAATATCAGCAGCAGGAAAACAACGTCGATCAGCGGTGTAAGATCAACCCCGACTTCCTGACTTCTCTGGCGCTTAAACTTCACGGCGCTCAGGCTCCTTCAACGTCAATTTCGCGGTCTCCGTGGACCACTTCAACCAGCTTGATAGCCTCTTGTTCCATACTGACTACCAGCTCATCCACACGGCGGATAAAATAACGGTGGCAAATCAGGGCAGGAATAGCGACGCTCAAACCCGCGGCCGTTGTCATCAACGCCTCGGAGATACCGCCCGCCAGGTTACCGGCATCGCCGACTCCGGCAAGCTGAATTTCCGCAAATACTTTGATCATGCCGATGACCGTTCCAAGCAAGCCCAACAAGGGTGTAATGGTCGCCACGGTGCCCAGCGGGTTAAGGAAACGTTCCAGTTCATGAATGACCTGGCTGGCTTCATGCTCAATGCTTTCTTTCATGATTTCGCGGCCATGCTTGGCGTTCATCAGCCCGCTGGCCAATACTCGTCCGAGCGGCGAAGATCCCTGCAATGCCTTCAGTTTCCGCCCATTCAGTTCTTTCTTCTTTATCCAGCGCCACAATTCGTTGATGGTAGACTGAGGCGCAATTCTGGTTGCACGCAGAGTCCAGAATCGTTCCAGAATAATGGCAAGGGCAAGTATGGAACAGGCAACAATCGGCACCATGATGATGCCACCCGCTTTCAAGAGCTCGAACACGCTTGGTCTCCCTGATTAGTAACAAGCCGCGCTACTTTAGCATAGCCATGGCGTTAGGCCACACCCTCACCGGGCTTTCCAATGTTCCGCAACCGGCGCGATCCAGAACGGCGCCTGCGTCCGCCATTCCGTGATGGATACTCCGGTGTCGGACAGACCCAGCCTGAGCGCTCCGGAAAAGGCGGTGTTGAGCTGCCTGGCACCAACAGCCGCGAAGCGCGCTACGACATTTGGGTGCGGATGACCGTATCTATGCCGGTATCCGGCACTGTAGATCACCGTATCCGGCCGCAAGATATCCAGCCACAGTGGGTCGGATGAGGTGTCGCTGCCATGATGTGCGGCGATCAGAATTCGGTGCTTGCTGGCATGTGACGTCAATGAAGCCGGAATCTGGCGTTCAATGTCCCTGGAACTGTCGCCGGGCAACACGATCATCACGTCCCGAAAACGAACGACAGCAACACAAGAGGCATCGTTGCTATTACCCGCCTTGCCGGGTTCGCGTGGGGCTTGCCAGAGTTCAACTTTCGCATCTCCGACATGAAGCTTATGCCCTGGCCGACAGGGCTGCACGGTTATTGAAGAATCACGCTCCGGCAGGCTGGCGGCTATGCGCCGGGGTTCTCCGGAGATTGTTTTTTCCACCGGAAAATTTTTATAGAGTGACGCAAGACCGCCGGAATGGTCGGAGTCGCCATGACTGAGAATCAACGTATTGATTCGCCTGACTCCCAACAGACCCAGATTGGGTTTGAGGACAGTGTCCACCGCAGAATAGCCTGACGGCGTTGCCGGGCCAGAATCGTAGAGCAATACTTGGTCCCTGTGACGAAACATCACCGACAAGCCCTGCCCCACATCCCAAACCCACAGTTCAGGTTCGCTGACCAAGCGATTGTTGGCGGCCTCGCCTGCGAGGGTGGAGAGCCCCAACCATCCGAGGAATAATCCAATAGCACCCCACCTGGCACCTGCGACGGGAAACACCAGTCCCACCAGAGTCAGCGCGGCAAAGGCGACTGCAACGGTTACGGAGCCAGTCAATGCTGGCACCGGGGCCTCCGCGAGCCACGACAGCACCCACCACAGTGCGCCCACTACGCCATCAAAGACCTCGCCCACCAGGCCGGATAGACCGGGCATGAACACCAGCACACAGACGCCGATCATCAGCACGGGCATCACCACCAACGACACCCAGGGAATCGCCACCAGGTTTGCCAACCAACCTGCCGCCACCGGCGCCTGCTCCATGGCGCCGAGAACCGGCCAGAGTGCGGCGAATACCGCGCATTGGGCAACCACCAGCCCTGCCAGAGCGTGCAGTGCTGCCAGACGAGCTGAAAAAGTGATCATCAGGACAGCGACAGCGGTAAAGGAGAGCCAGAAACCCCGATCCAAAGGAGCAAACGGATCCGTCAGCAACACCAGGCCCAATGCCATGAGCCAACCACTCCAAATGCCGACCTGCCGCGCCCTGAACAACATCCAGCCTGCCACGACCACCATAATCAGGGCGCGCTGGGTTGGCACCGTGAATCCGGCAGCTAGCGCATAGAGCAAACTTCCCCCCACCACAGCGATGTAGCAGACCGCACGCCGAGTCGATGGGGACAACCAGTGCTGCGGCAGTCGCACCAACCCGTATCGAAAAACAATCCCCACACCAAGAGCCACCAGACCAATGTGTAAGCCTGAGATAGCCACCAGATGAATGGTGCCCGTGGCCTGCAACGTTCGCCAGTGATCAGGGGTCATGTGTCCACGCTGGCCAATCAACAGGGCTTCCACCAGAGGGTAATGGTCGGTCTGTCCCAGCGCCGTCTCTAACCGGTCTGCCAGCAGAGTTCGCCACTGATGATACCGGCAATCAAGGCTGCAACTGACCGAGGGAGCGTGTTGCATGGACCTGACCGTGCCGGTGGCCCGGTAACCATGGCGGAACAACCACGTTTCGTAGCGAAAACCGCCAGGATTGACGGCACCGTGGGGTTGTTTGAGCGACACCGCAAGTGTCATCAGGTGTGGTAACTTGAGAGTAGCGTTTTCCCCATACCACGCTAATTTCAGGGTATCAGGAAGTTCATTCTCGGTATCTTGTGGCAGTGAAAACCACTGAGTCACACAAAAAGTGAACCGAACACTGCGATAGACACCGGGCGAGGGAATGTCACACAAATAACCCTCGACCGATAGCTCACGCCCTTCAAGCGCAGCGGGAAGCGACATATTCTGGCGATCTGCTATGTGCCAGCCCGCCCATAAGGCACCAAAGACCAGACTGGCAAAAACGCCAGAGGATACCGAGATAGATGACTTCTTTTGGGTAAGCGTCAGGAACAACAGAGCCATCAAAGTCAAAATCAGGCCAGCCCAAGGTGGCAGCGGCCCGCTGCAATACAGTAAGATGACGCCGCACGAAAACGCAGCAATCCTTGCTCGCACAATTTACTCCTGGGACGATCCTTGTCCTTTCGACGAATTCTCACGGCTCGGCATCTATAATCCAGCTGAACCACACTAAACAGGCAGCCCGTCGACATGCCGAAGAAGTTCATGAAGCGCTATTTGCCGACACCCGAAAAAGTACGGTCGATCCGTTCGCTGCACTTTCTCGGTGATATTCTGCATGAGCCCAATTTGTGGCACATCAACCGGCACGGCGTCTCACGCGCTTTTTTTATCGGTATCTTCTGGTGTTTCGTACCGATGCCATTCCAGATGGTGGCAGCGGCCTTCTTTGCCATTTGGTTCAACGCCAATTTGCCGTTGTCGGTCGCACTGGTCTGGATCAGTAATCCGCTCACCATGCCGCCCATTTTTTATTTCAATTACAAAATAGGCGCCTGGATTTTAGGTAGGCCGGTGATCACATTTGAGTTTCAGCTCAATTGGTCGTGGATCAGTCACCGGATTGTCGAAATTGGGATACCGCTGTATTTCGGCTCAATCATCGTCGCCACCGTCGGCGCTTGCGTCAGCTACCTGGTTATCCAGTTTTTATGGCGTCGCAAGATTCGCTCAGACTGGAGCAAACGGCGGCAGGTTCGGCCCACTGCCTGACCGAACCTTTAATTGACAAGCGTTACCAACTGCCCCTGTTCAAGTCGCAATACTCGCCCCAAGCTCTGTGCCATGGTCATATCGTGGGTTACCACCACAAAGGCAATACCCAGCCGATCACGCAACGACTCTATTAACCTCCGTACGCCCTCACCGGTCTGCTCATCCAGATTGCCAGTAGGCTCGTCCATGAGCACGCACTCGGGTTCATTGACCAACGCCCTCGCAATCGCCACCCGCTGGCGCTCGCCACCGGAAAGCTCACCTGGCTTGTGCGCGACTCTGGCTTCCAGCCCGACCTGTGCCAGCATCAGCGCGGCCCGACTCTTTGCTTCCCGGACCGACATGCCCCCCAAAGTGCATGGCAGCATGACGTTTTCCAACGCCGTGAACTCGGGCAACAAATGATGGAATTGGTATACGAACCCCAGATATCGATTCCGGAACCGCGCCCGCGCGGCCTCCGACAACTTGTGTATCTCCTGCCCGCAAATTTCGATGTGCCCGGTAGACGGCTTATCCAGGCCGCCCAACAGGTTGAGCAATGTCGTCTTACCGGCACCACTGCTGCCTACAATGGCCACGGTTTCGCCCGCGCCCACCTGCAGCGAAATATCAGAAAAAATCGTTAGCTTTCCGGGACCTTCTTTGTACGTGCGGGTGATTTTCTCACACTCGATCACCCATTTGCCCGAAACTGGCGACGGATTGGAATTACTCATAGCGGAGGGCCTCCACCGGATCAATGCGCGAAGCACGCCATGCCGGATAAATGGTCGCAAGCAGGCTCATGGCCATGCCCGAGCCACTGATAATCAATACATCTGCCCACTGAAGTTGCGAAGGTAAGTAACTGATGAAGTACACATCTGCATTCAGAAATTGCTGCCCCCAGATACTCTCAATCCAACTGATGAAAGCACTGATGTTATTGGCCCCCAACACGCCCAGCGTAGTGCCCACCAAGGTGCCAAAAATACCAATAACCGCCCCCTGAACAATGAAAATCCGCATGATACGACCAGGAGTGGCACCCATTGTCCGCAGTATCGCAATATCGGCGGTTTTATCCGTCACCACCATCACCAGCGTTGACACGATATTGAACGCCGCCACGGCCACGATAAACATCAACAGCAGACCGATCATGGTTTTTTCCATTCGGATGGCCTGAAACAAATTGCCATGGGTTCGTGTCCAGTCAGACACATAGTACCGACCACCCAGACTTCGCGCTGCCTCCTCGGCCACCTTTGGTGCCTTGAAAAGATCATCCACCAGGATACGAACGCCCTGGGCTTTGCCTCCCGTGCGCATCAGCTTGGCCGCATCGTCCATGTGAACCAGGGTGTAATTGCCATCCAGCTCAGCGCCAACACTGAAGATGCCCTTTACGGTAAAGCGCTTTAACCTGGGCAACACACCGGCAGGCGTTACGGATGCCTCCGGCAATACCACCGTCACCCGGTCTCCGATCTGCAACCGCAGATTGGCCGCCAGCAATTTGCCAACAATGATACCGAATTCACCGGACCTAAGATCGTCAAGCCGCCCCTGGACCATATGGTCTTCAATAATGGAAACGGTGCGCTCTTCGTCCGGCAGAATCCCATTCAGCGCAACGCCCCGGACATTGCCACCACCGGTGACCATACCCTGCCCCTGAATGAAGGGGGCAGCCGCCAAGATGGATGGGTGATTGCTGACATTAAGATCAACGCTCTGCCAGTCGTCCAGCAAATCGTCGCCCTGAATTACCGCGTGCGGCACCATGCCGAGGATTCGCTGTTTAAGCTCCCGGTCAAAGCCGTTCATTACAGACAACACGATGATCAGCACAGCGATGCCCAGCATCAGGCCAATCATGGAGGTCAGCGAGATGAAGGAGATAAAGTGATTTCGCCGTTTGGCAGCGGTGTATCGCAAGCCGATGTACAACGATAATGGTTTGAACATGTGGAGGAGCCTACCGCTGCCCGGTTATAGTCATGAAAAACGCCACCGGGGCACAGGCCCGTCGGAAGCTGCTAAACTTGTGTTACAAAACAAAAAACACATCATTAACGGAGTGCCAATGCCTGCCACACCGCCCTCGGAACGACGCGATTACTTTCGTATCGAAGACCTGATAGGACTTGAGTACCGACGTTACAAACCGAGCCAAAACGTTCCTGCCGACCCATTCGGTGACGGCCACCTGGATGGGCTTAAAGCCGAACTACGCAAGCTTGACACGGACGTCCGCAATCATCTCGCCAGCCTTTCTGAAAAAGACCGTCTGCTGACGACACTCCTCAAGTCGCTCAATGGTAAGGTAGATACGCTGGCGCGCATTATGGCCTTTGAGCAAAATCCGTTGCAACCGGAGGACTGGCAAGAGGTGACCCTCAGCGAAGGCGGGATTGCATTCGTTGCCCCCGACAATGCGCTGACGGTGGGTGACGCAATTGCGCTTCGAATGACACTGCCACCAGAACTGTACCGCCCCCAGGCACTGGCCCGTGTTATTGACTCACAGCCCTGCGGCTCTGGCGGCACAAGGGTTCACGCTGAATTCACTGACATCCATGATCTCGCACGACAACACATCGCCCGTCATGTAATGCGCTGGCAAATCCGTCAAAGACAACAGCAGGGAGAATCCTCGTAAGATCAAAAGATGGCGGCAAGTGGCTTGTTTTATTAAGATTACGCTTTGTACACATCGACCAAATACACCGACACTGGGACCGGTCTTGGATACAATTTTGTCACCCGAGTCCATCAGACGATAATCTGGAGCCAGGCAATAATGAAAAAAACCACCAGCATGATTCGAAAGGCAGTAACGGCTTCCCTCACACTGGGCCTGCTGTTTTTCGCGTTGACCAGCAGTGCCGAACAGGTCGCTGTGCCAATCATGTCGCAATCAGAACGCAGTAATATTGACGTCCCCCGCACCGGTCAGGCCCACTCGGCAGTCGAAGCCCGGTTTGGCGCTCCCAAAGACATCAAGGGTCCGGTCGGCACCCCACCTATCACACAATGGTTTTATGATGATTTTGTCGTCTATTTTGAAGGCGATAAAGTGATCCATACCGTATTAAAACCGAAACGCTGATTAAAAAGTGGGGGTTGGCTGAAAAAACTGAGTCACAGCCCTGACGCGAGCAAGTTCTATCAGTAGAATGACGTGTTTACGCTGCCTCGGCAGCGCCGAATTTTCGCCCCACATGTTGCGGTGTCCGGATGCCCATGATCTGGAGGAACCAGACACCCGATTAAGCTTTTAGCTAAGGTGATTAAGATTTGAGCACGACACGTCTGATGCCAGCCGAATGGGCGCCGCAAAGCGCCATAATGCTGACCTGGCCGCACGCTGATACGGACTGGCGAGAGATTCTTTCTGAAGTTGAGCCGGTGTTTTTCGACATCGCCCGGGCCACGCTGCGTTTTCAGCATGTGCTCATCAGTTGCGAAGATGGCCATCGTGCGAATGAACTTGCCCTTGAATTGAACCGCTACGCTGCAGACCAGCAACTGCCCGGTAGAGTGTGTGCATGGCAGGCGCCGGCGGATGACACGTGGGCGCGCGATCACGGGCCACTGGCCATTGAAAGCCAGGACGGTCTGCAGTTGTGCGATTTCCGGTTCAATGCCTGGGGGGGCAAGTTTCCTCATGCCAAAGACAATGCCCTAAATCAGGTACTTGCCAGTAAGGGTGCGTTTGGTCGGACGCCCCTGATGTCAGTCGACTTCGTGCTGGAGGGCGGGTCGCTGGAATCAGACGGCGAAGGCACATTTCTCACCACCAGTGAATGCCTGTTGGCCCCGTCCCGCAACCCGTCGCACGATAGAACCCGCATTGAAAAACTGCTAGCGGAGACCTTGGGCAGCGAGCGTGTGTTGTGGCTCAACCATGGCTATTTGGCCGGTGACGACACCGATAGCCACATAGACACACTGGCCAGATTCTGCGCCCCTGACCACATTTGCTACGTTCGTTGTGATGACGAACAGGACGAGCACTACGGCGCCCTCGCCGCAATGGAGGAAGAGCTTCAGCAATTTCGACGCGCCGACAACGTCACCCCTTATCGCCTGACCCCGCTGCCCTGGCCCGACCCTCTGTTTGACGCTGATGGCGAGCGCCTACCCGCCACCTACGCCAACTTCCTGATTATCAACGGTGCCGTTCTCGTGCCTGTCTACGGTGTGCCCCAGGATGACGAAGCGGTGCAAATACTGGCAGGGGCATTTAACGACAGGGAAATAATTCCTATCCCGTGCCGCCCATTGATTGCTCAACATGGCAGCCTGCATTGTGTCACCATGCAGCTACCCGCAGGAGTCGTGTCGCTATGAGTTTGCCAGCCGATCTCAATGTGGCGGCCGTTCAGCAAACGTGTAACGCAGACAAAGACATCAGCCTTGAAACAACCGAGCGGCTGGTGCGGCAAGCGTCACAGGGCGGCGCTCAATTAATCGTGTTGCAGGAACTTCATGCCACACTGTATTTCTGCCAAACCGAGGATACAACGGTTTTTGAACTGGCCGAGCCGATCCCTGGCCCTACCAGTCGACGCCTTTCGTCACTGGCAGCCGAACTTGGCGTGGTGATTGTTGGATCGATCTTTGAGCGCCGAATGAATGGTGTTTACCACAACACGGCAGTGGTGTTCGAATCGGACGGCTCCATAGCCGGCAGCTACCGGAAAATGCATATCCCGGACGACCCTGGCTTTTACGAGAAATTCTATTTTACTCCGGGGGATGCAACAACCAACACCGGACACAATGGCTTTACCCCCATTGATACATCCGTTGGGCGGCTGGGTGTTCTGGTGTGCTGGGACCAATGGTATCCCGAAGCGGCCCGGCTGATGGCTCTGGCCGGCGCCGATGTGCTGATCTACCCGACGGCTATCGGATGGGACGTGACCGACGACACCGCCGAACAGGCGCGGCAACTGGACGCCTGGGTAACGGTTCAGCGCGGCCACGCCGTCGCCAACAACCTGCCGGTGATCGCGCCAAACCGCATAGGCACGGAACCTGACCCCTCACAGCAGGGCGAAGGCATTACGTTCTGGGGCAATAGTTTTATCTGCGGGCCCCAGGGCGAATTTCTTGCGCGCGCAGATAAAGACAGTGAAACCTTGCTTACGGCCACTCTGGACCGCAACCGCAGTGAATCGATTCGCCGGATCTGGCCTTACTTCCGTGATCGGCGTATCGACGCCTATGGCGATATTCTGAAACGGGTTAGGGACTGAGCACTCTATGAAAAAACTGACCGACGCGACGGTCGCCCAACTCAATAACATTTTATTGGGCAAGGACAAGCAGGTGAGACTGTCGCTGTGTGGGTTGCTTGCGCGCGGCCACCTGCTCATTGAAGACATCCCGGGAATGGGCAAAACCACCCTGTCCCATGCACTGGCAAGAGTCACCGGGCTGAGTTATCAACGCATCCAGTTTACCAGTGACCTGCTACCCGCTGATGTGCTTGGTTTTTCCATGTACGACAAGGAAGCCGGCGCACTGGTCTTCCACAAGGGTCCTATCTTCGCTCAGGTGGTGTTGGCCGACGAAATCAATCGGGCCTCTCCCCGAACTCAAAGCGCATTATTGGAAGCCATGGAAGAGCAGCAGGTGTCTATCGAAGGTGAAACTCGCCCCTTGCCCAAGCCTTTTTTCGTTATCGCCACCCAAAACCCTCTTGAGCAGGGCGGCACCTACCCGTTACCGGAATCCCAACTTGACCGTTTTCTCATGCGCCTTAGATTGGGGTACCCTGATCCGAGGGCGGAGCGAGAACTTCTTGAGGGCGAAGATCGCCGGACGTTGACGGCCAAAATGCAGCCACAACTCAGCCACAGTGACCTCAAGACCCTGCAGGATGCGGTGAGCCGTGTGAGCACCAGCCCCGCGCTGCTGGACTATGTCCAACGCCTGCTTGATCATAGTCGCCGGATGCCCGGCGTGGTCTATGGTCTGTCACCTAGAGCCGGCCTCGGGCTGGTCAGGGCAGCCCGGGCCTGGGCCCTGATGGATGGCCGCCACCATGTTCTGCCCGATGATATTCAGGCGGTATTCCCTTCGGTCGCTGAACACCGCCTGGAACAGGGTGAAGCCGGCAAAAGCGTGGAGCGAGTCCGCGAACTGCTCAATACCGTGCCCGTCATTGCGTAAATAGCAGCAATTTATCAACCAGATTAGCCAAATCAAATAGCTCAAACACTAAGCCATGGTAGGCTCACCGCCCTGCCGCTTATAATCGATTCATGATCACATCCGCCCTGATGCTGACAACTGACAGCACAGTATGCGGAACCAGTAATGAGAGACTGACAATGACAGCAAGCAAACATTCCCGCCTGATCATCCTTGGCTCCGGTCCGGCTGGCTATACAGCCGCCGTCTACGCCGCCCGCGCCAACCTGAAGCCAACCCTGATCACCGGCATTGAAGTCGGCGGCCAGCTGACCACCACAACCGACGTCGATAACTGGCCGGGTGACAATGATGGTGTGCAGGGCCCTGAACTGATGCAGCGTATGCTTAAGCACGCGGAACGGTTTGAAACCCAAGTCATTTACGACACGATCAATGAAGTCGATGTACAGTCGCGCCCGTTCAAGCTCAAGGGTGACAGCGGCGAGTTTACCTGTGACTCACTGATTATTGCGACTGGCGCCACCGCCATGTACCTCGGTCTTGATTCCGAGGAAGCCTTCAAGGGTAAAGGTGTCTCAGCGTGCGCCACCTGTGACGGCTTTTTCTATCGCAAACAAAAAGTTGCGGTTATTGGTGGCGGCAACACCGCGGTAGAAGAAGCGCTGTACTTGTCCAATATTGCCGACGAAGTGACCCTGGTCCACCGTCGCGACAGTTTGCGCGCGGAAAAAATTCTTCAGGATAAACTCTTTGAAAAAGCGAAAAACGGCAACGTCCGTTTAATCTGGGACCATACACTGGATGAAGTGCTGGGCGATGAAACCGGAGTCACCGGTATGCGCATCAAGAGCACCCATAGCGATACTACCCAGGACATTGACCTGGCGGGCGTCTTCATAGCCATTGGTCACAAGCCCAATACAGACCTGTTTCAAGGCCAGTTAGCGATGGAAAACGGCTACCTGACGATTCAGTCCGGTCTCGAAGGCATGGCAACCCAAACCAGTGTTCCAGGCGTGTTCGCGGCAGGCGATGTGGCTGATCATGTCTATCGCCAGGCGGTCACCTCTGCTGGTTTTGGCTGCATGGCGGCACTCGATGCCGAGCGGTTTCTCGATCAGCAAGACTGAGCGAGTCATTGCGGACACCGCGGGCGTCAAAGTTACCCTCTGCCTTGACGTCCGAGCCGGGACACTAGGCGCAAAACCATGACCTCTCTACCATGGATAGACAGCGACGACCTGTGGTTTCCACCCGCCGAGCAAGCACTCGATGAACCCGATGGCTTGCTTGCACTGGGCGGAGACCTGTCTCAGGAACGGCTGCTACTTGCCTACCACAGCGGTATTTTCCCTTGGTACAGCGACGAGCAACCGATCCTGTGGTGGTCTCCCGACCCTCGCTGCGTGCTGTTTCCGGACGAGGTTCATATCTCTCGTAGTTTGCGACGGACCCTCAACCAGGGTCGATTCCGGGTCACGACCGATCGTGCCTTTAACCAAGTAATCCAGCATTGTGCCGCTCGTCGAGAAGGCACCTGGATTACCCCGGAAATGATGACCGCTTACCGGCAGCTTCATGTCCAGGGAATAGCGCATTCGTTTGAGGCCTGGAATAGTGACGGCAAGCTGGTCGGCGGGCTTTATGGTATTGCACTGGGGCGCTGCTTCTTCGGTGAATCCATGTTTTCCCTGGAGCCCAATGCCTCAAAAGTGCTGCTGGTGACCATTGCCCACCAACTAGGTTTGTGGGGCTATAAAATGATGGACTGCCAGGTCGAAAGTGGCCATTTGTTACGAATGGGCGCCCGCACCATTCCACGCTCAGACTTTTTATCTATACTCAGTAATAACGTGGACTCACAACCTGACCAGGACTCATGGTCCATCCGTTGGCGGTGGCCGGGAGCAATGGTCAAACATGGTGAATAGATCGGCTCAGGGGTTCGGCACATGAGCAGCCTGAAAACTCTCGTATTTTTTGCAACACCACCACATGATTGCAGCTATCTCGATGATCGGGATGCGACCACTATGTTTGTTGACCCGCGGGCCACCGTTGATAAAAAATTGTACTCACAGCTGACAGCGCTCGGGTTTCGGCGCAGCGGCTCGCACTATTACCGTCCCCATTGTGAACACTGCAGTGCGTGCATTCCGGTCAGGTTGAACGTTAACCACTTTCGTCCGGATCGCGGGCAGCGTCGGGTTGTGCGTCAGAACGAAGACCTAACCTTTAACCTGGTGCGGGCTGAGTTAACCGAAGCCTATTATGAGTTGTACGCACGGTATATTGAGCAGAGGCACCATGATGGTGATATGTACCCACCCTCCCGGGAGCAGTTTTCATCGTTCCTCGTGGAGGGTGCCACGGAAAGTTATTTCCTGGAAATGCGTAAAAATAAGACCCTGATCGGTTTGGCTGTTATCGACGCTCTCGACGATGGCCTTTCCGCCATTTACACAGTGTTTGACCCCGATGAGGAGCACCGAAGTTTGGGCACCATGGCTGTACTTTGGCAAATTGACGAAGCCAGGCGCTGCCAACTGCCTTACCTCTATCTGGGCTATTGGATTCGGGAGTGTCGCAAAATGAGTTACAAGACTCGCTTTCGGCCTATAGAAGCGCTGCTTAACGGACATTGGCAAACCCTTCCAAACGATGGGTGAATGGGTCTGACCGCGTGTCCGCGAACCACCACAATTGATTAAAATGTTGGCGTTTTTTTGCCAAACGCCGGTAATTCAGGCAGAATTGCGCAATTTAAAATTACACAAAAGCGAAAAAGTAGCCGCGAACTCCTAGACGACCGATATCATTGGGCTGGTTCCGATTTGGTTTTTAGTCGTATCCCGGTTAGAACACGTGGCTACTCGCAGTTAACGAACATCACAAGCGATTATAAAAGCGAGGTTTTTACTGAATGGCGAAATCAGATGTCATTGAAATGGAAGGGGTTATAATAGATACCCTGCCCAACACCATGTTCCGGGTCGAGCTCAGCAACGGCCATGTGGTGACAGCTCATATTTCCGGCAAAATGCGCAAGAACTACATTCGGATTTTGACCGGTGATAAGGTCAAAGTTGAATTGACCCCTTATGACCTTTCGAAGGGTCGTATTGTGTACCGCGCCCGTTAAAGCCGATGTGACATCAAAGAAGCCCCTCTTTCGGGGCTTTTTTTTATGGCGGACTTCCCTGCAACCACCACACTTCTCCAAAAAAAAAGTCTCAACCCTGATCGGTTGAGACTTCTATTCATCTCCGTCTCTATCTGAGACACAGAACACTCTCTAAGCTAGACGGCTTCCGCAGGTTCGTTCTCGTACTGAAATACCAGCTCATCACCTTCAAGCCGTACGTGCACCTCGCCCCCATTTTCTGACAGGCTACCGAACAATATTTGCTCGGCCAGTGGTCGTTTGATCTTATCCTGAATCAAGCGAGACATTGGGCGTGCACCCATCTTAACGTCATAACCCTTGTCCGCAAGCCAGAGTTTCGCGGGCTCATCAACATGCAGGACAACGCGCTTCTCATCCAATTGCGCCTGCAGTTCGGTGAGGAATTTGTCGACAACATGAGTAATGGTTTCTCTCTGCAGATCGGCAAACTGGATTATGCCATCCAGGCGGTTACGGAATTCCGGGGTGAAGGTCTTGGTGATGACCTCCATACCGTCCGAACTATGATCCTGTTCACTGAACCCGATAGAGCGACGAGCCATATTTTCAGCCCCGGCATTGGTTGTCATGACAAGAATCACATGACGGAAGTCCGCTTTGCGGCCATTGTTGTCGGTCAGCGTGCCATGATCCATTACCTGCAGCAGCAGATTGAACACTTCTGGATGCGCCTTTTCAATCTCATCCAGCAACAACACGCAGTGAGGGTGTTTACTCACCGACTCGGTCAGCAAGCCGCCCTGATCAAACCCGACATAACCCGGAGGCGCACCGATCAAACGCGACACGGTGTGACGCTCCATGTACTCAGACATGTCAAACCGAACCAATTCAATCCCCAGCACCTTCGCAAGCTGACGTGTTACTTCGGTTTTACCAACGCCCGTGGGACCTGCGAACAAGAACGCACCTTCAGGCTTCTCCGGGGCCTTCAAGCCGGCCCGAGCAAGCTTGATGGCGGTAGACAAAGACTCAATTGCCCGATCTTGACCGAAGACCACCATTTTGAGATCACGCTCGAGGTTGCGCAGCAGATCTTTATCACTGGACGACACGTTCTTCGGCGGAATTCGCGCGATGGTTGCAACGACGTCTTCGATGGCCGACACACCAATTACTTTTTTGCGCTTGGCGGCTGGCATGAGTCGTTGCCTTGCCCCGGCTTCGTCGATGACATCAATCGCTTTGTCGGGCAAATGCCGATCGGTTATGTAACGCTCGGCCAGCTCGGCCGCAACCCGCAGCGCCTTATCGGTGTACTTCAGGTCGTGGTGCTTTTCAAAGTGAGGCTTCAACCCCTTGAGAATCTGGTACGTATCTTCGACGCTCGGCTCGTTCACGTCTATTTTCTGGAAGCGACGTGCAAGCGCACTGTCTTTCTCAAAAATTCCGCGGAACTCAGAGAATGTTGTTGAGCCAATGCACCGAATTTCGCCCGAGCCCAGCATTGGCTTGAGCAGGTTTGAGGCATCCATGACGCCACCCGATGCTGAACCCGCTCCGATGATGGTATGAATTTCGTCAATAAACAGGATGGCATGCTTCTCTTTCTTAAGATCCGCCAACAACCCTTTCAGTCGTTTTTCAAAATCACCGCGGTATTTTGTTCCGGCCAGCAGCGCCCCGAGATCCAGCGAGTAAACAATCGCATCGGAAATAATCTCTGGCACTTGACCGTCCACGATGCGGCGGGCCAAACCTTCGGCAATGGCCGTTTTACCGACACCGGCCTCGCCCACCAACAGTGGGTTGTTTTTACGGCGACGGACCAGTATCTGCACGACACGCTCAACCTCGTGTTCGCGCCCAATCAGTGGGTCAATCCGACCCAGGCGCGCCTGTTCGTTCAAATTGGTGGCGTAGCTCTCCAAGGGCTTAGACGAACTACCCTCTTCTCCAGCTTCTTCGTGAGACGCCTGATCGGCCGCTCCCTCCTGATCTTCCGCGCCCTGAACCCGTGAAATCCCATGAGACACAAAATTCACCACATCAATGCGGGCTATATTCTGTTTTTTCAGAACATAAACCGCCTGGCTTTCCTGCTCACTGAAAATTGCCACAAGAACATTCGCCCCGGTAACCTCTTTCTTACCGGAGGACTGCACATGAAATACAGCCCTCTGCAGGACACGCTGGAAGCCCAGTGTTGGCTGGGTTTCTCGCTCGCTGTCGCTGCTGGGAATCAAAGGGGTTGTGGAATCAACGAACTCCACCAGCTCTTCCTGCAGCCGCTGCAAATCAGCGCCACAGGCCTTGAGAACGCCCAGAGCGGAGTCGTTGTCCAGTAATGCCAGCAAAAGGTGCTCGACGGTCATGAATTCATGACGTTTGTCGCGCGCACTTTTAAAGGCGGTATTCAGCGTAATTTCAAGATCTTTGCTAAGCATATGCCACCCCAAGGTTTGTCAGTCCGCACGTTCAATCTCGCAAAGCAGAGGGTGCTCGCACTCCGAGGAATACTGATTCACCTGTGCCGCTTTCGTTTCCGCGATGTCGCGGGTAAATACCCCACAGACGGCTTTTCCCTGCGTATGGACGAGCAGCATTACCTGCGTCGCCTTCTCTTCGTTCATACCAAAGAACGTCATCAGTACGTCAACGACAAAATCCATGGGCGTATAGTCGTCGTTCAGTAGCAAGACCCTGAAGCGGGCGGGCCGCTTTAAAGCAGGCTTGGCCGGAGCAACGCTGAGGTCATCCTGACGCCCTGGTTCATCATTGCCCTCCTGATTTAATACTAGTAGAGAATTCTCGATAGTCCGCATGATTCTTTACCGAATGTCGGTGCCTTTGCATAAGATGGTTGTAAGGGTGACTGATTTCAAGGACCCCCCGTAAGCTTATCCTATGATAACGCCTCAGCCCCTGTCGCAACCAGAGATTTGGGTATTGACTCTGGGCGATTATTGGTCAACAGTTACCCTGGAAATGTAAATTTGTGTTAAGTCGTACAGGGTTTATGTAGTCAAGCCGACTGGGTTTCCGGGTATAGGCGCTCCTGGACAAAGCTCTCGGTCACTCAGTCTCTCAGAAAAACGGCTTACCGACTCGAATAATAATGATGGGTAATGACAGAACAAGGGAGTTCAACATGCCTACAGGCAAAGTAAAATGGTTCAACAACGCCAAGGGTTATGGCTTCATTATCGAAGAAGGATGTAGCGACGATTTGTTTGCACATTTTTCATCCGTGCAAATGGAGGGCTATAAAACCCTTAAAGCCGGCCAAGCGGTCACGTTTGACAAGAAGCCAAGTGACAAGGGCGTCCACGCAGTCAATATTGTTCCGGTAGAACAGCCTCAAAAACAATCCTCCAGTGCGGGTGAGCAATCCGATGCACCAGAGGAAGAGGACTCTGCACTTCCGGATCATCCGCGTGCCGTAAACGCTTAAGTTGATTGATCTTGGTGCCAGGCATTACAGCGCAGCGATGTGAACGCGCTCACAATGGCCTAGCGTGGGAAAAACAACTTTGGGTGCTCCGCCACTGAGCCAGAGCAATGGATCAACGTGTGCCTCACAAAAAGCGTCGGTTAACGGCGCTTCTCGTTGTTTAAGACATTCAATCGTTTGCAGTGCCATGTTTGAGGCAATAAATGCAACCGCCTACGCCTCCATTCTCCGGATGATAGCATCGCCAAACTCGGAGCATTTCAGCAACGTGGCATCCGGCATCAAGCGTTCAAAATCGTAGGTCACCGTCTTATCCGCAATCGCGCCCTCAACGCCTTTGATAACCAAATCCGCAGCCTCCGTCCAGCCAATATGCCGAAGCATCATTTCAGCCGATAAAATCAGCGAGCCCGGATTCACCTTGTCCTGCCCCGCATATTTGGGTGCCGTCCCATGGGTGGCCTCAAAGTTAGCAATAGAGCCACCCAGGTTTGCTCCCGGCGCAATGCCGATCCCCCCGACTTCTGCAGCCAAAGCATCCGAAATATAATCGCCATTCAGATTCAGCGTTGCGATCACACTGTATTCGTCCGGTCGCATCAGTATTTGCTGCAAAAAGGCGTCGGCAATCACATCTTTGATAATGATGTCTCGCCCGGTCCTGGGATTTTTCATCAGGTGCCAGGGGCCTCCATCCAATGGCTCAGCCCCAAAGCGCTCCACGGCCAATTCGTAACCCCAATTCTTGAAGGCGCCTTCGGTGAATTTCATGATATTGCCCTTGTGGACCAGGGTGACAGATGGACGGTCATTGTCGATTGCATACTGAATCGCTTTGCGGACCAAACGCTGTGACCCTTCTCTGGAAACCGGTTTGATACCAATGCCGCAGGTGTCGGGAAACCGGATATTGGTAACACCCATTTCCTCTCGCAAAAACCGGATCAACTTACCAACCTGTTCCGAATCGGCCTTCCACTCAATACCTGCGTAGATATCCTCGGAATTCTCCCGGAAAATCACCATGTCGGTCAGCTCCGGGTGACTCACCGGGCTTGGCACCCCCTTAAAGTAACGGACAGGGCGAATACAGGCATAAAGATCCAGCTCCTGCCTCAATGCCACATTCAGGGACCGGAAGCCTTCGCCGACCGGCGTCGTCAACGGCCCTTTGATACTGATCGGGTATTCCCGCAACGCCTCAAACGTTTCCTCAGGCATCCACTGGCCACTGCCGTAGGTTCGAACCGCTTTCTCGCCACAGTAAACCTCCATCCATGAAATCGACTGCTTGGCGCCATAGGCTTTTAAGACCGCCGCATCGACGACCTTTTTCATAACCGGTGTAATGTCCGCACCAATACCATCGCCTTCGATAAATGGGATAATCGGATGATTCGGAACATTGAGCGACAAATCGGCATTGACCGTTATTTTGTCACCATCAGACGGCACTGTAATTTTCTGAAATCCCATGAGTGTCTCCGCGGCAGTCAACCCAGTGTGATCGTACGTAATATAAACCGGCCAAGTCGGGCCATACTCAGGTGCGCTTGAGGATGTTAGAGTGACTTAAATTATAGTGAACATCGGTGGCTTTGGTAGCCGGCCAACAATGGCTGAGCGCTCCGCATCCGAACAACTTTCAGGGCTTACCTCAACAGGATCGTCTTCTGCGATGGCTACCTTGGTAATTCTCAACAAACCGTTCAACGTGCTGTGTCAGTTCACCGACGACCAAGGTCGTGAAACCTTGTCCCACTATGTCGATCGATCCGGGGTCTACCCTGCCGGGCGTCTTGATTTTGATTCCGAAGGCTTGGTTTTGCTGACCGACGATGGCCAACTACAACAGCAAATTGCGGCGCCCAGACACAAAATGACGAAAACCTACTGGGTGCAGGTTGAAGGCGACATTACCGATCAGGCTCTGCGATGGCTCGAAACCGGCGTCGAGCTCAAGGACGGCCTGACCAGGCCCGCAAGTGCAGCACGCATGGCGACGCCAACGTTGTGGCCCAGAAACCCGCCCGTGCGGGAGCGAAAAGCAATACCAACGAGCTGGCTGCAACTGTCCATCAAGGAAGGTCGCAATCGGCAGGTCCGCCGTATGACCGCCGCCGTCGGCTTCCCAACTCTCAGACTTGTCCGTTACCGCATTGGCGACTGGACCCTTGACGGCCTGGCACCCGGTGCCTCCCGAATGCTCGAACTGCACCTACCCAAAGCGACAACAGACACCCAAAGATCCCGCCGCCTGGAACGCTCGAACAAGCAAACCTCTAAAAGGAAACCACGATGACCTGGACCCCCCATGCTACCGTCGCCGTTGTTGTGGAAGATCATCTTGGCCGCTTCCTTCTGGTTGAAGAAACCAGCGCTGGCGAGGTAGTTTTTAACCAACCAGCAGGCCATATCGAGCCCGGCGAGCGGATTATCGAAGCCGCGCGTCGTGAAGCACTGGAAGAAACGGGCTGGCACGTGGAGCCAGAACAATTTATTGGCATGTACACTTACACTGCGCCTTCCAATGGCGTCACCTATTACCGCTTCTGTTTCGCCGCACGTGCCGTCTCGAAACTGACAGACGATCTGGACACCGGCATTATTGCCGCCCACTGGCTGAGCCTTGACGAGATTAAGACCCGCCACGTTCAACTCCGCAGCCCTCTGGTCCTTCAGTGCATAGAGGATTTCCGAAATGGCAGGCGGTTCCCGCTCGACATTATTGTGGAATCGCCCGTCTGAGTTGACGTGTTAATGGTTTCCCCAGCATTGGGTGCAGCGGTTGCCACGCGTCCGCTCTACAGGCTTGCCCGGAACCACGCCAGGCTCGTCATGGCGACAGACGCCGGCAGTATTCGGCAACGTCACGGGGCAATGATTGGGCCAGACAAAACACCTTCGAAAGTGATAGACTGCCGTGCTTTGCAGGGCGTGCCGGTGTCGACATATTCCCGGCAAGTTTTAACCGTCAAAGCACGAGTAACCGCATACTGAACCTATGATGAACAGAGCCTCTCAAGAAACCCGCGTGATAGTCGGCATGTCCGGCGGCGTCGACTCCTCAGTTGCAGCCTGGCTTCTGAAAACGCAGGGCTATGCCGTGGAAGGCCTGTTCATGAAGAACTGGGATGAAGACGACGGAACTGAGTATTGTACCGCCATGACGGATCTGGCTGATGCTCAGGCGGTGGCAGACCAAATTGGCATCAAGCTCCACACCGCCAGTTTCGCCGCAGAATACTGGGATCGGGTGTTTGAACACTTCATCTCCGAATATAAGGCCGGGCGGACGCCCAATCCTGACATTTTATGCAACAAGGAGGTGAAGTTCCGGGCCTTTCTGGACTACGCCGTCACCCTCGGAGCCGACTACATCGCCACGGGGCATTACACCCGCCAGCGCCCTTGTGCCGACGGTTCTGGAAAAGCCGAACTGTTGAAAGGGCTTGACCCAAACAAGGATCAAAGTTACTTCCTTCACGCCGTGTCCGGGGATCGTATCGCCCGCACACTCTTTCCAGTGGGTGAAATCGAAAAACCCGAAGTCCGACGGATCGCCGCCGAACAAGGGTTTGTTACCCACGACAAGAAAGACTCCACAGGTATCTGTTTCATTGGTGAGCGCAAGTTCCGGGATTTCCTAAAACAATTCATCCCTGCCCAACCGGGTGACATTGAAACGCCGGAGGGCCAGGTTATCGGCCGCCATCAAGGTTTGATGTATCACACCATCGGCCAGCGTCAAGGGCTTGGTATTGGCGGCCTTAGTAATCACGGGGACGACCCCTGGTACGTAGCCGAAAAAGATCTGAGCCGCAATGTCCTGATCGCGGTGCAGGGCAAACAACACCCGCTGCTGTTTTCACGAGGCCTGATCAGCGGCCCGATTGACTGGGTGGCCGGTCAAGCACCCGCTGAGCACTTTCGATGCAAAGCCAAGACACGGTATCGCCAGCCCGACCAGGATTGTGAGGTCGAAGTATTTGGCGATGGCCTCAAAGTTATCTTTGATGAGGGTCAGCGCGCGGTGACACCTGGGCAATCTGTTGTTTTCTATCGCGATGACGTCTGCCTTGGTGGTGGCGTTATTGAACACACATGGCGTGATGGCGAAGCCGAACCAGATGGCCGTCCCGTGCCACTTCAAACCGCAGGCAATCCCTCTTGAGCCGAACTATTCATGACCAAACGCTCGCTCTGGCCGGCGTTTTTCAGGCGGCAGCGCTCGTTCAGCAAATCGCCCATCAGGGCCAATGTTCACCGTCAACTTACGAGACCTGCGTACGATCACTGTTCGCCACCAATCCGGAATCCACGCTGGAAGTATTCGGTGAACTCAAGGATTTGCGTGAGGGTTTGAATGCCCTGGCCAACGGTTTGACCGAACAGAACAAAAAACTGGACATTGAGGTGCTGCGTTATGGGCTCAATCTGATCCAGCTTGAATCCAAGCTCAATAAGCGTTCGGACATGCTCGATATTCTGTCCAGCCGTATCGATCAGGCTCGACACACCGCCGGGCACTTCGGCTACGGCCACAGCAACCTGACCAGTAATCTGGCGTCGGTTTACACGGACACCATCAGCACCTTCAAACTGCGCATTCAGGTCACCGGCGACCCCAATCAACTGCGGGTGGAAGAAAATGCCGCCAAGGTCCGCACTCTTTTGTTGGCGGGCATCCGTTCCGCCGTTTTGTGGCGTCAAACCGGTGGCCGGCGCTGGAATCTGATCTTTAACCGCAAGAAAATTATTGAGACCGCACACGCGCTGGCGGAACAGGCAAACCAGTCGGTTTACGACTGATTCCCCTGCGCCGGTGGTGTATCATTAGGCTCCTTTTTTAACCGACTGGCTTTGAGTGCGGCAAGTTTGTGTCCGTCCAGGCCGTCACCCGTCATGAATTGAGAGGTTTTCGATGGAACTCACTGCCCTGACAGCCATTTCGCCGGTCGATGGCCGCTATGGAAACAAAGTTCGCGTCTTTCGCGAAATCTTCAGTGAATACGGCTTGATCAGAAACCGGGTGACGGTGGAAGTCCGTTGGTTGCAGCACTTGGCAGCCCACCCTCAAGTAACCGAAGTGCCGCCCTTTTCAGAAGCTGCCAACAGCGCCCTGAACACCATCGTCAGCGACTTCAGCCTTGAGGACGCCGGTCAGATCAAAGACATTGAGCGCACCACCAATCACGACGTCAAAGCCGTGGAATATTTTATAAAAAACAAGATTGCAGACGTGCCGGAACTGCACGCAGTGACTGAGTTTGTTCACTTTGCCTGCACCTCAGAAGACATCAACAACCTCTCCCACGCCCTGATGCTGCGGGAAGGCTTGGACCATGGTTTGTTGCCGGCCATGGACAGAATCACCGAACAGCTGACCGACCTTGCGCACGAACATGCCGCCCAGCCCATGTTATCCCGTACCCACGGTCAGACCGCCTCACCCTCCACCGTGGGCAAAGAGTTCGCCAACGTTGTCCACCGTTTACGACGTCAGCTCAAGCAAATTCGCGGCGTTGAACTCTTGGGCAAAATTAACGGTGCCGTAGGCAACTACAATGCGCACCTGTCCGCCTACTCCAACATTGACTGGGCAGCCAGTGCCAAGAGCTTTGTGGAAGGCCTCGGGTTGGACTGGAACCCGTACACCACTCAGATTGAGCCACACGACTACATTGCCGAACTGTACGATGCGATCGCCCGGTTCAACACCATTTTGATCGACCTGGACCGGGACATCTGGGGTTACATTTCACTCGGTTACTTCAAACAGAAGACGGTAGAGGGTGAAGTGGGCTCGTCGACCATGCCCCACAAGGTCAATCCCATTGACTTTGAAAACTCGGAAGGCAACCTCGGCATCGCCAATGCCCTACTCGGACATTTATCCGCAAAACTACCCATCTCCCGCTGGCAGCGTGACCTGACGGATTCGACCGTGCTGCGCAATCTGGGGGTGGGGTTTGCCCACAGCCTGATTGCCTACGAATCGACCCTCAAGGGGTTGGGCAAACTGGAAATTAACCCAACACGCCTGGACGATGACCTGAACCATGCCTGGGAGGTGCTGGCCGAGCCCATTCAAACGGTGATGCGGCGCTACAACATCGAAAAGCCCTATGAGAAGCTGAAGGCCCTGACTCGAGGCAAGGCGATGACACCCGATGTGATCCAGGCGTTTGTGGAGACTTTGGATATTCCAGAGTCAGCGAAAGCTGAACTCCGTGAGCTTTCACCGGGCTCCTACGCCGGTAACGCAGAAGATCAGGCACGGGCTATCTAGTTTATGGAACTCCCTGGCGGACTGCCCGCAGATGTGTTCCTGCGGGATTACTGGCAGAAGAAGCCTTTGGTAATTCGACAGGCGTTTCCGGGCATTATCAGCCCGGTTTCGTCCGATGAATTGGCCGGATTGGCCTGTGAAGAAGCCGTGGAGTCTCGCATCGTCATTGAAAACGAACGCGGTAAGCCCTGGCAGTTGCACAATGGGCCTTTTCCGCCCGAGCGGTTTGAAGAGCTTCCGGCAACTCACTGGACGTTGCTGGTACAGGGACTCGATCATTGGGTTCCGGAAGCGGCGGACCTGCTGGAAGCGTTTCGATTCGTACCCAACTGGCGGCTGGATGACATCATGGCCAGCTACGCGCCTGCGGGCGGCAGTGTCGGACCGCATTTCGACCAGTACGACGTCTTTCTACTCCAGGCCGAAGGGCACCGGAGATGGCAATTTGGCGGCCAATGCGACGAGGCCTCCCCGCGAGTCGACGGCACCCCGTTACGAATACTGAAAGATTGGCAAGGTGACGAGAGCACCACGCTTGCGCCCGGCGACATGCTTTACCTGCCGCCAGGTGTTGGCCACCACGGCATCGCCGAAGATGATTGCATTACCCTGTCCATTGGCTTCCGAGCACCATCCATCGACGACATCCTGACCGGCTATACCGATTTTCTATGCGGCCAGGCCACAGCCTCTGTGCCCCTCAGCGATCCGGCGCTGCAATGCCCCGAGAATCCGGGCGCAATCGACCAACGCACCATCGAGCGCCTTCAACAGGTAATCGTCCAGCAATTGGGGGACACGCAGCAACTGGCACTGTGGTTTGGCCAGTTCTCTACCGCTCCCAAAAATGCCAACATTGTTGTCCCGCCCGAGGCACCAATCACCCCCGAAGCATTGGCCGCGGAGATTGACGCCGGCGCCACGCTGAGGTGGAATGAAGGCTCGCGCTATGCGTTTTATTCGTTCGATCATGAAACAGCGCTGTTTGTCGATGGCGAACGGTACATGTTGCGTGGTGATGCTCAAGGTCTGGCACCTACCCTGTGCCGTGGTAACCGCATTGCCACCGTTGATGTGCTGGAGCTGATCACCGATAGTGCCCTGCTGGGCCTGCTGACCAACCTTTTCAATCAGGGAAATCTGACGCTGGAATGACACTGAAAATCCGCAAATACAGCTGGCAATTGGCTCCAGACGCGGTTAAAGACATTCGTCTGAGCGTGTTTATCGACGAACAGGGAGTCCCCCCTGAGCTGGAATGGGACGACACAGACGCCATTGCCGACCATTTTATTGCCTTGTTGCCGGACAACACCCCCGTGGCAGTGGCGCGGATGTATCCGTCAATCACCGACACGGCACACTTTGGCAGAATGGCCGTCGTAAAAACCTATCGCGGGCGGGGCTATGGCCAACGGCTGTTGCGTCACATGGTGACCGAAGCAGCCCCGGATTTTGACGATTTTTACCTGTCCGCTCAGGTAAAGGCCATTCCCTTTTACCAACGCGCAGGCTTTCACGTTTGCTCAGAGCCTTACGACGATGCGGGTATTCCACACGTGGATATGCGCTGCTTCGCACCGACGCTTGCCATCAATGCTCAACCGAACCTAAGACCCCGTCCGCTCGTTGTTGGCCAAGACAACGAGTCCTGGTTGTTCAGTTCCGAACGGGACTTCATTGCCCTCACAGACTCCATTGCCAGCCAGGCCCGACAGCGGCTCTGGCTTTATGACCGGCTTCTGGATCACGACCACTTCGATCGCCTGCGTTTTCGGGAACTGCTGTCTAACCTGGCCCGTCGCCACCGGCTGAGCGAGGTCAAGCTGCTGATTCATCACGACAAACCCCTGGTTCAAAGGCGCCATCAGATCATTGAATTGATGCGAAGGTTACCCAGCAAGATTCAGCTGCGACTGGTGAGTCCAGACCACCCCACTGATGACCGGGCCTTTATGATCGCCGATCGAGGGGCGCTGATCGTGCGCCATGGGTTTGACCAACCTGAAGGCTTCGCCAACTTTTCAGCCCCGGGCCACGTTAAGCGTCAGGCCGAGAGCTTCCAGCGGATGTGGGATGCCGGCAGGCCATCAGTAGAGTTGCGCCAACTGCCCCTGTGATAGCCATTAAGCGTCGGTGTCCAGCGCCTCGAATTGACGACCAAAGGGAGCAAATTCGGCGTCCACGTCTTCTGCGACCTCTACAATCAGACGCCGGAGCCATTGGTGATCAGCGTTATGTTGAAGCAGCGGGCTCCACGCCATTTTCAGTTCGAACGGTGGAATATCGAAAGGCGGCACTTTAACAACCAGGCCATCGTTGTCTTTTTGCAGCCAGGCCGCCCGGCTGGGCAATGTCGCGATTAAATCATGCTGCTCGGCAAGCAGCATGGCCACCTGATAGTGACGGGTGAACACCGAAATCTGTCGTTTACGACCCATCCGCGACAATGCCTCATCAACCCACCCAAGACGCTGGACGTCTTTTGGGTTAACACCGACGCCGACGCCAAAGCCGGTTTTACTGACCCAGATATGACTCGCCTCCAGATAGCTGTCCAACGTAAACCGGGCATTCAGAATCGGATTGCGGGCATTCACCAGGCAGGCGAAATACTCCGTCCACAGGGTTTTTTGGTGGAAAGACTGGGGGATGGTATCAAACCGATTAATCGCCATATCCAACCTGCCCTGCTCCACATCCAGAAAGCTGACATCACTGGGCGTTAGTACATCCAGTGTTACCTGGGGCGCTTCTTGCCGGATGCGCCGCAGTACTCTGGGCATCAAGCAGGACTCCGCGTAATCGCTGGCCATGATCCTGAACACGCGTTGACTGTCGATGGCGGAAAACGGCGTTTTTTGCTGAACGGCTTGTTCAATGTCCGATAGAATACTTCGTACCAAAGGCTGCAGTTCTGAGGCCCGTTCCGTAGGGGTCATGCCTTCGCTGGTCCGAACCAACAGCGGATCGCCGAACAAATTTCGCAGGCGGCGCAAGCCATTACTCATGGCGGGCTGGGTAATGCCCAAATGATTGGCGGATTTGGTAACATTCTTTTCTCGTAACAGAACATCCAGATAGACCAGTAGGTTCAAATCAACTCGAGAAATGTCCATTCGGGATCTTCTCACTTTCGGTAGGAGCGCCTGCGGCGCAAGCACTATTTTTTGTGTGAATATTAGATACACTATCAATAACGTAAATTAATTCACAAACTTTATTCTCGGGCGTAGCTGGAAAACAGATAACGGATTAACTCTCCAAATTCTGCTAATCTTCCTGATATTTGCCCATCAACGTGCGCCCACTCGCGAGGGCACCCCACTCCCCATTCGGATAAGGTAACGCTAAGCTGCATGGACACCACAACGATTGTTATATTTTTCGCAGTTATCGTATTGGTTTCGATCACGCTTATTGTGACCAGCCAATTGCGAGAACGGGCGAAGCTTGAGCGGGCCCGCAAAGTGACTGCGCTGGAAGATAGCTACAAGCGCGCCAATCGACTGCTTAATGAAATTCCCGGTCAGTACCTGACTCAAGACCTGAAACTGCTGTTGATTCTTCGACAGGAAGATATTTGCCGCCAGTTGATGACGCTCAAAACTCAGCTACCGGTCGCCCAGTGGGCAAGCGAAGCGCAACAGTTGAAAAAGCAGGTTATTGACGGCCAGGATCAGCGTGCGCCGATGAAAATCGACTCGCCGGACAAATCAACCTATGTAAAAGAGTTGCTGCAAAACCTGTTCAAAATGATCGAAGCGCAGCACAAAGCGGGGCGAATCGATAATGCAACTGCGAGGAAAAACCTGAAATTTGTCTTGTTTCTCGTCCACAAAACCCACGCTGACTTCCATGTTTTCCAAGCTCGGGACTATATTCGGCAGAATGAGCTGAGAAAAGCCATTCATGCCTATCACCTTGCCAGCACCGAACTTGGCAAATCGACTGACAACCCACTGGCAAAAAAAGCGGTGAAGAGCTTTCGTACTCGCATCAAAGAGCTGGAAGCCATGTTAGTGGAAGGCGAAGCGTCCGAAAGCGTTGAAAAGCAACAAAAGCTGGATAAGGAATGGGACAACTTTATGCATGAAGGCGATTGGAAGAAAAAAGCCGACTATGACGATGGCTAGCAACCCATACTGCCGTGCGCCTGCACGGTACCGATTACGAGACACAGGGATGTAACGCGCTTTGAGGACAGTATTCAGTAAACGTCTATCGTTCAGACTGACGCGAAATACCGTGGTGTTAGCCATGTTGCTGGGACTGGCCCTCAATGTCGTTCAAGTTACCCTGGACTTTTTCCATGCCCGCCACGCCATGGACGATGAGATTCGGGCGCTCATGGAGATCAGCCATAGCCCAGCCTCCCAAATTGCCTACAACATTGACGCCCGGCTCGCAGAAGAGCTGTTGGACGGACTGGTCAAACACCCAGCGATTGTCGATGCCCGCATTGTGGACCCGGAAGATCGTACACTTGCCGCAGCCAGCCGAAACAGCCCCGAATCCCGTTACCGCTGGCTGAGCGATTTATTGTTTGAACCCAGTCAATTCTACGCTGTGAATTTGAGGGTGCCCCAACTCGCCGAAATCCCCCTCGGGGAACTGGCTATTACCATCGATACCTACCATTACGGTACGGAATTTCTGAACCGGGCCGGCTACACGGTTGTTAGTGGCTTCGTGAAAAGCCTGGCGCTCTCCATCATGCTGCTGTTTGTTTTCTATTTTCTGCTCACCAAACCCATGCTCAAAGTCATTGAGGCGCTGAGTGAGGTCGAGCCTGAGGCGCCTGAAAAGGCTCGCCTTCCAGTCCCCCACAGCCACGAGCACGATGAAATAGGTCAGATGGTTGCCATCATCAATCAACACTTGGACACCATTGACTCTAGCCTGGACCAGTTACGCGACGCCCAGAGCACCATGAAGAACTACTCCGGCAAACTGGAGAAAGAGGTTGAAGACCGCACGCGGGAAATCTCGGATAAGAACGATGCCCTGCAACGGGGTAACCGCGCCCTGATTCGAGCGAAAGAGGACGCCGTTCGACGGGCTAGATCCCGCGCTAACTTTCTCGCCAGCATGAGCCATGAGATCAGGACGCCCCTGAACGGCGTACTGGGCATGCTCAGCCTGGCGCTTGAAGGCGAACTGGACCCCGGGCAGAAAAATCGGCTGGAAATTGCCCAGAATGCCGGTCAAAGCCTACTGGGGTTGCTCAACGACATCCTCGATATTTCCAAAGTCGAAGCCGGCAAGCTCAACCTGGAAACCATTCCGTTCAAGTTACGCGAGCTGGTTGAAGAGTGTGCGACGTTGCATGCGCAGCAGGCTCGCCTGAAAAATATCCATTTGGTGACGGACATCGACTCCGCCCTGCCGGAAGTCTTCCTGGGCGACCCGACCCGCACCCGTCAAATCATAAACAACCTCATGGGCAACGCCATCAAATTCACCAATCAAGGCGAAGTCCGCATCCAGGCCCGGCAGATCGGGGGCAATGCCCGCATAGATATTATCGACACCGGGATCGGCATGTCCGACGACGGCATGCGCCGAATATTCACACCATTTTCCCAAGCCGATACAGACACCACGCGTCGATACGGTGGCACGGGCCTGGGACTGACACTTTGCCGTCAACTGGTGGAACGAATGCACGGCCAGATCATGGTTGAGTCAGAAGAGCGGCGCGGTACTCATTTCACTGTCCTCCTGCCACTGCCTGTCCATCAGACCGACGATTCATCCTTTCAGATGCCGGAGCAAGTGATCCGATCGGGTGCCGTGCTTATGATTCCACACGGAAACCCTCACAGACTGCCACTGGAGCGCCAATTGGCGGCCTGGAATATCTGCATTCATGATGCCGCCATCGAAGTGGCGGAAGGCTCTCCGCAAGACAGCCAACCTATCTTGTTTGTAGACCCCAACGATCCGGGGGCACGCTCCAAGGCGAAGCGCTGGCCCGCGCAACATGTGATACAGCTGGAGGAGATATCCAAAGAACACAGCCAGGACACTTGGCTATCATTGGCGCTGCCGCTACGCAGAAATGAGTTATATCGCTGCCTTTGCACTGCCGTTGGAGAACCCATACCGCAACGCGAAGCGGAACCTGAAACCGGCGACATCACCCATGCACTGCATCTGTTGCTGGTCGAAGACAACCGTGTCAATCAGATTGTGGCCAGCGGAATTCTGAAAAAATTGGGCTACACAGTTGATCTGGCAGAGAATGGAGAACGGGCACTAGGGGCTCTCGGCAAAGCGCATTACGACATGGTGCTCATGGATTGCCAGATGCCGGTGATGGATGGGTACGAAGCGACCCGGCGGATTCGTTGCAATCCAGATTGGCAGCACATACCCATCATAGCGGTCACGGCCAACGTGATGCAGGGTGACAAGGACGACTGCATATCGGCAGGCATGAACGATTACATCACGAAACCCTATGACAAGCGTGACCTGAAAACGGTCATCGAACGCTGGTCTCATCGGCGTCCTCAAGACTCTGAAGCAGACTCTTGAGCTCATCACGCAGCGCCGCCACCCGTGCCGGATCGAGCCCGCTGCCCCCCAGCAACTGGCCTGGCACAGTGCGGGCCTGCTCGCGCAGTGCGCGACCTGAATCCGTTAACGTAATCACCACCACCCGCTCATCCTGATCGCTTCGGATGCGCCGCACCAAATGCCGCACCTGCAGCCGCTTGAGCAGCGGCGTAAGCGTGCCGGTGTCCAGTCGAAGGCGACGCGCAAGGTCCGAAACTCGGACTCGAACACCCGCCCCGTCCGCTTCCCACAATACCAGTAAGACCAAATACTGTGGGTAAGTCAGGTTCAGCGTCTTGAGCAGAGGCCGATAGCGGGCCGTGACGGCCCTGTTCGCCGCGTACAAGGCAAAGCAGACCTGATTGTCCAGCGCCAGCACATCGACATCAGTCATCGCTTAAAGCAGTTTTTCGATGTCGTTGCGAATCGATTCCGGCTTCGCCGTTGGCGGGTAGCGCTTTACCACCTGCCCGTCTTTATTAACCAGAAATTTGGTGAAATTCCATTTAACCTTCTCGGACCCCAGCAAGCCTTTAGCCTCGGATTTCAAGAATTCATACAGAGGATGGGTATTCGGCCCATTTACTTCAATCTTGGCGAACATCGGGAAATCGACGCCGTAGTTCAAACTGCAGAATTGGCTAATAGCATCGTTATCGGCAGGATCTTGATTCATGAACTGATTGCAGGGAAAACCCAAGACATTAAAGCCTTTGTCCTGGAAGTCCTTGTAAAGCTTTTGTAGGCCCTCAAACTGGGGTGTAAAGCCACACTTGCTGGCGGTATTCACAATCAGTAGCACCTGGCCCTGGTAGTCGGCCAGAGTGTGTGTGTCACCGCTGATGTCCTGTACGTCGATGTCATAGAGTGTTTGCGCTGTCATTACCGTCTCCTTTATATTTTTAACAATTATATTGTGCGCAATCTATCAGCGCAATGAAGAACGGATCGATACCGCGCTATTTATCGGCAAACTCTTATGCCAATACGCTTTTTTCATCACAAATCATCACTATTGCACTGTTGTCTGCCAGCCCAGCTCCGCTAGAATGGGGGTTTGACCAATACATTCAGGATCTTTCCGTTTATGAAGAACTACATGAAATCCGCCAAGCTCGATAACGTGTGTTACGAAATACGTGGCGTAGTTCTCCGGGAAGCGCGTCGTCTTGAAGAAGAAGGTCACCGCATCCTCAAACTCAATATCGGCAACCCTGCGGCCTTTGAACTCGATGTCCCTGAAGAAATACAACAGGATGTGATCTATAACATGCATTCCGCACAGGGATACGTGGAGTCCAAAGGTCTGTTTTCGGCCCGGAAAGCCGTGATGCATTATTGCCAGCAGCGAGGCATCGACAAAGTCGACATCGATGACATCTATCTCGGCAATGGCGTCAGCGAAATGATCGTTATGTCCATGCAAGCCCTGTTGAACACCGGCGACGAGGTGCTTATCCCGGCCCCGGACTACCCACTCTGGACCGCCGCCGTGACGTTGTCGAGTGGCAAACCGGTCCACTATCGTTGCGATGAGCGGCAAGAATGGTACCCGGACATTGATGACATCAAGAGCAAGCTGACCTCACGTACCCGGGCGATTGTGTTGATTAACCCCAACAACCCGACCGGCGCGGTTTACCCAAGGGAACTGCTGGAGCAAGTCATTGAAGTTGCCCGCCAGCACAACCTGATCATCCTGTCCGATGAGATTTATGACAAGATTCTGTACGACGGCATCGAGCATCTACCTACGGCTTCACTGGCTGACGACGTGCTGTTTTTCACCTATAACGGTCTGTCCAAAAATTACCGTGCAGCGGGTTACCGGTCCGGTTGGATGATCATCAGTGGTGCGAAACACAAGGCCAGAGACCTGATTGAAGGCATCGACATGCTAGCGTCCATGAGACTGTGCGCCAATGTGCCAGCGCAACTTGCTATCCAGACCGCCTTGGGGGGGTATCAGTCGATTAATGATTTGGTCGCGCCCGGGGGGCGGCTGTATGAACAGCGGGAAACGGCCTGGTCGTTGCTTAATGATATTCCGGGGGTGAGCTGCGTAAAACCCAAAGGTGCCCTGTACCTGTTCCCTCACCTTGACCCCAAGCGGTTCCCAATCCAGAACGACGAGCGCCTGGTTCTGGATCTGTTGCTCCAGGAACGCATTCTTCTGGTTCAGGGATCGGCATTTAACATCGATGACAAACAACATCTGCGTGTTGTGTTCCTACCACGCGAGGATTCACTGGAAGACGCCATAAAACGGCTTGCGCATTTCCTTTCGACGTACCAGCAGTAGGGGGTGAGGACGGACGATGGCCGATATTCATATTGAAGAATTTTACAAGGACGCGGCAATCGCTCTGGTGCAACTGTACAATGCCTTCCCCCGCCGAGTCGATTTGTATGTGGAAGACATCGCGGGGCCGGACGAACCGGACGAGTTTGGTCTGCACAGCCGGCGCCACATGGCGGGGTTTGGCACCCTGTTATGGCTTGGAGAGGAAAACTTCCTGCGCTATATCGACACCATACGGCAGGACGCGCTCGGTCAGGCGGTCCTGACCCAGGCCGCATTTATCCGGCTCAGCGCGCCGGCCAGCGCCACCCTGGCAGCGGAGGTGGCACCCCGTGCACTTGAATCGGCTGCCAAGGCCCCACCCACGGTGCAGGAAGATTTTTCCACCCACATCCACCTCCTTCGGGAAGCCCTATCCCATGGCAGCTCAGCCCGTATCAGCCGGATTGCCCGGGCGACCCTGTTTGACCGCGCAACACCCAAGGCCGAAGACCATTAAAATGCAGTTAGCCTGTTGAAGGCGGCGCTGGTCGCCCTCACCTACTGAGTAATGTTGACCACGACGTTTTAATTCCAGCCCGAGAGGAATACCCCATGCGAATCTTGCTGTTTTTGGCAACCAACCTTGCGGTTTTGCTGGTTGCCAGCATCACCCTGCGAGTACTGGGCGTAGACAGTTATCTGACGCAGTACGGTATTGATTACCAATCGCTACTGATATTCGCCGCCATCTTCGGTTTTGCCGGCTCATTCATCTCACTGCTGATATCCAAACCCATGGCGAAGTGGAGCACCCGGGCCAAAGTGATCGAAACACCTCGCACCCCGGCCGAGCGCTGGCTTCTAGAGACGGTCGCTCAACTGGCCAGACAATCAGGCATCGGAATGCCGGAAGTGGCCATATTTCCGACCGCCCAATCCAACGCCTTTGCCACCGGCTGGAACAAAAATAACGCCTTGGTCGCGGTCAGCGAAGGCCTGATGCAACGCTTCAGCAAAGACGAAATCCAGGCAGTCCTGGGTCACGAAATTGGTCATGTGGCAAACGGCGATATGGTCACGCTGACGCTGATCCAGGGCGTGGTCAACACCTTTGTGATTTTTGCATCCCGTGTGATCGGATCTTTGGTCGACCGACTGATCTTTCGCAACGAGAGTGGCCATGGCGTTGGCTTTTTTGTGGTTAGCATGGTCGCCCAAGTGGTTCTTGGCATACTCGCCAGCACCATAGTGTTCTGGTTCTCTCGCCGCCGGGAATTCCGCGCCGATATTGCCGGCGCGCAGCTCGCCGGACGAGGCGCCATGGTGAATGCCCTGGAACGCTTGCGAAAAGAAAGCGAACTGCCGGATCAAATGCCCGACTCCCTGCAGGCGTTTGGTATTAACCGGGGTGCCCGCGGCGGTATAAGCGCCCTGTTTATGACCCACCCGCCCCTGGAAAGCCGGATCGCCGCACTGAAAACCGTCGATCTTACCTGACGCGCCTGTTACGGACGGCCACAGTACACCTCGCCCTCGGCCGCAAGCCTTTTTGTGGCCAACGGTTAATGACCGTTTGGGATTGGTGTTATGAGTCCATAGTCTGATAGCGACAATGGCTGTATGACGCCATAATTACTGCCGGGTTTACCGTCCAGCGTCATATTTCAGACATATTGGCCAGATATTCTGCGATGGAAACCTGGAGGAACACAATGACGGAGTTAACCAATATGATGCAGGAACGGCAGCAGTCAGAACCTTGGATGAACGGCGCAGCCATCGTGTTATCTGATGGCCGGGAAGTGCCCATCACCGATACGATGGTCCGCAAATCTCTGGATGCATTGACTCACTCGGGGCCTGACGACCAGGCGGCCGCCAAAGACGCATAACCCCCGCGCGTGGGCCTCAGAGCTTCAGTTTGAAGCCCAACGCTTTAAAGCTGTCCTGAAGTGCACGACTGGTGCCCTTGAGTTGAATTTTCACACTCGAAAATTCGCGCCTGACTGGGTAGTCCCGGCGTAGTGCGTCAAATCCAGTACTACGTTCGGGTGCATCAAGCGTGAGCAGCCGTCGCAGACGCACATCGTCCCGCCGCGGGTCATAGCAGGCCCTAATAGCGATGCTCGCGGCATCCGGCGCTTGGGCGGAACTGGTAAAGGCCAGCTTGCTGAGGGCCGGTTCGGGCAAAAACTGACCGCTTTGTTTGCGCGCCGGCAAACCCAGGAACCGGCACAGTGACCGGTATATAACCTCCGTGCCCTTCACCTTTCCTTCCAGGCTATACCCGGCAACATGCGGGGAGGCCAGCCAGGTCTGACGCAACGTTTCAGGGTTGACCGCAGGTTCATTTTCCCAGACATCAAGCGCCACTAAAGGCGCATCCGGCTCGGCCAGACACGCCAGCAAAGCCGTTTCGTCAATCACTTCCCCCCGGCTGGAATTGATCAACAACTGCTCCGATGTCAATTTCGACAGCCGCTCGGCCCCCATCATATGAAAAGTAGGGTAGTCACCCTTTCGGGTCAGCGGCGTGTGCAGGCTGATTACATCGCAGGTCAGCGCTTCATCCAGACTCACAAACTGGGTCCCGGAATCCTCGTCATCTTGTGCCCTGGGCGGATCACAGACCTTAACGTCGAAGCCGAGTTTGTCCAGCGTACGCCAAAGCGCACCGCCGACGTTACCGGCGCCTATAATTCCTACGCTGAGTGTCGTCCAATTGTTTCGCCCTGAACGCTCAGCGAACAATGACAATACACTCAGGATGTACTCAACCACGCTATTCGCATTACAACCGGGCGCGCAGCCAAAGGTAATACCGGCCCCAGCAAGATAATCCAGATCAACATGATCGGTGCCGATCGTTGCAGTGCCAACAAACTTAACCCGACTGCCCTCAAGCAAGGTCCGGTTAACCGTGGTGACTGAACGAACCAGCAGAATATCAGCGTCACGCACATCCTCTGACGTCATTCCGCGCCCAGACACCTGCCGGATCTCACCAATATCCTCAAAAAAGGCATCCAGCAACGGAATGTTCTCATCAGCAACGATTAACATAATAGTATCCGGTTATTCCGTTAGGCTCTGCGTTGTCGAGGGCGTTGCTGATTTCGAGCCGGGGGCCGGCGATTCGAACTGCGACGGCGAGCAATGACGGGCTTTAGCAGCGGCGTCATGAGCTCTTCTTCGGGCACGCTTGAGGTTAGCTTTTGGCCAATATAGGACTCAATCGCTGGCAGCGAGAAAGCGTCGTCCTCACTGGCAAAGCTGACAGACGTTCCCTCCTGGCCTGCTCGACCGGTTCGCCCGATACGGTGAACGTAATCCTCGGCGTTGTCGGGCAGGTTGTAGTTAAACACGTGGGTCACGCCATCAACGTGAATACCTCGACCCGCGACATCCGTCGCCACCAGCACCTGAATATCGCCGCGCTTGAACTGCTCAAGGGTCTTAAGGCGCTTGTTCTGGGCAATCTCGCCCGACATCAATGCCGTTTTTATGCCTTGGTTGCGCAAATCCTCATCCAGATCCCTGCACTGATCCCGGCGATTGGCAAATACCAACGCTTTATCCACACCACCCTGCTGAAGGTAATTCACCAGCACCGTTAGTTTTTCTTCACCGCCCACAAAGTAGACCGTTTGTTTAACTCGCTCAGCGGTCTTCTGCTCAGGCTCGATTTCCACAAATTCCGCATTACGTGTCCACATAGAAGCCAGATTGAGCACATCCTGATTGAACGTTGCGCTGAACAGCAGTGTCTGACGCTCTTCCTTGGGCGTGCACTTGCGGATAATGCGTTTTACGTCGGGAATAAAGCCCATGTCGAGCATTCGGTCTGCTTCGTCCAGAATCAGCAGGTCCAGCTGATCCAGGAACACATCCTGTGAGCCGAGAAAATCGATTAACCGGCCCGGCGTTGCTACCAGGATGTCGACCACTTCATTTTGCAACTGGTCACGCTGTTTGTCGTAATTCATGCCACCGACCACGGTCACGACATTGTGGCCCGTATAGCCACAAAGCTGCTCTGCGTCCTTGGCAATCTGCATCGCCAGTTCCCGGGTCGGCGCAAGGGCGAGGATCCGCGGCTCGGACGCGAAGCGATCGGCTTCGGGAATTGGGTTTAACAGCATTCGCTGAATGGCATTTATCAGGAACGCCGCGGTTTTCCCGGTTCCGGTTTGGGCCTGACCAATCAGGTCTTTACCGGAAAGAGTGAATGGTAGCGTTTCTGCCTGAATGGGGGTGCAATACTCAAAACCAATATCGGTTATGGCATCCCGTAAACGTTCATCAAGCCCAAGGTCTATAAAACGGGTTTTGCCCTCTATAACCGGCACTTCCAGTTTTTGTTCAGGCGTTCGGTCTCTCTGTGCTGACACGGATATCTCCACAGCCCGAAACCGGACTGATAATTCAAGTTTAATCGACGGCTGATTGTCACGGCTTATGCCATGTTCTCATCAAGCCTTGTCGGCGGACTGGGTCAGCCATTCTTGGTTAAAATGGCGCTGTCTCCCGTAAAAAACCAATAGCGTTTGATGGAAAAGCGCAGCGCGTGCCGGTAAGCCTTGAGTTAAATAGACGTTTGCCTGACTCCGAACCTGTTGGCGAAAGGCACACTCATCAACCGCGCCTTTGCCCGACAAGTTATCCACACTAATATGGAAACGCGTACCCGCCGCGACTGAAAACAACCATTCAAGAGCCTGAGGCTTGACCTCAACTTTCTCAAAAGCTTGCTGCTGTTCCACTGAACGACCATCGGGGCTATACCAGTAACCATAGTCAGGAAGCGTGCGGCGCTGTTGTCCCGCGATACACCAGTGGCTTACCTCATGCAATGCGCTGGCAAAATAATCGTGGGCAAACACTATCCTGGCGAGGCTATCGGCTCCTTTCGCAGGACAGTATTCTGGTTCTTCGCCGCCTTTGACCAACAATGTTCGGCATGATTCCCGAAAAAGGTCATTGAACAGCATGATAAGATCATCTGAATGGTGGCTCATGCGGCGACTATTGTGCGACTTTACCGCCCGCAATACCAGTGGGAACTTTTTTTGACTCCGGCCATCAACATTACACTTTGACACTTGAACAATCACTGCCTGGCGATGACAATTTGTTTCCAATGTCAGTGCCTTGGCTCAACAGGCCCGTCGGCTCCAGCAACCAGACAGATCCCACTATGACCCAGACGTACCAGCATGATGCTGCGATAATGGCCCGATCTGGCGCCTACGCACTCTCTTCGATGGCCTCACGCTTTGGTGCCCTGGCGCTGGCGTTAGTGTGCCTTGCCGCTGGTCCCGCGCATGCCGCAGGCGGCTGGCTGTCGTCGCAGGCCGATGACGAGTTTCTCCCGGTTGATGAAGCACTGCCGTTCAGCTTTACCTCAGGTGATCAAGGTGTTGTGCTGTCTTGGGACATTGCACCGGAACACTACCTGTATCGTGGACGCATATCCATCTCATCTGAAACCGACGGCGTAGACATCGGGGAACTCAACTACTCCTACCCCGGCACCGAGACAGAGGATGAGTATTTTGGCCTTGTCACGGTTTTCTATGAGCCCGTGTCCGCCCAAGTGCCCGTCGCCCTGCCTGCTGGCATAAAGGAAGCCAAACTTAAGGTTTCCTATCAGGGGTGTGCCAATGCCGGGCTCTGCTACCCACCGCAAACTCGGGAAGCCTTCTATTACACCACCACCGGCTCCGGGGCAGGCCCTGCAGATTCGGCTCCGGATACGGAAGCCGGCCTGACCGCCAAAACCGAGGGTTCTGTCGATACCGCAACGGCCAGCGGGCTGGCAGGTTTTCTCGCCGAGCAATCACTGGTCGTGGTCGCACTGCTCTTTCTCGCGCTGGGGCTCGGACTGACGTTTACCCCTTGCGTGTTACCCATGGTGCCTATTATTTCGGCCCTGGTATCGAGCCGTAATACCCAAACGCACATACATGCCCTGCTGCTCTCGTTCAGCTACGTATTGGGTATGGCACTGACTTATGCCGCCGCCGGCGTGATAACCGGGTTGCTTGGCGCCAGTTTCAACCTGCAAGCACAACTGCAGTCGCCTTGGGTCCTGAGCTTTTTTGCGGCACTTTTTGCCTTGTTCGCACTCGCAATGTTCAACGTCTTCGACCTTCAATTACCGAGCTCAATCCGGGATCGTCTCAACGCCGCAAGCGAGAAGCTGACAGGCGGTCGTATCCTCAGTACTTTTTTGATTGGTGCCGTATCGGCCTTGGTGGTGTCTCCCTGCGTGTCTGCGCCGTTGGCAGGCAGTTTGCTCTACATCAGTACAACCCAGGACGCAGTGGCAGGCGGCATCGCGCTCTTCGCGTTGGGTCTGGGCATGGGTATTCCACTCATTCTGGTCGCCGTCGGCGGACGTAAGTTCCTGCCGACATCCGGTCCGTGGATGAATGTGGTCAAAGCATTCTACGGTGTCATGCTGCTCGCGGTAGCCATCTGGCTGATTGAACGACTGGCACCGGCCTGGACGGCTCTCACGTTGTGGGGGTTATTGGCCGCCATCACCGGCGTGCAACTCGGCGCACTGGACCAGGCCAAGCCGGGCTGGCAGCGGACCTGGAAGGGTCTGGGTATGGTGCTTTTTGCCTACGGACTGGCCCTGCTGGCGGGTGCCATTGGCGGCGCCAGCGACCCGTTGAAGCCACTTCAACCCTACATCGCGACCAATGTAACAGCAGACTCGGCGCTATCAACGACCCATGCAGATTTCAGGCGGCTGGCGGCACCCAACGATATTCAACGCTACCTGGACCGGGCGTCGGCCAACAACCAGCCGGTCCTTTTGGACTTTTACGCAGACTGGTGCATCAGCTGCAAAGTCATGGAAAGGACGGTATTCAGCGATCCCCGCGTAATCGCTGCACTTGAGCCAGTCTCATTGCTGCAAATTGATCTGACAGACAACACTCCGGACCAGCAAGCATACCTTGATCGCCTCGGGCTCTTTGGGCCACCGGCCCTCCTATTTTTCCAGCGTGATGGCCAAGAAGCCAAATCGCTACGAGTTCTGGGCGAGATGGACAGCGAGGAGTTTTTGCAGCATATCAAGGGCGCCAGCGGCCTGCTTGCCCTGTAACCGCCATGTCCCGGCGATTTTGGCTCTAATGTCCTCGGCGAATAAAGTACACATATTCAACATCGGTGTGTGCCTCTGCAATCAGCTCATGATGCAGAAATTGGCAAAATCGCGGCACATCCCGAGTGGTTGATGGGTCTGTCGCTACGACCTTCAGAACCCCTCCTGAGGACACCTCCTCAATACGGGCATGCAACATCATGACGGGTTCAGGACACATCAACCCCCGCGCATCCAACTCTAATTCAAATCCAGGCTGCCCCACATATACCCCCTTATTGGCGATGATCGCGCGCAATGATTGCGCATCCGGTACTGCCCGCCCGCATGTTCGGAACAGTTTAAACAACAACAGCTAAAGTCGCCTGTGCCAAATACCTATTCTCATGCTAAATTATTGTTTATAAGAACCTAATATAAAAATACATACAAAATAGTCGACTCATAAAGAGGTAAACCATGATCCGGGTTTTGATTGAACGCCATATTGCCGAAACGCTTGAATCCGCCTACGAGGAGCGCTCACGCTCTGTGCTAAGACAAGCGATTGACGCACCAGGGTTCGTCTCCGGGGAAACTCTGGTGGATGCCCATGATCCCAATCACCGACTGACACTCTGCAACTGGCGATCACCGGCGGACTGGGACCGCTGGTACCACTCCCCTGTGCGTAAGGAACTGATGAACAATCTGATTCCGATGATGGACCGGGATGAAAAAATTACCGTTCTCGAGCAAAGTCAGACAAACTGACTGGCTCCGTATCGCCAACGTCTCCGGCGACTGCGTGCGATCGATGGCAGGAGCCTGGACGCTCGCTTGGACGGAGTTACTCCATGGCAAAAGGCAACAAGACGGCCAACCGCATTCCATAACCTGCCTGCAAAGCGGCCTCAGCGGTACACAGAGGCCGCTAGCTTATCAAGCGTTCTATAAAACACGTGATTTCTTCGCGATCATGATACAAATGGCGAGCCTGAAGCCGATATTGCACACCGGCTTCATCCAGTCGGTCAGCCATAAGCTGCTGGCAAAAAAGCCACTCCTCATAGCGTTTTTTCATCGGTAGCTTGAGGTTAAATACAGTGTAACGACAAAGCTTGTTCGCCAGCCAATCCGAGGCCAACGCCGCCGTTTTCCTTGGTTGGTCAACAATATCGCAGACCATCCAGTCGACGCCCCGGCGGGGCCGCCACCGAAAACCGTCCGCGGTCACATGCTCCACGTGGCCACTCGCCATCAAATCGGAATCCATCGGGCCATTATCCACTGCCGTCACCAGCATTCCCTGGCGCACTAACTGCCAGGTCCATCCGCCTGGGGCGGCTCCAAGATCTACCGCTTTTTTGCCACCGCCCAATACTTCCAGCTTCCGGTCTGGCGACAGGAAGACTTTCCACGCCTCCTCAAGCTTCAGTGCTGAACGGCTAGGAGCGGCCGCAGGCAATCTAAGCCTTGGTATCCCGCCGGGAAATGGTGAACGATTATTCCGGTGACTCATGCCGATCATCGCGGTGGAAAAATCCGGTAGGAAGATTTCCAGGCGATCCTGGTCCTGACCGGTTGTTGCGTCCTCCATCAGCCCTGCACCACGCAAGGCCTTTGCCAGCGGTGCAATCCATTTTCGTGCGAAATTGCCGAGATCGTGATCGGGATTATCTTCAGAAACTCGAATCTCCACCCGGTCACAATGCTTAGGACCTGCAACCGACTCGCGCAGCGCATCAATGACGGCACCCACCCTGTCGGATTTGGGCAAAGGAACCTCTACAATCAGTTCGAACCAGTCGCGCACAAACACCAGACGATTGAGCGGTAACATCTTCATGAGCTCCGCCGGGGTTTCTGAGCCGCTGAGGCTAAACTCCACGCAGCCACTGCCGGCTTGAGCTTTAAAGTATCCGAAGACTCCCAGCAAGGCGGCCGCGTCGGTCAATTCACGCCCGGCCTCGGATTCAAAACCAGGGCGACAAAACACAATTATCCGACTCATGAGACACCTGTCTAATAATTTAAACTGTTTAACAACCCGTTCGCCCAGCTTGCGCTACACTGCCAGGCTCTACCTGGTAACGGAACTGATTTAATGGAGCGGGTCGAGCGCTGCAATATCCTGCTGTTTTTGCTCACGCTGATTATGATCTGCAATGGCGCAGTCGCGTCCGAAACAAACACGCCCTGCGATTCCCTTGCCATCTCCAGCGCCGATCAGCGCCAGCACCTTGCTGACCATCTCTGCTATTTTGCCGCGCCTTTTGGCTCAGTTGCCAGCAATGCCACGCACCCAGATCAACTGGCGTCGCTGGCACATTGGCAGTCGGCTGACGGTCATGACCTGACCTTCACCCACACACTCGACACCTATTGGATTCAACTGAAGGTACACAACCCGTCGGAGAACGCAGGCTTGTGGTATCTCAAACTGCACTATGCGCCCCTCGATTTTGTGACATTCTGGGCGACTTCGGGCCAAGAGGATAGACAGATCGCTACCGGCGATCAAACGCCGTTTGGTTCACGGGGCATTAATTACCGTTATTACCTTCTGCCCATCCTACTGGAATCCGGCCAATCCAAAACCATTACCCTTAAAATTCAAAGCGCCGGCGCACTCAACGTTCCCCTGACACTGGAGACCACGGAACACCTGATTGCAGAGAGCAACGAACTGACGCTTGCCCATGGTATTTTCTATGGCGCCGTACTGATTTTCTCTGTATTCAATTTATTACTGTTCTTCAGCTCCGGCACGATTTATTACTTCTACAACGCCTTCTACATGGTCTCAACCGGCCTGTTCCTGTGCGCAATGGGGGGCTTTGCCTATCAGTATTTCTGGCCCAATTCACCCTGGTTCGCCAATGCCGCGATCCCCTTGTTTGAGGCACTCGGCACGCTGGCAATGACCCTGTTCGGACGCTCATTTCTGGACATCAACGACAAGCGGAGCATTGCCTATTGGGCACTGAACGCCATCGCCGGAGTCAGTGTGGTGTTACTGGCGCTGGTGTTGGTCCTGCCATACTCCACGACTATTATCATCAACACCCTGTTTGGCCTGATTGCCATTGGCTGCCTTTTCATGACCGGGCTTGTGAGGTGGCGACAGGGTTACGGGCCGGCCAAGTGGTATGTGCTGTCATGGTCCATGATGGTTATCGGGACCTGCGTCTATGCTCTGGCCGCGTTTGGCTTCCTGGCGGACTTCGTCGCACAGGAAATTCTGATGCAGGGCGCCGTTGGTGGCCAAGTGCTCTTGCTGAACTATGCCATCGTCCAGCGCTGGCGCTTGCTTAATCAAAAATTGCTCGAAGTCGAATACGACGTCAAGCATGATCTGGAGAAAAAAGTATACGAGCGCACGGCGCAGTTGCGGGACACCATGCGAGACCTCGAGCGCGCCAATCGTCAACTGGCCGAACTAAGCACTCATGACGACCTGACCGGGATTCATAATCGGCGGTTCCTGGACGGCATGCTGCCGGACATTTGCGCTGAAGCGCGTCGGATCGGCAAATCAGCTGCCATTGTGTTGCTGGATGCCGACCACTTTAAAAAAGTGAATGACTCCTGGGGCCACCCGTTCGGCGATCTGTGCCTGCAGAGAATTGCTGAAATTCTTACACGACATGTCCGGCGACCACGGGATGTCGTGGCGCGCTTTGGCGGCGAGGAATTTGCCTTGGTATTACCGAATACCGAAGAAGACGGAGCAACCAATGTGGCCTCAAACATACTCCATGACATGGCAAAAACAACGATCAAGACGCCGGATGGCGGAGCGATCAGCCTGACCCTTAGTGCCGGAATCGCTGTTCTGCAAACCGGAGAAAGCGACGCGGCGCTCTTTGCTCGGGCCGACGAGGCACTTTACAGAGCCAAAGCTAAAGGCCGCAACCGTTTTGAAGTGGCTACTATAGACCAGGATGCCGAAGCCTAACCTCCGCTGGCTATCGTGTTGATGAAGCTGGCGGCTATCTCGGCCGCCCGGTCGATGAGTATGCTCTGGCTCGTCCGATGCCGGACCAAGGGCTTAAAATCGTGATCCCCACCGAACAGCCAATGCAGTTTGATAGGTGGCCCCAGATTGCCGAGTTGCATCAACTCATCCTGAGTGCCAAATGGATCACGACTCCCCTGTAGAATACAAACCGGCAACGTCAGCCTGGCAAAATGCTCAGTGCGCCAGCGATCGGCTTTTCGAGGCGGGTGAAAGGGGTAGCCAAAACACACAACACCCGAAACAGCACCGCCAAGACCACTCTCTGCCGCTAACAGGCTCGCCACCCGCCCCCCGAGAGACTTGCCCCCAATAAACAGGGGTCGCTCCCAACCAATCAGGGACCGTAAACGAGCAATCTCCTCCTGGAACGTGTCCATCAGTTTCGGAACCCTCGCCGGCGGGCGCCGACCGCCATTTTCACGTCGCAGTTTCATATACGGGAACTCAAACCGAACAACTGTAACGCCCTTTACAGCCAACGCCGACGACAGCCGATTCATATAACTCGAATCGGCCGGCGCCCCGGCTCCGTGAGCTAACAACAGGACCGATTTACCGGTGCCCTCAGACCAAAATTCTGAATAATTCACACTCACTCCAAAACTGACTACGCTTACTTAACGATGGTCGTTAAATCGCAGAATAAAAAAGGACTTCAAAAGCAACAATGTTGAACCAAGAAGCGGCGCATTATAGTCGTCCATGTTGCTGATTTGAGCGGCATAGTGACTTGATCTGGGTCATTGCAAACGCCCTATGATTTCTCCATACTTGCGCCCGCATATTTCCCACTCTGAATCCATTGGTAAGGCTATGAGCACAGCAAATCCAACCTTGACGTACAACTACAAGGTGGTGAGACAGTTCGCCATCATGACAGTGGTATGGGGTATCGTTGGGATGAGCCTGGGCGTGCTGATCGCAGCACAGCTCGTGTGGCCATCTGTGAACCTCGATTTACCCTTTACGCACTTTGGCCGCCTGCGGCCACTCCATACGAACGCCGTCATCTTCGGCTTTGGTGGCAGCGCCCTGTTCGCCACCTCCTATTATGTTGTTCAGCGCACCTGTCAGGCCCGCCTGTTCTCTGACGGGTTGGCCGCCGCCACCTTCTGGGGTTGGCAACTGGTTCTGATTTCGGCTGTCATCACCCTACCCCAGGGCCTGACGTCGACCAAGGAATATGCTGAGCTGGAATGGCCCATTGACATCCTGATCACATTGGTTTGGGTATCCTACGCCATTGTATTTTTCGGCACGATTACCCAGCGAAAAACACCTCATATTTATGTGGCCAACTGGTTCTATGGTGGTTTTATACTCACCGTCGCGGTTCTGCACATAGGCAACAACCTGGCATTACCCGTCTCCGCCTTCAAATCCTACTCCATCTACAGCGGTGTGACCGATGCCATGATGCAGTGGTGGTGGGGCCACAATGCGGTTGGGTTCTTCCTGACGGCTGGCTTCCTCGGAATGATGTACTATTTCGTTCCCAAACAGGCAGGCCGCCCGGTTTACTCCTACCGTCTCTCAATCGTGCATTTCTGGGCACTGATTGCGACCTACGTCTGGGCCGGCGCCCACCACCTGCATTACAGCGCACTCCCGGATTGGGCTCAAACAGCCGGCATGGTGATGTCTCTTATCCTGCTCGCGCCCAGCTGGGGCGGCATGATCAACGGCATGATGACGCTGTCCGGTGCTTGGCATAAGCTCCGCACGGACCCCATTCTGCGCTTTCTGGTGGTATCCCTGTCCTTCTACGGCATGTCAACGTTTGAAGGCCCGATGATGGCCATCAAAACGGTTAATGCGCTGTCTCACAACACCGACTGGACCATCGGTCATGTTCATTCCGGTGCCTTGGGCTGGGTGGCAATGATCAGTATCGGCGCCATTTACCACTTGATCCCCAAATTATGGGGGGTGCAGGCCATGTACAGTACCGCCTTGATCAACCTGCATTTCTGGTTGGCCACCGTGGGCACAGTGCTCTATATCGTCGCCATGTGGGTTAACGGCATCATGCAAGGGTTGATGTGGCGTGCAGTGAATGAAGACGGCACCTTGACCTACAGCTTCGTCGAAGCGCTGGAAGCTTCGACCCCAGGCTACTTCGTCCGCTTCCTGGGTGGTGCAATCTTCCTGTCAGGCATGCTGGTGATGGCGTACAACGTCCGCATGACCATTCGACAGAAAGATGCAGTCGCACTGGACAACAGTGTCGCTCAAGCGGCCTGACGGGAGAGGACTCGATGAATCACGAAATAATTGAAAAGAACATCGGCCTGATGGTCGTTCTGATCCTCTTTGTGATCAGTGGCGGCTTCCTGGCGGAAGTCGTGCCGCTGTTTTTCAACAAGAGCGTCAATGAGCCCATCGCCGGTCTGGAACCACTGACGCCACTGGAACTGGAAGGCCGTGACATCTACATCCGCGAAGGCTGTCACGTCTGCCATACCCAGATGATTCGCCCTTTCCGGGCTGAAACCGAGCGCTATGGCCACTACTCGGTTGCTGGCGAGTTCGTGTATGAGCATCCGTTTTTGTGGGGTTCCAAACGCACTGGCCCTGACCTGGCACGGGTAGGTGAGCGTTATTCCGACGCCTGGCACCGGATGCACCTGAACGACCCGCGCAGTGTGGTGCCGGAGTCAAACATGCCGTCATTCCCCTGGCTGTTTGAAAACAAGGTCGACCACACCGACACCGTTGCGAAACTGAAAGTGTTCCAACGGCTCGGCGTTCCTTATACCGAAGAGGACATCGCCGGGGCGGTTGAAGGCGTGAAAGGTAAATTTGAAATCGAAGCACTGGTAGCCTATCTGCAGCAGCTCGGCACAGTGATCACAACCAAACGGTGATGTCGATGGATATCAATGAGTTACGTGGAATACACACATTGCTCGTTATGATTGCCTTTTTCGGTATTTGCTGGTGGGCCTACAGCGCTCATCGCAGCAAACCGAATGACGAGGCCGCTCATCTGCCATTTGACGACGATGAGATCGATCAGCGTACCCGGGAACAGGACATGACGGAGAAAAAGCAATGAGTACCTTCTGGAGCATCTGGGTCAGCGTGATCGTGCTAGGTACCATCTTTGGCTGTTGGGCGCTGTTGATGGCGACTCGCAAAGGCCAGAAGCATGACCAGGAAACCGACCGCACCACTGGTCATTCATTTGATGGCATCGAAGAGTTGGATAATCCATTACCTAAATGGTGGTTCCACCTGTTTGTTGCCACCTGCGTATTTTCACTGGGCTACCTGGCGCTCTACCCCGGGCTAGGCAATTTCCAGGGGTTACTGGGCTGGAGCCAATACAATCAGTGGGAAGAAGAAATGCAACAGGCGGACGCGACCTACGGTGAACTTTACGCCCAGTTCGGGGAAGTGCCGGTCAAAGAATTGGCCACCAATGAAGACGCACTGAAGATGGGTCAACGACTGTTCTCCAATAATTGCGCCGTTTGTCACGGCTCCGCCGCGCGGGGTGCCATTGGCTTCCCCAATCTGGCAGACGATGCCTGGTTGTACGGCGGTGAGCCGGAAAATATTCTTTATACGCTGAACAATGGGCGCCAGGGCGCCATGCCAGCCAAGGGCCTGATGCCGAACATGACCGCTGAGCAGGTCAATCAGGTGGTAAACTACGTCCTCAGCTTCAGCGGCCGTGAAAAAGACCCAAAGGCTGCCAAGGCCGGCGCTCAGGTCTTCGCCCAAGGATGTGCTGGCTGTCACGGCCAGGATGCGAAAGGCAATCAGGCGGTGGGCGCACCCAACCTGACCGATGATGCCTGGCTCTATGGCAGCACCTACGAGTGGATTGAAGAAACCGTCTTGTACGGCCGCGAAAACCGGATGCCGAAGCAAAGTGAACGCCTCAGCAGCGATCAGATTCACATTCTGGCGGCTTACGTGTACAGCTTGTCCAACTGATGGTGGCCCGGGCTGACAGCAATCGCTGTCAGCCCTACTTAGTCTGTTGAATCCTGGGCCTGAACTGCTTGGACCCAGGCTTGAAAAGACTTTTCCCTCAGGAGGCTTTAATGACCCGTCAAATTCCGGTCACTCAAATTGACCCTTCGACTGGCACCTCCAACAAGAAAAAAAAAGGCGAAACGGTAGAGCTCTACGCCAGCCGTAAGAAAATATACGTAAAGGAAGTCAAAGGCTTCTATCAAAAAATTCGCACCATCAGCCTCTGGGCTTTGATGGGCATGTATTTTCTTTTCTGCTGGGTCACGATTGATGGCCAGCCGCTGGTGTATTTTGACCTCCCTGCACGCGAGTTCCATTTGTTTGGCGGCACCTTCTTTCCTCAGGATTTCATTCTCCTGTCCGGCATGCTCATCATTGCCGCCTTCGGACTGTTTTTCGTAACGACGCTTTTTGGCCGAGTGTGGTGTGGGTACACCTGCCCACAAACCGTCTGGACCTTTATCTTCATGTGGGTGGAAGAACGCATCGAAGGTAGCCGTAACAAACGCATGAAACTGGACAAGTCGCCCCGCTCTCGTGAAAAGCTGATCAAGAAAGCGTTGAAACATGCGGTGTGGCTGCTGATAGCCTTTGCTACCGGACTCACCTTTGTCGGGTATTTTTACCCGGTTCAGGAGCTCAGCGTTGATCTGTTCACGCTGAATGCCAATGGCTGGGCCTACTTCTGGGTCGGTTTCTTTACCATCGCCACTTACATGAATGCGGGCTGGTTGCGCGAACAGGTGTGCCTTTACATGTGTCCCTACGCCCGCTTTCAGTCGGTCATGTTCGATCAGGATACGCGCACCGTCAGTTACGATGCGAGCCGAGGTGAACCCCGCGGTGGCCGCAAGAAAGGCGTGGCCCCCGAAGAGCTTGGGCTGGGAGACTGTATCGACTGCGGCCTCTGTGTGCAGGTCTGTCCGACCGGCATTGATATTCGCGATGGCCTCCAGTACGAGTGCATTGGCTGTGCGCTGTGTATCGACGCGTGTGACGACGTCATGGAAAAAATGGCCTACCCCAAGGGCCTGATTCGATACGCAACCGAAAACGAGCTGGAAGGTATGCCCTCGAAACTGCTTCGGCCCAGGACGTTTGGCTATGGGGCGGCCCTGGTTGTGATGATTGGCGCCATTATTTTTACACTGATGACCCGGTCACCCGCCGAACTCGATGTTCTGCGCGATCGTGGCGCGCTGTTTAAATACAACGGGCGTGGGATGGTAGAAAACTCCTACACGGTCAAGATCGCCAATTTGTCGCAGGTGCGCCAAACCTTCGAGCTTTCTGTGTCAGGGCTTGAAACCGCGCGGCTATTGAACAACAAAAACATCAACGTAGATGTTGGTGAAAACCTCGAGGTTCCCACTGTTGTCGAAGTGGATCCGGAGGCAATCACCCAAAGCAATAACACGATCACGTTCACCATTGAATCAATCAGTGGTGAACCGCTGACAATTGAGACTGAAAGCCGCTTTGTCGGTCCGGAACGTCGCTGAATGGAGGCGATCCGAACGCAATCCACAGGTAATAACATGATGATAAATGAAGAAAAAATGGTGGCGCCCTGGTTCAGGCAACCGTGGTTCTGGTTTCTGCTGATTTTCCCAGGCATGTCGGTTATTTGGTGCACCCTGGCCATTACAGTGGCGGTCACCACCGACAACGCCATGGTTACCGACGACTACTCGAAAGAAGGTCGCGGCATCAACGCTGAATTTGCGCGGGACGACCAAGCCTCGGCCATGGGCCTGTCGGCGCGGCTGGACTTTTCCGGCGAGCGCTTGATGCTCACCATGGACAGCACCTCCGGAGATCAGCAGTTTCCCTATCTGATCCTCAACCTGTTTCATCCTACATTGTCCGAGCGCGACCGCACCATTCAGCTGAATCCCACCGACGATGGCCGTTACTCTGCGGCCTTGCCACGGAATCTCGATGGCCGCTGGTATTTTGATCTTCGCGACCCAGGCAACCAGTGGCGCCTGAAAGGTGAAACTCACCTGCCGTCGCTGACCCCGCTCGAAATCCACGCCGAGGTCAGAGGTCGGGAGTGAATCTGAATCGGTCGGATTGTTTTCATTGTGGCGAACCGGCTACAGGTTCGCCCGCAATAGCCCTTGTACTGGATGGCCAGACTCGGCATTTTTGCTGCCACGGCTGCAAAGCCGTGTGTGAAACGATTCGCTCCGAAGGGCTTACCGGCTTTTATCAACACCGCACGCAACCTGCCGCCACCCCCAAAGCACTTACGGGTATTGAGCTCGAGCGCATACGCGAACTGGATCATGCATTGGTGCAGGAGGCGTTTGTTGTTCCAGTCAAAGCTGGATTGGAAGCGCACCTTCTGATCGACGGTATTACCTGTGCGGCGTGCATCTGGCTCCTGGAGCACCACCTGGCCCGCAAGCAGGGGGTTATCGAATTTACCGTTAATCACACAACCCAGAGAGCCCGACTGGTTTGGGCGCCCGATCAGACCAACCTCAGTGAACTGGTGATGGCCATCTATCAGCTCGGCTACAAGGCCCGGCCTTACCGGGCCGATGAGGCTGAGTTGGCGTTGCAAGCGGAAAAACGCAAAGCCATTATCCGGCTATGCATTGCGGGCTTTGGCACAACGCAAAGCATGATGCTGGCGTTTCCACTGTATTTTCAACTGATCAACGGCCTTTCCGATGAGCTCGTGCAGCTGTTTCGCTGGTTCAGCCTGCTGGTTGCAACTCCGGTGGTTATTTACAGTGCCCAACCTTTTTTTCGCAACGCATTGCGCGACCTACGGAGTCGCCACTTCACGATGGATGTACCGGTTGCCACCGCCATTGGCCTGGCTTACGTTGCCAGCGTCTGGGTCACCATCGGTGGCGGCGATGAGGTGTACTTCGAGTCGGTTTGTATGTTTACTTTTTTTCTGTCGCTCGGACGCTTCATTGAAATGCAGGCGCGCTATCGCGCCGGTCTGACCGGCGATGCATTGGGCAATATCCAGCCCTCAGTTGCGACCTTACGAACGGGGGTCGACACTGAAATCGTGGCGGTTCACACCCTAAAACCCGGAGATCTGATCGATATCAAACCCGGGGAGACCATTCCGGTTGACGGCACCATCAGCAGCGGCAGCTCCACCTTGAACGAAGCCGCCCTCACCGGCGAATACCTCCCTGAAACCCGAATCGCTGGCGACCGGGCGCATGCCGGCAGCGTCAATGGTGAAAACCCCCTGACCTTGAGAGTCGAACGTGTGGGTGCCCAAACCCGTATCTCAGGCATATTGCGGATCCTCGACCGGGTTCAGGCCGAAAAGCCCCCTGCTGCACGCCTGGCGGACAAAGTGGCTGGCGCTTTCGTGAGCCGGGTACTGATCATCGCGCCATTGGTCTGGATTGGTTGGTGGCTTGCAGGCTCCGACCATGCCTTCGGCATTACGCTGTCGGTGCTGGTGGTCACCTGTCCCTGCGCACTATCACTGGCCACTCCCACTGCCATCACCAGCGCCACCATGCAATTGCGCAAACTGGGATTTCTCCCCACCCGAGGCCACACTCTGGAAACGCTGGGCAAGGTTGATACCGTTGTGTTCGACAAGACTGGCACGTTGACGCAAGGCGCGCTGGCCATGACCGACGTCCATCTTTTTTCAACACACAGCAAGTCCGAGTGTCTGGCCATTGCGGCAGGTCTGGAAAATTCGTCAGAGCACCCTATCGCTCAGGTTTTCCGCCCGTTTCCGGCCGTGGACGTGGCGCTCATCCGAAACCATGTCGGCGGCGGACTTGAAGGCCGAGCCCATGGTGAAGCCGTATTTATTGGGCATGCCGATTTTGTTCAGGACCGGTTAACGGCCCCAAAACCTGCCCTACAGGTCAGTCATGGCATAGAAGTCTGGCTGGCAACAGAGTCGCGGTGGCTGGCGTGTTTCGTGCTGGATGATCAGCCCCGGAGTGACGCGTTCGAGGCCGTATCCGCGCTGCAATCCATGGGCTTGGAAACCATTCTACTCAGTGGAGACCGTTCGGGGCATGTCACGCGCATTGCCAATGAGCTTGGCATCAAGACCGCCATTGGCCAGAGTACACCGGAACAAAAGCTGAATGTTCTGACAGCCCTGAGTGCCGAGGGACGTACGGTCATGATGGTCGGCGACGGGCTCAATGACCTGCCCTCAATGGCGGGTGCTGGCGTCTCGGTAGCCATGGGCTCGGCCGCGGACCTGACACGACTCAGGGCCGATGCGGTGTTGCTTAATGGCCAACTCACGCAACTGGTGGCGGCGATTCACATCAGTCGCAAGACTCGCCGGATTATTCGCCAGAACCTGATATGGGCGCTGGCGTATAATCTGTGTGCTCTGCCCCTGGCCGCCGCCGGGCTGGTTCCACCCTGGCTGGCCGCTATCGGTATGTCACTGAGCTCGTTGTTGGTGGTACTCAATGCCTTGAGACTCGGACGTGGCGGGTCACCGGCAAAACCAAGCTCAACCGAGTCCACAGTCGTTGGTCCCCAGGCAACATCCTGATACCGTAATAATCGAACCTGAACTGATCCGAGGAGCGTTATGGAGGTCGTACTCATACTGGTGCCCATCACCTTGATACTTGTCGCGCTGGGCGTTCTGGTGTTCTCCTGGGCGGTCAAAAATGGCCAATACGATGATCTGGAAGGGCCCGCACATCAGATTCTCTACGACGACGACAAAAACATGATTCCTGAAGAATCCCGGCAGCCACCCGTGGCCGACGACAGCGCTGACGCCAGCCGGAATTCCGCGCATCAGCCTACCGATACCCAGGAACCCAAACACTGATGGAGCCGGGGTTATACCTTAGTTATTCGAGTGCCTTCCTGATCGGTTTGCTGGGCAGTACGCATTGCCTGGGTATGTGTGGCGGAATCAGCGCGTCGTTGTCGATGTCGCTGCCGGTTGGGCCAGGCTTTCGATTGAGACAGGCCGTTATGTTGCTGGCGTTTAACAGTGGTCGTATCGGTAGCTACGTGCTGATTGCCACACTAATCGCGGTGATCAGTACCCAAGCGGCCAGCGAGTGGGCACAACTGGGCCCCATTTTACGCACCGTTGCGGGCATGCTGATCATTGTCATGGGACTGTCGATGGGGCAATGGTGGCAAGGGATCCGTTATATTGAACGGCTCGGGGCACCGGTATGGGCCCGACTTTCGCCATTGACCCAACACCTGCTGCCGGTAAACAACACGCGGCAGGCACTGGTCCTGGGGGCTTTGTGGGGCTGGTTACCCTGTGGGCTGGTGTACAGTACACTTGGCTGGGCCGCTTTGCAGCCGACGATTGGGTCGGCGGCCGCCACCATGCTGTGCTTCGGCTTGGGCACACTGCCCTCGATGCTGGCCACCGGCTTTGCCGCAACCTGGATTTCGCGATTGAAACGTCATTGCCACTTTCGTCAGGTGGCCGGTTTTCTGCTGATTCTTTTCGGCTTGTGGACCTTGCCTCTGACGGCGATCCTCAGCTAAAGGTTCAACACATCCAGACGGCTGTAATCCGTGTGCTCGTCCTGCGCGGGGTTACTGTTGCGTGAAACCAATGCATTGGCCGAAAAATCATAGAGTGACGAGTCCGCCAGGTGCGAGGGTTCCACGTTGCGTATGGCCTGGAACATCGTTTCCAACCGGCCGGGGTGCTGCTTGTCCCAGGTTTGCAGCATGTCCTTGACGACCTGGCGCTGCAGATTGTCCTGTGATCCACACAAATTACAGGGAATGATAGGAAACTCCCGCATGGCGGCATACCGCGCGAGGTCTTTTTCGCGGCAGTAGGCCATGGGCCGGATAACCACATTTCGACCGTCATCACTGTGGAGTTTCGGCGGCATTGTTTTAAGCTTACCCCCGTAAAACATATTCAGGAACAGAGTCTCCAGCAGATCATCCCGATGGTGTCCCAGTGCGATTTTAGTCACGCCGTGCTGTTCAGCAAAATTGTAAAGAATTCCGCGACGTAGACGTGAACAAAGACCACAAGTGGTCTTCCCTTCCGGCACTTTTTCTTTAACAATGCTGTACGTGTCTTTTTCGATGATGTGATACTCGACATCAAGCCCCGACAAATACGTTGGCAGTACGTCCTCCGGGTAGCCCGGCTGTTTCTGGTCCAGGTTTACGGCAATCAGCTCAAAATCCACTGGCGCGCTTTTTTGCAGTCGCAACAGGATATCCAGCATGGCGTAGGAGTCCTTGCCGCCGCTGAGGCAACACATCACTTTGTCGCCGGCTTCGATCATCGAAAAATCTGCGATGGCCTGGCCCACCTCGCGACGTAACCGCTTTTGCAGTTTGTTCTGCGCCAACGTGGCCTTCAGGTCATCGCCGGTGGCGGTCGTTTCAGAACGGGGTGCAGTCATAGAATCCGGCATAATAGGAACACACAGTCAAACAATCAGTAGGCCGGCAATTATACGGGACTGGGACCGGCCTCGTCACACCCATAGGAAAAAGGATTGCATATGGACATGCCTCACGCTGAAGCCGGTCGCCAGGGAAAACGCGAACGAAATCGAATCAATAACCGCAACGCCATTCTGCTGGCAGCCCGGGAATGTTTTCGCGAACTGGGATATGAGAAGACCACCATACGCGATATCGTGCGTCGTACCGGGCTCGCCGCGGGTACGTTTTATAATTATTTTTCGAGCAAACGCGATATTTTTGCCGCCCTGTTGACTGACTTTCTCAATCAGCTAAATCACAACATCAGCGAACTTCGTAACTCCGCGCGCTCCGGACAGGATTTTATCCGTTCAACCTACCTTGCACTTTTTCAAGCCACGGCCGCAGATCCCCTGGTGTATGAATTGGCGTACCGAAATGACCAGGCCATCCGCGAATTATTTGGATCCGACATCCTGGGCCTGGCGATGCTGTCGCTTGAAGAGGATGTAAGAGACGCCGTTGAACGCGGCATTTTGCCACCGATTGATCAGGAATATCTCTGCGCGGCATTTTTCGGTGTGGCCTATGAGATGAGTTTACGGCTTGCGCGTCGCGCCCACCTTCAGCCCGAGACCGCAGAGCGCGAGCCCCACCGTGCCGCTGATTTCGCGGCGGCGCTGTTTTTAGGGGGACTGCAACGATTGCAGACACTTTCGTAATCGAAGCCGCTGGCATACCATGGCGATATGACATCACTGCGCATCGTAACCGACAAGGATGACGATACTGGCCGCCTGATTGCCAGGGCGGCGCTGTACGAACAGGTCCAGCACCTGATGATCGCAGTGGAATCAATACTGAGGGCAACGCCCGAGGGTTTGTCGGAGCTGGCGCTGATCCGGGCGTTACAAAGCAAACCCTGGCACCTGCTGGGCAAGGTCGATTTCAGCCAGCCAGAACGGCTCTACCCGGTTCACTTTCTTGTTTTCCATGTGCTATATCGGCTGCGAGATGAAGTGTCGGGCCAGGGAGAAAAACTCAACATCTCCCCACTGACGATTCGGCTTGGCCGCGATCAGACCGTTTCTGGCCGGGGGTGGCCCGAGCCCACGGACAAATTGCGCGCCTTCTACCTCGACCTGAGCCAATACCAACTTTCCGAAGCGTCCATAGGTAAAATGATGGATGATTTCTGGTCGGGACGGTCCTTTCATTATCCCGCCAGCGAGGAGGCCGCCGAGGCTGCTTCGATCCTGGGTTTCAGCCAACTCCCAGACAGTTTTGACGAGATCAAATACCGTTTCAGGCGCTCGGTCATGCTGCTGCATCCAGACCGCGGTGGAGACACCGCCAAGGTCCAGGAACTGAACGAAGCGTTTGGCACCCTGCGCCGCTATTTCAACCAAAACCAACCCTAGGATCCGCTATGGGAATCCCTGCCCTGAGTCTCCGCATTTGCCTTGTCACCCTGCTGGCAACCGCAGCGCCCGCCCATGCCGACTTGGCCGTACTGCAGTATCACCACATCAGCGACCAGACTCCGGCCTCGACAAGCACCCGGCCTGCCCTCTTTAAAGCCCAACTTGAGATGATTGAGCAACTCAACCTCACCGTCGTGCCGCTTTACACAGGCACCCAACAGGCGCTGGCTGGCAACCTGGCTGACCGAGAACAAGTAGCCATAACCTTTGACGATGCCTATGACTCGGTTTGGCACGAAGCCGCGCCCATACTGCTGGAGAAAAACTACCCCTTTACCGTATTCGTTAATACCGGAGCCGTGGGTCGCAGGGATTACATGACCTGGCCGCAACTCCAGGAGCTGGCCGCCAAACAAGGGGTATCAATCGCCAACCATAGCGAAGATCACGGCCACCTGGCGCAAAAACAGGGTGAATCCAACGAAGCATGGCAATCAAGGATCGCAGCCAGTCTGGACCATGCACAAGCCACCCTGATCAAGAAGTTGAAGACAATTGAGCCCATGCTCGCCTACCCCTACGGTGAATTTGACGACAAACTGGAAAACGCCGTTGCCGACCGCCAGTGGCTGGGTTTCGGGCAACAGTCCGGCCCCATCGGCGCCTCATCCAGCCCCACGAGGCTGCCACGCTTCCCCATGGCCACAAAGTTCGGTCAACTTGACGCATTGAAGAACAAACTGCTCAGCAAGGCCTTACCGGTCGACCCCGGCACCTTACCCAGTGGTGTCATGCAAGAGAATCCCCCGGCGCTGACGCTGGACCTCCCCGACACGCTGACACCTGATCGCCTGACCTGTTTCGCCTCAGGACAGGGGAAAATCGACGATAGTCGTCGCCAAGATCAACGGGTTGTCGTACAGGCAGCGCAACCCTTCGATAGCCGCCGTTTTCGCTACAACTGCACCTATCCGGCAGGCAACGATCGCTATTTCTGGCTATCGCACCAATGGCTGGATTTGAGCCAACCCGAAGACTAGCGCCTTAACTGGCCGGGGCTTCAACTGGTGGGGTAACGCCGAGGTTGATCACGGTTGCATTTCGGTGAGACTGAGCAGGCCCTTGCGCTGGTGTGGGATCGCTCTCGGCCCGCGCCTGGTCTCGATAACCGTTTGAGTGGCCACATCGTCATCGCGGGTAAATACTAGCATCCAGTACTCACCCTGGTTTGGAAACGCAGGAACGAAGGCCTCGATGTAGCCCACCCGATGCCAGCTCTCAGGCCGATAAACTGCGGCGAGATCGGTCACCACCCTAACCGTTCCTAAACGATGATCCAGAAAGGCAATGGATGGAATAAACAGCCCATCCGTATCAAAAGACCGGACTCGCACAACCATACTGGGCGACCCTTCGGCATCGGGTAAGCGAACCAGACGGTAGGGGCTGATTCCGGTCGAAAACCCATGGGTCTCATCGTTTTCATCCACCTCCAGCTCAAACTCTCGCGTCGACGACCACTCTTTGACGTCACCCAATAGCAGCTGTTCACAGCAATGGTTTTGCCATTGCTCGAAGAAAGATACCCCCAGGGCCTCTATGCCCAACACGTCAAAGGCTTCGGTTCGGGACGACGGGGCCGACGATGCCTGCTCGGAGGTCAACTGTGGGCCGAAAACCTGCGCGGGCGTCAATTCAACGGGTTGACGGATGAGACCTTTTTCAACCTCTGATCGGGTATCCGGTCGATAATAGCTGACCCTGAAATTGCCATCGGTGTCGCGCCAGGTGAAATACGGCACTGGATCGCCGGGCCTGAGAAACCCGGACTTCGCAAGTTCGTCACCGTCCGGATAATTTTCGAGAGTGTACTCCGTCTCGGGTTGCGCCACTGCAGGAGTAGTATTCAGCGCTTTGGAGGACGTTTCTTCAGCCGGCGCCCTAAATTCATTACCGGTTGTGTTCTGGGCGCGCTGAGCGGTTGCTTCCAGATCTTCCAGCGAACCCTCATCGCGTCGGATTGGGCTGCTTCGAACCTGACCGCTCTCGTCAACCCAGGTAAAATAGCCTTCTTTGCCCGGCGCATTCTTACTCTCTGTCGTTTGGCAACCCAGCATTAACAACACCAGCCAACCCAGCAACATCAGACGAACACTCAATCCTGCCCCCATGAATACGATCGCCTCCCGTGGTCATGCGCCTCTCTAACAACAACCGTGAGAACGCATCAAAATTTAGTACGAAAACTCAAACCCGCCATCACAACCCGCAGCGATGTTTTAACGTTCAACGCCGCGTAAGGGTTGTAGATAATGTTAGAAATGTTATCGCAGTTTAAGTTGCAACTGGTATTGGCGGGAATGTATTCAACCGAATGCAGGTAGCTGAGGTTCATGTCAATTTCTGTTTTCTTGTCCCAACGGTATCCCATGCCAACGCTGTAAAGTTTAGCGTCGCCAAAAGGTGCCATGACCTGACGCTGATCATCGGGAATGACCGAATCCCGGATTTCAACACCCGCGCGCAGATCAAGACGAGACGTGGCATGAAATTCAGCGCCAAAGCCCCAGTTCCAGACATCTTCGAAACCCAGCGGCAATTTCAGGGTCGTGGGTGTTGCGTTTTCCGGTGACAAAATGCGAGCGGCATTTAGAAATTCCAGGGTTCGATCAAATTCGAGATTAAACGCATCCCATTGGCTGTAGTCAGTCCAGCCAACGTCGGCGTTCAGCGTCAGCTTGGGATGAACATCCACACTGATGCCGGTCTGGAAATGTTGTGGGTAAGTTAAATCCATCGAGACATTGCCGGCCTCCCTCGGTGCGCCGGAGGGCAAGCTCAGAATCGCGGAGCCAATGGCACCGAGGATGGAACTGTTGACGCTCTGCCAGAAACCAGACCAGTCATCCGTGTACTCAATGGAGAATTTGCCCTTCAAGTTCATATCCGCTTCGGACGTATAGCTGGCTCCCCAGGTGAACCAGTCCGTGGGCTCCCAAAGGACACCGAGGGCATAGGTCGGCGAAATGCTCTCCTGAACATCCAGACTCAGCGCGCCAATGTCGTCCCAGGGCCCGACATTGCCCCCACACAAGGCAATCCAGGGCGCCAGTGGCTCGTCACCGGACGAGCAATTGAACGCATCCTGCAGTACTTCGGCTACCCCCAGCAACAGATTCGGGGCCCGCATGAACTGATCGGCCGCTATCGCCATGTGCGATAAGTGGATGCCGGCACCAACCGCCCATTCATCATTAATTTTGTAGCCAATGGTGGGTGACAAGTAGGTGGCGCGCTGCAAAGCCGCTGCCTTGGGCTGATAACGGCCAGGGTCATCGCTGTCTCGCACGAAGCCGGCAACAAAGGGCAGATAAAATGCATTCCCAAAGGTCAGTTTTGACCCCGGCGGATTGATACTGATCCCCGCAGAGGGCGCCAGACCAGGCCCCGGGGGCAACCGCTGAATCCCCACACCGGGGACATAAAGTGCCAGCGTATTGGTGTGACTGTGGGTGTTGGCGACCGGATCGCGCTGCCGCCCTGTCCGTGGATCAATCTCCAGCCCGTCAATACCAAAAATGTTATAGCCTTCCGGGGCATAGAAATCGGCGTCGATGTCCAGATACGCACTGGTCAGGTTCACTTCCAACTGACGACCGTCAAGCTTGGTCAGGCCTGCCGGGTTGTAGTGAATCGCCATAATGCCGGGCGGATCGGCGGTCACCGCATTGCCCAGAGCCAACGCTTTGGGGTGACTGATCAGATTCTGGGCCATCTGCCCGTGCACACCACAGGAAGCGATGGAGGCCGCAACGGCGCCTGCAATGCGTATTTTGTGGTTTAACAATCCCATGAATAACATCCCTTCCCAAATGCCGTCATTGGCGCACATCAATCCTTCAGGCCAGAGATGTTAATAGGTAAGGAGACACCCAGAGAGAAATCCGGTGCGTCTTCGGTCAACCCGATGCCCAGGCTGGTGTTCACGATGGTGGTATCACTGACGCGAGTACCCACCGACATGCTCAGGAAACCGCTCATCTGATCCTGGGCAACAGCCTGACTGCCATCGTTGAAAGACAGCACCGTTTCGTCCGAATAACTCAGTTGCGCAGACACACTCAGCGATACGTCGTACGACAGCGAATAGGCAAAGCCAACGGAGCCCGAAAGTCCAAAACCGGGTTCAACTTCCTGCAAAACACGGCCACCCCGCACTTGATTGAGGTCCTCGACCGGCAAGTTGTAGGCAACACTGGTTGAGCCGAACAGCACCACCGGGTCCAACACCTTGTTAAAACTCGCACCGCCGGACACGGCGTAATACCCGCTGCCAGTGGACAGTTGCCGGTTAATATCAATTTCATAAGGGCTGACACCGGTTTTGGTGGTCAGGGTGCCAAACAACGTACTTGAAATTGTGCCCGGCACATAAGACCAGGGTTGCCACCGTGCGGTAATCGACACGTCGCCAAGATCGTAGACGTTGAGCTCGTCCTGGGTGTCATATTTGACCACCAGTGGCACCCGGGTGCCGATGGTCAGGTTGTCCAGCAAACCGTAATCGTAAGCGAACGCATTGGTAAAGCTGTGGGTGGCCGAAGGCACCACATCGAATTGACGCACCGACCCTCCGGTGATCTGAAGATCTATTCGCTGATCACCCGTATAGGAGTAATCAAAGGAATAATTGAGTGATTGCGAGCCTTTTTTCTGCAGCGAGTAGTTTTTCTCGGCTGCCTGAAAGACTTCTTCCAGCTGGCGCGATGAATCCTCGTCATCCTCTTGCTGAGCAAGTGCCTCCCGTGCCTTATCAACGTTTGAATCCTGTGCCAACCCCACGGCCGGAAGGCCGGCCACGGAACAGAGGAGAAAACCTCGCACTAACCAACGATTCATCCCAGCTCCCTTTTCTACTTGTAATTTGTAAGGCCGAGCATCGTACCCGCCCTGTGATTCAAGGCGCCCTGAGTCCACGCCCAAAGCTACTTATTAAGCACCAGGGCACCTTTATAGAAGCGCCGACCCTGGCGAAGCGCGTTGTTGCGCAGTGTTCGATAATTAACCTGCCGAGCGTTATGCTTCGCCTGAGGCACGCCTGCGGCCTGGGCTTTATCGGCATCAAGAGTTGCTCAGCTGCGTCCTAGTTGCGACGGTAGAACAGCTGCTTCCTGGTGTTTTCGACTGAACCATCGGGGTTGTTTTTTTGCCGCTCAAGCAGGTTCTGTATCCTGCGCTCGGTCGCCTCATGGAACTCAGGGATCCGTTGCAGTGCCAGTAACGTCATCGTCTGATCATCCACATAACGGAGGTCTTCTTCTTTGAGCTCCAGCGCGTCGAACGGTTTTTCACTGCCAGGAAAAACGATGAACAGAACATTGTCGTCCCATTTGTCAGCGAACTGGTTGACTGTAAAGGAAATGTTGCCCACCGAAGGATCGGCCAGGAACACACGATCATCGCGGATCGCACGCAGTACAACGAAGTGTTTGAAGCCCGCGTGCTGGATTGGAACAATCGCCGGATGGTCAAGCTCTTTCAGGTCCTCAATACTCGCCCGAAAGCCACCGGCCGGATAACCCAGCGCCGTCACCAGGCGCTTCATATCAAGCATCGAGAATGCCCGACGTTCAACAATGCGCTCGCTTTCGCCATAGTGCAGCAAGCCCTCCATGACCTGCCGCTCGTCCAGGTTCCGGCCCAGATAGAATTTCAGTACCGTGGTCAGCGCGGCGCTGCCGCAACTGTAGTCGTAAGCCTGGCGTACGATATTTCGGAATTTTTGTTCAACCAGGGGTTCAACACGGATATCGGTACGGAACTCAACAGGGCCACTGTCGATGTCGTGCTCAATGATGATAGAGCCCCGCTGATGAGGCTCGACAACAGTAGCTTCCTGCACCATTGCGAATGTCAGTATCGATCCTGCCAGCACCAGCAACATGATTCGGGGTTTTCCTTATTATCATTCGTCGACTCGATGGCGGGTTCCCGTACCCATGTCTGGCCATGTTTTTATTAGAGGAGACCCGCCAGACCACCGTTACATCTTGTTACGGTAAGATACCGGAATAAGAACGGGCTGAAAGATAACTGTGCCTCAAATCTGTCGGCGCAAAACCGGCCTTGCCAGATCAATTTGAGAACTGGTTCATGGCGTTGCAACCGCGAGGGGTAACCTGCATTAAGATCGACCAAAGTATTTCCGCGGTCATCCACTAGTGAATTGGCGAGCCATGATTTTCTTCACCGTGATGACATTAAGCTATGCTGTATACGAGTGGGGAAGAACGGTTTCTTCAACCTCATCGTCCGCAACAAGGAGAATGATCATGGCAGATCAGGATATGGACAAGCTGCGAACCGAACTATCACAACTGCGCGAGGACATGCACAGCATTACCGAAACGCTGAAAACCATGGCGGCCGATCGCGGTGAGCAAGGCTACAACAAAGTAAAAGACGGCGTTGATCACGCCCGCGACAATGCCAAACAAGCCGGCAAGGCCATTGAACATCAAATAGAAGAGAAACCCTTCAGCAGCGTATTGCTGACTTTCATTATTGGCCTGATTACCGGGCTTCTGGTCCAGTCCCGCCGCTAGGCTTAGACATTATGATGCGCGACACCCTGCTGCAAGCGCTGCTGTCCCTGGCCATTCTGTGTCTATCGCTGTTGGTGGGCATGGTTGGCCTGGGATTTTTAGTGGCGGGATTGTACCTCGCACTTGAGCAACACTGGTTGTCATCGGCCGGGGCCGCTGCCGCAACCGGCTTTGTGCTGTTGTTGCTGACACTGGCGATGCTGGTAGTCTGTCGCTCGCTGGTGCGCTCACCGGCAACCACAGTAGGGCGGTCGCCTCCGGATGAATTATCGGAATGTCTCCGGGATGTCGAAGCCCTCAGCCGATTGGCAAAACATTGGGAAGGCACGCTCAAAAAGCATTATCCACTGGCTGCCGGTGGCGCGTTCGCGACGGGATTTTATCTTGGGGTAAGCCCCAACGCCCGGCATACCCTGGGGCGTGTGCTGTCTGAGATGGCGTTTGATGAGCCCCGTCACAAGACAGAGAAAACATCATCGAAACAAGACAGCTGAGCCCCTGGGTCGTGCCTGATTGTTACGCTTGATATCGAAATTACCCCTACTGCCCCTTCCCTCCTCTTCACCAGCAAACACTCTGCCGGGGTGGCGAATCTGATTGTCCTTAACCGCATTGTTTGCGTCATACGCCAGGCGATGCTGTCAGCCCAACGAGTACAAGATCAACCAGAAAATCTACGACTTCATTGAACACAGTCCGGCTACTGTCGACGGTTTCGAGGAAGCGTAGAACATCCTTGTCGACATCGACAATAATGAGGCGCTGTCCCAGGACGTCCGTGCCCACGAACTGTATTACACGGCACTGACTGAGATTGAGAAAGAGAAGGGTTCAAAAGTGAAAGCCCGCAACTACCTGGCCCGGGTTAAGACGGAGCTCCCTGGCAGGCGCAACGGCAATCTGGTCGAAACGGCTGGGAGCCGAACGGGGCCTCACCGTTGCCAGCAACAAGCCGTTAAAGCCGTAGCCGTAACAGAATCTCCAGTTCGCCATCCGTCAGGTCCACGGGGTTGGTTTTCAGGTTACTGCCACCGGTGGCAGCCACCAGACGGGGAAGGTCGCCGGCTCCAACCCCCATTTCCGACAACCGGGGTATACCACACCGAGCGGTCCAATCGTGCAGCAAGGCCACCAAGTCTGCGCAGGTGGCCTCACCGGCATTCGCCGGGGACAGGAGCCCGGCAACCCGAGCGTATTTCGTCAGGGCAGGATGGTCTGGGGCATTTTCCTGTAGTCGTTGCACGTTCATGTCCGTGCATACCGACAGCATAGTGCCACAGGCTGTCCCGTGGGGAACCGCAAACATCGCGCCCAAGGGAGAGGCGATTGCGTGTACAGACCCTAGCCCGGCCTGAGTCAAACAGATACCCGAGATCATGGCGGCGTAAGCCAACTGAGAATAATCGAGTACCGGGTTCTGTGGGTCGGGTTTAAAGCCTTTCGCAAAGGCACTGAGCCCGTCCAGGGCCAGTGCGTCCGTCAGCACGCTGGCCCGGACCGAGACATAGGATTCGATCAACTGGGTGACCGCGTCCAGCGCATTCGCCAGCATAACTGCCGGCGGACAGCTTTCCAGCAGTTGCGGGTCCACCAGTGCCAGCCGGGCCAGCAGTTGGTCGTTGCGGAAGGATTTCTTGTAGCCGTGTGAGCCAGTCTCGGTGATCACCGCGTTGCGGGTCAGTTCGCTGCCGGTGCCGGCGGTTGTCGGCACCGCCACAAACGGAACCGAGGGTCCCTGGTAACTCTCAGGGTCGCCCACACCCTCCAGCACCGCTTTCACCGGCTGGCGGCAGTTCAGCAAGCCCGCAATGGCCTTGCCTGCATCTAATGCACCGCCACCCCCGATTCCCACCACCACATCGGGGACATGGCTGGTATGATGCCTCACGACATCATCGACCTGAGTAGGGCTAGGTTCTCCACGCACACGGACCAGGCTCCAGCTCATTCCATTCTCGGCCAGCTGCTTCTGCAACAACGGCCAATGGCGGCTGGCCAGAAACGAATGCCCGCCGGTGACCACCATCACCTCCCGGCCAAACGACGACAGCTCCCCGGCCAGACCGGAGAACACCCCGTGACCAAAAACAATTCTCGGTAATGCCCCGATGTTGAAGGGTTGCACAGCAAGTGATGTTCTCGCGCTGTCGTGGGGTGAGATCATTGGGACTGGCTCCGGATGCTGTCGGGGTCGATTGGTCCGGGATTCATAATTACCTCATAGCGTCACTGACCATTGAAACCGTTCATTCATTTCTCGATCAAGTCGGCGTCAGCGAGCGAACAGGGCAAGAGGGATCACCAGTACTGAGGCGTGTATCGTCTGATTTTGACCATCGTGGATAGATTAGGGGCTGGGTTCGGACCGCTGGGTAATTCGGGATGCAAACCAATAACGGGTTGCAAGCCACCGACACGCTTGCGTGTCGGTGGCTTGCCTGGGCGGTTATCCCTCGCGGGCGTCTTCCCAGCTCTTCAGGAGGTCGTTGTAAGGCACGGTTTCGCCCTTTGGCTTTTCATCCGCCAGTTTGGCTTTCGGTGCGCCCGGCTGGTCAAGCCAATAGCTGGCTTCCCGTGGCTCGTTCAGCTTGGGTCCGCAGGTGGCCATCACCTTTGCCCGTTCCAGGCGCATCATGACTTTGTCCTGCGCTTCAGCCAACCCGTCCAGGGCCTTCTGAGGCGTGCTCTCGCCACTGGCAGCCTGGGCAATGTACTGCCACCACAACTGGGCCAGTTTCGGGTAATCGGGCACATTGGTTCCGGTCGGTGACCAGTTCACCCGGTCCGGGCTGCGATAGAACTCAACCAGACCGCCCAGCATGGGTGCGGCATCGGTCATCGCCTGGGAATTGATGTCCGACTCACGAATCGGCGTCAGACCCACCAGGGTTTTCTCCAGGGAAACGGTTTTAGCCACCGTAAACTGGGCGTACAACCACGCCGCAAGACGGCGCTTTTTAGGCGTCGAGTCCAGGAACGTCCAGGAACCCACGTCCTGATAACCCAGTTTCATCCCCTTTTCCCAGTATGGACCATGGGGGGACGGCGCCATCCGCCATTTTGGCGTGCCGTCTTCGTTCACGACCGGCAAGCCCTTCTTGGTCATGCTGGAGGTAAACGCGGTATACCAGAAAATCTGCTGTGCAACATTGCCTTGTGCCGGTACCGGGCCGGCTTCCGAGAACGTCATGCCTTGCGCTTCGGGTGGGGCGTACTTGCGCAACCAATCGACGTACTTTTCGGTGGCGTAGACGGCCGCTGGCCCGTTGGTGGCACCACCACGGGTCACGCTGGAACCCACCGGGTGGCATTCTTCAACCCGAATTCCCCACTCGTCCACCGGTAAGCCGTTTGGCAAGCTTTTGTCCCCTGCCCCTGCCATGGAGAACCAGGCGTCGGTAAAACGCCAGCCCAGGGATGGGTCTTTCTTGCCGTAATCCATGTGGCCATAAACCCGCTGGCCATCAATTTCTTTCACGCCATCGGTAAAGAATTCGGCGATGTCTTCGTAGGCGGACCAGTTGACGGGCACGCCCAGCTCATAACCGTAGGTGTCTTTGAACTGTTTGCGAAGATCGGCGCGTTCAAACCAGTCCGCGCGAAACCAATACAGGTTGGCGAATTGCTGGTCCGGCAGTTGGTAAATCTTGCCGTCGGGGGCCGTGGTGAATTCGAGACCGATGAAGTCGTCCAGATCCAACATCGGGTTAGTAACTGCTTTGCCGTCACCCGCCATCATGTCGGAGATAGGCACCACCTTGCCGTAACGCCAATGCGTACCCACCAGATCCGAATCGTTGACGTAAGCGTCGTAAATATTGCGTCCAGATTGCATCTGGGTCTGCAGCTTCTCGATGACATCACCTTCCTGAATCAGGTTGTGGGTCACCTTAATGCCGGTAATATCCGCAAAAGCCTTGGCCAGCACATTGGACTCATACTCATGAGTTGCAATGGTTTCGGACACCACATTGATTTCCATGCCACGGAACTGTTTCGCGGCTTCGGTAAACCAGGCCATTTCCTTTAGCTGTTCGTCTTGGCTGAGCGTTGACGTTTCAAACTCTTCGGACACCCACTTCTTGGCCGCGTCGGAGTATTGATCCGCGTATGCCTGAAGGCTTAACCCCAGACCTGCGGCGCCCACCGCCACGCTCAGCAATAACGTTTTCGGATACTTATTATTCTTAAACATATCCAACCTCATGTGTATTGTTAGAATTAGGATGACGACTTCGCCGAAACGCGTGCTGTCACATCCGATCTATCTGAACGTCGGTCACCCGCCCGATAGCAGATCGAAAATTAAATGCTCGTTTTCGACCATACAACAAACATTAGTTCGGTTTCGAAAGAACATCAACAACACAGCATTCTCAACCGAATAGTTCCACTTCAGCTCATTTCCCTCTTTCACTTCACCCCCAGCGCAATAAAATGGCGAGCCAGACCACCGAAATTGCCAGGGCAATCCAGAGACTGAGTTCACTCAATCCCAGAAACAGCAAATGTATGTAGGCGGCCATTAGCAGGCCGATAAACAACCGGTCACCCCGGGTTGTCGCAATGGGCAAAAACCCCTTGCGCTCGGTACACGGTGAGATCACTTCATAGACGGTCATCACCAGAAGAATGGCGGCAATTACCGCAAAGAAAATAGCGACCGGTAAGGTCCATGACATCCAGGCAATCATAATCGACCTCCTTTACACGCGGCCGAGGGCAAAGCCCGTGGCAACATGATTACGAACAAACCAGATCACCAACAGACCTGGAATAATGGTCAGCACCCCGGCCGCAGACAGCACGCCCCAATCGATGCCACTGGCACCCACCGTACGGGTCATGATCGCGCCGATTGGCTGGGCATCCACCGAAGTCAGGGTGCGGGCCAGCAGCAACTCCACCCACGAAAACATAAAGGCAAAGAACGCGGTGACCCCAATACCCGAACGAATCATCGGTATGAAGATTTTGATGAAAAATTTCGGAAAGCTGTAGCCGTCGATATAGGCCATTTCGTCGTATTCTCTGGGCACCCCGGAAATAAACCCTTCCAGTATCCAGACCGCCAACGGCACGTTGAATAAACAGTGCGCCAGGGCCACTGCGATGTGGGTATCGAATAAACCGATGGAGGAATACAACTGAAAGAACGGCAACAGGAAAACCGCCGGCGGTGCCATACGATTACTGAGCAACCAGAAGAACAGGTGTTTGTCGCCAACGAACTTGTAACGACTGAACGCATACGCTGCGGGTAACGCAACCACTAATGTGATCACCACGTTGATCGACACGTAGATCATTGAGTTAATGTAACCGGAATACCAGCTGGGATCGGTAAAAATAGTCGCGTAGTTGGCCAGCGTGAAAGTCTCCGGCCACAAGGTCAACGAACTCAAAATCTCCTGATTGGTCTTGAAGGACATGTTCAGTAACCAATAGATCGGTGCCAGAACAAACAGGATATAAACGGTGATACCAAAGCCTTTACGTTTACTCATGGTCATGACCAGGCCCTCACTTTTGCTTGTCGAGGTGGGTAATGGCGGTAAAGAACAGCCATGACACCAACAACACAATCAGGAAATAGATCAACGAGAACGCGGCGGCACGTCCGATATCGAATTGCCCTATCGCCATGGTCGTCAAAGTCTGACTTAGAAAGGTGGTGGAACTGCCCGGGCCACCACCCGTCAGCACAAACGGCTCGGTGTAAATCATGAAGCTGTCCATGAATCGCAATAGCACCGCAATCACCAGCACACTCTTTAAACGGGGCAACTGGATGTAGCGGAAGACGGCCCACTTTGACGCACGGTCGATTTCGGCGGCCTGGTAAAACGCCTCGGGAATGGCCCGGAGACCGGAATAGCACAGCAAGGCCACCAGTGGTGTCCAATGCCACACATCCATCAACAACACCGTGGCCCAGGCGTCCGCGGTGCTGGCGGTGTAGTTGTAATCCATACCTAGTTCGTTCAGGCCCCAGCCAAACAGGCCAATGTCGCCCCGACCGAAGATCTGCCAGATGGTGCCCACGACGTTCCAGGGAATCAGCAGCGGAATGGCCAAGAGAATCAGGCACAGCGAAGCCTTTTTGCCTGAGGTCGGCATCATCAGCGCGACACCGATTCCCAGAGGGATCTGAATCAGCAAGACCGCACCGGAAAACACGAATTGCCGAATCAGGGAATCCTGGAGCCGGTCGTCACGCAACACCTCCCGGAACCAGTCGGTGCCTACAAAATAGGCATTGTTGGGCCCGAAAATATCCTGCACTGAGTAATTGACGACGGTCATCAATGGGATGAGTGCGGAGAAGGCCACCAAAATAAAAACCGGCAGCACCAGCCACCAGGCTTTGTTGTTGGTTACTTTGTTCATGCGTCCTGCTCCTCTACCAGGAATTCATCGATGTACAGTTTCAGCCACTGGGGCGGAAAACCCACGTACACGGTATCCCCGGCGATCTCATGGTCCTCGTCAACCCGAGCCAGAATGGCCTGGGAACCCAATTGCAGCGACACAATCTTGTAGGTACCGAGGTCTTCCACATCTTTGACCTTGCACTTAAAGGTATCGTCCGAGGGCTGGTTGGAGACGTGGAGAAACTCTGGACGAATGCCGATTTTCAGATTCTGCGACGGGGAATGTTCGGTGGCCCGCTGCTGCACCTGACTCAGTGCAACAGTGAAGTCATCGAACCGGACCCCTCCGCTCACTCGTTCAACGTCGATCAGGTTCATGCCCGGACTGCCGATGAAATACCCGACAAAGGTATGGTTGGGGCGTTCGAAAAGTTCCCGGGGAGTGCCAAACTGGACGATCTGGCCTTCGTACATCACGGCGATCTTGTCGGCGAAGGTAGACGCCTCCAACTGATCGTGGGTGACATACACCATGGTGATATTGAACTGCTCGTGAATCTGCTTGAGCTTGCGACGGAGTTTCCACTTCAACTGAGGGTCTATCACGGTGAGCGGTTCATCAAACAGAATCGCTGACACGTCGTCGCGCACCAGGCCTCGTCCCATGGACACTTTCTGCTTCTCGTCGGCGGTCAGGTTTTTGGCCTTGTTGTGCAGCACTTCACCGAGTTCAAGAATGGCGGCTATTTCATCCACCTTGGCCTGGATCTTAGCCTTTGGCATACCTGCATTGCGCAGGGGAAAAGCCAGGTTGTCGTACACCGTCATGGAGTCATAGATCACCGGGAACTGGAACACCTGAGCGATATTGCGGTCCTTCGGCGACAGCTCGTTTACTTTCACGTTGTCGAACAGCACCTCGCCTTCGGACGGCGCCAACAGGCCCGAGATGATATTCAACATGGTGCTCTTGCCGCAGCCTGACGGCCCAAGCAAGGCATAAGCGCCGCCTTTGTGCCACACGTGGCTCATCTGGCGAATGGCGTAATCTTCGGGGCCCGAAGGGGTTTTGCTGTAACTGTGCGCCAATGAATTTAATTGTATTTCAGCCATGGCCACTTACTCCCTGGTCAAACGCGATGGGGCATGAACAAGGCTGCCGTCGTGCCCGAAGACAAACAGTTTGCTGATCGGCAGATAAACCTTGATCGGAGTGTCGGTGTGGTATTCGTGCACTCCCATCAATTGCAGCACCAGCTCGAAGTGATTGTTGGTCACATGCATGAAGGTTTCCGATCCGCTGATTTCACCCAGCTCTACCGTCATGGCGAGCTCAAGATCATCGTCGTTTTGTGGTACCAGGCTGATATGGCTGGGGCGAATGCCAAACCGGAACTCACCCGGACTGAGACGTTCCAGTTCGCGGGTCAGGGGGTGATGGGCGCACTCGTCGAAGGTCACTTCGGTCGCGGTCACCCGGCCATCGATCAAGTTAATCGGGGGTTCGCTGAACAGTTCTGCCGCCGTCACATTGACGGGCTGGCGATAAACCGACATGACCGGACCGGATTGGATGATCCGGCCTTCATGAAGCAGCGTCGTAACGCCGCCCAGGGCGAGTGCTTCGTTGGCTTCGGTCGAGGCATAGACCGCAATGCAGTTGCGCTCTTTGAACAGGTCACGCAACTCGGCTCGCAACTCTTCCCGCAGTTTGTAATCCAGGTTGACCAGCGGTTCATCAAACAGAATCAGGCTGGCGTCTTTCACCAGTGCTCTGGCCATGGCTGTGCGCTGCTGCTGCCCCCCGGAAAGCTCCAATGGATATCGCTTGAGCAATGGCTCAATCCGAAGCATCGCGGCGGTTTCCTGGACCCGGCGGTCTATTTCGTTTTCTGGCAGCTTGGCAATGCGAAGGGGCGAGGCAATATTTTCCCGAACGGTCAGGTTCGGATAGTTGATGAATTGCTGGTAGATCATGGAGATGTTGCGGCGCTGGACCGATTCGTCGGTCACATCCCGATCGTCCACCAGTATCCGACCTTCTGTTGGTTTATCGAGCCCGGCCATTAACCTCATCAACGAGGTCTTACCGGCCAGAGTCCGACCCAGCAAGACGTTGAATGACCCGGCTTCGAACGTAATGTTCGCACCGTCAATATGGGGTACGCCATCCACCACACGGGAAACATTTTCCAGTGTTAACGACATAGATCTGGTCCTTGTTTTTATTCTGGACATGCCCTTGTGCGATTATTATTTTAAAGCCTGCACACCGGCATCAAGTTCGCTTGCGAATCAAATAAGGCAATGAACATACCAAAAACACAAGAACCCCTGACCTATATTTATATCTTTTTGTTTTAGATGATTTATTTTTTTATTTCCGACTTTTCTTTAACAACAATCATGTTCGGTTACGAATTTATTTGATCAATATGAACATTGACATTCACAGTTGGTGAACACAATACTGAACACTCAGCAGCCGTCTTCGCCATCCGAAATAAACAACAACGCATAAAACGAACATGGGAACACACACGGTGAGCAGCGCTTCAAGGAAACGAGAATTTGCCGACGTTATTGCCGCCTCATGGGATCGCTGCCGGGCGTTTGGGCTGTCGCATAATAGCCAACCACAGCCTACGCCCCTTGATCAAACAGCATGGGCGCACCTGAAGGATCAGCACAAGCTCCTGGTGGAGACCACCGAATGCGAGGTCCTGCCCTACTACGAGAACATTCTGTCCAACAGCAAGTGCCTTATTTTACTGGCCGATCATCAGGGCCGGGTTCTTAACAGCTGGGGGGACCAGCGCTTTATTGACGCTGATAAAAAGTCTTTCTTGCAGGCGGGCACCAGCTGGCTGGAACGGACCAACGGCACTAACGCCATTGGCACCTCCATCGCCTGTGGCCACGCGGTGCAGATACAACGCAACGAGCACTTCCTCAAGGCACATCGTTACATGATCGGGTCTGCCTCCCCTATCTTCGATGTGGCCCGTCACCTGATCGGCGTGCTGAATGTGTCGAGTGACGCCTATCTGCCCCAGGCCCATACGCTCGGCATGGTAAAACTGATGTCGCAGTCGGTGGAGAACCGGCTTCTGATCAAAAACTTTGGCGATGAACACTTTTTGCTGACCTTTCATACCAATGCCGACAATCTGGACAGCCAGTGGTCCGGGGTGATTGCGTTCGATGCCAACAACACCATTGTTGCCGCTAACCGCAGAGCCGAAGCGCTATTGAAAACCGCTTTGAAACAACGGCAGATGACGGACGTCTTTGCCTGCAATGATTCGCCTCTGAATGAGCAACCGGACCTTGTTTCGCTGTCACTGAAAAGCCATCTGAATCAGAATCTTTACGGGATTTTGCGCCGGCCAAATCAGGACTTGAAACGGCCCGTTACGGCCCTGGAAACACCGAGCCCGCTGTCGTCCGTCAAGAGACCCGGGCCGACCACCCCCATACGGCTGCAGGATATCGAGTTTGGCGATCCGGCCATGAAACGCTGCATAGAACAGACGTCCCGGGTGATCGACAAAGATATCCCAATTCTGATTCACGGTGACACCGGTGTGGGCAAGGAGGTTTTGGTAAAAGCACTGCACCGTTCCAGTAATCGCCGTGAGCACCCAGTGGTGGCCGTGAATTGCGCCGCCATTCCGGCAGAACTGGTCGAGTCAGAGCTGTTTGGTTATGAAAAAGGGGCCTTTACCGGCGCCAATACCCGTGGTGCTATGGGGCTCATTCGAAAAGCGCATCGCGGTGTGCTGTTTCTCGATGAGATTGGCGAAATGCCGCTTCAGGCCCAGGCGCGGCTGCTTCGTGTCCTGCAGGAACGGGAAGTCACACCACTCGGCTCCACCGAAACCTACCCTGTGGACATTCGGCTGATTTGCGCGACCAATCGCTCACTGCGCGTTCAGGTCGACCAGGGTCGTTTTCGGCAGGATTTGTTCTATCGGGTCAGCGGCCTGAGTGTTGGCCTGCCGACCTTGAGCAACCGCACCGACCGCCGACAAATATTTTGCCAGATCCACGCCCGCTATCGGGAGCCCGACCAGGTGACCTCGTTACCGGACAGCATACTGGACCTGTTTGAGCGGCACCCATGGCCGGGCAATATCCGGCAACTGATAAACGTGGTGCAGGTGGCGCTTGCAATGGCGGACAAAGACCCGATTAACATGTGGCACCTGCCGGATGATTTTTTGAGGGAGGTTGGTGCCCCGTCGCAGTCCCCGCTTGCCGAGACAAAGACGGTCGTCGACGGCGAGCCTGCTATCTCGAAACCGCACCCGGACAACCTGCTTGAGATCTACAGCCACTACCAGGGCAATGTTTCAAAAACCGCAAGGTACCTCGGCGCCAGCCGAAACACGGTATACAAGCGCCTGCGGGAACTGGGCGCCCGCTAACACCAGGAACACGGCCGGAAACAATCGGCCGTGGATGGTTTGTGAGTCAGTGACTCTGGAGTCGGTTCACCGCCTGAACCCAGCCCTCGTAGAGCGCATCCCGCTTGTCCTTGACCATCTCCGGCTCGAACCGTCGGTCATGCTGCCAGTGCTTCTCCAGCGCCTCCAGTGAATCAAACACGCCCACTCTGAGGCCCGCCAGATAGGCGACACCCAAGGCTGTGGTTTCAATCATTTTGGGTCGGTCGACGGTGGCGCCCAGGATGTCCGCCAAAAATTGCAGCACCCAATTATTGGCCACCATGCCGCCATCCACCCGCAAGGCCGTGGGTCTTAACCCATCCCGCTCCATCGCTTTCTGAAGGTCTTTCGTTTGATAGCACACCGATTGCAGCCCGGCCGTCACAATTTCTTTGATGCCAGTGTCACGGGTCAGTCCAAAAATCGCACCACGGGCATTGGGGTCCCAATATGGGGCGCCCAACCCGGTAAAGGCGGGCAACAGATAGACACCATGATCCACCGGAGTCTGCTCCGCCAGCGGTTCACAGTCACCGGCCATGTTGATCAGTTTAAGACCGTCTCGTAGCCACTGGATGGCGGCGCCAGCGATAAAAATACTGCCTTCCAAGGCGTACGTTGGCACGCCATCAAGACGGTATGCGACCGTCGTCAATAATCGATGCTCCGACACCAATGCCTGAGAGCCAGTGTTCAGTATTAAAAAGCAGCCGGTGCCGTAAGTGCTTTTCGCCATACCCTCCCGAAAGCAGGTTTGCCCGAACAGTGCTGCCTGTTGGTCCCCGGCAACACCGCATACCGGTATTGGCGCACCCAGCAACGCCGAATCGACAGTGCCAAAGTCGTCGGAAGAATCTTTCACTTGCGGTAACAGTTCTGCAGGGATTTCAAACAACTCAAGCAATTCCTCATCCCACTGCTGTTGATGGATGTTAAACAGCATCGTGCGCGAGGCGTTCGTGGCATCGGTACAGTGTGACCTGCCCCCGGTGAGTCGCCACAACAAAAAGCAATCCACGGTACCAAAGGCCAGCTCACCTTGCGCGGCGCGTTCGCGGCTGCCCGGTACCTGATTCAGAATCCAGCGTATTTTGGTGGCGGAAAAGTATGGATCAATCAGCAGCCCAGTTTTGCTGTTGATCATTGGCTCCAAACCCTTATCCTGCAGCGCCTCACAATAATCCGCCGTGCGACGGTCCTGCCACACAATGGCCGGATAAATTGGTGCACCGGTTTTCCGGTCCCAGACTATCGACGTTTCACGTTGGTTGGTAATGCCGGCTGCGATAATTTGAGAGGCCGCAATGTCGCCCTTGGCAATGACCTCCTGGCAGGTTTCCAGAACCGACGTCCAGATATCTTCCGGATCATGCTCGACCCAACCGCTGTGAGGAAAATGCTGGGGAAATTCCCGCTGGCTGACGGCATGGATCTCACCGGATTCGGTGAAAAGAATGGCCCGGGAACTGGTCGTACCTTGATCAATAGCAAGAATATAGCGCGTCATGGTGCCTGCCTTACAATGAGTATCTTCTTATTTGTTCGTAGTTTTACTAATCTGATCATAGAATCCAAGTTATTTTTCGCTTTTTACGGATTCAGCGAAAATACCTGCTCGTAATTGCAAATACTATTGACTCTAACAGGTTTAAACTATTTCATTGATCTCGCAACGGTCTGATTTTTCGCGATATCATAATGTTCCGAGCCTGTTTGAGCACGATGATTGCGAACACAGAAAATCGGCCACCGGCGTTCTAACGAATCCCCATCGTTCCGGTCGCACCTCAGAGGTACAAACACATGGCACAGCGGCACAGGCAAGAGCTGATCATTGAGCTGATACAGAAGAACGGTTTTGTAACGACCGAGCAACTTGTGGAGCATTTTCAGGTCACTCCGCAAACGATCCGACGTGATTTGAACCAGTTGGCCAAGCAGAGCATGGTTCGTCGGCATCATGGCGGCGCTGGTATCGATTCAAGCACGGTAAACACCGCTTATCAGGCCCGCAAAATCATGGAGCTTGAAGCCAAAGAGCACATCGCGGAAGCGCTGGTCAAAATCATTCCCGACAATTCATCACTGTTCATAAACATTGGCACCACCACGGAAACCATCGCCCGTGCGCTGCTGAACCACAACAACCTCCGAGTGGTTACCAACAATCTTCATGTCGCTTCTATTCTTTCCGCACGAGAGGACTTCAATGTCATTATCGCCGGTGGCGAAGTCCGTAACCGTGACGGCGGTATCGTCGGCGAAGCCACGCGGGACTTCATTAACCAGTTTAAGATGGATTTTGGCATTATCGGCATCAGCGGCATTCACAGCGATGGCTCACTGCTCGATTTCGATTATCGGGAAGTCCGCGTCGCCCAGACCATCATTGCCAACTCCGGTCAGGTTCTGCTGGCCGCAGACCACTCGAAATTCGGCCGCAACGCAATGGTGAGGCTGGGCGATATCACCCAGGCTGACCACTTCTTCACCGACCAAACTCCCCCGGCCGAAATACTGCAAATGCTGAAAGAGCACGCCGTTGAACTCCACATCGTCTGAGCCTGCCTTGCTGGATTGATTGGCTCTTCGGCGCCCTGTGACTGAGCCGGCACTGTGAGTTCCCGTCAATCCTGCCCGTCGTGGGGCTGCTGCTGTCTTGCTCACTGTGATGCCAGCAGCGTCCGCACTCTTATCATTACTCTTGTCAGTACTCTTATTGGAACTCGCTTCAACATTCTTCTCAGCGTTCTTATTAACGCCCGCATTGGCGTTCGACGCCGCGTTCCCTGCACCGGAACCCCCTTGGGCCAGCCGACCACCGACTGAGAATGACCGCCACAGTTGTGGGTGACAGCTCCCTTTGTGTTGGCTACACCCACCTTCGGTTCACGTTCACAGTATTTCTAAAATGTTCGTTTTATTTGTTTTGTTTTCCTTTACGAATTCAGATTCTTTTCGCATAATGGTTTTTAAACAGTGACGACACACTTTCCGAACGCACCCAGGCAATCCGCAGCGATTGCCTTATGTTCCGCCTGGAGACGGTAATACATGACTTCTGAACACAAAATCGTCGACCTCATGGTGGTGGGTGGCGGCGTCAACGGTACCGGCATTGCAATGGATGCGGCAGGCCGCGGCCTGAGTGTTATTCTCTGTGAAATGAACGACCTGGCATCAGCAACCTCGTCCAACAGTAGCAAGTTGATTCATGGCGGACTGCGCTATCTTGAACATTATGAATTCAACCTGGTTCGCAAAGCCCTGGCAGAACGCGAATCGTTGCTCAAAAATGCGCCTCACATCATGTGGCCGATGCGCTTCCGCCTGCCACACCAGTCTCATCTGCGTCCGGCCTGGATGATACGAACCGGACTGTTCCTGTATGACCACCTGGCCAAACGTGAACTCCTGGCCGGCTCCAACAGCATTCGCTTCACTCCCGACGGCCCATTGGTGGACGACATCGTAAAAGGGTTCGAGTACTCCGACGGCTGGGTAGACGATGCTCGCCTGGTCGTGCTGACCGCGAAAGCGGCTGAGACAAAAGGCGCTCAGATTAAAACGCGGACACGGTGTGTGAAAGCGACCCGTGACGGTCAGCTGTGGAATATAACGCTGGAAGATCAGCGCACCGGCGAACGCCAGTCCTATCATTGCAGGGCGCTGGTGAATGCCGCCGGACCCTGGGTAAGCAGCCTCTTCAGTGACACCATGACGATTCCCTCCCCCAAACAGATTCGAATGGTAAAAGGCAGTCACATTGTGGTGCCCAAAATTCACAACGAGCCGGAGGCGTACATTCTGCAAAATGCCGACGATCGCATTATCTTTGTCATTCCCTACGAGGATGACTTCTCGTTGATTGGAACGACCGATGTGGAGTACGAAGGCGATCCGAAGAAAGCCGTCATTTCACCGGAAGAAACCGATTACCTGTGCTCGATTGTGAATCATCATTTCAAGCACAAGATCACCCCCGCGGATGTGGTCTGGTCCTACTCGGGCGTTCGGCCATTGATGGATGATGAGCACGGGGCCGCGCAAAAGGCATCGCGGGATTACACCTTTGAAGTGGATGGGGGTAAGACCGACGCCCCGTTGATCTCGGTGTTCGGCGGCAAAATCACCACTTACCGCAAACTGGCGGAAGCCGCCACCGATCGCATTTGTCGCTTTTTCCCCGAGGCGGGCCCGGAGTGGACAAAACATGCCCCCCTGCCGGGCGGAGATTTCAGCGAACAAGCCGCTCTGTTGGACGCCTTAAAAGCCGAGTACCGGTGGCTGCCTGACGATCTGGCCAAGCGCTACGTCCGCACCTATGGCACCAAAAGCTACGACATTTTAATCGGCCGCACATCGACTGAGAGTCTGGGCCAGCATTTTGGCGCCAATCTTTACGAGTGCGAGGTCCGGTATCTGGTTGAGCACGAATGGGCAATAAGCGCGGAAGATATTGTCTGGCGACGAACCAAGATTGGCCTACGTCTCAAGGATGCCGACGTCAAGAACTTGCAGGCCTTCCTGGATACCTTTGACTAACGCTGTATACAACGCATGGCTTGCAGCCCGGCCCAGAACTGTGGCGGACGTTACCCCAGGACATCCCGGACCCGGGCCTTCAACCTGGGCAGTACCGCGTCCTCGAACCAGGGGTTCTCTTTTAGCCAGCGGTTGTTCCGGGGGCTCGGATGCGGCAACGCCACAAGCTCAGGCCAGTGCGCCTCCCATTCGAGCACCGCGTCGGTAACTGAGCGTTTCGGAGATCCAAGGTGCCATGCCTGGGCGTACCGGCCGATCACCAGGGTCAACTGGATGTGTGTGAGGTGCGAGAGAATGGCTTTCCGCCAGGCCGGTGCACATTCGGGCCGTGGTGGAAGGTCTCCTTGCTTGCCGGTCCCCGGATAGCAAAACCCCATTGGCAGGATCGCCAACTGGTGCTCGTCATAAAACACGGCCCGCGAGATCCCCATCCAGTCACGCAGGCGATCGCCACTGGGGTCATTAAAAGGCAATCCGGTCTCATGCACGCGACGTCCCGGTGCCTGCCCTACCACAAGGATTCTTGCTTCCGGGCTGGCCTGCACAACCGGTCGCGGCTCATGAGGCAGCACGGCCTGGCAGAGCGTGCATTGACGCACTCGCTCCATCAATTGTGAAAATGTTAGATCTGAATCAATCACAACACCACCCTACTGTGGCACACCGACCCGGAATGCTGGCGTGAACGGGAGTCTACAGCTTTACTTTTCAGACAGAATACCGCAACCATGATCGCAGCATGAACCTACAGGATGCAGAATGGACGGCACTTTTTTTACCGACGTATGGAATCAGGTCCAGAAGAACATCACCGACTCCAGCGACGCGCTGGGGCTGTCCCAGGTCGAATGGTATGCCCTCGCCGCCCATGCCATGGGCCAGCTGGTGGTATCGGCTCTGCTGTTGGCTTTTTTTGGCCTTCTGTACCTCTGCCTGAACAAAACAGTGCTGCTGGCAACCCGCAGGTTGCAATCTGCTCACATCGGCCCTGGGCACCTCCAGACCGGGCTGCGATACCTGTTTCTTCTGTTTACCACCCTGGCGATCATGGCGCAGTATGACGTTCCCGATACGGTGCTGAAAGCCACCGCCCGGGCCGGATTCGTCGCGCTTGGTTTTTACCTTGCCTGGCTGGCTTGCTCAAAAATCCTGAAGGAAGGCCTTAACCGATATCAAATCGACAAGTCCATCGGTCAACTCCTGAAAAACATGCTGTCTGTATTGATGACGGTGTTTGCCGCCGTAATGGTGCTTAGCCAATTCGGCTTTGACGTTTTTTCTATTATCGCGGGGCTGGGCATCGTCGGTATCGCAGTCGGCTTTGCCGCGCAGTCTACCCTGTCCAATTTCATTGCCGGTGTGACGCTGTTGATTGAGCGACCATTTCGTATTGGCGACTGGGTCAAGATTAACGATCAGGAAGGCAAAGTGATCAAAATCGCCCTGCGAACGACCTGGCTACGCACCCGCGATAACATTTTCACCATGATCCCCAATGACAGCGTGGCGTCTTCCGATATCGTTAATTACAGTGCCGAGGGCCCGATTCGCGTCCGGCTGCCGCTTGGCATTGCCTACAAGGAATCCGCGCGACAGGCCAGGGACATCATCATGCCGGTTCTGCTCGAGCACCCCAAGATCATTCAGTCGTCAGACATGGTTCCGATGGTGCGTATGACCGGGCTCGGTGATTCCTCGGTAGACCTGGTGGCCCTAGCCTGGATCAGCCCTGAAGACATTGATTTCCAACCAGGGATATCCGCAGAATTGTACGAGAGCATCAAGGAAGCGCTGGACACTGCCGGCATCGAAATACCCTTCCCCCACCTTCAGTTGTTCATCGATGATGCAAAAGGGCTCAAACCGCTGTTCGAACCTTTATACTCGACGCGCAATGCGTCATCCACCGCTCCAGACACCCGTTAGCCAGAGCCTTTTTTTTCATGCCTAAAACAACCGACCCTAAAAGCCATCCATTGCCAACCATCGACGTGGAAGAATTTCGCAAAGTGGTGCGAAGCCGACGTTCCATTCGTCGCTTCACCGACGAACCGGTTCCGGACTCAGTGCTGGATGACTGCCTGGAGCTGGCCATGCTGGCACCCAATTCCAGCAACCTGCAGCCCTGGTCTTTTTATGTGGTCAAAACCCCGGCGATCCGACAACAACTGGCAACGGCGTGCCTCGGTCAAAATGCCGCCAAAACAGCGCCGGTACTGATTGGCATCGTTGCCCGCACGGCCACCTGGCGGCAGAACAGCCAGCGCAATCTGGACGAATGGCCGGACGAAAAACTGCCGCCCATTGTTGAAAAGTATTACTCCAAAATTGCGCCCCTTCATTACAACCAGGGGCCCTTGGGGGTATTTGGCGTGCTCAAGAAAGGGCTTGGCCTGATTGCCGGGATAAAAAAACCGGTTCCTCGTGGGCCTTACTCCGTGTGTGAAATGAAAGTCTGGGCTGCAAAATCAACCGCACTGGCAGCGCAAAATCTGATGCTGGCTTTACGAGCCCATGGTTATGACTCCTGCCCAATGGAAGGCTTTGATGATCATCGGGTCAGGAAAATTCTCGGCGTACCCGGCGATGGCCAGGTCATCATGGTACTGGCGGCAGGCCGAAGAGCGGACAACGGCGTTTATAACCAGCAATACCGGTTCGATAAGGAGGACTTTATCCACACGCTGTAAGCGTTACGGATACACCGAAGCGCTTTGAAAATAGCTTAATACATCAATTTATCAAAGGCTTACGGTGAATGCGCGGATTTCGGTTTCGCAATAGATCCAAATCAGGCATTCCATTTTAAAAGAATGGCTTGATGGCAACTTCGATGTTGACCTGTTGACCCGTGCACAAAAAGCGCCTGCAACTGGACGATAAAGCCTTCGCATCCTTCAATAAAGACATTGAACGCATCGCCCATTATGCGCGTGAGCATTCGACCTGAAACGCGATAACTTTAAGCCTTTTTACTCAAGCGACTTCTGGATTATTGAGGGCTTCGGCCGCGCCCAGTAATCCGGTGTATGGCTCAGTGACAATGTGGACCGGCGTGCTTTCCATCAATGGCCGCATGCGCCCCTTGTCTTCGAACCCGGCTTGAAATGGGCTATCGAGCAAAAAGTCGGCAAACCTCGGCACGATGCCACCACAAAGATAAACCCCGCCCAAACTACCCAGCGTCAGTGCCGCATTGCCGGCAACACGACCCAGAATTCCACAGAAATGCCCCAATACTTGACGTGCAAGCGGGTCGCCTTGCCCCGTCGCCGCTGCCGTGATTTTCTCGGGCGTATCAAGAGCGGCCGCGACACCCTGAATTTCGGCGTGTGCCTGATACAGATCCAACAAGCCCTGGCCACACAAAATGCGTTCAACTGACACGCGGCCAAATCGCTGTCGGAGAATCGTCAGGATGGCCGACTCGATATCATCGGTTGGTGCGAAATCCACATGGCCGCCTTCGGTCACCAGTGGCACCCAGCCATTGTGGATCGGCACCAGTCCGGACACGCCAAGCCCCGTACCCGGTCCGATCACCAGCTTGGGCCGAGCCGGATTGCCGCCACCGCCACAGACATGAATCAACTTGTCGGCGCCGACATGGAGCACCCCCAGTGCCATCGCGGTAAAGTCATTGACCACCTTGAACGCCTGCCAGCCAAACCGATCGCGCATCTCATTGATATCAAAATGCCAATGGTTGTTGGTCATTCGGACCTCGGCTCCGCGAACCGGCGAGGCAACCGCGAGGCAGACATTGGCCACCGCGCCAACCCCTGAGCGCTCAAGGTAATCAACAACGGCATCGTCCAAGTTGGCGTAACCCACACAGGGCAGAATTTCAATGGCTTGTGGCTGCACGCCACCGGCCGATACCAAGGCAAAACGCGCGTTGGTGCCGCCAATGTCCCCAACCAAAGCCACATCGGGCAGGCTCATGCGTCATGATTCCAAAAAAATGACGCGCCCTCTTCCGGGTTACTGGCAACCCGCCGCAGCCAACCAAACATCTCGCGGCCCAGACCACTATGGGAGGCGCTTAAATCCACCTCAGCTGGCTGTCGGGCGGCCAGATCCTGTTCTGACACCAGCAATGTCAAAGTTCCCGCTTCTGCATCCACGCACACAACATCGCCGTCCTGGACTTTCGCTAGCAAGCCACCATTGGCCGCCTCCGGATAGACATGGATCGCCGCGGGCACCTTGCCGGACGCGCCCGACATACGGCCATCCGTCACCAGCGCGACGTGATAGCCGCGGTCCTGCACGACGCCCAAATAGGGCGTCAGTTTGTGCAGTTCCGGCATACCGTTGGCTTTAGGGCCCTGGAACCGCACAACCACCACACAATCTTTATCCAGATCACCGGCTTCAAATGCCGCCGCCAGGTCATTCTGATCATTAAAGACAACAGCAGGCGCCTCCACCCGGTGGTGCTCTTTGGCCACGGCCGACACTTTGATAACGCCACGCCCCAGATTGCCGTCCAGCACCTTCATGCCGCCATCCGGCGCGAACGGCTCGGATGCACTGCTCAGTACCTCGGGGTCAAGAGTTTCGGTAGCGACCGGTGACCAGACAAGGGTGCCGTTTTTCAGAGTGGGCATGCGAGTGTACTGCTCAAGTCCGCGACCCATTACCGTTTCCACGTCTTCGTGCAGATACCCGCCCGCCAGTAGCTCCCGGATCAGAAACGGTGTGCCACCCGCGTCATGGAATGCGTTCACATCGGCTTGGCCGTTGGGGTATATACGGGTCATGGACGGTACCGCGGCGGAAAGATCCGCGTAGTCATTCCAGTCAATCACAATGCCGGCGGCCCGGGCGATGGCAATCCAGTGAATGGTGTGGTTGGTGGAGCCACCCGTCACCAACAAAGCCACTAGAGCATTAACGATGCTCTTCTCATCGACCATGTCGCCCAGACCCAGCTCACCGCCATTGGGCCTGGACAGGCGCACGACTTGCTCCGTTGCCGCCCGGGTCAGTTGGTCCCGCAACGGCGTGTTCGGATTCACAAACGCGGCGCCGGGCAGATGCAGCCCCATGACCTCAACCAGTAACTGGTTGCTGTTGGCCGTGCCATAAAAAGTACAGGTGCCCGGGCTGTGATAAGACTTAATTTCCGCCTCCAACAGCTCGCCTTTGCCCACCTTGCCCTCGGCATAGAGCTGGCGTATCCGTTGCTTCTCTTTATTCGGCAAACCCGACGGCATCGGGCCCGCAGGAATCAGTATGGTGGGCAAATAGCCAAAGCTGAGCGAGCCGATCAACAGACCCGGCACGATCTTATCGCAGATTCCCAACAACACGGTGGCATCGAACATGTTGTGGCTCATGGCCACCGCCGTGCTCATAGCAATGACGTCGCGGGAAAACAGGCTAAGCTCCATACCCGGCTGCCCCTGGGTGACACCGTCGCACATGGCTGGCGTACCACCGGCGAACTGAGCCACCGACCCCATACCATGGGCCGCCTCGCGAATAAGGTCCGGAAAACGCTCGTACGGCTGATGTGCAGACAGCATGTCATTGTATGCCGACACAATGGCGACATTGGCCTTGTTCATAAACTTTAGCGTGTTCTTGTCTTCACTGCTGCAGGCCGCAAACCCATGGGCCAGATTGCCACAGGACAACACCCCGCGGTGGGGGGATTGCGCCTTCAACACAGCCATACAATCCAGGTAATCCTGACGTGTGCCTCGGCTGCGCTCGATGATGCGCTGAGTGACCATTTCGACGGTGGGGTGCATTCGATGCTCCTTATTAGGTACCAGAACTCTTGAAACTCATAGCTGTCTTAGTACACCAGATGGGGTGCACTGCAAGCGGCCGCCAGGCAACGCTGGCAATCCGAAACCCACTCCCAGTGTGCGCGACTACGGGAATGAATTCCCGCAGTTCGTTCATGCGTCGTGATTTTATGAATGTAATTTTACGTTCTTTTTGAGCTTTTTACACGATTAAAAGTTCATATATCGAGATTTTATTGTTATATTTACTACATAATAAGGTCAGCTCAACAACAAAATTTCTCTCGGAATCACGGAGTACAGTTATGACTATTCGCATAGCAATCAATGGCTTCGGTCGCATCGGCCGGAATGTTCTTCGCGCTCTGTACGAGAATAACTACCGTCAAAAGGTTCAGGTGGTCGCCATCAACGACCTTGGCGACGCCGAAACCAATGCCCACCTGTTGAAATACGACAGTGTTCACGGTCGTTTCAGCGGCACCGTCGGCCACGATCAAGAATCCCTTTCGGTCAATGGCGATCGCATCGCCATTACCGCCATCCGAAACCCGGAAGAGCTCCCCTGGAAAGATTATCATGTTGATGTTGTGATGGAATGCACCGGTCTGTTCACCACGCGCGACGCTGCCGGCGCCCATCTCACGGCCGGTGCACGCAAAGTCATCATCTCGGCACCGTCCAGCGATGCCGATGCGATGATTGTCTATGGTGTGAATCATCATACCCTGACAGCAGACCACCACATCATTTCCAACGCGTCCTGCACCACCAATTGCCTGGCACCCGTGGCTCAGGCGATTCACAGAGCCATTGGCATTGAGAGCGGACTGATGACGACCATCCACTCTTACACCAACGACCAGAAGTTGAGCGACGTGTACCACACAGATCTCTACCGGGCACGCTCCGCGACACAGTCCATGATTCCGACCAAGACCGGTGCCGCAGCCGCCATAGGCAAGGTTCTGCCCGAACTGGATGGCAAAATGGACGGCCTCGCGGTGCGGGTCCCGACCATCAATGTGTCGCTGGTCGATCTCAGCTTTATCGCCAGCCGGGACACCTCTATTGAAGAAATTAACGCCGCAGTGAAAGCGGCTGCCACCAGCAGCCCGATCCTCGGCTATAACGAGGAAAAGCTGGTCAGTGTTGACTTCAATCACAACGCTCTGTCCAGTATCTACGACGCCAACCACACCCGAGTACTTGGCCGTCATGCCAAAGTCATGGCCTGGTACGATAATGAATGGGGGTTTTCGAACCGGATGCTGGACAACGCGATGGCGCTCATGGAGGCTAATGGCTAATTGCCACCGGCGACCCACCATTTACACTTAACTGCCAATTCCATCAGAAGGATTCAACCATGCTCAGGCGCACCAAGATTGTCGCCACCTTAGGACCCGCAACCGACTCGACCGAGTCACTGGCCGCCATTATTGCCGCCGGCGTGGACGTTACCCGGCTGAACTTCTCCCATGGTAGCGCCGAGGATCATATTCAGCGGGCCCAGCAGGTGCGCGATGCCGCCAGCGCACAGGGTCGGTTTGTCGCCTTGCTGGCCGATCTTCAGGGCCCTAAATTGCGTGTGGCGCGTTTCGCTGACAACAAGGTGGCATTAAAACGCGGGCAATCCTTCACTCTGGACGCCAACATGGACAAAGATGCCGGCACCAGCGACTGTGTCGGCATTGATTACGAGCAGCTGATCAATGACGTCAAGCCTGGCGATATTCTGGTGCTTGACGACGGCCGTATCGAAATGGAAGTGGAACAGGTGAGTGACCACAGCATCCAGTCACGGGTGCTGATCGGCGGCCCCCTGTCCAACAACAAAGGCCTGAACAAACGCGGCGGGGGCTTGTCCGCTGACGCACTGACGGAGAAGGACAAACAGGACATCAAAACCGCCGCCAAACTGGGCGCGGACTATGTCGCGGTGTCTTTTGTCAGAACGGCGGATGACATGCATGTCGCCCGCGCCCTGCTGAAAGAGGCGGGGTCATCCGCTGGCCTGGTCGCCAAAATCGAACGCGCCGAACTGGCCCATGACAACGACGCACTGGATGCAGTGATTGAGGCCTCCGATGCGGTCATGGTGGCCCGCGGTGACCTGGCGGTCGAAATCGGCGATGCCGAGCTGGTCGGCGTCCAAAAACACATCATCAACCGGGCCCGGGCACTCAACAAAGTCGTGATTACTGCCACCCAGATGATGGAATCGATGATTGAGAATCCAATGCCTACCCGGGCGGAAGTATCGGATGTCGCCAATGCCGTGCTTGATTACACCGACGCCGTCATGCTGTCAGCGGAAACGGCCGTTGGGGATTACCCAACGGAAGCGGTCGAGGCCATGGTGCGGATCTGTATCGGTGCCGAGCGACACCCTTCGACCCACACCTCCAGACACCGGATTAATGAATCCATGGAACAGGTGGACGAAGCGATTGCGCTGTCGGCCATGTACGCCGCCAACCACCTGGAAGACGTGCACGCCATCATTTGCATGACCGAGACTGGCGCCACGCCACTGATGATGTCGCGCATCAAATCCAGCCTTCCGATCTTTGCATTTTCCCGGCACCAGAGTACCCAGAACCGGGTCACGATGTACCGAGGGGTGCAAACCGTGCCGTTCGACTCGGAGTCGCTGCCTAATGAGCAAACCAACGCCCAGGCCATCGCAGAACTGCTGGAGCGCAAGGTTGTCAAAAACGGCGACCTGGTGATCATTACCAAAGGCGATTACGTAAACGCCCAGGGCGGCACAAACACCATGAAGATTGTGCGCGTGGGCAGCGATATCCGCTAACCACCCGGGCCGATTACGGGTTCACGACAACCGACAATACAGCGGGTAGACTACGCACACCGCTCCACCGTATTTTCGCTGTCGTCGAATAAGGATTTTGATGAACCCGCTCGGCCAAGTCGTCATTCTGTTTCTGGTTGCTGTCATTGCCGTGCCGTTATTTAAACGCGCCGGTCTTGGTGCCATCCTCGGCTATATTGCCGCCGGCATCCTGATTGGCCCGTCCGGGTTTGGCGTGTTCAGCGACATCAAAAACATGCTGCATGTGTCGGAGTTCGGCGTCGTACTGCTGATGTTCATCATTGGCCTTGAACTGCAATTCTCCCGCCTGCGGGCTCTTCGCAAACCCATCTTTGGCTTTGGCTCGCTGCAGGTGGTCACCAGTTTGGTGGTGATTGCCACGCTCATCTACCTGGCAGGCGAGACCTGGACCATCGCACTGGTCATCGGTTGCGGGCTGGCCCTGTCGTCAACCGCGTTTGTTCTACAGTTGCTGGCCGAAAAAAGGGAGCTGGCCACCGGACACGGCCGACTCGCTTTCACCATTTTGCTGTTCCAGGATATGGCGGTCGTACCGATGCTCGCGTTCTTGCCGTTTCTGGCCGGGTCGGGGGAGGAAACCTCATGGCGTGAACTCTTGGTGGATGCCGGCCAAATTATCCTGACCTTTGCCACCATTGTGATTGCCGGGCGCTATCTGCTGCGCCATGTACTCCAGTTTGTACACGCCACCCGAGTTCGTGAAATATCCATTGCTGCAGCCCTACTGGTGGTGTCCGGAACCGCCTATCTCATGGAGTCCGTCGGTCTATCAATGGCACTGGGTGCCTTCGTCGCCGGCGTACTGCTGGCCGACTCCGAGTTTCGGCATCAGCTTGAGGCCGATATTGAACCGTTTAAGGGTCTGCTGCTCGGTCTGTTCTTCATCTCGGTCGGCATGACACTGAACCTGACAAAGGTGCTGGCCGATCCCGTCTTTTTGGTCGCCGCAACGGTGGCGCTGATGGTAGTCAAAACACTGATCATCGGCGCCGTCGGTTACTTTGGTGGCGGCCTTGGCAAGGCCAGCGCACTCAAGCTCGGGCTGCTATTGAGTCAGGGCGGGGAGTTTGGCTTTGTGATGTTCGCACTGGTGTCGCAACTTGATCTGATCAGCGCCGACCTGCGCGAACAACTGACGGCCATCATTACGCTGTCCATGGTCCTGACACCCGCCGCGGTGTTCGTACTGGAAAAACTGGCCGCCCACCATTTGGTTGAAGACGCTCCGCCATTCGATTCCATCGACGACGGCCGCACCGGTGTGGTGATTGCCGGCTTTGGCCGTTTCGGACAGATCAGCGGGCGCATTCTGACGTCACTCAAAACACCGTTTACCGCGCTCGACATCAATCCGGCTCAAGTCGATGTGGTACGCCGGTTTGGCAATTCCGTGCATTACGGTGATGCTTCACAGCTTGACGTGTTACGTGCGGCCAAAGTTGGCGACGCCAGCGTGCTGATCCTGGCCATCGACGACATCGATGCCTCGCTGCGCACGGTGCGACTGGTCAAAGAACACTTTCCCAGCGTTCGCATCCTGGCGCGCGCCCGCAATCGACGTCATGCCCACTTGATGATGGATGCCGGGGTCAGTTGGCTGGTTCGGGAAACATTTCATTCGGCGCTGTTAATGGCCGAGGAAATGCTGGTGGTCTTGGGGCGGGAACGCGATGAAGCACAGGACCTGACGGCCCTCTTTCGAGAAACCGACGAGCGCACGTTGCAGCACCAGCATGGGCTTCACCAGGACGCGGATAAAATTCTGCAGTCGGCCCAGGAAACGGCATTGGAATTAAAAGACCTTTTCGAAGGCGACCAGAAAGAACGCCAGAAACGCCCACCATCCGCCAACCGGGATTAAATCCCGAACAAATGCGGCGTGCGCCGCTAGCGCAAGTCGGCCAGACTTGCGCTAGCCAGCTTGGTCACACCGTCCCAGTCACCGGCGACCACCAGCTCCGGTGGCGTGAGCCAGGTACCCCCGACCGCTGCCACATTTTTCAGAGCCAGATAGTGCTTTGCTGTATCCCGCCGGATGCCTCCGGTCGGACAGAATGTGACGTCGCCGAACGGGCCTGCAAAGGCTTTCAATGCCTGGATGCCGCCAGACACCTCGGCTGGAAAAAACTTGAACTCACGGTAGCCCATGGCGTAACCCAGCATCATTTCTGAAATCGTTGCAACGCCCGGCAATAGAGGCGCCTGCGCCGTCAGACCGTGACTCAGAAGTGCTTCGGTAACACCCGGTGTAATCACGAACTGTGCACCAGCCGCTTCGACCTGCCGGTACTGATCAAGGTTGGTCACCGTCCCGGCCCCGACCCAGATTTCGGGCAGCGCCTTACGCAGCTGACGGATTGCCTCCAGACCATGGGCTGTGCGCAGTGTGATCTCGAGAATGCGAATACCGCCTGCTACCAATGCCCGGCCCAGCGGCACGGCTTGATCAGGATCATCAATCGTAATGACCGGCACCAGGGGACAGGCGGCAAGCAAGGCTTGCACCTGCTGACGCTTTTCAATGGCTAACTGCATGGACGGCTTCGGCATAATCATTCTCTCTTGCGGCAAAGATGCGATAAAACTCAATGGCCCTGACCTAAAGCTCAAGGGCTCCAGAACACAAACATGGGGTCCTTCAGGAATGCGCGCACAGGCATCTCAGGGATCTGTTCCAGGTCTGCAAAGGCCCGAGCCAGGGTCGCGAGCTTGTCATCCCCCTTCAGGTGCAGGGCTCTGAACCGGGCGTGAGACATTACGCTGAACGTCAGTGAAACACGCCTGTGGGCCTGGGACGGCGGGGTCAGCGCCAGACTTAGGGCGGTATTATTGGGGTCCAGTGCCTGCGGAAGTTCGGGCGCGTCGGGAAAGAACGACGCCGTGTGGCCGTCGTTGCCCATCCCGAGGATCAGCACGTCAAGCGGCCAGCTAAACGCCTGCAAGGCCTGCTCACAGGCTTGCTGGCCATCACCACCGAATGTACCGGGCTGCCTAAGGCCAATAAAGCGCGCCGATGCGGCATAGCCGATGAGCAAGTATTCCCGAACCAGACGTTCATTGCTGTCCCGATCATCGGGCGAAACCCAACGCTCATCCACCAGGGTGATATCAACTCGCTCCCAGGGCAGCACCTGCCGACTCAGAGCCGCAAAAAATGCTTTCGGAGTACTGCCGCCGGACACGGCGAGACTGGCCCGGGGACGCTCTTCCAGCGCGGTTGTCAGTTGCAGTGCCACGTGGTCTGCGAGCTGGTGCGCCAGCGCATCGGCGTGGCTCTGGGAGACCGCCGTAATATGAGCTGGCCAGGTAACATCAGACATCTTCATACCAACCCCGGCCATCACGAGTAATCATGGCGATTGAAGCAACGGGGCCCCAGGTGCCGGCAGCGTAGCGCTTGGGAGACGCGGCATGGTCTTCCCAGTTGGAAATCACCTGATCCACCCAGCGCCAGGCGAATTCGACCTCGTCCCGGCGCACGAAGAGGTACTGATTGCCCTTCATGACCTCCCACAACAAACGTTCGTACGCATCCGGGATACGTTCGGCATTGAATGCCTCCGAAAACGTCAATTCCAGCGGTCCCTGACGCAGGCGCATCCCCTTATCCAACCCTTGGTCTTTGGTTAGAATCTGTAAGGACATACCTTCGTCCGGCTGCAAACGGATAATCAATTTATTGTTGGCCAGGTGCTTTTGATCCGGATCAAAAATGTAGTGCGGTGCCGGCTTGAAATGAATAATGATTTGCGACAATTTTTCTGGCAAACGCTTACCGGTGCGAATGTAAAAAGGCACCCCGGCCCAGCGCCAGTTATGAATCTCAGCCTTCAGCGCCACAAAGGTTTCGGTCTTACTGCCCTTGGCCGCCCCTTCTTCCTCAAGGTAACCCGGTACTGGCTTACCTATACTGGTTCCGGCGGTGTACTGCCCTCTCACCAGGTGGGTCTCCATCAAATCGGGGGTAATCGGGCGCAGCGCCTTCAGTACCTTCACTTTTTCGTCGCGAATACTGTCGGCGGACAAGTCAGAGGGTGGGTCCATGGCTATCAGGCACAGCAATTGAAGCAGGTGATTCTGGATCATGTCCCGCATTTGGCCGGCCTTGTCGAAGTACCCCCAGCGGCCTTCAATGCCAACGCTTTCCGCCACCGTAATCTCCACATGGGAGATGTGGTTCTGATTCCACTGGGTGGCAAACAGGTTATTTGCGAACCGCAGCGCAATCAGATTCTGAACCGTTTCTTTGCCAAGGTAGTGATCAATCCGGAACAACTGGTTTTCATAAAACACCTCAGCCAACTGATCATTGATCACCTTTGACGAGGCCAGGTCATGACCAATGGGTTTCTCAACCACCACCCTGGTTTTCTCGTTACAACACTGACCGGCCCGCAGGTTTCGGGCAATCATGCCATACAGTGACGGGGGCGTTGCCATATAGATGATCAGGGCGCCACCGCCCTGCTTGCGCCACTCATTCAATGGCGGATAGCCGGCTTCGTCACTGAAATCGAAACACTGGTAATTGATGCGCTCGAGTAACCGTGCCATGACCGCCTCATCCTGCTCCTCTTTGCGCACATGGCTCCAGATACGCCCGGCCAACTGTTTTCGCGCGCCCGCGGTGTCGGTGTCATCCCGGGCCAGCGCCAGTATTCGGGAGTTCTCGTCCAGTAGGCCGGCCCGCTCAAGCTGATACAGCGCGGGAAATAATTTACGCTGCGCCAAATCGCCCAACGCACCGAACATTATCAAGTCACAGCGGGTGTCACTCTGGTCGACCATGCTTCTGTCTCTCACGTAAAGTGGTGGCTCATAATGTTTATCAAACAGATTTTGTAGTAATATTATGCAAATAATGACATCTAAAATGCCAGAAACCAATTATAAATACGAATATATGATATTTTTACTACCGCTTTTGCTTTAAAAACCCGGTATAATCCGTCGCGAGAGGGCAATACGACCTGTGCGACCGGAGACTCCGCAACATGACCGCCAAACATTCTCATCATGACGACAATGTTCTTGAAGTCATTCAGATACGTCTGGACAGCCTCAACAAATCCGAACGCAAAGTAGCGGAGGCCATCCTGCGCGACCCCACCGCAGCAACCCGCTACAGCATTGCCGCACTGGCGAGAGCGGCAGATGTCAGCGAGCCTACGGTGAACCGGTTTTGTCGGAGCTTCTCCGCTACCGGCTTTCCCGACTTCAAGATCCGCCTGGCACAAAGCATTGCTACGGGGACGCCCTATGTTGGCCAGAACATCAGTCCAGACGACTCGGTGTCAGAATTTGCCGATAAAATTGTGCTTAGCACCATTGCAGGTCTCGATAAGGCCCGTCAGGCGCTGTCTTCCAAAGCCCTGTCTCTTGCCATCGACCATTTGATCCAGGCCAAACAAATCAACTTCTTCGGCATGGGTGGCTCGGCACCGGTGGCAATGGATGCACAACACAAATTCTTCCGCTTCAATATTCCGGTCATGTCCTACAATGATGCCCTGATGCAACGTATGGTGGCAGCTGGCAGCGGTGTTGGCGATGTCATTGTGGTGATTTCCTATACCGGCCGGACCCGGGAAACGATTGATATTGCCCGTATTGCGCGGGACAGCGGTGCTACGGTTATTGGCATCACCACCCCAGACTCACCCCTGGCCGACAACTGCACTGTGGTGCTGGGTGTTACCGCACCCGAAGACACCGAAGTCTACATGCCGATGTCATCCCGCATTATTCACCTCACCGTGATCGACATTCTCGCCACTGGCGTGACCCTGAAACGCGGCGTGGATTTTCAACATCACCTCAAGAAGATCAAAGACAGTTTGAAAGCGACTCGCCTTAGCAGCGACTAGCGCCCTGCTGGTTCAGTGATTGACCAGCTGAGCCATACCCCGCAATGCGTGACCGGTCACCGCGAGAAACCGTCAGGACGAAGGCAGACACTCGTTGGCGGAATATTAAACCGGGTTGCCCCTTATCCGATTGGCAGGAAGCTGGCAATCGGGGGCCCCGCTCATCTGGCGAATCATTTGGGAAGACCGGAGTATACAGCCAGGCTATCCGTTCATCGGATACCCCAATAAACATAAAAGAAGGCACCTCCCACAAACGCCCTGAATAATCCATATCAAAGCGGTAAAACAAAAAAACCCGGGCTGGCGCTGCGCCTAACCCGGGTTCTTTGATTGTTCAGAGGGGTGTACGCTCAGCCTGTTTCTACAAGCATGAGCGTAACACCCGCTGTGTCCGCGGCCGCTATTGACTAGGGTCGCGACACCTCAGCCTGATCTCTCAGGAACTGCTGATAGGCCAGATATTCCCGCTGCCCTTGCTGGCTGGCCAGGAACTGCTGCAACTGCTTGAGCTCATCTTGCTTCTGCTCAACATCGCCGTCTGAAACACTGTCCAACGCAATAATAACTGCCATTTCATCCGACGGAGCAAGCCCGTACGTCACTGCATCTTCGTCCGGACGCGGCAATGAGAAAGCAGTTATTCTGACATTCGCACTGAGCGACGAATCGTTGCGAGTCGTGCCTTTGTGGTCGGTCCAACCATCAGTCAGGATATCGACATCACTCAGGCTCTCTCCGTCCTGTAGTTTTGCGATAACATCTTGCGCCCGCTGGTCCAGCAACTCTCGGGTTTGCTCCCGCACCAGGCGCTCACGAATAACGTTACGCACTTCGGCCAGTGGTCGCTGCGAGGCTGGCTGGTAGTTTTTAACCCGAGCTACAATCGATACATTGTCGCCCACATCAATCAACTCAGTGTTGTACTTGTCTTGCAATACATCATCAGAAAACAGCTGGCGTACCAGCCCAGCATGCTGGAATGGCCCATTACCACCTTCACGAGTGATACCGGACTGCTCTTTAATTTCGAGCCCCAACTCTTGCGAGGGCGCGGTCAGGTTGCCTTCCGAATACGCAATGTCCGCCAGTTCTGACCGAAGTTCTGCGTATCGCTCGCCCGCTGCTTTTTCGGCCAGCTCGGTTCTGAGCTCGCTTTCCAGTGCCGCCATTGAAGGCGCTTCGGCCTGACGAACATCCAGCAACTTGATGATATGCATGCCGTAGCTGGTCTCTACCGGCTCTGACACGTCGCCGACCTCCAGCCCATACATGGCGTCTTCAAAACCACTGTCAAACATGCCCCGGCCCACAAAGCCCAGGTCGCCGCCCTCTTTTGCTGACACTGTATCAGCAGAGTAGGTTTTGGCCAGCTCTGCAAAGTCTTCACCAGCGGCCAATTTTTCCTGGACTTCTGTCAGCTTGGCCTCTGAGTCGTCGCCGGCTTCGATCAGGATATGCGCCGCTCGACGCTCCTCCATTGATACCTCAGCAACTTTCGCCTGGTAGTAGGCCTGCAATGCCTCGTCGCTGACGTCCTCATCCTTGGCAAGCTCACTCAGCGACAGCTCAATATACTCCGCGTCAATGGTTTCAGGCACTTTGAAATTGGTCGCGTTGGCCTCGTAGTAGGCTTCAACATCCTCATCGGACACCTCAACCTGATCACTGACGCTGTCAGCGGACACGGCTACGGTTCGAAAATCACGGGTCTGGTATTGAATGCGCAACAGGTTCTCGACAATCTCCGGACTCACGATACCGCTCTGAACCAACGCCCCGCGAATCTGATTCACCACAAACTGACTGCGCATGGCGCGGCGGAATTCACCAACGCCCATCCCCATATTACGCACCACTGCAACGAACCGGTCGCTGTTGAACTGGCCGTCCACCTGGAACTGAGGCATCTGCGTAATCAGCCGATCAATGTCTTCGTCGGACAATTCAAGCCCCTGTGCGGCGGCATCCTGTGTCAGGGTCTGCTCCAGGATCAGCGACTCCAGCACACCGGCCCTGATCTGGTCATCGTCTAATAGTGCCGGGTCCGGTGTTTCCATCTGGGACAAATGGCGCTGACGCTCCATCTGCACCACCCTTAAAAAATCCCGCTCGGTAATGTCTTCGCCATTGACGGTCGCAACTTCCGGCTCACCGGAAAAACCGCCGATAATCGCATCCATGCCCCAGATGGAGAGCGATACAATCAGCAGACCGATTATGACTTTGGCAATCGTACCCTGGGCGTTTTCACGAATATCTTGAAGCATGTTCCTCCCGGACTACTGGACTGGCGGTCATCGCCTTGTGGTTGCGATGTCAGGCTCTGTCAGCGTCAGGCCTCGTTCACTGTCATTGGAGTATCCAGCCCCCGCTCCACCCCAACAGACGCTTGGGGACGATGGAAGTGAAGGGCTGAACGTAAAAAGGCGCATCCTGATTTGGAATGCGCCTCGAATTCGTATGAAGCGATCTTAGTTCCGTACCGGCCAATCCGTGCACCTGGGCGGCTTTAAGCGTACGGGGATCACTTCGGCAGCGCCAATCCTAAGCACCACCCGCGAAAGAGACCGTTACTTAACGGCGTCTTTCAGAGCCTTACCTGCTTTGAAGCCAGGCACTTTAGAGGCCGGGATCTTGATCTCAGCACCGGTTTGCGGGTTACGACCGGTGCGGGCTGCACGCTCTTTTACCGCAAAAGTACCAAAACCGATCAGTGTAACCTGATCACCGCTTTTCAAAGCTCCACTAACGGAGCTAATCATCGCATCCAGGGCACGACCTGCGTTTGCCTTGGAAAGATCTGCTGACTCTGCAATTGCATCAATTAGTTCGGACTTGTTCACACTAAACCCCTTCGATTTCAGGTTGAAGATGTTATAGGTTGGTTTATATTTTTTCGGACGTTCTCGACTATCGCACAAGCGATTTGAGAATTCCATTCTTCACTTTTCTTATTCCTTTCGGCGTTCGACCGACGTCCGGAATATGCACTCGTCGCGCGGGAGCCCTTGGTATTGGCTGCTTCACGGCAAAACAGTTATACCAATGGCTTCTCGCGCCTGTCAACAACACACTTCGTGTTTAATGTGTATTTATGCGCTCAGCCGCATCGCCGTCGTCATCTCGAGCGCTTCCGGAGGTCGCTTTCGAGGTCGACTCGACGGACCGTGGCTCAGGCTGATATTCCAGCGCCGCATCCAGAACCTGATCAATCCATTTGACCGGAATAATCTCGAGCGATTCCTTGATGTTGTCGGGTATCTCCTTGAGATCTCTAACATTATCATCCGGAATGACTACTCGCTTGATGCCACCACGGTGAGCTGCAAGCAGCTTTTCCTTCAGCCCCCCGATGGCGAGAACGCGCCCACGCAACGTGATTTCGCCGGTCATTGCCACATCCGCCCGCACTGGAATATTCGTCAATGCAGAAACCAGAGCGGTGCACATGCCAACACCGGCACTCGGGCCATCTTTTGGCGTCGCACCTTCCGGAACGTGCACGTGGAGATCGTACTTTTCGTGAAAGTCATCACCAATACCCAGACCCAGCGCCCGACTCCGGACCACCGTTAAGGCCGCCTGAATCGACTCTTGCATGACATCGCCCAAAGAGCCCGTCTTGACCACACGGCCTTTGCCCTTGGTCAAGGCGCACTCGATGGTGAGCAATTCACCCCCGACCTGAGTCCATGCCAATCCGGTCACCTGACCGACCTGGTTTTTGTCTTCAGCCAGTCCATACTTGAACTTTTGCACGCCGGAGTACTCTTCCAGCTGCTCCTGAGACAATACAATTGCGGTTTTCTCGCCGGATTCCACATGCTCACGAACCACTTTACGGCAGATTTTTGCGATTTCACGCTCCAACCCGCGGACACCCGCCTCTCGAGTATAATAACGAATCAAATCCCGCATCGTTTCTTCGGGAATATCGAGTTCGCTTTTTCGCAGCCCATTGGCTTTGATCTGCTTCGGTAGCAGGTATTTCAGTGCAATATTGACCTTCTCATCCTCGGTGTAACCGGGTATCCGAATGATCTCCATGCGGTCCAGCAAGGCCGAAGGAATGTCCATCGAGTTAGATGTGCACACGAACATCACATCAGACAGATCGTAGTCCACCTCAAGGTAGTGGTCGTTGAAGGTGTGGTTCTGCTCCGGGTCCAGTACTTCGAGCAACGCAGACGCCGGATCACCACGATGATCCATGCCCATCTTGTCGATTTCATCGAACAGGAAAAGCGGGTTTTTTACCCCAACTTTGGACAATTTCTGCAACAACTTGCCGGGTAAAGCCCCGATATAGGTTTTACGATGGCCGCGAATTTCAGCCTCATCGCGGACCCCGCCAAGCGCCATCCGAGTGTATTTCCGGTTAGTCGCCCGGGCGATGGACTGGCCCAAGGACGTCTTACCAACGCCGGGAGGACCCACCAGACACAAGACCGGACCTTTCACTTTCTTTACCCGGCTCTGTACCGCCAGGTATTCCAGGATGCGTTTTTTAACTTCATCCAGTCCGTAGTGATCCTCGTCCAGAATCTCGCGGGCTTTCTCGATATCGTGGCGCACGCGGCTACGCTTTTTCCAGGGCACTGCCAGCATCCAGTCAATGTATCCACGCACCACCGTCGCTTCCGCGGACATGGGCGACATCATCTTGAGTTTGTTCAATTCCACTTCGGTTTTTTTGCGAGCTTCTTCTGGCAAACCGGCCTCTTCGAGTTTTTGCTCCAACTCTTCGAAGTCGTTGTTACCCTCACCCATCTGACCCATCTCTTTCTGGATCGCTTTCATCTGTTCGTTCAGGTAGTACTCGCGCTGGCTGCGCTCCATCTGCTTTTTGACGCGCCCACGTATACGCTTTTCAACCTCGATCAGGTCGATTTCGCCATCGAGCTTACCCAATAGAAGGTCGACCCGATTGCGTACATCCAGCGCTTCGAGCAGCTCCTGTTTTTCGGGGATACGCAATTCAAGATGCGCCGCCATTGTGTCGGCAAGGCGCTCCAGTTCGGTAATACCGGTCAACGCATTGGAGACTTCGGAGGGAACCTTCTTGGACAGCTTGACGTATTTCTCAAACTCTTCCATCAGCGTCTTGACCAACACTTCTTCTTCGCGCTCAGGAAGTGTGTCCTCGTCCATCAATACAGCCTGGGCCGTCAGATACTCGCCTTCCGCAATGGAGTCCAGGTTGGCCCTGGCATTGCCTTCAACCAGCACCTTAACGGTGCCGTCAGGCAGCCTCAGCATTTGAAGAACGGTTGCTAACGTCCCCATATTAAAGACATCTTTGGGACCTGGCTCGTCCGTGCCGGCATCTCGCTGTGCTACCAGCAAAATTTCTTTGCCGCCATCCATGGCCGCTTCAAGCGCCTGGATGGACTTTTCCCGTCCCACAAATAATGGCACCACCATGTGCGGGAACACCACCACGTCACGAAGCGGGAGCATGGGGTACTCTTTTACGGACTCTTCAGGTATCAGGGTCATAGACAATCCTCTGATGACGTTTCTTTCAGCATACCACCGATCATTGGGGCGCCTCTGGAAATTGCAAACTTTTTACACCAATCTTTACACCGCCAAACTGGCCAGCAGCGTCATTTACGGGACAAAAAAAAGGGCGTTGCCGCCCTTTTTTATTGCCCGAACTACAAGCTCAGTCAGTCCTCCGGTACGGCCTTGGCGCGATCAGTGTTGGCGTAAATCTTAAACGGCTCGGAATCACCGCTGATGACGCTCTCATCAATCACTACCTTTGAGACATCGTGCTCAGAGGGAATCTGATACATGGTATCCAGCAGCGTCGCCTCCATAATGGACCGCAACCCACGGGCACCCGTGTTGCGCACCATTGCCTTGCGGGCAACAGCGCGTAAGGCGTCCTCACGGAAATCCAGTTCCACCCCTTCCATATCAAACAGCTTCTGATACTGCTTGCTCAGGGCATTTTTTGGCTCTGTCAGGATCTGCACCAGTGCATCTTCATCCAACTCGGTCAGCGTTGCCACAACCGGCAGACGACCGACAAACTCAGGAATCAGACCGTATTTGACCAAATCTTCGGTTTCAACATCTTTGATGATGTCACCCGTGCTCTTGCGATCCGCTTCACTCACAACTGCTGCCGAAAAGCCGATACTGCTGCGGGCGGACCGGTCCTGGATGACTTTATCCAGACCCGCAAATGCGCCGCCACAAATGAACAGGATATTACCGGTGTCCACCTGCAAGAACTCCTGTTGCGGGTGCTTTCTGCCACCTTGCGGCGGTACAGAGGCAACAGTCCCTTCAATCAGCTTTAGCAATGCTTGCTGAACACCCTCACCCGACACATCACGGGTAATGGATGGGTTATCAGACTTGCGGGAAATCTTGTCGATTTCGTCGATGTACACAATGCCGCGCTGGGCCTTATCGACATCGTAATCGCACTTCTGCAGCAGCTTCTGAATGATGTTCTCAACATCCTCACCGACATAACCGGCTTCGGTCAGTGTCGTTGCGTCAGCAATAGTAAACGGCACGTTCAGCATTCGAGCGAGCGTTTCGGCCAGCAATGTTTTACCGCTACCGGTCGGGCCGATCAGCAAAATGTTGCTCTTGCCCAACTCAACATCCGCCTTACCCTCACCGTAGCGAAGACGCTTGTAATGGTTGTAGACCGCTACGGACAACACGACTTTCGCCCGGTCCTGGCCAATCACATATTCATTCAACGTTTCACGGATTTCAGCCGGCGTGGGTAGACGATCACTGGCGTCTTCCTGTGCGTTTTCCTGAATCTCCTCACGGATGATGTCATTGCACAGATCGACGCACTCGTCGCAGATGAACACCGAAGGCCCTGCTATGAGCTTACGGACTTCATGCTGGCTCTTTCCACAAAACGAGCAGTAGAGCAACTTGCCGTTATCGTCGCCCCTGCCGTTTCTTTCATCTGCCATTGAAATACCTCTGTCTTGGTTTGCCGGCGTTTAGAATTTAAACAATACGCCGACAAAAGGTGTAGCGATCAAATTAAGTATTATGTATTCGATACGCGCTTATCAAGTATCGAATCAATCAGGCCATAATCTTTAGCCTGCTGTGGATCCATAAAGTTATCGCGCTCGGTATCCCGGGCAATGGTCTCAAGATCCTGGCCCGTGTGATGCGCCAGAATTGTGTTCAACTGCTGACGAATCTTAAGAATCTCACGAGTATGGATCTCAATATCGGTTGCCTGGCCCTGATACCCACCTAACGGCTGGTGAATCATGACGCGGGAATTGGGCAGACAGGCGCGCTTGCCTGCGGCACCACCGGATAGCAAAAAGGCGCCCATACTGGCGGCTTGACCAACACACAAAGTGGCAACGTCGGGCTTGATAAACTGCATGGTGTCATAAATTGACATACCGGCAGTCACCGAACCCCCCGGGCTATTGATATACAGATGGATGTCTTTGTCAGGATTTTCAGACTCAAGGAACAACAACTGGGCTACGATCAGGTTGGCCATGTGGTCTTCGACCTGACCCACCATGAAGATCACCCGCTCTTTGAGCAGCCGGGAGTAAATATCAAACGAACGCTCACCGCGCGCTGTCTGCTCGATAACAATTGGCACCAGGCCAGAGCTGGTAACCATAGCGGGACCATCAATAGGTTTCTGCGTCATGATACGCCTGCACTCCTTCTGGACGTTAAACAGCCTTATGGCTGAGCTTATTGTCGGTTTGCAGCCGATACTGTGCCAGCATGTGGCCAAGATGAAAACAGCCGGACTTGCCGGCTGTTCTCTTTATGCGTCTCACAGGGTCTGAATTCAATACCCTGAGAAAATTAACGCTGTTGTTGAGCGGACTGAACCGCCTCTTCGTACTTCACTTTCTTTTCTTTGACCTTCGCCTGAGCCAGAACGAAGTCCACGACAGCGTCTTCCAGAACCGCAGACTCTATCTGAGCCTTTTGCTGAGGGTCATTGCTGAAGTGCGCAATCACTTCCTCTGGCTGCTCATACGTTGACGCAATTTCCTGGATCTTTTCATCGACTTGTTCAGGTGCCGCCTTCAAGTCGTTTTTCTTAACCAGCTCCTGGAACAGCAGGCCGGTCTTGACACGACGCTTGGCCTGATCGGTAAACAGTTCTGCCGGCAGTTGCTGAGGGTCCATCTGACCTCCGAAGCGCTGGACCGCGTCCTGACGCAGACGATCAATCTCCTGGTCAACCAACGCCTGTGGAATTTCGAGCTCGGTCGATTCGAGCAATCCATCAACCACGTCATTCTTAACTTTGGTAGACACTGCCTGCTTCAGCTCACGGGCCATGTTCTTTTTCACTTCTTCACGGAACGCCGCTTCGTCTTCCGCCTCAATGCCGAACTTTTCGAAAAACTCTTTATCCAGCTCAGGCAGGATAGGCTCTTCTACTTCGTTGATTTTAATCTCGAACTTGGCTGGCTTACCGGCCAATTCTTCTTTCTGATAGTCTTCCGGGAAGGTCACCTCAACTTCGAGCTCTTCACCGGCCTTGCCACCCGTGACGCCGTCTTCAAAGCCGGGGATCATCTGGCCAGAGCCCAGTGTCAGTTTGTGGCCTTCAGCCGAACCGCCTTCAAAGGTCTCGCCGTCGATAAACCCTTTAAAGTCGATAGTAACCACGTCCTTCTTCTTGGACTTACGCTTGACCGACTTCATGGTTGCCTGCTGGCGACGCAGGTTATCGATCATCGTATCAACGTCTTTTTCGGTGATGTCGGCCTTGGGCTTCTCGATTTCAATTTTGCTCAGATCGCCCAGCTCTATCTCTGGCAATACTTCAAAGATGGCAACAAACTCGAGATCCTTGCCTGCTTCCATTGTCTTAGGCTCAAAACGTGGCCAGCCGGCAGGCGCAACTTCCTGTTCTTCGATCGCTTTCACATAGCTGTCGCGCATGACTTCGCTAACAACTTCCTGACGAACACCGTCACCAAAACGACGCTTAACGACGCTCATCGGCACCTTGCCCGGACGAAAACCGTTCATTTTAACGGTGCGTGCAGTGTGCTGGAGGCGTTTCTCTACCGCCTGGTCAATTTCCTGCGCGGGCACACCAATCGTCATCCGACGCTCGATGTTAGATGTCGTTTCAACAGACACTTGCATGAAAAATCCTCAAATTGCCGTTTCAGTAAATGAATAAATGCGGGTTAAAAACTGGCTAATCAACGCAGCCAAGACAAAACACGCGAAAATTAAAAGCGATAGTTTACCACGGTTTTATTCGCAGAGAGAATCATCAAACCAATGTTCCTCTTCGGGCAACCATGGACCGCCAAATCAACACGGAACGGGAGCCCAAATGGGCTGACCTATGATTGCGCAATACCGGCCATCAAGGCGTAGACAAACTGTTTCGGGAGAAGTGCCCGAATTCGAATGGCGTTCTGCCTGACACTCCCCGACTCCGGAAAATCGCAGCCATAAAAAAAGGCTCTTAGATCATCTAAGAGCCTTTTAAAGTGGTACTCCGGGAGGGACTTGAACCCCCACACCTTGCGGCAATAGGACCTAAACCTATCGTGTCTACCAATTCCACCACCGGAGCTTAAAACCAAAATTTCGGCTACGCATTTAGACCATCGAGAGCGCGTACCTGCTCCCAAAACCACTTGGACATCAATCCCACTTGAACGTCCTTGATCAAACCTGTCGGGCCCATGATTCAAGTCTATGATTGTATACCAGTGGAAATCAAACCAAAGCAGAAAAGTTGGGGTGGACGAAGGGGTTCGAACCCTCGACCGCAGGAGTCACAATCCTGAGCTCTACCAGCTGAGCTACGCCCACCACATCCATTACCTGCAGAGCACGCTGGGCGTGTCTTGAGCAATTTCGAAATGCTCAACGCCAGCCGCTTTCGCCGCCAACTCGCACAACATCCTATCCACTTAATTACTTTGCCTGGCGTTGGGGCGCTGAAGGTGACCTGGCCGAAGGCTGATGGTGCGCCCGGCAGGACTTGAACCTGCGACCCACGGCTTAGAAGGCCGTTGCTCTATCCAGCTGAGCTACGGGCGCTTAACCTTTCGCCCATCTGATGAATCAGATTAAAAGTGGTCGGGGTAGAGAGATTCGAACTCCCGACATCCTGCTCCCAAAGCAGGCGCGCTACCAGACTGCGCTATACCCCGATCGATCTGAACAACAGATACCTCAGCAAAGTGGCGCGAATAATACCGACGAGAATGGGGTCCGTCAATACCGAATTCAGGAAAACCCGAACATTCGTGCTTATCCACTTCTCTGCTCTGACACCGACACTATAACACCTGCGCCCGACACATTGGCGAAGTGACCGAAGCATGCGACAATGCGTGCCCTTAAAGCACGGGCTTTCAAGCTGCGCATTCGAGCGACCCGTTCACGTTTTCTCAGGTTACGACGCCTCAACCGCACAAGACAATACCATGACCGCCAAATTGATCAACGGAAAAGAAATTGCCGCCGGCATTCGCCAACAAGTCGCAGCCGGGGTCGACGCGCGCCGACAACAAGGATTGCGGGCACCGGGCCTGGCGGTCGTGCTGGTCGGTGGTGACCCAGCGTCTCGCGTCTATGTAGGCAACAAGCGCAAGGCCTGCGACCAGGCCGGCATTGTTTCACTGTCTTATGACCTACCTGAAGATACCTCCCAACAGGCACTGGAAGCGCTGGTTGACGAACTCAATAACAACCCCACAGTGGACGGCATCCTGGTGCAACTGCCGCTGCCCGACCACCTGGACGCCGATCCAATTCTGGTAAAAATTCGGCCGGACAAAGATGTTGATGGTTTTCACCCCTTCAATATCGGCCGCCTGGTACAGCGTCGACCAGAACTCCGACCCTGCACGCCTGCCGGCATCATGACGTTACTCGACAGCATCGGCACGCCCTATAAAGGTCAGCACGCAGTCATTGTCGGCGCCTCGAATATTGTTGGTCGTCCGATGTCTATGGAACTGTTGCTTCGAGGTGCCACCACCACGGTTACCCACCGCTTCACCGACGACCTCGCTCGCTACGTCAGCGACGCCGATATCGTGATTGCTGCCGTCGGCAAACCCGGCTTGGTAAAAGGTGAGTGGATTAAACCCGGCGCCACGGTCATAGATGTGGGCATCAATCGCATGTCTGACGGCAAGCTTCGGGGTGACGTGGAATTTGATGTCGCCTGCGAGCGCGCCGCTTACATCACGCCCGTGCCCGGCGGAGTTGGGCCCATGACCATCGCCACCCTGCTGCAGAACACCCTGCACGCCGCCAACGTCCTGCACAAAGACTGACCATAAAAGCCGCCAGTACCCCTCAGCACTCGCCGATCGCGGTGATGTCCGGGCAGTCTTGGCGGCGGACCCACTCCGGTCCAGAGTTGCCCTCCTTCGCCTCTGAAGCCGCGCCTACAGGTGCCATCAGTGCCCATCAGCACCTGGGTTGCCCGCCACGCAGCCGCTACTCCGTCGTGTGAAGGCAAGACTGTCTCAGGTGTTCCTCCCTGAAGGTGCGACCGGCATCGAGTCAGCGTTGACTTACCGGCGCATTCCAGCCATAAAAAAACCCCGCCGTGGCGGGGTCTTATCTTGCTTCCGGCTTACTGGCCGTACTTGGCCTTGGCCTTCAAGCGGTAGGCGTGCAGCAACGGTTCGGTGTATCCATTGGGCTGCTGGCGACCTTTCAAAACCAGATCCAGAGCTGCCTGGAAGGCGACACTGTCGTCGTAGTTCGTCGCCATGGCACGGTAGGCCGGGTCGTTTTCGTTCTGACGATCCACCACACCTGCCATGCGCTTCAAGGTTTCCATAACCTGCGCTTCGGTGCAGATACCGTGGTACAGCCAGTTGCACAGGTGCTGTGATGAGATCCGCAGAGTCGCGCGATCTTCCATCAAGCCAACATCGTTGATGTCCGGCACCTTGGAACATCCCACACCCTGATCAATCCAGCGCACAACGTAACCGAGGATACCCTGGGCGTTGTTGTCCAGCTCTCTCTGGATATCATCGGCGCTGAGTGAAGACGGGTCTTTCATCAGCGGAATGGTCAGGATGTCTTCCAGCTTGGCGTGCTCTCGATTGGCCAACTGGGCCTGAACGTCAGCAACGTTGATCTGGTGGTAGTGCAGCGCGTGCAGGGTTGCGGCCGTCGGTGACGGAACCCACGCTGTGTTGGCACCGGCTTTCGGGTGCGCCGTCTTGGCTTCCATCATTTGCGCCATCAAATCCGGCATGGCCCACATGCCTTTACCAATCTGGGCCTTGCCCTTCAGGCCAGTTTCCAGACCGACATCAACGTTCCAGTTTTCATAGGCCTGAATCCAGGTCGCTTGCTTCATGGCACCTTTCGGGACCACCGGGCCAGCTTCCATAGACGTATGAATTTCATCACCGGTGCGATCCAGGAAACCGGTGTTAATGAAGACGGTGCGATCCTTGGCCGCTTCAATACACGCTTTCAGGTTAGCCGTGGTGCGACGCTCTTCATCCATGATGCCGACTTTGACGGTGAAGCGCGGCAGACCCAGTGCGTCCTCGATACGACCGAAAAACTCATTCGTGAAGGCCACTTCTTCCGGGCCGTGCATCTTGGGTTTCACGATGTAAACGCTGCCGGTCTTGCTGTTGTGCAACGGGCCTTTGCCTTTCAGATCGTGGATCGCAATCAGCGACGTCATCAGGCCGTCCATCAGGCCTTCCGGAATTTCATTGCCATCTTTGTCGAGAATCGCATTGATGGTCATCAAGTGACCCACGTTCCGCACAAACATCACGCTGCGGCCTGGCAGGGTCAGTTCACTGCCATCTTTCGCGGTATAGGTGCGGTCTGGATTCATCTTGCGGGTAACCTGCTCACCGCCTTTTTCGAAGCTTTCCTGCAGGTCGCCTTTCATCAGGCCCAGCCAGTTGCGGTAAACAACGGTCTTGTCGTCCGCATCCACCGCCGCGATGGAGTCTTCGCAGTCCATGATGGTGGTCAAGGCCGACTCAACCAGTACATCTTTGACGTGGGCACCGTCGGTTTTGCCGATCGGATGAGTAGCATCCACTTGAATCTCGAAATGCATGCCGTTCTTGACCAACAATACGCCAGTCGGCGCTGACGCCGCACCGGTGTAACCAACAAAACCGGACTCGTCTTTCAAGCCGGTGGTGTCGCCGTTCTGCAGCGTGACCACCAATTTGCCGCCGTCTACGGCGTACTTGATCGAATCTTTATGGCTGCCCACAGCCAGCGGGGCGGAAGTGTCCAGCACATTGCGAGCGTATTCGATGACCTTGGCGCCACGCACCGGATTGTAGCCACGGCCCTTCTCAGCACCGTCGTCTTCTGACAGCACGTCCGTGCCATACAACGCGTCGTACAGGCTGCCCCAGCGAGCGTTAACGGCGTTGAGCGCAAACCGGGCGTTCATCACCGGCACGACCAATTGAGGGCCCGCCATGGTGGCGATTTCCGGATCGACATTGGTGGTATCGATGCTGAAGTCCGCGGGCTCGTTGACCAGGTAGCCAATGTCCTGCAGGAACGACTTGTACTCGGCCATATCAAGGTCTTGACCTTTGTGATCCTTGTACCAGGTATCCAGTTGTACTTGCAGGTCATCACGCTTGGCGAGCAGCGCTTTGTTCCGCGGCGCCAGTTCGTGAATGATGGCGCCGAATTCGGCCCAGAATTTGTCGGCATCAACGCCGGTGCCAGGGATGGCTTCGCTATTCACAAAATCGAACAGGACTTTTGCGACCTGAAGGCCGCCGGCTTGTACGCGTTCTGTCATTGTTGTTTGCCTCGATGGTTTGCTGAATTCGTTGGCCTGGCACAGGTTAGCCGGTGCCAGGCCCGCTCTCCCGACCTGAATCGAGCGAGCGGCTGTTTTATTTGAGGGCGATAGTTTACGCCAAATTGCAGAGAGAATCATTCTCCGAAGTTATACCCGCTCAGCCACGGCGCCAGCTGGTGCCGTCGCGAGAGTCGTCCAAAATGACGCCTTTCGCCGCCAGTTCGTCCCGGATGCGATCCGCTTCGGCGAAGTCACGATCCTCGCGAGCCCGTTTGCGAGCGGCAATCATGACTTCAACGTCATCCGCGGATAATTCCGCGTCCGCACCGCCCTGAAAGAAGCTTTCCGGGTCTTGCTGCAGAATACCCAGGATCTTGCCCAGCCGGACCAGCACGGCCGCACCCGCGCGGGCCTCGTCGTCACGGCCTTCGCGACGATGCAGATTGATGTCAGCAACAACTGCATGCAGCGCAGTGATGGCGCCGGGTGAGTTAAAGTCGTCATCCATGGCCGCCAGGAAGCGCCGATCGTGTTCGGTTTCCGGCACGTCTTTCGCGGGCACCAGGCCACGCAGCGCCTGATAGAGCCGTGTCAGCGTACGACTGGCCTCCACCAGGTTGTCTTCGGAATAATCCACCTGACTACGATAGTGGCTGGACACCAGAAAGTAGCGCACGACTTCGGCCGGGTATTTGTCGAGAATCTCGCGAATGGTGAAGAAGTTGCCCAGTGATTTGGACATCTTTTCTTTATTCACCCGCACCGCACCGGCATGCATCCAGACCCGGGCAAAAGGCTGCCCCGTTGCCGCCTCGGATTGGGCGATTTCGTTTTCGTGGTGGGGGAACATCAGGTCCGGGCCGCCACCGTGAATATCGAAAGTATTGCCCAGGCAACAGGTCGACATGGCTGAGCATTCGATGTGCCAGCCAGGACGGCCATCGCCCCAGGGTGACGGCCAGCTCACTTCCCCTGGTTTGGCCGCTTTCCAGAGCGCAAAGTCGGCCGGACTCCGTTTGGCTTCAGCCACATCCACACGGGCACCGGCCAGCAGATCTTCGAGCTTTTTCTTGCTGAGCTTGCCATACCCTTCAAAGGCATTGACTGCAAAATAGACGTCGCCATTGTCCGCTTCATAGGCGTAATCCTTGCTGATCAACACATGAATCATCGCAATGATTTCATCAATGAATGCGGTCGCCCGAGGCTCCTCCGTGGGCGGCAAAATGCTCAATTTCCGCTCGTCTTCGTGCATCGCATCGATCATGCGATCCGTCAAGGCGGTGAACGTTTCGCCGTTCTCGTCAGCGCGGCGCAGAATCTTGTCATCAATGTCCGTGATATTGCGCACGTAATTCACGTGGTAGCCACGATGCCGCAGGTAACGGGTGATGACGTCAAAAGCAACCAGCACCCGGGCATGCCCCAGGTGGCAGTAGTCGTAAACGGTCATGCCACACACGTACATGCGCACCTTGCCGTCTTCCAGTGGCTTGAACTCTTCCTTGCGCTGGCTAAGGGTATTATGAATTCTGATCACGTTGGACTCACCTGGTTTCAGGGTCAGGATTTGGCTTTTGCCCAGGAATCCCTGAGCGTCACGGTTCGGTTAAAGACGGGCCGACTGGCGGAGGACAACCGCTCATCAAAGAAGAAATAACCCTCCCGCTCAAACTGATACGGCAGATCATGCCGTGGCGTGGCCAGGCTCTTTTCAACCCGGGCGCCGGTCAGACGCACCAACGAACCCGGATTCAGGTGCTCGACAAAATCGCCCTCTTTGTCACTGTCGGGTGATTCATGATTAAACAGCCGGTCATACTGGTTGATGTCGACATCGACACTGTCGGTCGCAGACACCCAATGGACGACACCGTTCGGTTTGTAACCGTCGGGGTTCACGCCCAGGGTCGCGGGGTCGTATTCACATCGCAGCTCAACAATTTCACCGCTGGCATTGCGCACCACTTCACGACACGTCATCACATAACCACCGCGCAGGCGGACGGCCTGATCCGGCGCCAGCCGCTTCCACTTGCGGGGCGGCTCCTCGGCAAAATCTTCCCGGTCAATAAACAGCGTCTTGGTCCATGGCACCTCACGGGTCCCCATGTCCGGGTTCTGCGGATGCACCGGCAAGGTCAGGGTTTCAGTTTGATCGTCCGGGTAATTGACCAACGTCACCTTCAGCGGGCGCATCACGCACATTGCGCGCGGCGCGCGGGTGTTCAGATCTTCGCGGATGGCGTGTTCGAGCATACCCATATCCACCGTACCGCCGGCTTTGTTCACGCCAATCATATCGCAAAATGTGCGAATCGATTCCGGCGTATAACCACGGCGACGCATACCGGAAACGGTCGGCATCCGCGGGTCATCCCAGCCGTCACAGTGGCCTTCATCCACCAGCCGTTTCAGCTTGCGCTTACTGGTTATGGTGTAGTTCAGGTTCAGCCGCGCGAATTCGATCTGCCGTGGCCGGCAAGGCACCGAAATGTGCGCCAGCACCCAGTCATACAATGGCCGGTGATCCTCAAATTCCAGGGTGCATAGGGAGTGGGTCACGTATTCCAGGGCGTCGGAGATCGGGTGCGTGAAATCGTACATCGGGTAGATGCACCACTTATCCGCGGTCTGGTGATGGTCGGCGTAGCGAATACGGTACAGAATGGGATCGCGCAGATTGATATTCGGCGACGCCATATCGATCTTTGCCCGCAGGACCATTTCGCCATTGCCGTATTTTCCTGCGCGCATGTCGCGGAACAGCTGCAGGTTTTCCTCGACCGGACGGTCGCGATAGGGGCTGTTGCGTCCGGGCTCTTTCAGAGTGCCACGGTATTCCGCCATCTGGTCGGCGGACAGCGAGCACACATAGGCCTTCCCCTTCTCGATCAATTCCACGGCAAAGTCGTAGATGGCGTCAAAGTAGTCGGAGGCATAACGCACCTCACCGGCCCACTCGTACCCGAGCCAGGTGACATCGCGCTTGATGGCGTCGATGTATTCCTGTGATTCCTTCTCAGGATTGGTATCGTCAAAACGCAGATTGCACTCCCCATCGAAGGCCTCCGCGATGCCAAAGTTCAGACATATCGACTTGGCATGACCAATGTGGAGGTAGCCATTCGGCTCCGGAGGGAAGCGGGTGACCACTTTCCCGGTGTGTTTGCCTTCACGCACAGCCTCTTCAATAAGGCTAAGGATAAAGTTATGGGCTTTCTTTGACTCGGCGCTCATAAGATCTCGACTGATGGGATGAACTTAAGCGGCGTATTATACGCATATTTGCTCGCCTAACTCATGCACAGGAACAAACTCTCCCGTACAATGGCGTCATATTGTAACTTTCATGAAACCTGACAATCACCCAGAACAGGACACCAGAATGATTCGGTTGAAAACCACCCATGGCGACATCACCATTGAATTGGATTACGACAAGGCCCCGGAAAGCGCCAAGAACTTTGAGCAATACGTTCGTGACGGTTTTTACGATGGTCTTATTTTCCACCGCGTGATCAGTAACTTCATGGTTCAGGGTGGCGGTTTTGAGCCTGGCATGGTGCCACGCAAAACCGGCGCGCCGATCAAGAACGAGGCCAACAACGGCTTGAGCAACATGGCCGGCACTGTTGCCATGGCCCGCACCATGGACCCGCATTCCGCCACCGCCCAGTTCTTTATCAACGTTGAGAACAACGGCTTTCTTGATCACACCGCTGAAACCTCCGAAGGCTGGGGTTACACTGTGTTTGGCAAAGTAGTTGACGGTCTTGAGGTCGTGAACACCATCCGCTTCGTCAAAACCGGCATGATCCAGGGCCACCAGGATGTCCCCGCAGAAGACGTTGTCATCGAAAAAGCCGAAGTGATTGAGGACGGGGGGGCCGTTTGACCACGCTGTTCATTTCCGACCTGCACCTGGAGGAATCACGCCCCGACATCACCCGGGCTTTCATGGATTTTCTCAGTGGCAAAGCGCAAGGCGCCGAGCACCTTTACATTCTGGGGGACTTTTTTGAAGCCTGGATCGGTGACGACGAGCATACCCCTCTGCAGGAACAGGTGGCCGCCGCGCTCAAAGCACTCAATGACTCGGGCACGGCCATTTCACTGATGCACGGCAACCGTGATTTTCTGATCGGTCCGGATTACTGCGCCCGCTTTGGGGCCACCTTGCTGGAAGACCCCACGGTCATTGACCTGTATGGCAGCCCCACCCTGCTCATGCATGGCGACAGCCTGTGCACCGCTGACGTGGAGTACCAGAAGTTTCGCACCAGCATGCGCAACGAACAATGGCAGAGCATGTTCCTGAAACGTCCGCTGGCAGACCGCCAACTGGTTGCGCGCCAGTTGCGTGAGATCAGCATGGCCAAGAACAAGGGCAAAGAAGAGACCATCATGGACGTCACGCCCGCAGAAGTGGTCAAGGTGATGGAAGAACACGGCGTGCAACGATTGATTCACGGCCATACTCACCGGCCTGCGATTCATGATCTCACAGCCAATGGCCAACCGGCACACCGAGTCGTGCTGGGCGACTGGGGTGAGAACGTCTGGTGGGTGGAGGCCAGCGCTGGCCAACCACCCGAGCTCAAGAAAACCCCACTCTAACGTTGTCGCAGGCCGGTACCTCAAGCCGAGGCTATCCCGATTTCGCCAACGCTCTGCCAAGTGGCGAGTTGGTGAAAACCGTGTAACTGTGCAGCACCGGTGGCCACTACGTCGATGATTTGGCCTCGCGCTTGCCCTCAATCAGGGGTTGCAGCGCCTGCAGCTTGCCCGCGATGAACTCCATAGCCAACCGCGTCCGGGCCCTTTGCCGGAGGTTCTGATGAGTCAGCAACCAAAGCTCAATGCCCTCAGCCTCCAAGGGCGCCGATAACCGTTGCAATTCGGCACAGCTGTCTCCCATGTAGCAAGGTAAGACACCGACACCGCTGCCGGCCCGAATCAAGGTGTACATGGTGTGCAAACTGTTGCACCGGATGACTGGCTGCGATGCCTTCAGGTGCTTCTCGTACCAACGGCCCGTCGCAAGATGATTGAAACTGTCGTCCGGCACTACCCAGGCCTGCGCCTCGGGGTGGTCCGGGTCGAAATCCGGATTGCAGTCAATGTATGGCACGGCACAGTATATGGCGGACTCGATGTTCGCAATGCGCTGGCCGGTCATATTTTCCTGGGGATGGTTGGTGGGGCACAGGGCAATATCAGTATCGCGCCGGCTGAGGCTGAGCACATCGCTGCCAGTACTGATGTCCAACTGAATACCCGGGTAAGCGGTCACAAGCTCACTCAGGATCGGATTGACCAAACCTGTGAGCAGCGTGTCGGTGGTAGCCAGGCGCACTTTTCCAAACGGGAGCGTTTCCTGCCCTTTCAGCTTCTGTTCCAGCGCTGCCATATCACTGCTGAATCGCTCTGCTTCCGAAAAAGCGGTCTCCCCGGCTGGCGTCAACATGACGCCGTCGCGAGTGCGCTCAAAAAGCTGCACCCCGAGTTGCTCCTCCATCTGGTCCAGCCGACGCAGCACCGTGGTCTGGTGGACGCCTAAAATCTCGCCGGCGCGGCTGAGGTTGCCCGCCGTCGCGAGCGCGTGTACGTACCGAAGATAATCCCAATCCATTGTCACTGCACTTTTGCAAGGTTATATGAGTTTTAACGTATTCATACTGCAAAAATATAGCTTTATACTCCTCGCCACAAGTCACCCAATGAATGGAGGAGCCATCCATGACACAGCAGCAACATCTTATTACATCATCCGTCCCCTCCAGCGTTCTGCACAACAGCGCAGACGTTCGGGCACAGTACACACGGGTGGCAGCACGCCAGATCGCCGGTATCGCCAAGAAAAACCTGCGCTCGGTGTATCGCCAGATTCGTGCACGTGTGGTTCTGAAAAACCCCACGATGCCAGCAAGCTAAGCGACTACTTTTCAGGTACAGCGCCTGACAGGTTTGACAGAATAAAAAGAGGGGCCCACCGCAGGCCCCTCTTTTTTTGTCCAAATTTCTTTTGTGTATAAACCGTTGGTTATGATTTCGCGCGCACGAAATTCATTTTCTGATCCGCCAGCTTCACCTCATCACCCACCCCGGCGCAAGCAAACAAAGCCGGCTCAGCATCACCGGTCGTCATGCGGTAGGCACGTCCAGTTGGTACGAACGGATTGTCCGACTGCCACCGGCCGAGCCGAAGCGGTATGGGTGCCCGGACTCCAACAGCACGGTCCGTCCATCCGAATGTCTGTCCGTGCTTTTCCTCTGCATTGTAACCGCGCTTCAGCACGCCACCTTCGCCATTATCCATGGAGCGTAGTGAAAGCCTGCAGACGTTGCCACTGGTCCACAATGGTGCCCCATGCTGACGGTTGACGGCCCATCGTTTGCCAACCGTTCATTGCAGATCAACGTATCAGGGACGGCCGTCACCTCTCACGCCGAGGCGGTCCAGGTAAACGTGAAGTTCTGCCTCGCTGAGATTAACGTACTCCAGTACGCGACCATAAAGCATCGCGGTCGGCACATTGCGGCCCTTCCGTTCGCGCTGGGTTTCATGCACCACGTACAGAATAATCCGCTCCGTGCGGGTCAGACCGTCACGGACGTCGGGAATGGTTTCTAACAGTGTATCCAGTTGCTCGGGACTCAAGGGGCGCTCTTGTCTTAAGATTTAAAGTTCGTAGCGTATTTAGGCAACCGGCGTTGGTCATGTCAGCTGCGTTCGCATCGAGGCCCTCAGTCGGCGTGCATCGTTTTTAAGCCAATCCTTTAGGTATCTTCCTTTCAATGCCTTGGAAAACAGAAAACCCTGAGCCTGCCCATTGGAGAGGGCCTGCAACGCTCGGAGACTCTCCGAGCTCTCGACACCCTCCGCCACAGTGGAGATACCAAGCGACTCGCCCAATGCCAGCAGGCTCGTCAGAATTTTTTCACTGCGTTCATTGCGGTGAAGATCCTGAATAAAGGATTTATCGATTTTGAGCTCGTCAGCACAAACCTTGTGAATAATTTCCATTCCTGAATAGCCCATGCCAAAGTCGTCAAGTGATATCTTCACTCCGAGCTCATGCTTCAATCGATTACATGACTTTGCTGCGGCATCCAGATCTTCCATGAACGCAGTTTCGGTAAGCTCTATGATCAGCCTTTCTGGTGCAACATTCCAGATGGATAAGGCATTACTAATTGAATTATAGAGACATTCTTCACCTAAGCAGCGGCCAGAAATATTGACACTGACAGAGAATGGATAACCTCCGAGATCCATGTTGTCCAGATTCTGTAGCTGGCGCACCGCGTTTTGTATGCTCCAGTTGGTAATCAGAAAGATCAGATCTGACTGCTCTGCATATGGAATAAAAACATCGGGCGGGATATAGGTACCTAGATGCGGCCATCTAGTGAGCGCCTCAAAGCCGACGCACCGCCCCGACTTCAAATCAATCTGCGGTTGATAAAATAACTCCAGTTCATTGTTCTCTATTGCGTTTCTTAGCTCTGATTGCATATCTCTGAATAATTCCGGCCTTGGCCGTTGCGCTTGGTGGATCTTCCAACTGGGGCTGGAACCACGCACTGAAGCGAGCGCCGTCTCGGCGGCAAGCAACAAATCCTCAGCCTGTATCCCGATGTCGGCACTGGAACTTGCGCCAAGCTTGGCAGGCATGAAAATCGTTTCGCCTTCAAATTCGTAAGGCAGGGACAGCGCATCATCCAGTTTTGCCAGGGCCAATTCCAGAATGACGGTATTTTCAAGTAAAGGCAGCACCAGGCAAAATTGCACGCCGCCGGTTTGGTGCAAGCAGTCATCGTATTTCGCCATTGCTGAGACTCTGTACCAAGCTTGCCTCAGAATTGAGTCTCCCGTGTCATAACTGCGCCTGGCATTTATCTCATGTAACGAAGGAAACTTAATCAGAATAATGGCAACGCAACGACGATGCTGAGCGGCCGCTTTTAATTGTCTTGGGAGAATGGAGTTGCGGAGGCTTTGATGGGTGGTTGATTGCAAGGCGCAGGTCCTCAGATGTAAAAATCATCAAAATCATATTGTTGGTTATTCGCTGGGATGCTTTTGATTATCTCCAGATTGCTCTCACCGTCCTCCCTCGGCTTGGCCAGATCAACAATCACCGGGTTACGGTTTCGGTGGCCGTCGGCATCGAACACAATAATGACTCGTGGACGCAACCGGTGCGCCCTGCCAGCAGCAACAACGATAGCGGTGCTGTTGTCCGATAGCTCAACGACGCTACCAGCAGGATAGATGCCAATCGCCTGAATAAACTCTTCAATCAGTTCTGCCTGGAATTCTATGTTCCGCGATGCATAAAGCTGTTTTAAGGCTTCGCCGGAGGAGATTGCCTCTGCATAGACTCGTTTGGATGTAACGGCATCGTAAAAGTCGGCGATGCCTACAATCCGGGCGTAAAGAGGGATGGAATTACCGGTCAGCTGACTGGGGTAGCCTTGTCCTCCATGCCTTTCATGATGGCTAAGGATTGCCTCCCGGATATTGCGGGGTATGCTACCGGCTGAGGCCTTATCCAGTGCTGACAAGCCCAAACTGACGTGTTCGTGGGCTGCCTCGCGCTCCTCCCTTGTCAGAGATGCCGATTTATTCAAAATTGCATCGTCAACCCAAAGCTTACCGATATCACTCAATAAACCAGCGATCGAGAGGTCCGTGAGTTCTTGCTTTGGCAGGCCCAGCTGTCGCCCCAGAGCAACAACCCAGACAGAAACGCATAACGCGTGTTTGAAAACATAATCGTTTCTCGACTTCATCCGAGCCAGCCAGATCATGGCATCGGGGTTGGCGATCATGCTGTCAATCATCGGGCGGGTGGCTTTCCGGATCTTCCCCAGATCCAGGTTTTTCCCATCAACAAGTGAGTCAAAAGTCTCCGTCACCATCTGGCTGAAGTAACCCATGGATGCGGCAGCTTTTGGAAGCTCATTCTCCAGAGTCTGCTCTATGGCATAGCGCTCTGATTTTTCCCGCCCAGGCACTGAACCGCCCTGCCGGGCAATTTGCACCTCGTCACTGGCCTCGGCATGAGGCACTGGCGACGGTATGGTTTGGATAAAACCGGCAGGGATCGTTGAGGTATCAACCCATACGTAGTCGCATATTTCCTGAAGTTTACGGAGCTCGCTCTCGTCTCTTATGTAAAATCCCTGAATGAGAAATGGCGATTGCAGCCAGGGGCGATCCAGCTTGCTCACGTACATACCAAAGTCAAGATTATCGACAGGCAGTTTGACGGCTTTCGTTTGTTCTGCCTTGAACATTTGAAACGCTCCGATAATTATTTTTTTACATGGAAGAACGGCACGTTCCGTCTCGAGTATGGTTTGTCATCCACAACCAAGCAAGGCGACTGGCCAAATTAAGCCCTGACATTGAAATTGACGACCCCTCTTTGGCCAATGCTTACCAGCACAGTTAATTTACCAAGAGGTTGACCGCAATAACGACAAATACAGAACTAAACAACTGCATAACTACATAACCACATAACTACATAACTAATGAATGAGCCGCTCTGCGAATATTACGTTGCCCCGCCTGCCCTCTATGAGCAGTAAAAATCTTCGAATATCACTACTCCGAGGGATATCTGATCGCAGGCGTCAGTGCCTTCCAATAACCTGCTGCGCTACAAAAGCTTGCGCAATCACGTACTGGCCGAAGTGAACGTGGCGCGATTTACGAAGCCTTGCTTGTTGTCAACTGGCCGCTCTGCCTGAAGCACTTCAATGCGCTTGCAGATCGTTTCCCAGACTGATCTCCAACGCCCGCAACTGGTCGGCCAGCCGTTGATCGCCGGTAGCGCGCCACTGCCAGTAAAGCGCCAACACATCCTCAATGTTGTCGCTCACTCTGCGCCGGCAGGCCTGGGCCACCAGTTCCAGAAACGCAGCGAAACGTGTTGCCAGTTCGGCAAACACGTGGCGGTGACTGACGGCGTTATCCGCCAGATAGTCATAGGCTCCACCGCCCATACCGACGAAATAATCCTGACGGAAGCCCTTCCGGGCATAGCCTTCCGGAAACAGCGCTCCCACAAACAATGCCTGATCCCCCAATTGCCGCAAGATCAGGCAACGTTCGTATTCAGCCTCGGCTTCATGGGCATCTTTGTATAACAGGGCCAAGGGGCGCAGGTTAAGGCGCCCGTCGTCGTAACTGAATAACTGGCGGCTGTCCCCCAGACGAGCCAATACCGACCCGACATACCACAGGGTGTCTTCTTCGGGGCGCGGCTCCAGACCGTCGGCACAGTCCACAAGACGTTCTCGAAAATAATCACCCAATGTGCGCTCAAAGGTTTGAACTGCGTGTTCGAGCATGTCGACACCTCCCACAGGTTGACCTTTATTGACTATAAAACAGGCAAGGAACAATTCAAGGCATAACTCCCGCCCCGGTTATAAAAAAATAGTCATTAAAATGAGCTTTCCATGCTCTTGAAAGCACCGGGACTGTACCTATTTTGTCACCAAAGGCCGGCTTAACAGCCGGTTTCTGCCGTGTTTTTCACAGTTTGGAGTTCCTTCAGGAGGACCCAGCAATGCGCATCACACCGCTCTACGACCGGGGTGTAATTCGCCGACTGGACGCAGAAACCACCCACCGCGGCATCGTCATTCTCGACTCGGCCGTCGGAACCCCCAACCGGAGCAAAGTGCTGGCCACCGGTGTCGGGGCATTGCTGGACGGTGGTGAGACGCGTCCGCTGACAGTGGGCAATCGCGTGCTGTTTGCCTCAACCGCCGGCATCGACACCAAACTGAACGGCGAAACCTATCCGATTGTTCGTGAATCCAAGATTCATGCCGTCATCGAAGACGCACAGACGCAGGAGAAAGCAGCATGAGCAGCAAGATGATCACGTTTTCACGGAATGCCCGTGAAAGCATGTTAGCGGGCGTGAATGTACTGGCAGACGCCGTCAAGGTAACCATGGGACCCAAGGGCCGTAATGTGATTCTGGACAAGGGTTTTGGCGCGCCCCGGGTCACCAAAGACGGTGTGACGGTAGCCAAGGAAATCCAGCTTAAAGACAAATTTGAGAACATGGGCGCCCAGATGGTCAAAGAGGTCGCTTCAAAAACCGCCGAACTCGCCGGCGATGGCACCACTACTGCCACTGTATTGGCGCAGGCCATCGTGCGGGAGGGTCACAAAGCCGTCGCCGCGGGCATGAACCCCATGGATCTGAAGCGCGGTATAGACTTCGCTACCAGCGCTGCGGTGGACGAACTGAAGAAACTCGCCAAGCCCTGCGCCGACAACAAGTCCATCGGCCAGGTTGCCACCGTTTCCGCCAACTGGGATACCGACATTGGTGATATTTTGGCCCAGGCCATGGAAAAAGTAGGCCGCGGTGGGGTGATCACGGTTGAAGAGGGCAAATCTCTGCAGAACGAGCTCGAGGTGGTCGAGGGCATGCAATTTGACCGCGGTTACCTGTCACCTTACTTCATCACCAGCCAAGACAAGATGCAGGCGGAACTGGACAACCCCTATGTGCTGCTGTTCGACAAAAAGATCGGCAACATCCGCGACCTGCTGCCGGTGCTGGAAACGGTGGCCAAGGCCGGCAAGCCCTTACTGTTGATCGCGGAAGATGTGGAAGGCGAAGCTCTGGCCACGCTGGTGGTGAACAACCTGCGTGGCATTCTGAAAGCGGCGGCGGTGAAAGCACCGGAATTTGGCGACCGGCGCAAAGCCATGCTGCAGGATATCGCCACACTCACCGGCGGCCAGGTGATTTCCGAAGAAGTGGGCCTGTCACTGGAGAAAATAGATTTGGATCAGCTCGGGTCCGCCAAGCGTGTTGTCATCACGAAGGAGCATACGATCATCGTGGATGGCGCTGGCAAAAAAGCCGACATCAGTGCCCGAGTGGACCTGCTCCGTAAAGAAAGCAAAGCGTCCAAGTCCGATTATGATCGCGACAAACTGCAAGAGCGTGTGGCCAAGCTGTCGGGTGGTGTCGCTGTCATCAGGGTGGGCGCCGCCACTGAAATTGAAATGAAGGAGAAGAAAGATCTGGTGGAAGACGCCCTGCACGCAACCCGTGCTGCTGTAGAAGAAGGCACAGTGCCGGGCGGCGGTATCGCGCTGGTGCGTGCAGCCGACGCCGTGCGCAAGGCCAGGCTCAAGACCCTTAACGAAGATCAGCAGGCCGGTATCCGTATTGCCTTACGAGCCATGGAGGAACCGTTCCGCCAGATTGTTGCCAATGCGGGTGTGGAAAACAGCGTGGTACTGGACAAAGTCCGTCGTAACAAGAACGTCTGTTGGGGCTACAACGCTCAAACCGAAGAGTACGGCGACATGCTTGCCATGGGGATTCTTGACCCGGCTAAAGTGGCCCGCACGGCACTGCAAAATGCCTCGTCTGTGGCGGGCATGATGCTCACGACCGAAGCCATGGTAAGTGAGGCTCCCGCAGACAAAAACGCACCGGAGCCGGCCGCACCCGATTACGATTTCTAGTGCAGCGAGGGTTAGCCATTCAGAGGGGCATCAATATCAGGGGGCCTTCAAGGCCCCCTTCCTTTTGGTTAGATTTTGCTCGTCAAAGCCGCTAACACAACTAGCCTGGCAACGTTGTGCACACAGAGAACACAGAGAACACAGAGAACACCTGAAATTATTCAGGGAAGGCAGGATTGTTGATATGCATCAACCCGCTTATTACCACATGTTATACGATGAAAACGTTCAGGGGGGCCGCTTGCGCCATCACCGGCCGACGCCGGACGATTCAGTACGGAGATGATTCATGAATGGACTCTCGCCAGCACTGCCGGTGTTTCAAACCCGGGATCTGACCAAGACCTATCGACAGGGCGAGGTGGAAGTGCAGGCTTTACGGGGGATCGGCCTGGAGCTGTTTACCGGCGAACTGGTGGTGATGCTCGGCGCGTCTGGCTCTGGCAAATCCACCCTGCTAAACATTCTCGGAGGCCTGGATGTACCAACCAGCGGAGAGGTGAACTACCAGGATATTGACCTGACCCGTGCCAATGACCGGGAACTGACCCGCTATCGCCGGGATTATGTGGGCTTCGTGTTCCAGTTCTACAACCTGATACCAAGCCTTACGGCACGGGAAAATGTCATGGCGGTGACCGAGATCGCCCGCAGCCCCATGGACCCCGAAGCCGCCCTGGCGCTGGTGGGCCTGGCCAACCGGATGGATCACTTTCCCGCTCAGCTCTCCGGGGGCGAGCAACAACGGGTTGCGATCGCCCGAGCCATCGCCAAACGTCCGAAAGTATTGCTGTGCGACGAACCTACCGGCGCCCTCGATTCTGCCACCGGCGTGCTGGTTCTGGCGGCGCTGGACAAGGCCAACCGGGAAACCGGGACGACCACCGTTATCATCACCCACAACGCCTCGATTGCTCAAATGGCGGACCGGGTCATCACCCTGTCCGATGGCAAGATCAGCAAGGAGTACCACAACCCAACACGGCAAGACCCGCGCACACTGAGTTGGTGACACCATGCCATTCTTTCGCGCCAGTGCCCTTCAGACCAAACTGCGTCGGGAACTCTGGCAGATGCGCGGGCAGATGCTGGCCATCGCCCTGGTGATTGCCGGCGGCGTGGCAGTCTTTTTGCTGTCGCTGGTGAATTATTCCTCACTCACCGCCACCCGCAATCAGTACTACCAGGACTACCAATTTGCAGAGGTGTTCGTCACCATCAAGCGAGCACCCCGGCACGCGTTGCAGCAGGTCGCAGCGATTCCCGGCGTGACACGCCAAAGTGGCCGCGTGGAAGGCGCTGCCACGCTGGAAGTGCCCGGTTTCAGCGATCCCGTCTCCGCGCGCCTGGTGTCACTGCCCGCTACCGGACAACCAGCGCTCAACCGACTCTACCTGCGCTATGGCCGTTTACCGGCAGCCTCCCGCAGCGACGAGGCAGCGGTCATTGGCAGCTTCGCCGACGCTCATGACCTGATGCTGGGAGACCGGCTGGACGCCATCATCAATGGCCGGCGGCAATCTCTGACTGTGGTCGGTATTGTTGAGTCTCCAGAGTTCATTTACGTCATTCCACCCGGTGGCATGCTGCCGGATTTCAAGCGCTATGGCGTGCTCTGGATGGCCCAGGATGCCCTGGCACCGGCCATGGACATGGTCGGTGCGTTCAATAGCCTGGTGCTGCAGGTAGACTCGTCGGTCCCCATCCCCGCTGTGATTGACCAACTCGACCGCCTGCTTGCCCCCTATGGCGGCACCGGCGCCTACGCCCGGGCGGACCAGTTTTCCCACCGCTTCCTGAACGACGAGCTCAACCAACTGAAGACCATGGCAACCATCTTCCCGACCATTTTCATGGGTGTCGCCATGTTCCTGCTCAACGTGGTGGTCGGCAGGCTGATCAGCACCCAGCGAGACATCGTTGCGGTGTTAAAGGCCTTTGGATACAGCAACCGGCAAATTGGTTGGCACTACAGTCAATTGGTGCTCGTCATTGCCATCACTGGCCTGCTGATCGGAACCGCTGCAGGCCTTTGGCTCGGTCGCGCGTTGGGCGAGCTCTACATGGATTATTACCGTTTTCCCGGTCTGCTGTTCCGGGTCAGCCCCTGGTGGTTATTGTTGCTGGCCGTGCTGACTCTGATGGTGGCCTGGCTGGGTGGCTGGCGCGCCATTCGGCAGGCGGCCGCCCTGCCTCCGGCGGAGGCCATGCGACCGGAAGGCCCGGCCAGGTACCGGGTCACCGTCACGGAACGCCTGCTCTCATGGATTCGCTTCACCCAGCCGTCCCGCATGATTGTCCGGCAACTGGCCCGGCGCCTCGGCCGCACCGTGCTTTCCGTAACCGGCGTGGCCATGGCGACGGCGGTGGTAATGGTGGGGAATTTTCAGTTGAGTTCCGTCTCCCTGATGGTCCATACCCAGTTTGCCCGAGTACAGAAACAGGACCTGGCAATCACCTTGACCGATCCGGTCAGCCAGGCCGCGCTGTTCGGCATGGCACGTCAGCCGGGCGTTCGCTATACCGAAGGCCGACGGGTGGTGGTGGCGGAACTGGTGAATGGCCATCGGAAATGGCGCACGGCACTGACCGGCATCCCCAGCGATGCAAAACTCCAATTCGTGGTGGATGAGCATCTCAACGACGTACCCATACCACCCGCGGGGCTGTTACTGACCGACTTCCTGGCAGCCAGACTTGCGGTCAGTCCAGGTGATCACCTTCAGGTTCGGGTGCTTGAGGGTCCCCGTCCCAGGCTGTCATTACCCGTGGCCGGTGTAACCAGTGAGTTTCTCGGCGTGAGTGCCTACATGGACCTGGCCGCAATGAACCGCGTGATGAGGGAAGGACCGGTTGTCAATCAGGTGCTGATGAACCTGACGCCCGGTCAAGCGGATACCGTTTACCAGGACCTGCGAGATGCCCCCCGGGTAATGGCCATCAATATCCGCCAGGCGATGCTGGACAGTTTTTACGACACCCTGGCCAAAACCTTCCTGACCTACACCTTCATCATCAGCCTGCTGGGCGGCATCATTGCCTTTGGCGTGATCTACAACACTGTCCGTATTTCGCTGGCCGAGCGCGGGCGTGACCTGGCCAGCCTTAGGGTGCTGGGCTACAGCCACAACGAAGTCTCACACATCATACTCGGTGAACTGGCTATCCTGCTGGTACTTGGCGTCCCCCTTGGCTGGTTTTTTGGCCAGGCGATCGCCAGTTTGATCGTGACGGCTATGCAAACCGAGCTTTATCGTGTGCCATTGATCATGACCGACAAAACACTGGCTTTGGCTGCCAATGTGGTGATCATTTCCGCACTGGTTTCCGGCTTCATCACTTGGTGGCGGCTGCGTAACCTGGATCTGGTCGCGGTGCTCAAAACCCGGGAATGAATCTGGCAACAAAGGAGATGGGGTCATGGCTGGGAGCGAACATTCGATGGCTAAATGGTTGTTCTGGTCGGTCTTCGGTTTGCTGGCAATCACCGTCATGGTCTATGTCCTGCGCCCGGAACCGGTGTGGGTGGATCTTGCACCCGTATCACGCGGCCCCATGCAGGTGACCATTCAGGAAGAAGGCACCACCCGGGTGAAAGACCGATACGTGGTGTCGTCCCCGGTTACCGGTTACCTCCACCGGGTGGACCTCAACGTAGGCGACCTGGTGATCCCGGGTGAGCTGTTGACCAACGTGAACCCGATGCCCGCAAGCATGCTGGATGCCCGCACCCGAGCCGAGGCGGAGGCTAAGGTGGAGGCCGCGCAATCGGCACTGAACTCGGTTCGCCAGAAAGTCAGTGCCGCCAGGGCCGATGCCGAATTTGCCCAAAATGAGTATCAGCGGATGCTGGTGCTTGAACGTTCCAAATTTGTGTCCCGCGAGCGTGTCCAGCAGGCGCACGCTACTGCAACCCGTGCAGAGGCCATCCTGCGCTCCGCCCTCTTTGACGAAGAAGTGGCCGCTCACGAACTGGCGGCGGCCAGAACCCGCCTTGAGGTTTCAGCCGCCCGGTCCGAGGGCGAACAACCGGCCGAGCGTGTGGCGGTGCGATCGCCGGTGAACGGCGCCGTGCTCAACATCCTGCGCAAGAGCGAGGGGGTAATCCAGGCGGGCGAGGCCATTCTGGAACTCGGCGACCCCGGCGCACTGGAGGTGGTGGTGGATGTACTGAGCTTTGATGCCGTCAAACTGGAACCCGGCATGAAGACCCGCCTCAACGGCTGGGGTGGTACTGCGCTGGAAGCTGTCGTACGGCGGGTGGAACCGGTGGGGTTCGAGGATGTATCAGCCTTGGGCGTAGAAGAGCAGCGGGTCAAGGTGATTGCCGATATGGTCAGCCCGCGTGAGCAGTGGCAGATGTTGGGTGACGGCTATAGTGTGGATGCCGAATTCATTCTGTGGCAATCGCCGGACGTTCTCCAGGTCCCGGCATCGGCACTCTTCCAGCACCACGACCAGCCCGCGGTCTTCCTGGCAATAGACGACAGGGCGGTCATACAAACCGTAGCGACCGGCCGCAGCAATGGCCTGATGACGGCGGTGCATTCGGGTGTCGAGGAAGGCGCACAGGTAGTGCGACACCCCGGCCGGGAAATGAACGACGGTGACCGCATTCAAGTCAGGTAATGACTGGCAACCTCCGCCCATGGTTAAGCCCGGCACGGCACTGACCTGCTCACCACCCTGTCTCCCTGTCGCTTCAATTCAGCACCACCAGGGAGATCTTATGACGCCAAATAGAGCCGCCAGCGCATTGTGGGTCAGCCCCGGCAAGGCCTTAATTGTCGAACTCACATGCGTCCTTCGTTCAGAAAAAGCGGCAGAACGAGTATTCGTCTGTTGACATGGTGAGCAACTCAATGAGCATGCCATGCGCGTGGCGCACAGTTGTTCGATGTGACGGTTTGCCGATTACAACCTACTCTGGACGCTGGGCGCCTTGCCCCCTCTAGTCCGGTTGGGTCTGACCCAACTGGGAAAAGCGAATAAAGGCAAACTCCCCGGCCAACGCATTCGCCACCTGCTGAATATGGCCCGGCGTGATCTCACAGCACCCCCCCACCACGCGGGCACCCGCGGCGAGCCAGCGTTGCAAGTGCGCCACATAGATCTCCGGGGACACGTCCTCCCGCGCTTCCAGGGCATCGACTGAGCCTCCATTGGCCAACGTCTGCACCGACTTGAATGCGTTCGCATAACCACCAACACATGGGTAGAGACCCACCAATTCAGGCATGGAAGCAGACATCTGCTCAGGCTCGAAGCAATTCAGCATGATCGCGGTTGGACCATAAGGCGTGACCGCCGCAACGGCTTCAGCCAGGGTTTCACCAGACTTGAGTTTGCCGTTCGCTTCCAGGCGAAATGCGACGCCATAAGGTTTGCCCAGATCATCGACGGCATCACACGCTGCACGGGCTTCCAGACAATTGGTCATGGTTTCCACCAGAAACACATCGGCGGCGGCCTGCAGCCGGACCAACGTTGCATACTCCGCCCTGACATCCTCAAAGTCACGTCCAGGCTGCCCCTGATAACTGCCCGTCAGAGGTGGCAGGCAACCGGCGATATCCACCTCAACACCTACCGCGTCGACCGCCTGCCTGAGCACCCGAAACGCTTGTCGATGGATTGCCTCGATCTGACCCGACAACCCCTGCCGCCGCAGACGCGTTGGTGTTGCCGCGTAGGTGTTCAGCGACAAGGTTTTGGCCCCCGCCTGAATAAATTCGGCATGCACCGCGGTCACAACTTCCGGTTGCTCCTGCATCACTGCAACAGACCAAAGCGGGGAATGCACGGTGCGCGCACGCCGATAAATTTCCTGACCGAGACCACCATCAAGCAGTACCACGGATCGCATAGCGCTTTTGATTCCTTAAAGACTTGGCTGAAGTTGAACGTTGGCCACTTGGCGATAGCCTATTCTGCTAAAAATCACCCGACTGAGGAGCACCCAAACACCCTCTATGACCTACCCTACCATGGCATACTCCACAACAAAGCACCCCACAACACAAAACGCCCCATAACAAAATACCCCCAGGACCGCGCTGGCACTGGGGGTCGACAACGCCTCACTCCAGGCGTTGGGTTACTGGACTTGGCCGAAGTAGCCGGTCAAACGATTTTTGTTGGCGGCGGCGGCCGCAGTCAATCCACTGACGGCCGTTTTGGCGCTGTCATAATTAACGGGCTCGCCAACCTGGATGATTCCCGCCATATTGAGAACCGAATGGGGCGTGCATTTGTAAACATACACACCTTCTTTATCAAGCGTGACGGTAATGCCCTGATTGATGGCACCCTGCCAGCTCACTGCACCCTCCGGCACCGCCACGGAGGCGGAGTTATGTGCCTGACCGACGAGTACAAACTTCACGGTATCGCCGGGCTCAGCTTTCAAATAACCCGGTTCAAACACCATCGCTCCGTCGGCTCCGGCATTTTTCATTTCGACAATGTGCTCGGCTGCCAGGGCTGCGCTTGAGAGGGCTGTCAACGTAGCCGCTGCAATGACTTGTCTAACCGTAAATTGCATTATGACCTCACCTGATTGGTTGGTTACGTGTGTAACACCAGTCGTTACGGGGGCGTGCATCGCCAAGATTGCTAAACCTGTTAAGCACATGTGCTTATGGGAATGTGTAACGATCCCCACCCGGCAACATGTTAAATAACACTGAACGCCTCCACCTGGCCGGCCCGGCGGTGCACTTCGCCCGTGACGGCCACCCGGACGTTGGCAGAACACACCCACACACCCCGCTCATTCACGGCCCCGCACACCTCAACGGCGATCCCACCGGCACTGCCGTTCGTAAACAGAGACTTAATCACCACAAGAGGCCTTTCCATGTATCCACTGCGGATCGATCCGAAGCACAAGGACAGCCTCGCGAGGACCGGCGTCAGTCGGCAATTTGAACAGGAATTACGATGCAGTCACGCCGGTGAGACCGGAGCGGTGTGGATTTATCGTGGCATCCTGGCGACACGGCCCGCCGGGACGTTGCGGGCGTTCGCGACCGAACATCTGAAGACTGAACAGCAGCATCTGCATTTGTTCGAAAGCCTCCGAGGGTGTTACCGAACGAGCCTGCTGCTGCCACTGTGGCGGATGGCGGGATTTTTAACAGGGTTCATCCCCGCTCTTGCGGGTAAACAGGCCGTCTTTGCCACCATTGAGGCGGTGGAGACGTTCGTAGACCTGCATTACCAAGGCCAGATTCAAGCGCTCAACCGACGCACCCAGCGTGAAGCTGAGCGAGCGATACTGAACCTGTTCGAAATCTGTCGTCTTGATGAGGTTGCGCACAGGGACGAGGCCACCCAACAGCGCACCGTCACACCGCCGCGCCGCCTCATCCTGTGGACGACGCTGGTGGGCGCCGGTTCCAAGGGCGCGGTCAGCTTGGCGAGGCACCTGTAAACGTCGTGTCGCCGTTCTTTCTTGAGCGCAGCGCTCGAACGACGACCAGCAGGCAGAAGAGGAGTGCGCCGATGGGGACCATCTCACCGGTGGTTGCGTAAACGGTTGAAACACGCTGGCCCGGCACCGCAACGACCATCACGCCATCGCCCTGGCGATCGGCGCGCATGCTTCCCAGAATTCGCCCATATGGATCGGTCGCGATCGATGTAGCGGCCCGGACCGGCCGTACCATCGACAAGCCCACCGCCACGGCGTTCATACGTGCCATCCTGCCGTGTCCCGGGTCGATGCCCCGCCAGTCGGACGAGGGTACGAGTGCCACACTTCCTCCATCGCTGGCGTTGTCACGAGCGATCTCGGGGAAGCCAAAGTCGTAGCAGATGGCGCCGACGTAGTTCACCCCTCCGTAATTAACAACTCGCGCGTGCGAGGTGCCAACGGTGTCGGGGTCGCCGGGAACCGGGTGGCGCTTGACATATTCGTCGGCCATCGTTCCGTCGGGGAGGTAAATCCGGTATTTGTTCGTATCGTGAAACGGGTCCATCGAATCAACAACCCCATACGCCATGAGCAGCATCACCTCCCTCTCCCTCGCGAAGGCCTGACCGCGTGCGGCGAGAGCGCCTTCGCCAGTCACGGACACCAGCGTGGCCATTTCGTTCCACACCACAACCTGAGCGCCGCGGTCAGCAGCTCGCGCACTGCGGGCAAACAGCTCATCATCCAGCGGGCGCAGGGTCTCAAGGTCTGTGTGAGCGGCGCGGAACTCGTTGTGGGTGACGGGTGAGACCACGCCCCCCACAAGAACCGAATCCCCGGGTGCAGCAGCGCCCAACCGCACCTGCCCGTAGAACAACGCCGAGACCACCAACACGCCAAAAACCCAAATATCCGTGCGGATGGCTTGCAGGCCCCGACTCCAGGCAGCTGCGGTTAGCCCGGAGCCGAGTGCAACGAGAAACGTGATGCCCCCGACGCCCGTCAGGGCCGCAAGCTGAACAAGTGGAAGATTGTCCAACTGGGTATGCGCGAGCACACCCCAACTGCTTCCTGGTGTCCATGTGTATTGCACCCAGCCCAGGACGACGGTCATCGATGCGAAAGCATAAGCGCCCCATCGCGCGCCCAGGCGGCGATGCGCCATGCTGGCGAAACTCAGCGCCAGGAAATACGACAGGGCGAGCGGAATGGCGAACATAGGAACGGGTGCCCAGGGGATTTCCGCCGTCGCCATCTTGCTGACCGCTGCGAGAAATGCCACCACGAGTGTCGCCAGCACGGCCAGATGGCGGCCGAGTGAGCCGCGTTCGTGAAGTACGGCGAGGAGCGGCGCAAACGTCACCCATCCAAACTCGGCCAAGCTGTATCTCATAAAACTCATGACGATGAGACCGCCACCCGCAAGCAGGCATACCAGAAAATATCCCGTCCGCACCGGCACGCGTGTGGGTTTCAAAACCTGCCGAGACGCCGTCATGCGCTCTCCTTGATGGGCTACGCCATGCATTCGTTTGATCTGAGCTTTCCCGTACCTGCCCGACCTTAGCGGGCCCTTACGCCCGGCGTAAACGGCGTGTCGTCGGCCACGCGTCAAAGCCATACATCAGCTGGACACCCGCATCCGGACCTGTTTTTCGATTTCGATAATTACAAATAAGGCCACACCGATTCCAACGATCAGCACCCCATCCATCAAGGCAATCGCTTGAGTCGTGAACACGGGTTGCAGAGCCGGCAAATAGGTCACAGCGAACTGACCGGCAGAGACCACCAGTACCGCCAGCCAAACGACCCTCGTACCGCGCATGGCCGTCCAGGTCAAAACGGTACCGAACATGTTGCGGATAAAAAACAGATGGAATATTTCCATCACCACCAGGGTATTCATCACCATTGACCGTGCCAGGTCCTGCGAATAGCCCTGATCGAGCGCGTAGGCATAGATCCCGAACACACCGCAGAGGAACAGCGCCGCCACCAGTACGATGTGCCATAAAAGCGTACCGGTCAGCAATGGCTGGTTTCGGGGACGCGGCGGCCGACGCATGGCATTTTCCTCGGTCGGCTCAAAAGCCATGGCAATACCCAGCGAGACAGTGGTGATCATGTTTACCCAGAGAATCTGGATTGGCGTGATGGGCAGCGACATGCCGAGCAAGAGCGCCACCACAATGGTTAAGGCCTCACCGGCGCTGGTGGGCAGCGTCCAGCTGATGACCTTCTTGATGTTGTCGTAAACGGTTCGGCCCTCACGCACAGCGGCGACAATCGAGGCAAAGTTGTCATCCGTCAGAACCACGTCCGAGGCTTCCTTGGCGGCCTCACTGCCTTTGCTTCCCATGGCAATGCCGACTTCCGCGCGTTTGAGTGCGGGCGAATCGTTCACACCGTCACCGGTCATCGCTACCATAAGGCCGTGCGCCTGCAGTGCCATTACCAATCGCAGCTTGTGTTCCGGGCTGGTCCGGGCAAAGACGTCGGTGTCCATCACCACCATCGCCAACGTTTCGTCATCAAGCTTGTCGATGTCCGCTCCGGTCATCGGATTGGCGGGATGTTCCAGGCCTATCTGCGCGGCGATTGCGGCGGCGGTGGCCGCGTGGTCACCGGTGATCATCTTCACCCGTATGCCTGCCGCACGGCATTCCGCCACCGCGTCAATCGCTTCCGGGCGCGGCGGATCGATCAACCCGGTAATGCCGAGCAGGATCAAGGTGCCGGTAACGTCGCTCTGCTCCAGCACGGTGTGCTCCGGCGTCACCGGCACCATCGCCAGGGCGAGCACCCGCTGACCCTGACGGCTAATCTTGCCCGCCTGCGTATGCCAGTAGGCTTCATCAAGCGGGGCTGTGCCGCCTTCGACGGTCCGTTGCGCCCTGCACATTGTGAGGATTTTTTCAGGCGCGCCTTTGATGGCGATAAAGGCATGGTTTTCATGGTCATGATGCAGGCTGGCCATGAATTTGTGCTTCGAATCGAAGGGAATGACATCGGTTCGTGTCCACTGACGGCGCTCGCCATGTCCGTCCAGCTCGGCCTTCCCGGCGAGCGCCAGCAGGGCCCCCTCCATCGGATCGCCCTCGACGGTCCACACATCGTTGTGCCGTTTAAGCTCAGCATCGTTACACAGGGCCGCAACCCGGCCCAGCTCCGCCAAACCCGGATGATCCCGGACCGAGATAGCACGGCCCTCCAGCCTTATATCGCCCTGTGGTTCGTAGCCCGTGCCCTCAACAGTGTAAAACTGCCCACCAACAACCACGGAGACCACACTCATATCGTTACGGGTGAGCGTGCCGGTCTTGTCGGTACAGATCACCGAAACCGACCCGAGCGTTTCGATCGCCGGCAGGCGGCGGACAATCGCATTACGCCCGGCCATGGCTTGCACTCCGACCGCCAGGGTGATGGTCAGCACTGCCGGCAAGCCTTCGGGTATGGCCGCCACGGTCAGCCCCACCACCGCCATGAACAGTTCGGTGACATTGTGATGTTGCACAAACAGCCCGTACGCAAAAATCAGCCCGGCAATGGCCAGAATAAAGAACGTAAGCCACTGGGCGAAAATACCCATTTGCGCCACCAAAGGGGTGGTCAGGGTCTCAACGTGGGCAAGCAGCCCGCTGATACGCCCTATCTCGGTCTCCGGGCCTGTCGCCACCACCACACCTGTGCCTTGGCCACTGGTAACCGTGGTGCCGCTGTAGGCCAGGCAGGACCGATCCCCCAGCTCCGCAGCCGGCGCCACCGGTTCAATCTGCTTTTCCACCGCCACCGATTCGCCGGTCAAAATGGCTTCCTGCACCTGTAAGCCATGGGCCTTGAGGAGCCTCAAGTCGGCAGGGACTTTGTCGCCGGCTTCCAGCAGCACAATGTCGCCGGGCACCAGCTGTTCGCCTGCCACTGTGTGACGCTGCCCTCCCCGCAGCACCGCCGCCCGAAGCGCCAGCATGTGCCGGATGGCATCCATCGCCCTTTCGGCCTTGCCTTCCTGCACCAGGCCGATGATGGCGTTGACGATCACCACCGCCAGAATCACGGACATATCCAGCCAGTGCTCAAACAGTCCGGTAATAACCGCCGCAGCCATCAGAACGTAGATCAGGATGCTGTTGAATTGAGAAAGGAGTCGCCACCACAGACTTCGCCGGGGTGGCTGGGGTAGACGATTGGCGCCATGCAGCCGGAGTCTGGCCGACGCCTCGTCGGCGCTCAGTCCCGCTGGGGTAACCTCCAGTTCAGCGAGCACCGTGTCCTGTGGCAGCTCATGCCAGTTGCGTTGATGGTCCATTCAAACCCCGGCTCAGACGTCCATTCTGCGGTTCTGATCGATGCTGGCAGAACGAGCGCCAGCGGGTAGTCAAGAAACTCAGTCCGCCCTCTCTACAGCGGCGCCGATTGTCCGTCGGGCAATGTCAGAGTCCAGGCGATAATAGTTCATGCCATAAATGTGCTGGTGGGCGACCAACCCATGTGAGGCAAACCGCGTCAGTTTCGAGACCACCTCTTCCTCCGGCAGCCCCGTCAACGTTGCGACGTCACATTCGCACAACTGTGCTGAATACAAACCGGCCAGCACCCTCACCCCACCGATATCATCAACCTCCGGCAAAAACCCGACCAGTCGGGACGCCAGATCGTCGCCAATCAGCAGGAGACTCTCTGTCGCACCGGAGATTTGGCAGGTGTACGACACCCATTGCACGCCCGCCGGGTCCAGCCGGCTTAATGCTTCTCGGACAGCCGTCGGAGCCAGGCAACGAAACTCGCAAGTGATTTTTGATCCGGATGTGCAATTAGGCATGAGTCCCTCCCTGATTGTTCTCTCCCTATGGATCCCGGTCGGCCATGACCAGGCCGGCGTCAAATCAGTCGATCAGACGCCGGATCAACATTCCGTCGCGGATACCAACGCCCTCGATTTCCGTGCGTCACTACAGCTGAACTGTGACGCCGTACTCACCGGCTACCCGGACCACTTTTGAGACATCCAGTGGACCTGGCGGAATCTCTCGATCCAGTGCGGTAAACATCTCGACTGCGTTGCTGCCCATGCCCGTGACTTCCAGCATTTCACCGCCGTCGGCGCCATAGCTGAACGCGTGAACAGTGCCTGCGGGAATATGCACCAGGGTGCCGGGCTCGCACACTGTCGTCTCGCCCGCGCAGGTGAATTTAACGTCACCACTCATGACGTAAAACGTCTCATCCCAGTCGTGGCTGTGAGGCGGCGGGCCGGCACCTTCGTCTCCTGACTGGAGCGTGACCTGCTGGCTTTTCGAATCCGCGGCCGAAACCAGAACCGTCACATTGATACCGACAACACAGAGGGCAGCGTTGCGGTCGCCCGGTTTCACAATGAAGTGTTTTTTATTCATCGCCCCCACCTCCTTCGCACCGTATTAATTATAGACGATGCGCCCCCATCGGCGCGGCGTGGTTCCAAGGTTTTTCTGGAGAAATCCAGAGCCGGATCTCGCCTTTTGACGCTGGCGCTATGAAGTAAAAGGCAAGGCCTGACTTCAATTTAATCAGACACCTATCATTCTTCTTCTCCACCGATTGGCAGCAAAACGAAGCCCCTACAAGGCCTCAAAAATGCGCAAACACCGTGCACCCTGACGAGGCCTGGCCAGCGGTTTGACCGTATTTGTCAGATCACGCCAGCACGTCGGACACAGCGTTCATCCAGACCAAAAAAACCCCGGAGCTCGTCACGCCGGGGTTTTCCTGAACCGCTGGTTTAGCGCCGGTCTACACCTTACTTCTCAACAAATGCCCGCTCGATCACATAGTGGCCGAGGTCGCCGTGACGCGATTCTACGAAGCCCTGCTTGTCGAGTATGGCGCAGGTGTCTTTCAGCATACTGGGGCTGCCACAGATCATGAAGCGGTCGTTTTCTTTGTCGAACGCTGGCAGACCCAGATCCTCCATCAACTTACCGCTTTCCATCAGGTCGGTCAGGCGCCCCTGGTTGCGGAACTCCTCTCGGGTGACGGTGGGGTAGTACAGCAATTTGCCCTGCACCATTTCACCGAAAAATTCGTTGTTGGGCAGATCGTCGATGTCCTGCTGGTAGGCCAGCTCGGAGGTGTAACGTACGCCGTGGGTCAGGATGACCTTATCGTAGTGCTCGTATACCTCCGGGTCCTTGATGATGCTCAGGAACGGTGCCAGGCCGGTGCCAGTGCTGATCAGGTACAGATTACGCCCGGGCAGCAGGTGGTCCATAATCAGGGTGCCAGTGGGCTTGCGGCTGACCAGGATCTCGTCGCCCACTTCAATTTGCTGCAGACGCGAGGTCAGCGGGCCATCCTGTACCTTGATTGAGAAGAACTCCAGTTCTTCCTCGTAATTGGCACTGGCAATACTGTAGGCGCGCATCAGCGGCTTGCCGTCGGTCTCAAGACCGATCATGGTGAAGTGGCCGTTCTTGAAGCGAAAACCTGGGTCCCGGCTGGTGGTGAAGCTGAACAGGGTGTCGTTCCAATGACGGACGCTGGTGACTCGCTCTCGGTTCATGTTGCTCATAACGGGCCTTCTCCAAAGCGTTGATCGCGAAATTCTGTTTAATAGTTGAGCGTATAATACCGCAAGAGTAACCTATCGATGAAATGGGATATTTTCATAACCTTATTCGGTTTAATCGATAATGCGATATTCGTTCCGACAACTTGAAGTTTTTCTGGCTGCAGCGCACACGCAAAACATCACGCGTGCGGCGGAAGCCCTTGCCATGTCTCAGTCTGCGGCCAGCAGTGCGTTAAAAGAGCTGGAAGCGCAGTTTGATATTCAATTGTTCGACCGGGTCGGCAAACGCCTGCAACTTAATGAACTCGGCCGCCTATTTCGCCCCCAGGTGGAAGCCTTACTGGCCCAGGCCCAGGAGTTGGAGCGGGCACTGAGCCAGCACACCGAAGTCGGCGCCCTGAAAGTCGGCGCCACCCTGACGATTGGTAATTATCTCGCAGTGGGCGTGATGGCGGAATACATGAAAACCCAGGCCCATGCCAAAGTCGCACTCGAAGTGGCCAATACGCGCACGATCGCCAAACGGGTCAGCGATTTTGAACTCGACATCGGCCTAATTGAGGGCGAGTTGCAGTCCAGCGAGCTGGAAGTCATTCCCTGGCGTTCCGACGAGCTGGTGGTTTTCTGTAGCCCGGACCACCCGCTGGCAAAGCGTGCCGCTCTCACCGATGCCGACCTGCTGGAAGCCACCTGGATCATGCGGGAGCCCGGCTCCGGCACCCGCCAGACCTTCGAGCGCGGCATGCACGGACTGTTGCCGGATATAACCGTGCTTCTGGAACTGGAACACACCGAGGCGATCAAACGCGCCGTGGAAACCCGGCTCGGCATTGGCTGTCTGTCCCAGGTCTGCCTTGCGGATGCGTTCAAGCGCGGCAGCCTGGTGCCATTAGTGGTGCCGGACCATCGCCGGTTTGACCGGCAGTTCTACTTCATCCTGCACAAGCAGAAGTATCGGAGTGCGGGCATTGATCGCTGGATGGCACTGTGCCGGAATTTGTAGGCGCGTTGAGAACGCGGGACCGGCTACGCCACCGGACCGCTGTGAAACCGAAATTCCGTGTCGGGTTGTTCAATCAGGTCTTTTTCCAACGCTGTAAACACTGCAACGCGGTCGTCAATGGCCTTGCCGGCAGCCTGTTCGGCCAGGGTCAGATAATCCCGGTAGTGGCGGGCCTCGGATTTCAGCAGGCCGGTATAAAAAGCGGCCAGCGTCTCGTCCAGGTGTGGCGCCAGGGCGGCGAATCGCTCGCAGGAACGGGCCTCGATAATGGCGCCGACGATGAGGGTGTCCACCAGCCGCGCGGGTTCATCGGTACGGATTGCCTTACGCAGTCCGGCCGCATAGCGCGCCGGAGTCAGGTGATCGTAGGTGACCTGTCGTTTTTTCATGATCGCCAGCACTTGCTCGAAATGCCGCAGTTCTTCCCGCGCCAGCCGCGACATCTTTTTGAGCAACTCCGGGCTGTCGACATAGCGATACATGAGACTGAGCGCGGTCGAGGCCGCCTTTTTCTCGCAGTGGGCGTGGTCAATGAGCATGATGTCCGGCGCCGCCAACGCATTTTCAAGCCAGCGCTCCGGGGTACGGCACGGTAGAAACTGGATAATCTCACTGAGGGCATCGGGCATGTCGTTACATCCATAGAGCGGTGATCGGGGCGCATTATACACAAGCAAATGCCGAGCTGAGCCTATCATGATCTCAAGGAGCCTTTGAATAACGCCTTGCGCTCTCTGGTGTTTAGGCGGATTCGCGATGAAGGCGTGCGTTTGACGGCAGATTGGTCGCCTGTCGAAATAGCGCAACACGGAGTGCTTCAGGCCGGGCAGAGTGCACAAGGAGTTGTGCTGAGGCGCCTTAACTTTCAGGCCGAATTCCTATACAATCCAGCGCCAATTCGCGGCCTTTTCCGCCAATAAAGCTCCCGCCAGCAATGATGCACGCGCGGGACATCCCAACTGATGAGGGTCTTGATCGTGTTAGAAGCCTATCGTGAACACGTTGCCGAACGAGCGGCTCAGGGCATCCCCCCGAAGCCTCTGAACGCCGAACAAACTGCAGCACTGGTTGAGTTGCTGAAAAACCCACCGGCAGGTGAAGAAGATACCCTTGTTGACCTGCTGTGGAACCGGGTACCACCGGGCGTGGACGAAGCGGCCTATGTGAAGGCGGCATTCCTGTCCGCCATCGCGAAAAGCGAAACCACCTGTTCGCTGATCAGCAAGGAAACCGCGGTCGAATGGCTCGGCATGATGCAGGGCGGCTACAACATCGCGGCCCTAGTTGAATTGCTGGACGACAAAGACCTGGCCGAATTGGCCGGCAAGCAACTGAAAAAGACACTGTTGGTGTTTGATGCCTTCAACGATGTGAAGGAAAAAATGGACGCCGGTAACGCCGTCGCCAAAAGCGTCATGGAATCCTGGGCCAATGCCGAGTGGTTCACTAACAGAAAGAAAGTGCCTGAAAGCACCAAGATGATCGTCTTCAAGGTCACCGGCGAAACCAACACCGACGACCTGTCACCCGCACCTGATGCCTGGTCACGCCCAGACATCCCGCTGCATGCCCGCGCTGCCTATAAGATGGCCCGCGACGGCCTGCACCCGGATGAACCCGGTATCACCGGCCCCATGGCCCAGATTGAAGAGCTCAAGGCCAAAGGCCTGCCCGTTGCTTTTGTAGGTGATGTGGTGGGTACCGGTTCCTCGCGTAAATCTGCCACCAACTCGGTGCTGTGGTTCTTCGGGGACGACATGCCGGGCGTGCCAAACAAGCGTACCGGTGGTGTCTGTATCGGCAGCAAAGTGGCCCCAATCTTCTTCAATACCATGGAAGATGCTGGCGCACTGGTATTTGAGGCGCCGGTCGACAATATGAACATGGGCGACGTGATCGAGATCCGTCCCTACGACGGCAAGGTCCTGAACGAAGCCGGCGAAACCATTTCTGAGTTTGACTTCAAGTCAGACGTAATCCTGGATGAAGTTCAGGCAGGCGGGCGTATTCCGCTGATCATCGGTCGTGGCCTGACCAACAAGGCCCGTGAAACCCTGGGCATTGGCGCTACCGATATCTTCCGTCTTCCGAAAGACCCTGAAGCCGGCACCAAAGGTTTCACCCTGGGCCAGAAAATGGTCGGCAAGGCGTGTGGCCTGGACGAAAATCAGGGCGTGCGCCCCGGCACTTACTGTGAGCCACTGATGACTACGGTTGGCTCCCAGGACACCACCGGTCCGATGACCCGTGACGAGCTGAAAGACTTGGCGTGTCTGGGCTTCTCCTCCGATCTGGTCATGCAGTCATTCTGCCACACCGCGGCTTACCCCAAGCCGATCGACGTGGAAATGCAGCACACCATGCCGGACTTCATCCAGACTCGTGGCGGCGTGGCCCTGCGTCCGGGTGATGGCATCATCCACTCGTGGCTGAACCGCATGCTGCTGCCGGATACCGTGGGCACCGGTGGTGATTCTCACACCCGTTTCCCAATGGGCATTTCGTTCCCGGCCGGTTCTGGCCTGGTCGCGTTTGCCGCCGCCACCGGTGTGATGCCGCTGGATATGCCGGAATCGGTTCTGGTCCGATTCAAAGGCGACATGCAACCGGGTATCACCCTGCGTGATCTGGTTCATGCGATTCCGTTGTACGGCATCAAACAAGGCATGCTGACCGTTGAGAAGAAAGGCAAGATCAATGAATTCTCCGGTCGAATCCTGGAAATCGAAGGCCTTGAGCACCTCACCGCTGAGCAGGCGTTTGAGTTGTCTGACGCGTCCGCCGAGCGCTCGGCGGCCGGCTGCACCATCAATCTGTCAGAGGAGTCGGTGGCCGAGTACCTGCGCTCCAACATCACCATGTTGCGCTGGATGATTGCCGAAGGTTACGGCGACCCACGTACACTTGAGCGTCGTGCCAAGAACATGGAAGCCTGGCTGGCGGATCCGAAGCTGATGCGCGCCGACAAAGACGCCGAGTACGCGCACGTGATCGAAATCGATCTGGCTGACATCAAAGAGCCGATCGTGTGCTGCCCGAACGATCCGGACGACGCCCGCGTACTGTCCGAAGTGGCCGGCGACAAGGTGGACGAAGTGTTCATCGGTTCGTGCATGACCAACATCGGTCACTTCCGCGCAGCGGGTAAACTGCTGGCAATGAACAAAGAGCCGCTGAAAACCCGCCTGTGGATGTCACCACCGACCAAGATGGATGAAGCCCAGTTGATGGAAGAAGGCTACTTCAACATCTACGGCACTGCCGGGGTGCGCACCGAAATGCCGGGTTGTTCACTGTGCATGGGTAATCAGGCACGGGTGGCGGCGAAGTCGACGGTACTGTCCACCTCGACCCGCAACTTCCCCAACCGCCTGGGCGATGGTGCCAACGTGTACCTGACCTCAGCCGAACTGGCGGCGGTGGGTGCCGTGCTGGGTAAGCTGCCAACGCCTGAGGAGTACATGGAATACGCCAAGGACCTGAACAGCATGTCAAAAGAGATCTACAAGTATCTCAATTTCGACAAGATGGACAATTACACCAGCAAGGCATCCGAAGCGAACGTCGCCTGACGGGTGAATGACCCCATGGGTTAGTACCTGAAAACGCCAGCCCTCGGGCTGGCGTTTTTTTTGCTCATGCAACGCGGGTGAACGCACGGGCATGTGCGCTGTCCCCGAAGCGAATAATAGTGCGTCGGCGACAATACCCACCCGGCGATGGATATGGAGACACCAATGGATCGCAACCAGCCCTGCCCATGCGGCAGTGATCACCCCTACGAAGCCTGCTGCGGCGTCTTTCATGGGGGCGCCAAAGCGCCTACCCCGGAAGCATTGATGCGATCACGGTTCAGTGCCTTTGTCCTGGGCAAAGCGGACTACCTGCGCCAGACGTGGCACACCTCAACCCGCCCGACATCGCTGAACCTGGACGACTCGCCCCGGTGGCAGTCGCTGTCGGTGTTGTCAGCCAGCCAGCACGGCGATCAGGGAACCGTTCATTTCCGGGCGGTGTATAAAGATCAGGCCGATTGGGGGTATCTGGAGGAAGCGTCTGAGTTCATCAGGGAATTCGGTGTGTGGTATTACCTGGCAGGTAACCCGACCCAGGGCGTTCTGAAACCTGGCAGGAACGACCACTGCCCGTGTGGCAGCGGTCGCAAATACAAAAACTGCTGTCTGGCCTGACGGTGGGTGCCGGCGACCGACACCCAACAAAGGCTAGTTTTCCGGGCAAACCGCGCCGGTATCGATCCAGGCCTGAGTCAGTGCCCCGAACACTTTCTGACTTCCCGGCACAGACTGACGGCCCTCACCGGGGTGCCAACCCCAACCCACCAGGGAATCTTCAGCATTGTGCGCCTGCAATTCGGCCAACGTCATGTGGCTGCGGCTCTGATCTTTGAGCTGCTCGCAGATCTGTGCCAGGGACTTGCCCTGCCACGCCTGTTCCGGGGGCGCCAGACGCCAGGTCGGATGCCCCGGAATGGAGCCTTCACTGGCAGTGTAGGCAACGTTGCCCGGACCATGACAGGTCGTGCAGCGCATACCGGGCGCCCCGAGCCCTCCAGCCCCACGCACGACCGGAGGTTCATGCTTCTGACTCATCATTCCCTGGGTGGGGCTGTCGCCCCTTGGGTGGCAGTTCATGCATCGGGGGTGAGTAATCACCTTACCCATCTCCTTAAACAGCGCCATCGAGCGCTGGGCAGGATCAGTGATGGATTGAAAGGCCAGTGGCGATTTCAATTCCGCACTGGCACCTTTGTGCCGATCCGCAACCACAGAACTGGCTGCCAACGCCATTAACCCGGCGACCAGCGTCGCGCTGACTCTGAAACTGCTTGAATCTTTCATGATGGCGCTTTCCTTAAGCTGAGGGCGGAACAAGGGGCAAGCGGTAGACACTGTTACCCGTTAATCGACGCCAGGCATTGGCAATGGCTGGCCCCACCGGCGGCACACCCGGCTCTCCGACGCCCGTCGGTGCTTCCGCCGACGCAATCACTTCCACCTCCACCGAGGGCATTTCGTTGATCCGAAGGGAGCGATAACGATCGAAGTTGGATTCCGTCACATGGCCATTGTCGGTCAGGGTAATGGCATCAAACAGCACGGCACCCGCGCCGTAGCCAATACCCCCTTCCATCTGGGCACGGATCACATTGGGGTTGACCGCCACCCCGCAATCGACCGCACACCACACCTTGTGGACCCGTGGGGTGCCGTCACCGGCATCGGACACTTCGGCGATTTCAGCCACATAGGTGTTAAAGCTCTTATGCAGCCCAACTCCACGCTGGCGTCCCGCCGGTACTTTACCGGCGGCCGCCGCCATGGCTGCGACTTTCTCCAGCACACCGCGATACCGCGGGTGCTTGTCTCCCAACAAGGCTAACCGCCCTTCCACCGGATCCTTACCCGCTTTCTCCAGCAACTCGTCCAGGAAGGTCTCGGTGGCGTAACCATTGTGGGTATGCCCGACCGAGCGCCACCACAACGTGGTAACGCCGTTGTCCATTAAATGTTGGCCTACGCGCAGGTTGGGAATGGCGTACGGCAGATCTCTTGACCCTTCCACTGCGGTGCCGTCAATGCCTTCCTGAATCATACCCTCGAAGGCGGTGCCCTTCAGAAACGACTGCACCGCGATCTGCTGATCCCAGGCGACGATGTCGCCGTTTTTATCCAGCCCGCCACGAATCCTGTGCACCGCCAGGGGCCGGTAACGGCCACCCTGGATGTCATTTTCCCGCGTCCACATCAATTTCACCGGCCGGTCACTGCCCAAGGCCTTCGCCACTTCTCCGGCCTCGGCGGCAAACTCGCCGCCAGGTTGGGCGCGGCGACCAAAACTTCCTCCTGCATACAAGGTATTCAGGGTAATGGCCCCAGGCTCTACCCCAAAGACACCCGCCAGTGCACCGACATCCATGGTCTGAATCTGCGAACCCATCCACACGGTCACTTTGCCCTCTTTATGCTGCACCACGGCATCCAGGGTTTCCATCGGCGCGTGGGCCAGGTAAGGAAAAAAGTACTCCGCTTCCAGCACGGTATCGGCGTCGCCAAGCCCTTTTTTGGCATCGCCTTCACTGCGGGCGACGGCGCCCTCGCCCTGCACCGCTTTGCTGTAATCCGCCTGCATTTGTGCCGATGACCGGGTTTCCGCGTTGCGGTCATCCCAGGTCACGCTTAACGCCTGTCGGCCCTTGAGCGCGGCAAAGGTGTTCTCAGCGTACACCGCCACCCCGGATGGCACGGCTTTGACATCAATGACGCCCTTGATGGCCCGGGCCTTTTTGCTGTCCACCGCTTTCACCGTCGCGCCAAACTGTGGCGGGTGCAAGGTTGTGGCGGTGACCAGGTTGTCCGGGTACAGGTCGAGGGTGAACAATTGCTTGCCGGTGGTTTTATCTCGGGAATCGAGCTTGGGCACATCGGTGCCAATCAGGGTGAATTGGTCCGGATTTTTCAGTGTTGGTTCGGCCGGCACTTCCAGCGCCGCCGCATCGGCGGCCAAATCACCGAAGGAGGCACTGCGATTGCTGGCGCCGTGGCTTATGACGCCTTTGGCAACGCTGATGTCCTCGGCACTCACACCCCACTTGTCAGCGGCCGCCTGCACCAGCATGACTCTGGCGGCCGCTCCGGCTTTGCGCATTTGTTCGTAGGAGTTGGCCATGGCGGTTGACCCGCCCGTACCCTGCAACCCAAACAAGGTGTTGGCGTATTTCTTCTTGTTTGCCGGGGCCATTTCTGCCCGCATCTGCCCCCAGTCGGCATCCAGTTCTTCGGCCACCAGCGTGGACAATCCCGTGGCCGGACCCTGGCCAAATTCAATGTGCTTAACGATGACGGTGACCGTGTTGTCGGGTGCAATGCGAATAAATGCATTGGGCGTAAATCCGCCTTCTACGGTGTCTGTCATGACGACGGCAGCACCCGACTGTGCCTTGGCGGAAGACGGCAGGTGCATGCCAATCACCAAGCCCATGGTCATCGCTGCCGTGCCTTGCAGGAATCGACGTCGCGACAGTGCCGGGTCCGTTCGCTCGGCGCCGGTCAACGTGTCGTCCGTCGGAAACTGCCCGGTAACGGTTTGATCCGCCGCACGTCCGGCATGGGCAAACAGCGGGCGGGTATCGTTGTAATGGTCAGTCATGGCTTAGCCCTCCAACGTGTCGGCGGCGTTGTGGATTGCCTGCCGTATCCGCACATAGGTGGCACAACGGCATATATTGCCCGCCATCGCCTGGTCAATGTTGTCGTCGGTCGGTTTCGGCACTTCGCGCAGCAACGCAACCGCGGACATCACCTGGCCGGATTGACAGAAACCACACTGGGGTACATCAATACCGACCCAGGCGTCCTGAATGGCCTTGGCTTCCTTACTGTCCAGACCCTCGATGGTGGTCACCGTGCCGCCTTCCACCTGGGATACTGGCGTGACGCAGGAGCGCCGGGTCATGCCATTGAGGTGAACGGTGCAGGCTCCGCACTGGGCAATACCGCATCCGAATTTGGTGCCGGTAAGGTGAAACGTATCGCGGATCACCCACAGCAATGGGGTATCGGGTTCGACGTCCGCAGTGACTTGTTGTCCGTTGAGCTGAAATGTGACGGCCATGCCGAGATTCTCCCTTGTTCGGGCGCTTAACGCCCTATTAGGTTATGAAGCATCCAAACGACACCCTGCGACAAAGTCACTGTGGTCGTCATTGGTGAAGCATGCGGGGGTTTCTGATTACTTTTAGGCTCGTTCGCCCAGATTACGCATTGAAACGCTGGCGGCCGATCCCGACGGGCGGAGCAGTCGGCTTGGTAATGACCGCAGTCTAGACACTCTGCCGCCATTCTGCAGGGGATTCACACAAAATTAATCCGGCCCGGTGTCAGACCACCTCATCAGATGAAAGCAAGAAAGAGGGAAAGAGGGCTGGAAACGATCGCCGGGAACGAGAGGCAAAATCACAGCACCGCAATCACCATGGCTTCGGCCCACTCAATCACTGGCGATGGGTACACGCCCATCAGCAGCACCAACAATGCCAGGCCAATCACCACCAGGCCGCCTGCACGCAGACCCCAGTCGTTGGTCGCATCGCGGCGCCGCATGCCAGGCTCAACCAGGTAAAGCGTCACCAGTACCCGCAGGTAATAGTACAATCCAACGACACTGCCGAGAATGATGCCGCCGACCAGCCACCAGCGTTGAGCATCAACGCCCAGGGCAATGATATAAAACTTGCCGATGAAGCCTGCGGTGAACGGAATCCCCGCCAGCGATAGCAAACACACGGTCAGGACCGCCGCCAGGTAGGGCCGACGCCAGAACAGCCCCCTGTAATGATGCAGCGCCGAGGCGTCTTCTCCGGTGTAGGGGCTCGACAACAAAGTCACCACCCCGAACGCGCCAAGGGTGGTGATCATATAAGTCACCAGATAAAGGCAGGCGGTCTCAACCGCCAGACCGGTGCCCACCACCAGGGCGACCAGCAGGTAACCGAAATGGGCGATTGATGAATAACCCAACAGACGCTTCAGGTTCGACTGCAGCAGCGCCAGCAGGTTGCCCACCAACATGGTGAGCAGCGCCAGGGTCGTCAAGACATCGTGAAGCCATCGCTCCTGGAATACCGGCGCCGCCAGCATCAGCCGCAACACCACCACAAAGACCGCCACCTTGCTGGCCGTGGCAAGAAACGTGGCGGCGGGCCCCGGCCCGCCCTCGTAGACGTCCGGCGTCCACAAATGAAACGGCACAATCGACAACTTGAAACCCAGGCCCACCAGCATCAGGCCCGCGCCGGCCAGGCCCCAGACCCCGGTCGATGCGGTCAGCCCGCTGATCAGCCCCGACAGATCCAGGCGCCCGGTCTGGGCATACAGCAACGCCATGCCGAACAGCAGAAACGCGGTTGCCGCCGCCGACAGCACCAGATATTTAATGCCGGATTCCAGTGAGCGCCGGTCTCTGAAGGTGTACGCCAACATGCCATAAAGCGGCATCGACAACAGCTCCAGACCCAGAAACAAGGTGGCCAGATGACGGCTGGCCACCAAAACCAGGCCGCCGGCCGCCGCGCACAGCATCAACAGGTAAAATTCCTCTTTGGCGCCCGGGTACCCTTCCAGATACACATGGCAAAAGGTGGCGCAGGCCAGGGTAGCGGTCAGAATCAACACCGATGCGAACAGGGTAAGATCGTCGAACACCAGCAACGGCGTGGTAATAATGGCGGCCTGTCCCACCAGCCACGCCGTCACCAGCGCCAGATTCAGCCCGACCACCGTGACAATGGCGGTGACCGCATGCTGACGCCGCCAGGCGATGCCCAGCATCACGGTAACGGCGGTGGCACAGACCAGGATGATCGGCACAAAAGCAACCAAATAGCTCAGTTTCAGCATCACTGGCCCCCGCTAAGCAAAGGGCCAACCTTCGGCGGTGCGTTCTGGAACAACTGCTCCACTTCGGCCATGGAAGCGGCCGTGGTGTCCAGCAGCGGTTGCGGGTAGAGCCCGAACAGCAACACCAACGCGACCAGCCCCAGCAGCATGGTGTACTCGCGCCAGTCCAGATCCGCCAGCACGCCGTGCCCCTGCGCCGGGCCGAAGTACACCCGCTGCATCAGGATCAGTGAATAGATCGCCGCCAGCACCAGTCCGCCACAACCGATCACCACCACCACCGGGGCAACCGGAAAGGTACCGAACAACACCATGAATTCGCCGACAAAATTCGCCGTTCCCGGCATCCCCAGAGAAGCCACCACAAACACCAGTGAAAACCCCGGCAAGCTACCCAGCCGGCCCCAGAGTCCGCCCATGTGTCGCATATCACGGGTGTGCAGGCGTTCATAGAGCTGGCCACTGAGAATAAACAGTCCGGCGGCCGAGAATGCATGGGCCACCATCAGCACCACCACGCCCTGAAGGGCGAGCGCCGAACCGGAGTAAATACCGATCAGGACAAAGCCCATGTGGGAAATGCTGGTGTAGGCGATCAGCCGTTTGATGTCCTGCTGGCCGCAGGCCAGTATCGCGCCGTAAAATACCCCGACCAGTCCCAGGGTCATCGCCACTGGCGCAAACGTCTGGGAGGCTTCGGGGAACAGCGGCAGCGCAAACCGCAGCATGCCGTAAGCCGCGGTTTTCAGCAGAATCCCGGCCAGATCCACGCTGCCCGCTGTTGGCGCCTGAGCGTGAGCGTCGGGCAGCCAGCCGTGTAACGGCACTACCGGTAATTTGACCGCAAAGGCGACAAAGAAACCCAGCATCAGCCACATTGCAAGCTCCTCCGACAGCGACGAGTCCAGCAGCACCTCGTAGCTGAAGGAATAGGTGCCGGTCACTGTATGATGGCTGAACACCAGTGCCAGAATGGCGACCAGCATCAACAGGCCGCTGGACTGGGTATACAGGAAGAATTTGACCGCGGCCCGGATTCGGGTTCTGCCCTCCGACCCACTGTGACCCCAGAGGGCGATCAGGAAGTACATCGGCACCAGCATCATTTCCCAGAAGAAGAAGAACAGAAACAGGTCAATGGCAAGGAACACCCCGACTACACCGGCCAGAATGAACAACAAGTTGAGGTGGAAAAAGCCCACTCGGTGGACGATTTCTTTCCACGAGCACAACACCGCCAGCGTGCCCAGGAAGCCGGTCAGTGCAATCAGCACCAGCGACAGACCGTCAAGCGCCAGATGAATGTCGATGCCAAACCGGGGAATCCAGGCCACCCGCCACTCCATGGCCCAGCGTATGGCCTGTGACTCCCCGGTCAGTGCTGGCAATTCGTAATCACCGTGCAGCCAGAGCGCCAGCGTCATCAACAACACCAGCACCATGGTCACCAACGCAATCCAGCGCGGTGCCTTGTCGCCCCAGCGGTCAGCCTGCCAGGACAATAAGCCACCCACGAAGGGAATCAGGATCAGCCAGACCAGCATCATGGGCGTGGCACCCCCAACACCATGCAGCCCATGGTAGGACGGCGATTGTAGGCTGTTGGATCAATCATGACGTGCACTCATCGTTGTCAGGCTCCCCAGGACAAGGTCAGCAATATCACGGTGGCACCAAGCACCATGCCGGTGGCGTAGGTTCTTACCCGGCCGGTCTGGGTGCGGGTCAGGCCTGTATTCAACAGCTTCGCAGTCCGGGCCACGGCGTTAAAGATGCCATCGACCGGGTCGTTGCGCAGCCAGTTCACCAATGCGCGGTAAGGTTGCACCAGGGTGCGATCGAACACATGGTCAAAGCCCCAGGCGTCGTGCCACAACCACCAGAGTTTGGAGGCCCAACCCCGGGCGACCTGTTGCGTTAACCAGAGACGGCGAAATACAAACAGCCACACCCCGGCGGCCACACCGGCCATCGCGGCGGCGGTTGCCAGCAACTCCACGGCGGTGTGCCCGGCAGTCACGCCCTCACCCGGTCCAGCAGGCAGCACGCTAGCCAGCGGGGGCACGATCAAGCCGCCGAGCAAGGTCGAGAGTATCGCCAACACCACCAGCGGCAGGCCATGTTGCAGTCCCCGACCAGGTTCGGCTTTGCGGGCGTGGTCACTGCGCATGGCACCGTGAAAAGTACCGATGATCAGGCGCAGGGTGTAAATGGACGTCAGTACCGCCCCCATCAGGCCGGCGGCCAGCAGCCCGGTCTGGTCGGCCGCGAAGGCTTGCCACAGAATTTCATCCTTGCTGTAGAAACCGGCCGTCACTAGCGGCAATGCCGCCAACGCCGCACCGCCCACCACGAACCCGCCGTACGCCAGCGGTAATCGGCGCCACAGCCCGCCGAGCTGACGCATGTCCTGCTCATGGTGACAACTGATGATCACCGCACCGGCTGATAGGAACAGCAAAGCCTTGAAGAACGCGTGGGTCATCAGATGGAAAATCGCAGCGTCGTACGCCCCCACCCCCAGCGCCAGGAACATATAACCGATCTGGCTCATGGTGGAGTACGCCAGTACCCGTTTAATGTCGGTCTGGGCCAAGGCGGCGAAACCGGCCAACAGCAGAGTCAGGGCGCCAATTACACCCACCAGGTACTGCGCATGGGGGGCCAGGTCAAACACTCCGTGCAGACGGGCAATCAGGTACACGCCGGCGGTCACCATGGTGGCGGCGTGGATCAACGCTGACACCGGGGTCGGGCCGGCCATCGCATCGGCAAGCCAGGTGTGCAGCGGCACTTGGGCGGATTTGCCCAGCGCACCGCCTAGAATCAGCAACGCAGCCAGCTCTGCGGTTGCATCGCCCTGAGCCCATAGCTGCGGGATACGCTCCAGAATCACGGCAATATTGAGGGTGCCGAGTTCACTGAACAGCAGGAACAACCCGATCGCCAGAAACACATCGCCAATGCGGGTGACAATGAATGCCTTGAAGGCTGCGGCGCCGTTGGCGGAGTGCTCGTAGTAGTAGCCGATGAGCAGATAAGAGCACAATCCCACGCCCTCCCAACCCAGGAACAGCAGTAACAGGTTGTCCCCCAACACCAGCAACACCATGCTGAAGACAAACAGGTTCATGTACGCGTAAAAACGGGTAATACCCAATTCTCCGCGCATGTACCAACCGGCAAACAGATGGATCAGAAAGCCAACACCGGTAATGACACCCAGCATGGTCAGCGCCAGGCCGTCCAGCCTCAACCCGATTGTGGGCGCGAACGCCCCGACTGAAATCCAGCGCCACCACGTGAGATTGATCGCAGTGCCATCGCTGGCGGCGTACTCTGCCGCCAGCAGTGCCGTCACCACCGCCGCCAACCCGACACTGGCGGTGCCGATCCAAACACTGACCCCGGGGCCCAGCCGCCCCCGCGACAACGCCAGGACCAGGGTGCCCGCCAGAGGCAGCAGAAAGGTTAGCGGCAACAGCAGCATCGCCCATGGCACAGACAGCGAATGGTCCATTATCCTCGCATCCTGCTAACTGCGTCGGTATCCAGCGTGCGGAAGCGCTGATACAGCTGGATCAGCAGCGCCAGCCCGACACTGGCCTCGGCGGCCGCCAGCGTAATCACCAGCAGGAACATCGCTTGCCCCTCCGGTTGGCCCCAGGCGGTGCCGGCCACAATAAAGGCCAGGCCAGCGGCGTTGAGCATGACCTCCAGGCTCATCAGCACAAACACCATATTGCGCCGGAACATCAATCCGGTCAGGCCCAGGACAAACAGAATTGCCGCCAGAATGAGGCCGTGCTCCATCGGGATACCCTGCGCCGCCATGGCACTCATGGTTTGCTCCCCACGCTTTTGGTCGTCCCGGCCTCCGCCATCCGGCCAACGTGGGATGCGGTCACCAGCGCCGCCAACAGCAGCATGGCCGCCAGTTCAACCACCAATAGCCAGGGCCCGAACAAGGTGATGCCAACGGCTTTGGCAGTCAGCAGGTCGCCGGTAATGTGGCGACCGCCGTCCTGCCCCCACAACATCATCACCATCGTCACCAGCAACACCGCCGACAGCAGCGACGGCGCCACCCAGGTGCGGGCCTGGAGCCACAACCGTTCCTGCTCGGCCGCGCCCTCGCCCAAGTTGAGAATCATCACCACGAAGACAAACAGCACCATGATGGCGCCGGCGTACACGATGATCTCCAGCGCCCCGGCAAAGGGGGCCCCCAAGGCAAAAAACACCATGGCGACGGCAATCAGCGAGACGATCAGGTTCAGCAACGCGTGCACGGCGTTGGTGCCCGCAATAACACCGAGGGTGGCCAACACCGCGACCAAACCACTGAGATAGAATGCCAACGTCATGCAATGCTCCTTGTGCCGCTCTGCGAGGTGGTATGGCTTATGGCAACAACGTTTTGACGTCGATGGGTGGCGCTTCATTCTGGGCCTGCCCCTTGCCCTTGCCCGCGATTGATAGCCCGGCGACCCGGTAAAAATGGTACTCATGGTCCTTGCCCGGCCCGTTAATCAGCAGGTCTTCTTTCTCATACACCAGTTCCTGCCGGTCGAACTCTCCCAACTCAAAATCCGGTGTCAACTGAATCGCAGAGGTCGGACACGCCTCTTCACACATGCCGCAGAAAATGCAGCGTGAAAAGTTGATCCGGAAGAACTCCGGATACCAGCGCCCGTCATCCTGCTCACCTTTCTGCAATGAAATACAGTCCACCGGACACGCAACCGCACACAGGTTGCACGCCACGCAACGCTCCTCCCCGTCCGGGTCCCGGGTCAGCACAATGCGGCCCCGATACCGGGGCGGCAGCTCGACCGCCTGCTCCGGGTAATTGAGCGTTTCGCGCTTGTGAAAGGTGTGCATGAACACTAGGCCCAGCGTGCGCAACTGGGACCAGGTGCCGACAAACAGCCACTTCAGCATGCAGGGCCTCCTTCTACTGAGGTGACGAGAGCAGAATCACGCCCCCGGTCACCAGCAGATTGATTAACGTCAATGGCAGGCAGACGCGCCAGCCGAAACTCATGACCCGGTCATAGCGGGGCCTCGGTAGCGAAGCCCGAAGCAGCACAAAAAACACCAGAAACGCGCCGGTCTTGAGCGAAAACCAGAGAATCGGCGGCAGCCAGGGACCCTGCCAGCCGCCAAAAAACAGCGTCACGATCAGCGCCGACACCAACACCATGCCAACGTACTCGCCGATAAAAAACATGCCGAACTTCATGCTGGAATATTCAATGTGGTAACCGTCGGCCAGTTCCTGCTCAGCCTCCGGCTGATCAAACGGGTGACGGTGGGTGACCGCAATACCAGCGATCAGGAAGGTACAGAATCCGAAAAACTGCGGCACGATGAACCACAGGCCCTCTTGCGCCGCCACGATGTCGCGCATATTGAACGACCCGGCAATGGCCACCACGCCCATCAGTGCCAGCCCCATAAACACTTCGTACGACAGGGTTTGCGCCGACGCCCGCATGGCGCCAATCAGGGCGTACTTGTTGCCGCTGGCCCAGCCACCGAACAACACGGCATAGACGTTGATGCCCGCCATTGCGAAGAAAAACAGCAAGCCGATGTGAAGGTCGGCAATGCCCCAGCCGGGCGTAATCGGGATGATCATGAACGACAGCAGTAACGAGGCCATGGCAATGGCGGGGGCCAGCACGAACAATGTGCGATCGGCGAAGGGTGGAATCCAGTCCTCCTTGAAAAAGATCTTGATCATGTCCGCCACCACCTGCAACGACCCGAACGGCCCCACCCGGTTCGGCCCGTAGCGATCCTGCCACAAGCCCAGCAGGCGGCGCTCGACCACCGTCATAATGGCGCCCAGCAATACGGCCGCCAGCAGTATGATCACGGCCTGGGCCACTGCGATCACGATGGCCATGACCTGTGGGCTCAGCCAGCTCATGATGACGCCCCGCCCGACGGTTGTCCGGCAGCATCCGACGCAGTTCCGGGGCTGTCGCTCCGGCGCAGACGAACCCACTGGCCCGATGTCAAGGCCGGCGCGACCCCCATGGCCACCGCCACCAATCCTGAGGCCAACGTCGGCGAGACCTGGACCGGCAAGACCCAGTCGCCGACATCCGTCACCAGGGTGACCGGTTCGCCGTCACGAAACCCAAAGCGATCGGCATCACTGGCGGGCACGCTGATCACCACCGGGGCGGACCGCTCAATAATGGGCGCCGCCCGGGCAGAGGTTTCCTCTCCCCCAAACAGCCGTGGCAAAACCACCAGTTGCCAGTGATTATCCTTCGCCGTATACACCGACGGCACCGCGTTGCCATACCGATACGCCCCGGGCTGTGGCGATAGCAACCGCACGCCCGGATCCCCGGCTCGCAGGTGACCACCGACCTCATCGGTGAATTTATTCCAGGCCTGGGGTGAATTCCAACCGGGAGCCCAGGCAAAAGCGACATCCCGACGGGGCCGCTCAAAGCCGTTGTAGCCTTCCATGGAAAACGCAAAAGCGGTATCCACATCCTGCGGTGTCCGCGGTTCACTGACGTTCAGATTGGCCCGCATTGAGGTACGGCCACTGTAGCGGTGGGGCTCCCGAGCCAGCTTTACCCCACTGACGCGAAAATCCGCCGGCTCGGCGACATCAACAATCTTTGCCAGTGCCGGGTTGTGTTGTGCGCATGACAAGGTGATGGCGTCCAATGTGATTTCCGAACCCGATTCGCGCCGCAGGCCGGCCCGCAAGGCGTGGAGCCAGCGCCAACTTTCATGGATGCGGGTTTCCGGGCGAATGTAACGCGGATCAAACACCTGGAAAAACCGCTGCGCCCGGCCTTCCAGGCTGACCAGCGTGCCATCGCCTTCGGCGAAGCTGGCCGCCGGCAACGACAGGTGGGCGCGGGCCAGCGTTGGTGTTCGCTGATGGTCCAGCACCACCAGGGTCCGGGCATGGTGCAGTGCGGTATCGACCAGCTCCGGCGGCAACCGTTGGTAAAGATCGTTCTCCAGAACCACCACCGCATCGGCCCGGTGCTCGCGCACTTCCGCCAGCGCCCACTCAAGCGTCTCGCCCCCGAGCAGGTCCACGCCGGTGCTGTTGACCTCCCGCCGGACCAGCACCAGACCGCCGGCGTGGGCGCGCCGGGCCAACGCCCGCGCGACATTGCCAGCGGCTTCGAGAATCGCCATCGAACCGAGGGACCCTCCGCTGACCACCAATGGCCGGCGGGCCTGCATGAGCGAGACGGCAATGCGGGTGGCGTCGGCTTGCATGGTGGCATCCAGATCGGTGACCGCCGGCGCTGATGGATCAATGGCGTGGGCAATGGCAAAGCCCAGCCGGGCAATGTCACTGGGCGCCAGCGACCAATGCCCGGTTGCCACTGCGTCCAGCCCGGTGGCGATGGGGTATGCGGTGTACAGGGGATGGTAGTGATCCTGCCCCAGGGTCTTCACCGCTTCGGCGTTCCAGACCGGGATGCCCCGCTCGACGGCTAATTCCTCGCGCTTGCCCAGAGCCGCCTGACGCACCGCCAACCCGAGCCGGGCCGCACTCTGGATCAGGTCCTCACCCAGCACCAACACGGCATCATGGCTCTCAACCTCACGCAGAGTCGGGGTGGGCAACCCGCAGGTTCGGTTGAGCGTGACCATGTAGCTGACGCAGGCCTGCTCGGCCGCCGTCATACCAGTGGCAAAGTTGTTCGCGCCCACCAATAACTTGAGGGCGTGATTGCTTTCCAGGCTGGCGCGGGGTGAACCGATGCCAATTATCCGGTAGGCATCCCGCAGGGCGTCACTGCCCCGGTCGAGCGCGGCGTCCACTTCCAGTGTCAACCGTTCATCGCCACTGTGGCCATGCCATTCCGGTTGCCGGGGCCGGTCCTCTCGATTGACGTAGCCGTAACCGAAACGGCCCCGATCACAGAGGAAGTAACGGTTCACTTCACCGTGGTACCGGTTCTCGATACGGCGGATGTCACCGTAGCGTTCGCCCGGGCTGATGTTGCAGCCAACCGCGCACTGGTGGCAGATACTGGGGGCGAATTGCAGGTCCCATTTGCGGGTGTAGCGTTCGCTGTGGGTCTGGTCGGTAAAGACCCCGGTGGGGCATACCTCAGTCAGGTTACCGGCAAACTCACTCTCCAGAGTGCCGTCTTTGTAGCGGCCAAAATAGACGTTGTCATTGGCGCCAAACGCACCCAGATCCTGCCCACCGGCGTAGTCGTTATAAAACCGCACGCAGCGGTAGCAGGTGATGCAGCGGTTCATCTCATGGGCCACGAACGGGCCCAGGTCCTGGTTGCGGTGAGTGCGTTTGTGGAAGCGGTAGCGTCGCCGGTCATGACCAGTCATTACGGTCATGTCCTGCAGGTGGCAGTGGCCGCCCTCCTCACAAACCGGACAGTCGTGGGGATGGTTGATCATCAACCATTCAATGACGCTCTGGCGGAAGGTAACCGCCTCTTCGTCGCTGATGGCGATGCGGGCATTGTCGGTGACCGGTGCCATGCACGACATCACCAACGTGCCTTGGGTGTCGTCTGCATCACGGTACTGCTTAACCGCACACTGGCGACACGCGCCAACGCTGCCCATGGCCGGGTGCCAACAGAAGTAAGGCACATCCAATCCCAGCGACAGGCAGGCGTGCAACAGATTGTCGGCACCAACGACCTGGTACGACTGGCCGTCCACATGAATCGTTGTCATGCCGCTACCCCCCCGCCCCGACGGAATCAACATCGGATGGCGTGCGCGAGCGTCGCACACCCTGATCAAATTCAGCCCGGAAATACCGGATCGCGCTGGCCAGTGGCATCGAGGCCCCAGGGGCGTGGGCACAAAAAGTCTTGCCGGGCCCCAGGTCGTCCGCCAGCTTGTCCAACAGTTCGATGTCCTCCGGCTCGCCCTCACCCCGCTCCAATGCCTGAAGCAACTTGACGGTCCAAGGCAACCCGTCCCGGCAGGGCGTACACCAGCCACAGGACTCGCGGGCAAAGAAAGCCTCCAGATTTCGCACCAGCGCCACCATACTCTGCTGGTCCGTGACCACAGCGATCAGCCCGGTGCCCAACCGGCTGCCCTGCTTGCCGATGGTGTCAAAATCCAGTGCACACGCCAGATGCTCGGGCAACAGGAAACCGGTACTGCCCCCGCCGGGCAACCAGGCTTTGAGGGCATGGCCCGACTGCACCCCACCGGCCCGGTCCATCAGTTCCTCACCCGAGGTGCCGATGGGCATCTCCCACAGGCCCGGCCGATTGACCAGCCCGGAGACGCCATACAATTTGGTGCCGCCGTCGTCGCTGAGCTGGCCGGACAAACCCTGATACCACGACGCGCCATGGCGCATAACCGCAGGCACGTTGCACAGGGTCTCAACATTGTTGACCACGGTGGGTTTGCCCCAGGCCCCGGACTGGCCGGGAAACGGCGGTTTGGCGCGGGGATTGGCACGATAGCCTTCCAGCGAATTGATCAGGGCGGTTTCTTCGCCACAGATGTAGCGGCCGGCGCCGGTGTGCAGGGCAATGTCGAAATCGAAGCCCGAGCCGGCAATGTTGTCGCCCAGCCACCCGGCGTGCCGGGCCTCCCCCAGTGCAGCGGTGACCGCCTTTGCCGCTGCCACGTACTCCCCCCGCAGGAACACGTAGCCAAACCGGGAATGGTTGGCATAGGCCGCCAGGATCATGCCCTCGATCAGCAAATGCGGTTGCTGTTCCAGCAGCAGACGATCCTTGAACGTGCCAGGCTCCATTTCATCGGCGTTGCACACCAGATAGCCCCGGGGCTGGCCCTGCCCTTTCAGGGTCAGCCCCCACTTGACCCCGGCGGAAAAACCACCGCCGCCACGGCCGCGTACATTGGCGTCTTTCATCACTTCGATTACGTCGTCCGGGCTGCTATTCGCCAGGACCTTGGTGACCGCGGTGTAGCCATCCATCGCCCGGTAATCGTCCAGATCAATCCAGATACCGTCGTCTCTTAACCGCCAGGTGAGCGGGTGGGTTTCCTCTCGCCGCTCAGTGGCACTTTGATGGAGCTGACACCGATAGCGGAGCTGGTCGAGTTTAGGCATCATGGGTAAGCCTCCAACAGTGCAGAGATGTCGTCGGGGGTCACCGGGGCATAGGTATCCTCACCGATCATCAACGCCGGCCCGCTGTCGCACGCACCCAGGCAGCACACCGGCAGCAGCGTAAAGCGGTTATCAGGGGTGGTCTCACCGAAGCCAATACCTAAATGAATGGAGAGCGCATCCCGCAGGGCGTCGTAGCCGGTGAGGAAACACGAGCTGCTATCGCACACAAGGATCACGTGGCGGCCCACCGGCTGGCGAAAAATCAGGCTGTAGAAAGTGGCCACACCTTCGACACTGGCGGCACCCACGCCGAGCACCTCCGCAATGGCAGGAATGGCTCCGTCCGGCACCCAGCCATGGCGACGCTGCACGATTTTCAGGGCATCGATGCAGGCGGCCTGGGGCTGCTCGTAATGCGCCACAATCTGCAGGATCGCCTCGCGGTCGTCACCGTGCAGGTGAAAGCCATCGCCCTCCCGGGTGATCACGTTTGCCTCGTTGCGTCTGGTTGTCTTGGCCATCATCAGCGATCCACATCCGCCATTACGAAATCAATGCTGCCCAGGTGCGCAATCAGGTCCGGCACAAACCCGCCCCGCATCAACGATGGTATCTGTTGCAGATGAGGAAAGCTGGGGGTACGAATTCGTGTGCGATAACTCATGGTGTTACCGTCACTGGTCAGGTAATAGCTGTTGATGCCCTTAGTGGCCTCAATCATTTGTACCGATTCATTGGGTTTGAGCACCGGCCCCCAGGACACCTGGAGAAAATGAGTAATCAGCGTTTCGATGTGCTGCAGCATACGTTCCCGGGGCGGCGGCGTAGTCAGCGGGTGGTCCGCCTTGTAATCCCCAGTCGGCATAGTGTTCACGCATTGCTGGATGATCCTCAGGCTCTGGCGCATCTCTTCAATACGGATTTGACCGCGGTCAAATACGTCGCCGTTGGCCGCCAGAGGCACCTCAAAATCGAACTGGTCATAGCCGGAATAGGGGCGTTTCTTACGCAAATCGAAATCACACCCAGTTGCCCGGAGGTTGGGCCCGGTCACGCCCCAGGCCAGCGCCTCTCGGGTATTGAATGCGGCAATGTGGCGGGTGCGTTCACGCACAATGGCGTTGTGCATCATCGCGCGTTCGTATTCCCGCAACCGTTTGGGCATCCAGTCGAGGAATTCCTGAACCAGTCCCTGCCAGCCGGAGGGTAAGTCCTGCATCACCCCGCCGATGCGATACCAGGCCGGGTGCATGCGAAAACCAGTAATGCCCTCAATCACTTTGTAGGCCCGCTGCCGGTCACTGAAGGTGAAAAACACCGGCGTCATGGCACCGAGATCCTGCAGGTAGGTGCCCAGAAACAGCAGGTGGCTGGTGATGCGAAACATCTCGGCCATCATCACCCGAATCACCTCGACCCGCGGCGGCACCCGGATGCCGGCGAGCTTCTCCACGGCCAGTACATACGGCAGGTTGTTCATTACGCCGCCGGTGTAATCGATACGATCCGTGTAAGGAATAAAACTGTGCCACGACTGACGCTCGGCCATTTTTTCCGCGCCCCGGTGGTGGTAACCAATGTCAGGTACGCAATCGACGATTTCCTCACCATCCAGTTGCAGAATCAGACGGAATGCGCCGTGGGCCGAGGGGTGATTCGGTCCCAGATTGAGGAACATGAACTCGTTGCCGCTTCGCTCCCGTTTCATACCCCAGGCTTCGGGATCAAATTTCAGTGCCTGCTGCTCATGCTCCTGGCCCGCTACGGTCAGGGTGTAGGGGTCAAATTCGGTCGCCCGGGCCGGATAATCCTTTCGCAGCGGGTGGCCGGTCCAGGTGGGTGGCATCAACAACCGGGTCAGGTGTGGGTGGCCGGAGAATTCAATGCCGAACATGTCCCACACTTCGCGCTCATACCAGTTGGCGTTGGAAAACACGGCGATGCAGGTGGGCAGTTTCAGATCGGCCTCCGTCAATGGCACCTTGAGCATCACATCCCGGTTTCGGGTCACCGATAGCAGATGGTAGAACACTGTAAAGTCGGCATCGGGCAGACCATTGCGGTGGCTGCGCAAGCGCTCATCGACGGCGGACAAGTCGTACAACAAGGAGAATGGGTCCGGCAGTTCCCGCAGGAACACCAACACCTCGGTCAAGGATTCACGGGGTATCCACAGTATAGGCATGCCCGTCAGGGTTGATTGCTCGACCAGATTCAGTGTGTCAAAGCGCTCCCGCAGTGCCTCCAGCACTGGCTCACGGTATCGGTCTGTGGCCTTGGCGGCCTCGTTCGACAACCCGCCCGGCGGGGTAACAACAGTCATGGACTTGCCTCACTGTCTTGCCTTAATGGCTTACTTCACTTGCTGTCGACACTGAATTGCCTGGCTTTGCGAAGAGGTCGACAACAACACTCATCCGTTTTAAAGACTGTCCGGGCTGCGCAACTCGGTGGCCGCAATCCGGTTCGCGCGGTGCTTCTCACGCTGGGAGGGCATCTTGGCGCGATAAACGCCCTGATCACCCACCACCCAGGACAACGGGCGACGCTCCGCCTGGATCGATTCCTGCAACAGCTGCAGCCCCTGTAAAAACGCTTCCGGCCGGGGCGGACACCCGGGAATGTAAACGTCAACCGGCAGAAACTTATCGACCCCCTGAACCACGGAGTAAATGTCGTACATGCCACCCGAGTTGGCGCAGGAGCCCATGGAAATCACCCACTTTGGCTCCAGCATCTGGTCGTACAACTGCTGAATAACCGGCGCCATCTTGATAAAGCAGGTGCCCGCAATCACCATGAAATCGGCTTGGCGGGGCGAGGCCCGAATGACTTCGGAGCCAAAGCGGGCAATGTCGTGGGGCGAGGTGAACGCGGTGGTCATCTCCACATAGCAGCAGGACAACCCGAAATTGTAGGGCCAGAGGGAATTCTTGCGGCCCCAGTTTACGGCCGAGTTGAGGACCTGATCGAGCTTGCCGGTGAACACGTTTCGGTCGAGTTGCTGCTTGACGGGATCATCAGCCGAGCGGTGGTCACCCAGTGGGTAACGGTCGGTGCCGGACGCTGACGCATCATCGGCCCTGGTCAAGGTATACGACATACCAAACCTCCCTCAGACGATCAGATTCAAACCCCAGTCTCATCGGATATCCGCACCCTGGCTTCCGCCAGGGCCCGGAGACCTTTGGAACCGATCACGGCTTTGGCTTCGTGCGCGGTTTCGGCGCCCATTCCAACGCCCCGACACGACTGTCGTAAAGCAGCCCCGCCAATAGAATAACGATAAACACCGCAGCGCCCCAGAACCCCGCCCAACCGACGTCGCGAACGGACACCGCCCAGGCAAACAGAAAAACCGCTTCGATATCAAAGATCACGAACAGCATTGCGACTAAATAGAACTTCACAGAAAAACGTTGGCGCGGGTGCCCGGTGCCAACAACACCGGACTCGAATGGAAGGGTTTTACTGCGGCCCTGGCTTCGGCCACCGAGCAAACTGGACACTGCGATCATGAAAACGCATAACGCAATAACCGCCAACACAAAGAGCCCGACAGCCCAATGTTGCGCGACTACCTCAGTGACATTCTGCTCCATAGGTTCTCCAGGGCAACGACGACCCTCTCCCTGTGTGCCAGAATTCTCTCGCGATAATATCCCGTGCTTTTTGGATTACCCGCACGCTCCTTGAAAGACTAGCAGCGAGTCTGACTTGGCGCGAATGTGTTGTGAGAATCTTGCACTGGCCCCGAAAAGTAGCCCCTCTGCCTTGGTAAAAAGGGATGTTCATATTCGGTTATTATGGCATCTGGATTTGCGCCATTGAGCAAAGAAGTACATGGATCGATGAGCGATGGGTAAAACACGCAGTGGATTGGTTTTTGTGGGCTGGGAATTGTCAGGACAATGGATACGCTCAATGTCAGGGCGCTTTTGTCCTGAATGGAATATTGACCGTTCGTATCCGATCTAAAATGCCCTCAGTCGGTTTGGACGACGTACTCAAGGAAAAATTGTGCCCGCCGACCTATGACTTTTCCCCAATCAATGCGGACTATGAGGCCGTTACACATAAAAGGATTGCGTTTCAGCCCGCAATCCTTACAACCGGCGTAAAACCAGGATCAGTGCAGACATGCTTAGCAGAGAAATCCTATCTGCCACTGTCGCAAATATTCTGGAACCGGCAACTGACAATACCAGGAGAGCGTTTGTTGCAGTAGACAATGGTCCTTAATTCCTGATGGTTCGCTTAGACAGGAGGTGTGCCAAAGGATTCATCATCAAACAGATTTCTGTCTTTGGCGATAGTCTTCCCATAACTCGCAATAGTGATCGCAAAACAAGGCAAAGCCATTGGAGCGGTAAAGTGCGAAACTGACCAGGGCAAAAGTCAATCCAACCAGTCCCGGATAATGCTGCGATTGATTCCCTTGAAAAAACTGTATTACTAAGCCCAAGAGCAGTAATAAAATACAGGCATTGTGATACCACCTCACAAAAGGTCTCGCCCACCGCTTCCCTCGGGTCAGCAAAAAAGTCGAGTGAGAAAGCATTACCGCCAGTAAAAGGATGCCACCAAGAATGACACCGGCCCTGACGCTTACGTTCTGCCCCTCCAAAAAAAGCGTCGAAAAAGACATAAACACAAGCACCAGCGCCGGCATCATCGACATCACTGCACCTAGAAAATGAGCCCACCCCTTTGGAAAAATGGCTCGGGTATAATCTGGGACAATCAGATCAGATTTATCTTTTTTCATTAATCCACTTCAATCCACTTCCCTGGGAACAATTACTTTCACCATCGTTCTAAATCGGACTGAAAACCTTGTCTTGCTCCTCGCCCTAAGGCGCCTAAAAATTTGCCGTGTTCGATCGATTAACCGTGCAGCAAGAGAATCTTCCCTGTGGCCTCACCGGCTTCCAGGCGGCGATGGGCGTCGCCGACGTCGTTGAAGTCAAAACGCTGGTCGTCCAATAGCGGACGCACCTGGTGTTTTAACAGCATTGTTCGCAGCGCTTCCAGCAACCGGGGCTGGTCGTCCATGCCAATGCCATACAGCAGGGGCACCGATCGGAAAATCACGTGGAGGCTGAGATTTTTGGCGTGTAACTGGGTCAGGTCATGGGTGGAACGGGTGTTGATCGAGCACAGCCGGCCAGAAATCGCCGTGGCCTCAATGGACCGGTCGAGGTTGTCTCCACCGACGGTGTCGAACACCAGGTTAAACCCTTGACCGCCGGTCACCCGTTCAACATAACCGGCGACTGCTTCGTCGCGATAATAAATGATGTCGTCAGCCCCCAGCGCCTCGGCCACCCGTGCTTTTTCGGGCGACGAGACCGTGGTAGCCACTCGCGCTCCGAGGGCCTTGGCGATCTGAATGGCAACATGGCCGACGCCCCCGGCACCGCCATGTATCAGCACATGCTCACCGGACCGAAGGTCGGCCCGGTCCACCAATGCAGCCCAACTGGTCAGGAAGACCAGCGGCAGAGCGGCGCATTCGGCCAGCGGCAGTTGAATCTCACGACTGTACTTGGCTAGCACCCGTTCGTCGGCCACCATAAAATCCGCCAGTGCACCCTGCCATCCTTTCACTCCACCGGCGCAGCCAAAGACTTTGTCGCCCTCCGCAAACCGACTGACACCGGGGCCGACTTTATCGATCTCTCCCGCCACATCGCCGTTGAGAATCGCGGGCATGTCGGGGCCCGAGCGCACCAGTCCAGAACGAATCTTGGTTTCGATCGGATTCACACTGGAGGCCATTACACGAATCCTAACCTGACCCGGGCCCGGCTCAGGGGTCGTTATTTCCCGTTCGACAAAGACCTCGGGGCCACCAAATGCTTCAATTACCATTGCTTTCACGATGAACTCCTTTCGTTTCCCTACCCGCCGCTCCGGATTGGTGGGGGTCAGTACCCGATAAGCCGAATCAGAATCGCCGCCACCATCACCAATGTCAGCCATTTCACCCACTGGGCTCCACGAGCACTCATATTGACTCTTACCGCTACGATTGCACCCGCAATGTTACCGGCGGCAAGGGTCAGTCCCATGATCCAGCGCACCTGGTCATTGAGTGCGAATATCAGCAGTGCCGGCAAGGTATACAGCAACACAATCGCCACTTTGAGCACGTTGACCTGCCGCAGGTCGATCTTCAGTACCCGATACAGCACCACAATAAATAACGCCCCGACGCCGACCTGGATAAAGCCGCCATAGAGCCCGATCAGGAACATGCCGGTGTAGATGGCAGTCCCCAGGCGCTCGGGTGTTAATGGCCGGGTATCGAGTTTGGGCTGTGGCAACACCATAAACAGCGAGGCCCCGACCATGGCTGCCACCAGTACCCATTCAAACACCGCATCGGAGACCCCGGTCGCCATCCAGGCTCCGACCATGGAGCCCACAATTGCAGGCACCGCCAGCCGCAGGCTGATAGCCAGATTGCCATGACCACCGCGGAAAAAACCACCAACGGCGGTAATGCTCTGCAACGTGATGGCCACCCGGTTGGTGCCATTGGCGACTTGCGGTGGCAAGCCGAGAAACATCAGCAATGGCAGCGTCAGCATCGAGCCACCGGCCGACAGTACGTTAATAAAGCCGGCGAGCCCACCCAGCACCAGTAAAGCGATGATATCGGTTGGGCTCATACGGTGATCGGCTGAACGCCCCTGCCCTGTTTACTGCTCCACGCCAGTAGCAAGATAAAGATCGCCAGCCCGGCCAAATCCAGCCATAAGGTGCCGTGTGGCCACAGCATCAGAGCCCCGACGGGGAACATCAGCAAGCGCAGCCACCAGGCCAGCCGGTGTTCCAGAAACCCTTCCAGCCCGGCGATAATGGCGTAGACCCCGAAGAGGCCAAACACAAACACCCGAAGCATTTCGGAGAAATCCCCGGAGATCAGCGGCGAATACGCGAACAGCAATGGCACGATATAGAGCCCCTTGGCGATTTTCCAGGCGGTAAACCCGGTACGCATCGGAGGCGTCCCGGCGATCGCCGCAGCGGCGAATGCCGTCAGGCATACCGGTGGCGTAACGTTAGAGTCCTGGGACAGCCAGAAAATTATCATGTGGGCGGACACCAGTGCCATGGAAATTGCATGGGGCGTTAACGCCTGTTCCAGCAACTGGCTACTGAAACTCTCCGGCACCAGAGCCAGCAACTGCTGTGCCGTCGCCATCTCCATCGGACTGTTGAGTAGCGCCAGTTTGTCCGGCGCAGCCAGCATGAAGATAGCCTTGGCCTGTTCCGGCAACTGGCCGGTGGTCAGCAGCTCCAGCAGCTGGCTCTGGGCAATCAAATTGTAAATTGCCGGCGCGGAAAGCGTCGCCAGCACGATATAGGCCGCCGTTACCGGTAAACCCATCCCCAGTATCAGTGAGGCCAACGCCACCAGCACGATGGTGATCAGCAGACTACCACCGGCCCAGTCGGTGATCATCAGGGAGAAGGTATTGCCAATGCCGGTGGTGGACACCACATTCACGATCAAACCGACGGTAATGAGCAGAATCGCGGTGGTCATGATGTTGCGAGTGCCCTGCACCATGGCATCCAGAATGTCCCTGGGCATCATCGGCTTCTTCGACAGCCAGGACGCCACAATCACCGAGACTATGGCAATACCGGCCGCATAGGTGGGTGTAAACCCGTAAATCAGGGCTGCCACCAGCACAATCAGCGGAAGCAGGTAATGCCAGCCGCCCTTGAGCACGTCTTTCAGTGTTGGCGTGCTGTCATCGTCCAGCCTGACCGCATGGCTGCGTTTGGCCTCAATGCGCACGAACATGGCCACCGAAAGGAAATACAGTAACGCCGGCAGCGCGGCAACACCGATGATGGTGAGGTAGGACACCTGGGTGTAAGACGCCATGATAAACGCACCCGCGCCCATCACTGGCGGCATCAACTGGCCACCAGTGCTGGCGGCAGCCTCGACTCCGGCGGCAAAGCGGGCCGGAAACCCGGCCTTCCGCATCAGCGGAATGGTGATCACGCCTGTGGACACGGTATTGGCCACACTGGACCCGGACACCGAACCCATCAATCCGGAGGCGAACACCGCCACAAACCCCGGCCCGCCAACGAAACGCCCGGCGGCACATCGGGCCAGTTCGACAATGAAGTCGCCGGCCCCGGATTTGACCAGGAACGCGCCGAACAGAATGAACATGAACACGTAGGTCCAGGAAATACGAGCAATTGAGCCGAGCATGCCCTGCCCACCGATGTAAGATCGGAACAACACCGTCTCCCAGGTCAGCCCCGGGAAGTTGAACAGGCCCTCCACATACTGGCCCCACCAGGCGACGTACGTCAGCGCCACTATGCACAACACGGGGATGAACCACCCCGTCGTGCGGCGCGCAAACTCCAGTATCAGACATACGGCGGTGACCGACACCACCCAGTCGGCGGTGGAAAAGTTGACGCCACGGGCGTAAAGCGCATTTTCAAACCCAATGAGGTACAACGCGCAACCCAGCGCCGCCAGCCCCAAAACCAGGTCTACGCCCAGGATCAGTCGCCGGCCACCGGCGCTGCGGGTCCGGATCATAGGCATGGTGAGGGCACAGAGTAATCCGAATAATCCGAAATGTAGCGCCGAGGTCCAAAGCTCCGAAAGCGTCGACAAGGTGTTGAAGTATAGGTGACTGACGGCAATCACAATGGCCAAAGCGAAGATGCAGCGGCCCAGGACCGGGTGATCCAGGCGCTCCGGCGACGCCGACGAACTTTCATCCCGGACCTTGTCCAGCGACGCGTTTGCATCGGGACGGCTGGTTTGAGTTTCAGTGGAACTCACGACACGCTCCAGACCAAAAGGAATGACACAGAATGGGGGGTTGGCGGCTGCCAACCCCGGTTCGTATACCAACGGCCATTTAGCCTGTTATTCGGCTTACTTGGCGATTAGGCGCTCGGGAATGTCCAACCCTTGTTCGCGGTAAAAGCGCGCAGCGCCCGGATGCAACGGCATCGGTAGGCCAGCAATGGCCTTTTCCAACGCCATTGCCTTGGTGGCCGGGTGGATATTGTTCAAGAACGGGAGATTGGCGTAGATTGTCTTGGTAATTTGATAGACATCCTCTTCCGGCACATCGGCCCGAACCGACAGAATGTTGGGCTGGGCAATCGTATGGATGTCCTTGGCCTGATTGGGGTAGGTGTCGGCCGGAATATCGTACGGCGTCCAAAGCTCAAATTCGCTGTTGATCTTGGCCAGTTGATCTTCCGTCACATCCAGCGTGGTGATGTCCTTGCCCATATTCGCGTATGCCCGGGTAACCGCCGAGGCCGGCACACCGGCGGGAATGTTCATGCCATCGATGTTGCCATTTTGCATAGAATCGGCGCTAGGGCCATAACCCAGGTATGCGATGTCCACTTTTTCCAGGTCAACACCCAGCTGACCCAGGATAAAGCGACCCGACCCCTCGGTGCCGGAATTGCGGGCACCAATGGAAAAGCTCTTGCCGTATAAATTGGTCATGTCTTCCATGGTGCCGGTTTTAGCCAGCGAGCTGCGCACCACAAAGTGCTCAACGTTTTGCCACAGCATCGTCACGGAACGCAGGTTTTTATACGCCTTGGGTACGGGACCGCTGCCTTTCCAGGCCCAGGCGCCATACAGCCCTTGCAGGATGCCGAACTGAATCTGATCTTCATCCATCAGTTTCAGGTTCTCTCCGGAACCCGCCGAGCTGATGGCCGAAACGGAAATGCTGCTGGTGGGTTCGAGACGAACCTTGATCAGGGTCGACAATGCGACACCGACCGGATAATAAGTGCCACCCGTGGTGGCGGTGCCCATAACATAATTGCCTTCGGCCTGAGCAAGCCCTGAAAACCCGAGTGCAACGGCTGTCGCGAGTCCAACGGCTGACTTTATTAGTGGATGCTTATACATGATTTCCCTCATCGTTTTTGTTGTCATTGTTCGGTGTCGGGCACGAGCTGGTCCCCCTTGAGAGTAGTCGTTTATAACCCGGGGTGCCAAACTGAACCGTTATAATTACGCATGCTATCCGCCGGAATCAGCGCCCCGGGCTGATCAGGGTTTGTCCCGGTAATGGCCATAGGTTATTTTCGTGCCGAAAAAGGCGCCCTGCAGTAACAGGGCGCTGACCAGTACATCGATCACCAGACTGCCGGCCACCAGCAACGGCTGGGTTTCGGTCAGACCGGCGACCATCAGTTTCATCGTCATGACAGTCCAGACTACAGAAGTCCGCACCCCGTGCCGGGCGGCCAGCCTGACGTCGTTGCTGTCGGTCTCTGACAGCTCAATATAATCCAACAGGCCCGTAATCAGGGCAAAGGCACCAAAGATCACACCCACCGCTGTCGCCCCTAACGCCAGACCCCACCATGGCCACAGCGACAGACTCAGTGCCAGCGCATCAAACACCGGCACGCTGAGCCAGAACGCCAGAGGAAAATGCACCAGCATCGGGTGAAGGGGCAAACCAAGAAAGCGTCTTGGCAGGAACTTACCCATGCGTCCATGCCCTCCTTAGAAATTTCTCAAGCCGTGACAGCGACCGGTATCTTCAGGTCGGTGCCGATTCGGCCGCCTCCTCATCCTATAAAACTTTCCACACCTTCGGCGACCATCTGTGACAATCTCGGAACCGTGACGCAAGGAACCAATCCGGACACTCGGCATATTGTCATTCAACCGTTCCACTGCTTAACTCAGATGAGTGACCTCACGGCAGTATTGTTTGCGACACCGGCCGCATATGGATCAGGCGCCTTTCGTCTAGGCCAAAGGATATGGACAGCAAACCGTCAGATAAGACACTCGATTACGTTGATCTGTTTGAGCATGCACCCACCGGTTACGCGGTGCTTGACGGCGTCGGCTGCATTGAAAAAATCAATCATGTCGGTGCGGCACTTCTTGGCTGGCAGGCCAATTGGCTGGTCGGCCAGCCATTCTCCAGGTGGCTGGTCAATAGCGACCGGGAACCCTTCATTGCGCACCTTCGCCAACTGGGCAGCAGCGCCGGCGGCCACAGCGCGACGCTAAGGATTAAGAACCGACAAGGGCGTCTCCTGACACTGTGGCTACAAAGCCAGGTTGTAATGGGACAGACCAACGCCAATACAATCATTCGTACCATCATGGTCGATATTTCCGGTGAACAGGCGTCCGCACGAAAACTGCGCAGCCTGCAATCGCAACTGGCCCACCTTTCGCGCCTGAATACCGCAGGTGAACTGGCCGCCAGCCTTGCCCACGAACTCAACCAGCCGTTGGGTACTGTTGTGCTCAACTGTGACGCCGCTCTGCGCCTGCTGGGCACAGACCCTTACCGCACGGATGAGGTCATGGAAGTGCTGTCGCAAGCTAAAAGCGCGGCGACCTTTGCCAGCGATATCGTTCGCCACCTGCGGAGTTTTTTGCGCGACGAGGACGAACAAAGCAGCGCCTGCGAGTTTTCGGGGTTGATCAAGGATGTTTCCGTACTGATCGAAGCCGAAGCCAAAGATAACGACATTGAACTTGAGATCGATATCGATCCCGATTTGCCGCCGATCTGTGCCGACCCTGTGCAAATCGGCCAGGTGCTGGTCAACCTTGCGCACAATAGCATCGAAGCTTTCAATGAGCGGACTTGCACCAATAAACGGGTTGTCATTGCCGTGAAACGGCTGCCTCCGGACCGGATATGGGTCAGTGTGACGGATACGGGACCGGGCATTCACCCCCACGATATTGAGCAGATTTTCAGTCCGTTTTACACCACCAAAAATCATGGCATGGGCCTGGGGTTGTCGATCAGCCGATCGATCATCGAGGCACACGGCGGCAAATTATGGGCTACCCAAGGAATGTTGCACGGCGCTACCGTCGAGTTCACGCTGCCAACCCCGCCAACATCGGTCGGTGAACCCCATGCTGACTGAACAGGTTATTCACGTGGTCGACGATGACCTGCCATTCCTGGCGGCCATCGAGCGCACTTTGCGTTCGACCGGCTTAACGGTCCGGGGATATACTTGTGCCCGTGCCCTGCTCGATGAGATTGATCTGAACCAGCCCGGTTGCATCGTGACCGACCTGCGTATGCCGGACATGAACGGGCTGGAATTACAGCAAGCGCTCGACAAGCGACACTGCCACTTGCCCATCATCTTTATTACCGGCCACGGCGATGCCACCACAGCGGTGATTGCGTTAAAAGGCGGCGCCATGGATTTCCTGACCAAACCATTCAGCGAAAAAGACTTACTGAACTGCGTCGCCCAGGCCCTGCAAAAAAACCTCATCGATCGCCGGCTGGCGGGTGAACAGGCGGTCGTCAGGGAACGTTATACCAACCTCACCCCGAGGGAGCAGCAGGTCTTTCGCCTGGTGGTATCGGATCTCCCCAACAAACTCATTGCCCGCCAGCTCAAAATCAGTCCGCGCACTGTGGAGCACCACCGGGAACACGTCATGCACAAGATGCAGGCCCATTCCGCGACCGAACTGTTAACCATGGCCATGCTGTGCGGTATCCGAGAACTGCATCTTTAGTCCCACGCCCTGAATGCGGACCGACATGCGTCAATAAAGCACTTAATCCCCTGTTTATTATGGTCAACCCCAACCCTTTAGGAGTATTACCTAGGTAGCCTTCCCCCTGTTTTTGTTCTCCCGGCTGGGTTATCACTAACATCATCTGTGACTTGCGGTCTGACAACCGAGCTGTCATCCGCCCATACCCCTGTTGTTTTTGCGGCTATGTCACACGGAACGATGCGAGGGATTCGCGGAGGAGGCAAGCCATGGACGAAACGACCACTGTCCCCTATGGGCGTAAGACGCAACGCAAACCCGACCTGAAAGAAGTGCACATCATCTGGATCAACGACGGCATGAGTTGCGATGGCGACTCGATTTCGATCACCGCCGCCACCCTACCCAGCATTGAAGATGTTGTGCTGGGCGCGATTCCCGGTTTGCCCAAGGTTCACCTGCACAACCCCGATCTGTGCTACGAGGTCGGCGACGAGTTGATGGCGTATTGGCATCAGGCCGCTCGCGGTGAAATCGATTTTGTGTTGGTGATGGAAGGCTCGATCCCCAATGAGCACCTCAGTGGCGAGGGCTATTGGGCGTATATGGGCAATGATCCCGATACCGGCGAGCCCATCACCATCCCGCAATGGCTTGACCGACTAACTCCCAAGGCGCTGGCTGTTGTGGCTTGCGGCACCTGTGCCACCTATGGCGGCATCCACGCGATGCAGGGCAATGTTACCGGTTGCATGGGGGTAAATGATTACCTCGGCTGGCATTGGAAATCCAAAGCCGGCTTGCCCGTCGTGAATGTGCCGGGTTGCCCGGTACAGCCGGACAATTTTATGGAAACCTTGCTCTACCTGCTACGCCAGCTGGCGGGTGTTGCCCCCATGATTCCACTCGACGCGGCGGGGCGCCCGACGTGGCTGTTCGGTAAAACCGTGCACGAGGGGTGCGACCGGGCGGGTTATTACGAGCAGGGCCTTTTCGCCACCGAATACGGCCGGCCCGAGTGCATCGTCAAACTCGGGTGCTGGGGTCCGGTGGTTCAGTGCAACGTACCCAAACGTGGGTGGATGGACGGTCTTGGCGGCTGCCCAAACGTCGGCGGCATCTGCATTGGCTGTACCATGCCGGGTTTCCCCGACAAATTCATGCCGTTTATGGACGAGCCTCCTGGTGCGGTGTTGTCGTCAAACCTGGTCAAGCCATATGGCAAGTTGATCAAGTGGTTGCGGGGCTTTACCAACGACACCCTTAACAAAGAACCCCGCTGGCGCCACAACCGGGCCGAGTTAACCACCAATCCGCCCTCGGAAGTACGACGTTAGGCACCGGACGCAACGGACCTGTCAGGAAGGAGCCTTGTCATGGCCAACACCACAGAAGCACCCGATGTCGGAGAGCAGAACCGCGACGCCGCCCAAAAACCTCGCGGCAACCTCATCGACATGAACTGGGACCCTATCACCCGGATCGTCGGCAGCCTGGGGATCTACACCAAGATCGATTTCGATAACCGGGAAGTGGCCGAATGTCACAGCACCTCTTCTATCTTCCGTGGCTATTCGGTGTTCATGAAGAACAAGGACCCGCGGGACGCTCATTTCATTACCAGCCGTATCTGCGGCATTTGCGGTGACAATCACTGTGTGTGTTCGGTTTACGCCCAGAACATGGCCTATGGCATAAAACCTCCACCGATCGCGGAATGGATCATCAACCTGGGCGAAGCCGCCGAATACATGTTTGATCACAACATCTTCCAGGACAACCTACTGATGGTAGACTTCTGCGCCAAGATGGTTCAGGAGACCAACCCCGGTGTCTGGGAGCAGGCCCAGCGCACGGGATCCCCCAACGCCGACATACACGGCTACAGAACCATTGCCGACATCATGACCGCGCTCAACCCTTTTGAGGGCGACTTTTACCGGGAGACCCTGGAGGTATCCCGGTACACCCGCGAGATGATCTGCCTGATGGAAGGCCGCCACGTGCACCCCTCAACCATTTACCCTGGCGGCGTCGGCACAGTGCCCACGGTGCAGCTGTTCACCGACTACCTGACCCGACTGATGAAGTATTGCGAGTTCATGAAACGGTGCCTGCCCTTGCACGACGACATCTACGATTTCTTTTACGAAGCACTGCCCGGCTACGAGGAAGTGGGCCGTCGGCGCATTTTGCTGGGCTGTTGGGGTGCGTTCAATGACCCCGACCGGTGCAACTACCAGTACAAGCACATGACCGATTGGGGTCGGGCCATGTTTGTCACGCCCGGAGTTGTGGTTGATGGCGAGCTGGTCACCACTGACCTGGTGGAGATCAATCTGCAGATGCGCATCCTGCTGGGCAGTTCCTTCTACGAGAGTTGGGAAAAACGCGCCAAGCTGGTGGACAAAGATCCTCTGGGCAACGACGTGGATATCAACCATCCGTGGAATCAAACCACAGTGCCGCGGCCACAGAAACGCAACTTCGACGACAAATACTCCTGGGTGATGTCACCGCGTTGGCTGGATAAGCGCAGCGGCGATCATCTGGCCCTGGATACCGGCGGCGGCGCGCTGGCCCGGCTTTGGTCCACGGCACTGGCGGGGCTGGTCGACATCGGCTACATCAAGGCGACCGGCGAAAGCATCAAAATGTACCTGCCGGAAACCGCACTCAAACCCGAGGTCGAATTCGAATGGCACGTGCCAAAATGGAGCAACGCCATTGAGCGCAACCGGGCCCGAACCTACTTCCAGGTATACGCCGCATGCTGTGCCCTGCACTTCGTAGAGAAAGCGCTGGGTGAACTGCAGGCCGGCAACACCAAGACCTGGACCGAGTTTACCGTGCCCGACGAAGCGATTGGCTGCGGCTTCCACGAAGCCGTCCGGGGGGTATTGTCGCACCACCTGGTGATTCGCAATGGCAAGATCGCCAACTATCACCCGTACCCACCCACCCCCTGGAATGCCAGCCCGCGTGACGTGTATGGCACCCCTGGACCCTACGAAGATGCTGTGCAGAACACGCCCATATTCGAGGAGAACGGCCCCGACAACTTCAAGGGCATCGACATCATGCGGGCGGTGCGCAGCTTTGACCCTTGCCTGCCGTGCGGGGTGCATATGTACCTCGGGAATGGCAAGACCCTCGACGTTATTCACGCTCCCGGTAACGGTGGCGTACACCAGGCAACAAAGACGCCAGACAAGGGTGACGCAGACGCACCCAAACCAGGAAAGCAGCCATGAGCGAGCAAAGCCAGCGCGAGCTGGATGCTGAGGTCGCTCGCCTGCAGGGTCTTATGTCCAACCTCGAGACCCTGCAGGATCCGGCTGCCAAATCCGCCACCCGTGAGTTGGTGCAAGTGGTTCTGCGCCTGCACCACTTGGGACTGGCGGATATGTTAGCGATTGTGCGGGAAGCGGGCTTGCAACCCGCCGACACGCTGGTACCCCGATTTACCGCCAACCCCCGGGTCCGGGGATTGTTGCTGCTGCATGACCTGCACCCCGACGACCTGGCAACCCGAGCCCGCAACGCAGTGGAGCGCCTGCGCCCTCATCTGGGGGTGAAAGGGGTTCGTGCAGAATTAATGGGGGTTGAGGATAACGTCGTGCGCATTCGTATCAGTGAGGACACTCAAAAGGGCCGCACCGCACCGGTGGCGTCCCTGCGCGCGGAGATTGAAGCCACCGTGCTTGAGATGGCGCCCGACGCTGGCGGTATTGAGATCGAAGGCTTGGACGCCACCAGAGCACTGACGCTAGCGGAGCCCCTGGTGTGGGTGACCAGCTCCAGAGCCGTCACCAAATAATGGAACCAACAAAGACCTTACAAACAGCGCTACAACCAAGGACGAGAACCAATGGAAGGGAGAACCAGAACGCAGCCGAAAGACTGGGTTGCCGCACTGAAAAATTTTATGGACGCCGGTGCCCGGATCACCGAACGATGCGAGCTCTGCAGCACAGAGATTGGGCGCGACCACCCCCATCTGATTGAACCGGCAACCCGACAGTTGTCGTGTGTCTGTCAGGCGTGTGCACTGTTATTCGACAATCCCGAGGCCCGGCGTTATCGGCGCGTCCCAGGACGGGTGACACGACTGCCCGAATTCGACCTGGCCGATGCTCAGTGGGATGCCCTGTTGATTCCTATCAACATCGCATTTTTCTTTCACAACTCGCCAACCGGCCGTGTGGTGGCTTTCTACCCGGGTCCAGCCGGGGCAACAGAATCCACCCTGACGCTGACCGCCTGGGCCGAGCTGGCAATTGCCAACCCTGTTCTCAATGAATTGCAGGCCGATGTTGAGGCCTTGCTGGTCAATCGTATGGATGGCGCACGTGAGTACTTCCGAACCCCCATCGACCGCTGTTATGGGCTGGTCGGCTTGATTCGCCAACGCTGGCAGGGCTTGTCCGGTGGTGAAGAAGCGCGGGACGCCATTCAACAGTTTTTCAGCCGCCTGAGGAGTGAGACCGATGGAGCAACCATTAACAGGAACCGCATCCATGCCTGACATCCATTTCAACGTCGAGAGCGCCCATCCCGCCAGACACACTGCAGCGCCGGCCCTGAATTTAAGGCTTTCGGTCAACCAGCGCGGCGAGGCGCTGGCCATACAGTGCATTTCACTGCAGTGCCAAATTCGTATCGATACCACCCGGCGCCACTATGCGCCCGCCGAACAAGCCCATCTGAAGGACCTGTTCGGGGCCCCGGAACGCTGGCACCAGACACTGCATTCGATGCTATGGACCCACACCGGCGTGGTGGTTCCTGCATTCGACACCCTTCACACAGCGGTGGACCTGCCGGTGCCGTGCAGTTTTGATTTCAACCTCGCCGCCACCAAATACTTCTACGGTCTGGCAGACGGCGAAGTGCCGTTATTGTTGCTCTATTCCGGCAGCGTATTTTACCGCGACGACGAGGGTGCGTTGGCGATGGACCTGATTTCCTGGCACGAAGAATCCCGCTACAACCTGCCCGTGCAGGTTTGGCGCAACATGATGGACCTCTATTACCCCAACCAGAACTGGCTGTGCGTCAACCGCAAAGTGTTTGATGCCATCAATAGCTACAAGGTTCGGCAAGGCTATACCAATTTCGACGAGGCATTGAACGGTCTGCTTCAGAACGTTGCGGAGGCCCTGTCATGAACTTTGAACACGCACAACCGTTGATCGACGCGGTGCTGTACGAAGGCTATATCCTTTATCCCTACCGCCCCACTGCGGCAAAGAATCGTCAACGCTGGACTTTCGGCGGCATTTACCCGAAGGCTTATGCCAACGCCACTGACGCCAGCGAACCCTGGCACATGCAGACCCAATGCCTTGTGGAAGGTGATCTCCACACCCGGCTGGAAGTACGGGTACGGTTTCTGCACCCGCTAGCCAGGGAGGTGGGCAAACTGACCACACCCTTTACCACGTGGCCAACCCATCAGGCGCGGACCTGGGCCCCGGAGTTCAAACGGGTGCCCTCTTTAACTCTGGGCGACCGCCAGTATTGTAGCTGGCAGGAAGTTGTCGAACGGGACCTGGTGATTGCCGAATGCTCATTGGCCGAGTTGTTTGAACAGCCAGTGTCCCAACCATTTGCCTTTCCGGGGCAGTGTGAATCGGAGCCGGTCGCAGATTCGTCCGGGTTGATCCTGGGTGTGCTGCTGCGCCGTCAAAACGCTATCCAGGGGACTGTGGACGTCCGCCTGACAACCCTCACTGACACCACCTACCGACTCACTGTCAAAATCGAGAACCGGACACCGATGGACCCGTCAGTGGTGGACGATCGTGACGAAGCCAGCCTTTACTCCTTTGCCTCCACCCACACCCTTCTGGGTCTAGGTGGCGGTCGTTTTATGTCCCTGCTGGACCCGCCCTCACATTTGGCACAGGCGGCGGCCGAATGCGAAAACCAAGGCACGTACCCAGTACTCGTGGGTCGGCCCGGCAGTCACGACACCCTGCTATCGTCGCCCATCATCCTTTACGACTACCCCGAGGTGGCGCCGGAAAGTCCCGGAGACTTTTTTGACGCCACCGAGATCGACGAGATCCTGAGCTTGCGCATTCTCGCCATGACCGACGCCGAAAAGCAGGAAATGGCCGCCACAGAACCGCGAGCCGCCGAGCTGCTGGCACGGACTGAAGCGCTGGATGCCAACGCTTTCATGCGCCTGCACGGTACCCTTCGCGACCCAGTGCGCGACCCCGCGCCTGAGCACGATCCGGCGGTGACCGACCACACCTCAGCCCCCCCTAACCCACTCGAGCCGCCCACCGACAAACCGCAGTCGGCGTCTTGCCGGCTCGGCAATCGCGAGCTGCAAGTGGGCGATCCAGTGCGTCTGCGCCCCGGCAACCGAAGCGATGTCATGGATCTGGTATTGGCCGGCAAAACCGCGGTCATCGAAGCCATTGAGCGCGACTTTGAGGACCGGGTCTACGTGGCGGTAACGGTCGATGATGACCCCGGTCGCGAATGGGGACTGGAACGCATGCCCGGTCACCGTTTTTTCTTTGCGCCCGAGGAACTGGAACCCCTGGCGCCCCGCGCCCGACAGGAGACGACACGATGACACGCATACTGATTGGCGGCATCGGCAATATTTTTATGGGCGATGATGGCTTTGGTTCGGTAGTGGCGCAACGGTTAAGTCAACGGACTCTTGCGCCCGAAATCGACGTGGTGGACTTCGGTATTCGCGGCCTGGACCTGAGTTATGCCCTGGTGGACGGCTACCACGGTGTCATCCTGATTGACGCCGTCGACCGCGGTGGCGTGCCGGGCACGGTCTATCGGATTGAACCCGACCTCGACAGCCCGACCACCGCCAACACCTACCGGCCAATGTTCAGCCCGCACGCCATGGATCCGGTCACCGTACTGCGCTTTGCGGCCTCACTCGGCACGGTATGCCCACGGGTACTGTTGATCGGGTGCCAGCCGGAGACCCTGAACGACGACGAGGGCAGGATGGATTTGAGTGAACCGGTTGAGGCGGCTATTCCCGTGGTCATTACTGAGGTCCAGCGCATTGCCGCAGAATGGTCCACCCAGAGGCTCAGACCTGTGTCACCGATGAAACTCCAGGCCTGACCGCAGGAACTGAAAGGCAGCGCCAGGACAGGAACAACATGCTGAGGAGCGAGCCTGCTCCGGGAGGACGGACATGAGTGGATGGGGAGTTTTCTGGTTTCTTGTACTGGTGGCGATTGTTGGGTGCATTCTACTGAACCTGAAAGACATCAAACGTTATCTGAAAATACGATCAATGTGATCATTGCGGCACCGGATGCGGCTACTCGAAACAGCAGGATGTAACGGTCGGCACATTCCCCTGTGGGTAATAAACATGACGATCATGGCGTTCGACAGCAATACAGACAGCCAGCGTATAGCCGAGCTGGCCATGGCGCCCGGTTCGACTATTCGGGTGCGAGGTTTGGTGCAAGGCGTGGGATTTCGGCCCACAGTGTGGCGGCTGGCCCATGCCTGCGGCCTGAGCGGAGACGTTGGCAACGATGCTGAAGGGGTACTGATCCACATATGGGGGTCACCGTCTGCGCAGCGAACCTTCATAGATCGCTTGTGCACCGAGACACCGCCACTGGCCCGCATTGAGGCAATGGAACACAGCCCGCTGGAGGGCAAAGCGCAGCGGCCGGGCTTTCATATTGTCACCAGTATTCCCGGGGCCGTTCGCACCCATGTGCCCCCCGATACCGCCAGTTGCCCGGACTGCGTGGCAGAGGTGTTTGACCCGCGCAATCGGCGGTTTGGTTATGCTTTCAACAACTGCACTCATTGTGGACCGCGACTGAGCATTGTTCACCGCATACCCTATGACCGGACCAACACCAGCATGACCGACTTTGCCCTGTGTCCGGCCTGCCTTGTGGAGTATAACGATCCGGCCAACCGGCGTTTCCACGCCCAGCCTGTTGCCTGCCCCGACTGTGGGCCGCACCTGTGGCTCGAAATCACCACGGGTGCGGCCATCGATATCAGCGCAATCAGCGGCGACGCCATTGCCGCTGCCCAGTGCTTGCTGAAAGCCGGACACATTATCGCCGTCAAAGGCATGGGAGGTATTCACCTGGCCTGCGACAGCCGCAACGATACGGCGGTGAGCCGGCTGCGCGAACGCAAGCGGCGGCATCACAAACCGTTTGCCGTGATGGCGGGCCATGTCGAGATGGTGCGTCGGTATTGCCGAGTGAACGACAACGAGACCCAACTGCTGGAGGATCCGGCAGCGCCCATCGTATTGCTCGAGGCCTCTGGCGCAGAGCGCCTGGCCCATGCCGTGGCGCCAGGGCAACGTTGCCACGGCGTTATGCTGCCTTATTCACCATTGCACCACCTGCTGATGGCCAAACTCGACGCCCCCATTGTGCTGACCAGTGCCAATCGGTCAGGGGAACCGCAATGCATTGGTAATGACGAAGCCCGGACACAGTTGGCCGATATTGCCGATGTGCTGCTGCTCAATAACCGGGACATCGTCAATCGCCTGGACGATTCAGTCATCCGGTTGGTTGCCGAGCGTCCGGTCGTCCTGCGCCGGGGCCGGGGTCTGGCCCCGGCGCCCCTGATGCTGCCGGCCGGCTTCCGTGGTGCACCGGACATTCTCGCCTTCGGTGGCGAATCCAAAAATACCTTTACTCTGCTGCGTGACGGTGAGGCGATCGTGTCCCAGTACCTGGGGGATCTGGCCAATGCCAAGGCTCATCAGGCCTATTGCAAGGGCCTGGCGCTGTATACCGAGCTGCTCGACCACTGGCCACAACGGTTGGCCATCGACCGGCACTACGGTTACCGGTCAAGCCAATTAGGCCGCGAATGGGCCGACTCGAACCACTTGCCGCTCACGGAAGTTCAGCACCATCATGCCCACATCGCCGCCTGTCTGGTGGACAACGGCATTGAGCCCGATGCGGCTCCAGTACTTGGCATTGTCCTCGATGGCAGTGGGTACGGCGATGACGGCACGCTCTGGGGCGGTGAATTCTTACTGGCGGATTACCGCAGCGCTCGGCGGATTGCGACGTTTACCCCGGTTGCGATGCCGGGAGGCGAGCAGGCCGTCCATCAGCCCTGGCGCATGGCTTATGCCCATCTTCGTCGCCTCCTCGGCTGGCAAACCCTGAAGGCCAGGTATTGTGGCCTGCCCTTTTTCCAGGCGCTGGCAAGCCACCCTGTTGCCATGCTGGACCGCATGATGACGGCCGGTTTCAACTGCCCCATGACCAGCTCGTGCGGGCGCCTGTTCGATGCCGTGGCCGCGGTTACCCAAGGTCGCCAGACCGTCAGCTACGAAGGTCAGGCCGCGATGGAACTGGAGGCCATCGTCCACCGGCAAGCACTGCACGACGGCCATGCTTATCCGTTCACGCTGAACACTACGGGGCCTTTGCCCTTGCTTGAGCCCGCGCCCATGTGGCGGGCGTTACTGCGGGACCTGGACGCCGGGATCACCGCCGGGGTGATCGCGGCGCGCTTCCATGCGGGTCTGGCGCAGGCACTTGCCACTATGGTCGGCGTCCTTGTCACCCGGCACCGTGATGCCTGGTCCTGTCGCATCGCGCTCTCCGGCGGTGTCTTCCAAAACGCGGTCTTAAGCGCAGAGCTGGTGAACACGCTTGAGTCCCGTGGCTTACAGGTATTGCGCCATCGCCGGGCACCGCCCAACGACGGCGGACTGAGCCTGGGTCAAGCTGCTGTGGCGGCGGCGCAGGCGATGGCCGAAACAAAAAGGGCGCCGCCATGTGTGTAGGCATTCCCGGACAGATTGTCGCGATCATCGATGCCGATACGGACACCGCCATGGTGGAGATCGGCGGTATCCGGCGAGCCATCAACATTGCCTGTGTGACCGACGCTCATCGCAACCATGAGCAATGTATTGGTGCCTGGGTACTGGTGCATGTCGGCTTTGCCATGAGCCGGATTGATGAGGACGAAGCCATGAAAACCCTTGAATTGCTCCGTGAACTGGGCGAAATGGCAGAGGAAATGCGCTGGATTCAGGGGGGGCCGCAATGACCACCGACGGCGATCCATTACGGGCCTTGTATCCGTTTCTGCACGGGGAGTCCCAAAACCATGAAGAGGTTGATAAGGCGCTCATCGAGTCGGTACGCCAGAAAGCGCACCACAGCATTGAGGTGAAGCAACGCTTCTTCGCCGAGAGTGGCACCAAGGTCGTGGAGACCGCACACGCCATTGCCAACGTTTACCTGCGGGGTGGCCGCATGTTTGCCATGGGCAACGGCGGCTCGTCCTGCGACGCAGCGCACTTTGCGGTGGAGTTTTTGCACCCGGTGACCGCTGGGCGACCAGCGCTGACCGCCACCAGCCTGGGGGCGGATCAGGCCATGATGACCGCCGTGGGTAACGATGTCGGGTTCGATCATATCTTTGTCCGTCAGATCCTTGCACTGGCCCGGCCCGGAGATGGTTTGGTGGGCTTCTCCACCAGCGGCAATTCCGGCAATTTGATCCGCGCCTACACCACGGCCCGGGCGTTGGGCCTGACCACCATTGGGCTGACCGGCGGGAATGGGGGTGAAATGGCCCGCTCGGCGGTACTCGATCACTGCCTGGTAGTGCCCACCGACAGCATTCACCGAATTCAGGAAGTGCACGTGGCGACCTACCATATTTTATGGGATCTGGTGCATACGTTGCTGGCCGACAAACGCGGCGGACTGGAGGCCAATGGATGAAATTTGTCGACGAGTTCCGCGACCCAGCGAAAGCCCGGGTGCTGGTGGACAACATCAACACCCTGGTTCGACGCATTCCCCTGTGCGCTACCCGGCCACTGCAACTGATGGAAGTGTGCGGCGGGCATACCCATTCCATCTTCAAGTACGGCATTGAACAAATGCTGCCCGACTGTATTGAGCTGGTGCACGGCCCCGGCTGTCCGGTGTGCGTGCTTCCCATGGGTCGGGTCGACGATTGCGTCGCCCTGGCGGAGCGTCCAAACATCATATTCACCACCTTTGGCGATGCCATGCGCGTGCCCGGCTCGCGCAAGAGCCTGCTCCAGGCCAAAGCAGAAGGTGCCGATATCCGCATGGTTTACTCGCCTATGGATGCGCTCAGAATCGCGCGCGACAACCCCGACCGGGAGGTGGTGTTTTTTGCCCTGGGTTTTGAAACCACCATGCCCTCCACGGCTTTGACCATTTTGCGGGCTGAGGCAGAGGGGGTTGAAAACTTTGCGGTCTTTTGCAACCACATCACCATCATCCCAACCATCAAGGCCATTCTGGATTCCCCGGAGCTGACCCTCGACGGTTTCCTGGGCCCGGGCCATGTCAGCATGGTCATTGGCAGCGAGCCCTACCAGTTCATCGCCAGGCATTACCGCAAGCCCTTGGTAATTGCCGGTTTTGAGCCTCTCGACATCCTGCAGTCGGTCTGGATGGTGCTGAACCAAATCGCTGAGGGGCGCAGTGACGTGGAAAACCAGTATCAGCGCGTGGTTCCCGATCGTGGCAATAATCCTGCCCTGGCCGCAGTCAGCAAGGTGTTCCAGTTACGGGCGTTTTTCGAGTGGCGCGGGCTGGGGTCGATCGACCATTCCGGCGTCCGGCTGCAGGATGGCTATGCCCGCTTTGATGCCGAGCGCAAGTACCCGGTACCCAACCTCAAAATAGCCGACCCGAAAGCCTGCCAGTGCGGCGAAGTGCTCAAAGGCGCTATCAAGCCCTGGCAGTGCAAGGTCTTCGGCACCGCCTGCACGCCCGAGACACCCATGGGTTCCTTAATGGTGTCGAGCGAAGGTGCCTGTGCGGCGGTGTATAGCTATGGACGTATCGATCTGGTCGACGTTCTCAGGGCGCGGGAAGCCGCCAAACCGAACGCACCGAGGGAGCAGCAGACATGAACAGAGCCACGACTGGCGCGCCTCGTATCCGACAGCGCACCGGTAAAGTTCGCGGTGGCACCATTACCCTGGCCCATGGCAGCGGCGGCAAGGCCATGCACGACCTGGTGGATGATGTGTTCGTCGGCGCCTTTGATAACCCTGCCCTGGCCCCGCTGGAAGATCAGGCCCGCTTCGACCTGGCCGAGCTCATTCGCCAGGGTGACCGCCTGGCGTTCACCACCGACTCCTACGTGGTTGATCCGCTGTTTTTTGCCGGGGGCAATATCGGTGAGCTGGCCGTCAATGGCACCGTCAACGATCTGGCCGTCTCCGGCGCCCGGGCGCTGTACCTGTCCTGCGCCGTCATTCTGGAGGAAGGCTTTCCGCTGTCCGATTTACGGCTCATTGTGGATGCCATGCAACAGGCGGCGGCCACAGCTGGGGTAATGTTTGTTACCGGCGACACCAAGGTGGTGAACCGCGGAGCGGTGGACAAACTGTTCATCAATACCAGCGGTATTGGCGTGATTCCCGAAGGCACCAACATTGCCGCCCAGCGAGCCCGGCCGGGGGATAAGGTCCTGGTGAACGGCTACGTTGGCGACCATGGGGTTGCCATCCTTGCCGCTCGCGACGACCTTGCCCTCGACGTACCCATAGCCAGTGACACTCAACCGCTCAACGGCCTCGTTAGCCGTTTGCTTGCAGTCTGTCCCGATATCCATTGCCTCAGAGACGCCACTCGCGGAGGTATCGCCACGGTACTGAATGAATTCGCGCAGGCGGCCAATGTCTGTATCACCCTCAACGAGCCAACCATTCCAGTGCGAGAGGCGGTCTGGGGGGTGTCTGAGATTCTTGGGCTGGACCCGCTGTACTTTGCCAACGAAGGCAAGCTGGTAGCCGTGGTTCCGGCCGCGTACGCCGGTGCAGTCCTGGCGGCCATGCGCAGTCACCCGGCCGGAGCCGATGCCGCGATCATTGGCGACGTCAGCGCCAGTCCGGAAGGCTGCGTCATCATGCACACCGCGTTTGGCGGTGAACGCATCGTCGACATGCTGGTGGGTGATCAATTGCCACGTATTTGTTAGTCCGGACACCCGGATAAAAAGGAGGCCAGCGTGCATGAGCTGTCAGTGACACAAAGCATCGTGGAGGCGTGCCTCAAAAAGGCCGGCGGCGCGCCGGTACTGCGCGTCACGGTGGAGATCGGCACGCTCTGCTGTGTGATGCCGGACGCTCTGTGGTTTTGCTACGACGTGGTCACAACCGGCACCTCGCTGGAGGGCTCGGAGCTGGTGATTGTCCGCATTCCCGGCCGTACCCGCTGCCGCGATTGTGGCGATGACATAGCGATGCACGACTTACTGTCTCGCTGCCCTTGCGGCTCCGACAATCTGGAAGCGCCACAGGGTGGCGATGAACTCCGGATCAAATCAATGGAAATTGAGGAGACTGCCTGATGTGCACAACCTGTGGCTGTTCCAAGCATGCCCACGCCTGGGTCACTGACCTGGCAACGGGCAAAGTAACCGCGATTGTCGAGCCGGTGGACCACGATCATGCCCGAATTGATCACCGTCACACTCACCCGACGCATCATCACGCTCACCCCCACGACCACTCTGATAGCCCTGCCCACGATCATTCTCCCAACCGTCCTCACACCTCTGGCACGACGATCGACTTGGAGCAGGAGGTGTTGGCCAAAAACAATCGTCTCGCTGAACGCAACCGGGGCTGGCTGGAGGGTCGCAACATTCTGGCCCTCAATCTGGTGAGCTCACCCGGAGCTGGCAAAACCCAGCTGTTGGAACGCACCATACACGACCTGCAGAATTCGGTGCCGATCAGTGTCGTGGAAGGGGATCAGGAGACGGTGTTCGACGCCGAACGCATCGGCGCCACCGGCTGCCGGGTGGTTCAAGTCAATACCGGCACCGGCTGCCATCTGGACGCGAGCATGCTGGCCCGCGCGCTGACGGCGCTGAACCCACCGAGAGACTCGCTGGTGATGGTGGAGAATGTCGGTAATCTGGTTTGTCCCGCCCTGTTTGACCTCGGCGAACAAGCCAAGGTGGCGATCCTTTCGGTGACCGAGGGGACCGACAAACCGCTAAAATACCCACACATGTTCCGGGCCTCGAGCCTGATGGTTGTCAATAAAATTGATCTGCTGCCATACGTCGACTTTGACCTCGACGCCTGCATCGCGTTCGCCCGTAAGGTAAATCCCGACATTGACGTCATTCCGCTCTCAGCCACCCGTGGCGATGGTCTGGACCGGTGGTATGCCTGGTTAAACGCCCGGCTGACGGCGCTGTTTGAGACTGCATCGTGAGCGCGGTGCTGCTATTGGGGTTTCTGCTGGGCATGCGCCACGCCATGGAAGCGGACCATGTGGCAGCGGTAGCGACCCTGGCCACACGCAGTCATTCACGTCGTCATGCCATCATGCAGGGCGCCATGTGGGGGCTGGGGCACACCCTCTCGCTGTTCCTGGCCTGCTCGGCAGTGCTGTTTCTGGATACCGTCATTCCCGAACGGCTGGCCCAGGCCCTGGAATTGGCCGTGGGTCTGATGCTCATCGCGCTGGGGCTGGATGTTATTCGGCGTCTGATGCGCCGCCGCATTCACTTTCACGCGCACCATCACGGCGGCGGCCCGGTTCATTGCCATGCGCATTCTCATGCCGAGGACGTCCCGACGCTCAATCATGACAACGACGTCGCTCACCAACACGCACGCGACACCGAACACAACCATAGCCATCCCCAGAGTTTCCCCACCCGAGCGCTGTTTATTGGCTTGATGCATGGCCTGGCGGGCTCGGCGGCATTGATACTGCTCACCGTGACCACGATAGCGTCGCCCTCCACCGGGTTGATCTATGTCGCGCTGTTCGGGCTTGGCTCAATTGGCGGGATGGCACTGCTGTCCGTGGCCATTAGCATTCCCCTGCGATGCGCCCGGAACATGACACAGTTATTCAACAGCCTGCATGTTTCGATCGGTCTGGCGACCGTGATCATGGGTGTCCTGCTGGTCTATCAAAATGGCGCATAGCCGCATTTCGTTGGTGGACCCCACCCACGCATTCGACGCTCATATCTCTCTGCCACAGCAGGGTAACTCCACGCCAGCGTCTATTTCCTGCTCTCGACCCGCCACGGTTTGCCATAAAAAAGGGGCGCCTTGTGGGCGCCCCTTTTCTTTACATGGGTATCTCTACCCTAAACAACTCAGCCCTGTTAGGGATTCATTGCCTGATCGAAACCGTCCTGAATCTCTTTGGATGGTTCGGCTGTTGCCAGCGATACACCGACGATGGCGGCGGTCGCCAAGATAAAGCCTGGGATAATCTCATACAGGTCGAGAATACCACCTGACATGTTGCCCCAGATTACCACGGTGGCACCACCAACAATGATACCGGCGACGGCACCCTGTTTGTTCATCCGTTTCCAGTACAGCGACAGAATCAGGGCCGGACCGAAGGCCGCACCAAAGCCTGCCCAGGCATAAGACACCAATGTCAGCACTTTGCTGTCAGGGTCGAACGCCAGGATGGTTGCAACCACCGCGATACCCACCACCGCAAAGCGACCCACCCAAACCAGTTCGGTTTGCGATGCATCACGACGGAACAGTGCCTTGTAGAAATCTTCCGCCAGCGCTGAAGACGAGACCAGCAACTGGGAGTCAGCCGTACTCATGATGGCAGCCAGAATCGCCGCCAGCAGAATACCGGCAATGACCGGATGGAACAGAGCATCGACCAGCAGGATAAAGGCTTTTTCCCCATCTTCCAATACGGTATCGAAGTAGCCAATGGCCGCAAAACCCACCAGCAAGGCGCCAAACAAGCCAAACGCGCTCCAGATTACCGCGATGCGGCGTGCGGTTGGCACATCGTCTTCACTGCGGATTGCCTGGAAACGAGCCAGAATGTGTGGCTGACCGAAATACCCGAGACCCCAGCCCAACAGGGACAGAATCGCCAGGATGCCCAACGCTTCACCGTCAGTGCCAGTAAAGGCATTCAGGAACTCAGGGTTCTTGGCTTCCATCGCCATCTGCGTGGCCGACCAGCCGCCATCCGCATTGATCGCCATGATCGGCACCAGCAAAAGCGCGGCAAACATCAACAGACCCTGCACCACGTCGGTCCAGACCACTGCCAGGAAACCACCGAAGAAAGTGTAGGAGACCACCGCGACAGTACCGATAATCACCGCAATTTCGTATTCAAGACCGAACACTGTCTCAAACAGCTTGCCACCGGCAACCAGACCGGAACTGGTATAGAACAGGAAGAACATCAAAATGAAAAACGCCGATACCACACGCAGCGTTCGGCTGGTGTCGTTAAAACGGTTTTCAAAGAACGACGGCAACGTCAGGGAGTCTCCGGCGGCCAGCGAGTATGTTCGCAGACGTCTTGCCACGAGCAGCCAGTTGAGCCAGGTACCGGCCAACAAACCTACCGCAATCCAGATCGCTTCATAACCTGCGGCATAGGCATAGCCCGGAAGGCCGAGAAGCAGCCAGCCGCTCATGTCCGATGCACCGGCACTCAAAGCGGATGGAAGTGGGCCCAGGCTTCTGCCACCCAGGATATAGTCTGAAAGGTTAGATGTGCGTTTATAGGCGATGTAGCCAAGGGCTAGCATCATGGCTATATAAATCAGGAAGGTTATTGTTACCCCCACGTTGTTTCCTATCATTGTTCACGTCTCCCCGTGCGCTATTTGGGTGTTTTTATGGTTTCTTTCTTTCCCGGCCAACCTTGCCCGGGAATACACGTTGTCTGCTGGATTTGACTTGGTGCCTAGACCTTCTCAATACCAAGTGAAAGCAGCGATGCATTTCCTCCAACAGCTGTTGTATTAATGGTCCGAGCCCTCTCTGTTGCGAATCTCAACAGATAGTGCGGCCCACCCGCTTTTGGCCCGGTCCCTGATAGGCCACGACCACCAAAGGGCTGAACACCCACAACGGCACCAATCTGGTTCCGGTTGATGTAGGTATTACCCACCTTCACCCGCTTCTCAATGTAAGAAGCGGTTGACTCACTGCGGCTATGAATACCCAACGTTAAACCATAGTCCGCGTTATTGATCTCATCAATCACATTGTCCAATTTTTCAGCGTCATATCGCACAATGTGCAGAATTGGCCCAAAGTGTTCGGTTGCCAACTGGCTGATGCTGTCTATCCCATAGGCGGATGGCGGAACAAAAAATCCGCTCTGACAGGCCGGCGGTAGCCGGGTTCTGGCAATAAAGCGTGCGGATTTTTCAAGATCCGCCAGATGTGCCTGCAGACCGGACTGGGCCTCTTCATCAATCACCGGCCCAACGTCGGTGCTATGAAGTGCCGGATCGCCGACCGATAGCTCCTGCATGGCACCGGCGAGCAGTGTTTCCATGCGATCGGCGACATCTTTCTGGACGTACAGCACCCGCAAGGCGGAGCACCGTTGACCGGCACTGGCAAACGACGAGTGCACCACATCGCGCACCACCTGCTCCGGCAACGCGCTGCTGTCGACGATCATGGCATTCTGGCCGCCGGTTTCTGCGATCAGTGGCACAATGGCCCCTTTCCGCTCGGCCAACGTGCGATTGAGGATGTGCGCAACCGGCGTTGATCCGGTGAAGACGATACCGGCGACACGATGATCGGGGGTCAACACCCCACCCAGCTTGGCGCCGTCACCCGGCAAAAACTGAATCACATCCGCGGGAAAGCCGGCCTGCAACATGAGCTCAACCGCGCGATGTGCCACCAGACTGGTCTGCTCTGCCGGCTTGGCAATGACCGTATTACCGGCCACCAGCGCCGCCATGATCTGGCCGGTGAAGATTGCCAGCGGAAAGTTCCAGGGGCTGATACAGAGGAAGACACCCCGGCCTTCCAGATACAGCTCGTTGCTCTCGCCGGTGGGACCCGGCAGTGCAATCGCTGAGCCGAATCGGGCACGCCCCTGAATGGCGTAGTAACGGCAGAAATCCACCGCTTCGCGAACTTCATCAATGCCATCCTGAAGCGTTTTGCCCGCTTCACGACAACAGATTGCCATCAGCTCTTCGATGTTGGCTTCCATCAAATCGGCGTAGCGCTCCAGGCACTTGGCACGCGCATCCACCGGTGTCTCATTCCAGCGCTGGAAAGCACCATCGGCCACCTCCAGAGCTTCTTTCGCCTGTTGCTCACTGGACCAATAGGCGTGCCCCACCGACTGCGACTGATCGTAGGGCGCGCGTACGGCGCGGCGATCACCGTGTTTACGATGGCTGCCGTTAATAATCGGGCCCGCTTCCCATTCAGTGCTGCGCCACTTATCCATGGTCTTGAGCAAAGGATCGAGATCGTCTACGACGTGCAGGTTCATGCCCTTGGAATTTGGCCGTTCGTTGCCAAAAATCTGGGTCGGCAATGGAATCCGGTTGTTGGGTAGCGAATCGTAGGTTTGCAACTGTTGTACGGGATTCTGGACCAGGTCAGCGATAGGCGTTTCCGCATCCACCAGACGGTGAACAAACGACGAATTTGCGCCATTTTCAAGCAGACGACGGACCAGGTAGGGCAGCAGGTCTTTGTGAGCACCGACGGGGGCGTAGATCCGGACCGGAATGTTATCTTCCGCCAACACTGTGTTGTAGAGCGCATCGCCCATACCGTGCAGACGTTGGAATTCAATGTTGCGGTCTTTGTTTTTTGCCATCGCCAACACCGACGCAACTGTATGGGCATTGTGGCTGGCCAACTGCGGGTACAAAGCGCCCTTGGTATAGTCGCTCAACAAAAATCTCAGGCAGGCCAGGTACGAAGTATCCGTCGCTTCTTTACGGGTGAACACCGGGTACCCCTCAAGCCCAAGTTGCTGGCACAGCTTGATTTCAGTGTCCCAGTAAGCCCCCTTAACCAGTCGAATCGGAATTTCATCACCCTGTTCTTTCGCAAGCTTGGTCAGCCAGCAAAGTACCGGCAGGGCGCGCTTGGAATACGCCTGAATAACCAGACCAAAGCCGCCCCAGCCTCTCACCACAGGTGAGCTGAAGACTTTCTCGAATAGCTGCATCGATAACTCGAGACGGTCCATTTCCTCGGCATCGATGGTGATGGCGACGCCTTTGTCCCGGGCGGTCTGCAGCAGCCCGATGACGGTTTCATAGAGTTCTTTCAGGACTCGTGCTTCTTGCGCCACTTCGTACCGGGGGTGCAGCGCCGATAGCTTGATGGAAATCGAAGGTGCCGGGGCATTGTTCTTCGGGTAGGCATCGCTGCCAACCGCGTCAATGGCGTCCATGTAGTCTTTCAGATAACGGGCGGCGTCGTCTTTGGTCATGGCCGCTTCGCCAAGCATGTCGAAGGAATAGGTATAGCCTTCGTCCCGGTATTCCCGGGCATTTTTGAGCGCTTCACCGATGTCGCGGCCCAACACGAACTGCTTGCCCATGATACCCATTGCGCGATACATGGCGCTGCGAATCACCGGTTCACCGCTTCGTTTGACCAGCCGCTTCCAGACATTGGTCGGCGAGCCGTCTAGACGCTTGTCCATTTTGACCACGCGCCCGGTCAGCAACAAGCCCCAGGTCGAGGCGTTTACCAGAGTGGACTCACTCCGACCGACGTGTTTTTTCCAGTCGGCCACCGACATCTTGTCCTCGATAAGCGCGTCTGCTGTGTGCTTGTCGGGGATTCGCATCAATGCCTCCGCCAGACACATAAGCAAAATGCCTTCCTGGGTATCCAGGCTGTATTCCTGCAATAAGGCGTCGATCATATGAACTGAGTCGTCCTGCTCACGGACCTTTTTTATCAGCTTGGTGGCGATTTCGGTGACAGCGCGGTACTCAGCTGCGTCGCTTTGGGCGAGCGGGATCAATTCTTTCAGGTACTCGGTTTCGTCGACCGAATAGTTACTGGTAATGCCCTGCCAGAAAAAAGAGCGCGGTTGCTCCTGAAATGCAGGCTCAAGAACTTTACTCGCCTTGAACATAGTATGCGTCTCAACGTCAAAATTTAATTATGAGAGTCAGTAAAAACGCACTTATTCCCTGGCGCGCTCTGACAACGTTCAGCTGATACCTTAATTTAGTGTGGCAGAAAGTTAATGACTTACAAAAACCTACGGTTTTTTTACAAAATCGTCCGATTATTCGCTTTTCTAACCAAAATCCAGTGTTTTTGTCTCAGTTGAGCGCAGGACAGAGGGGGTAATGCCTCGGTGTTTGTGCAGTGCATTGGTCAATGCACCCTGGCTTGAAAAGCCTGTCCGGAAACTGATTTCCGATACCGTCAAGGCCGTGCCAGTGAGAAGCTGAACAGCTTGTTCAAGTCGAGTCTGAAGGAGATATTGATGGGGTGTAATGCCAGTAATTGCTCGGAAGGTTTCATGAAACCGACTGACACTCAGGCACGCCACGCTCGCCAGGTCCCGCACGGTTATTTTCTTGTGCAGGTTTTCCATTACGAAACGTCGAATCGTATCCGGGCAGACGGTCTTTCGGGAATGTCGTGGGTTATCTGAGGTTGCCAACCGTTCCGACATGCAATGCAGGATGCCGGTGGCCAGGTGGCGGTGCATGGTGTCGTTGTCAGGCGCACGACTGAACTCTCCTGCGCACAGCTGAACCAGGCCTTGAAGCCGGTTATCCATTCCCATGTTACGGGGCCGCTCAAACAGTGGCGCCAGGCGCTCATAGTCACTGTGCGCCGGGTTGTTCAGGGCCGGGAAATAGGGATCCAAATCGACAACGAGCACATGGTTGCGCTCATTGCCGCGATAGTCGTGGCGGGCGTCGGTTGGCACCAGGCAAGCCGTCCAGCTGTCGACCCGCGAGCCAATGCCGTCAACACAAACTTCAGACTCGCCCCCGACCCCGATAACAAGCTGATGATGCTCGTGTCGGTGCTGGCATGCAGACTCTGGGAGCTTGATAAGACGCGCGTTCAACATAATTGATTGGGAAAACGCTCTGGCTGACAACGTCTTATCATTAAAGCAGACTATGCCAGTACTTGCACGGTGGCCGCCCGTTTCAATCAGGCTTTGACGGGTTGTCCACCACGAACTTTAGCAGCAGGGCGGTGACCTCGGCGGTTACCGCTGCCAGAGGCTGGCTTGCATCCACAATCTGATATTGGCTTGGAAACGCCTGTGAACGCTGTAGATAGGTCGCCCGGATACGCTCGAAAAACGCGACGGTTTCCTGCTCGAACCGGTCCAGTTCGCCGCGATGTTTGGCTCGGGACATGCCCACATCAACCGGTGCGTCCAGTAAAATGGTGTGATCTGGACGTACGTTGCCCTGCACCAACGTCTCCAGCATGGCGATGCGGTCATTGGCAACACCGCGACCGCCACCTTGGTACGCGAAGGTGGCATCGGTGAAGCGATCACACAGCACCCATTGACCGGCAGCCAGGCTTGGCAGTATCAGCGTGTGCAGGTGCTGGGCCCGGGCCGCAAACATCAGCAGCAGCTCCGTGGTCTCGTGTACCGGCTCATCCCGCGGGGCCAGTAACAATTCCCGTATGGCTTCCGCCATAGGGGTGCCGCCTGGCTCTCGGGTAATGACCACGTCAATGCCGCTGGCCCGTAAGGTGGCTGCAGCCGTGTTCAGTTGTGTCGATTTGCCGACGCCCTCGGTGCCCTCAAACGTGATGAACTGGCCGCGCTGAGTCATTCCTGCTCTTCCTGGTCAGGCGTTGGCGGCGGTGACGAGCGGTAATCAGACCGACGTTTGAGCTGGTAGGCCCGCACAGCCTTTTGGTGCTCCTTCAGCGACCGCGAGAACTGATGGGTGCCATCACCCTTGGCGACAAAGTAAAGCGCGTCGCCCTCACCCGGGTTTAACGTTGCATGAATCGCTTCGCGACCAGGCAGGGCAATTGGGGTCGGTGGTAACCCGGAAATCCGATAGGTATTGTAAGGCGTCATGGTTTGGAGGTCCTTGCGGCCAATGCGCCCCTGATACTGATTACCCATGCCATAAATAACGGTCGGGTCGGTCTGCAAGCGCATGCCTCGCTGCAGGCGCCGAACGAAGACTCCGGCAACCTCGTCACGCTCATGGGCAACACCGGTCTCACGCTCTACGATGGACGCCATAATGAGCGCCTCGTAGGCAGATTCATAAGGTAACCCTTCAGCACGATTCTCCCATTCTTCCGCCAGCACAAGGTTCATCTTTTCAAAGGCGCGACGCAGCACATCCAGATCGCTATCCTTGCTGCTGTAAAGGTAGGTGTCGGGGAAAAACCGGCCTTCCGGGTGTTCATTCTCTGCTCCCAGCGCGGCCATGACTTGCTCGTCACTCCAGTCGCCTGTGGTCACCTTCAGGCGATCATTACCCGCCAGGACTTCACGAACATCACTGAAACGCCAACCCTCGATGAACTGCACACTCCAGGTTTTAATACGGCCATCGACCATGTTCTGAAGCATGTCATTGGCGCTCATACCGCTGACAAACTCATACTCACCGGCTTTAATCCGTGCGTGTTCGGGGTAGACGCGAGCGTGCAGTTTCAGCCAAAAGCTGTCCTGAACCAGTCCGTTCGCCGTCATCGCATCCGCGACATGACCAAACGCGCTTCCGGACGGCACTTCAAACAACACAGGCTCGTCCAGGCTAACAGGCGCATGAAGACTCTGCAGCCCTTGCCAGGCCCACAGGCCCGTGCCGGTTACGGTGAGGACAAGCGCACATACCAGGGTAATCAGAAGGGATTTTATCAACAGCACTATTCCATTAAGAGACTTTGGCCGGTGATTGTCGCAAGGCGGGCATCAACAGGCAACTTAACACAACCTAAACGACGAACAGGCACAACGCCGATCACGCTGTTCATGAGCAGCAAGCCCTGGCATTCGGGCCGTGTCAGCATGGATGGCGCGATGGGGCGTTCCGCTATCCTGTTGCCCTGACTTCGCAGCCAATGACCAAGCCGGGCTTGCATCACGCCAGCGACCGCCACGCTGTGTTGCGGTGGAACCAGCCACTGATCGTCATACAACATCATGATGTTGGTGCGGGTGCCCTCAATCAGGCGCCCCCTCGAATCCGTCATGATTGACTCGTAACATCGGGTCGGAATGGCTTGGCTGGCCAACACCTGATCCAACCTGGATAGCGATTTAATGCCTGAAAATTGCGGCTGAACCAACACCTGTAAGTTTGAAAGGCAGGCCGATACACCCTTTGCGGGTGGCATCGAAGGCAGTGCATGTGCACTCAGGATCAACCGTGGCCGTGGCGTGGCCGGCGGCTTGTAGCCTCGACCACCGCTGCCCCGGGTCAATATAAGCTTGAGCACCCAGTCGGCATTGGCGGCATACCGGCGCATTGCGACGTCTATCGCGCGATCGAGGTCCGCCTCGATCAACGGGATCCCGAGTCTTCGCGCGTCATCCAGGAAGCGTTGCACGTGACGACGCCTCAGGGTGGGCTGGTTGTTGCGTACGCGAATGGTCTCGAACAGACCATCGCCATACGCCAGGCCACGATCACTCGCGGGAATGCCACCACCGTCAGACCAGATGACATCCATCACGGCACCGTTCAGCCCTCATAACGCTTGAAAATAAGCGTGCCGTTGGTACCACCAAAGCCAAAGGAATTGGACAGTGTTATACGGACGTCCGACTTACGCGCGCCGTCCGATACAAAATCCAGATCACAGCCCTCGTCCGGCTCTTCCAGGTTAATGGTCGGCGGCAACACACCCTCGTGCAGAGCCAGCACCGAAAATATTGCCTCTACGGCGCCGGCGGCTCCCAGCAGGTGTCCGGTCATGGACTTGGTACTGCTCATGGCAAGCTTGTGGGCATGATCACCAAACACCTGCTTGACCGCGGCGACTTCCGCAAGGTCACCGACTTGGGTGGAAGTACCGTGCGCATTGATGTAATCAATGTCAGTGAGTGACAATCCGGCATCCCGGATGGCGTTTTTCATAGCACGCTGAGCGCCTTCGCCGGACGATGGTGGTGCGGTTATATGGTGTGCATCGTCACTCATACCAAAACCAACCACCTCACCGTAAATGGTGGCCCCGCGTTTCACCGCGTGTTCCAGCTCTTCAAGCACCATGACGCCGGCGCCATCACTGAGCACAAACCCGTCTCGCCCCTTGTCCCAAGGCCGGCTGGCACGCTCGGGATCGTCATTACGGGTTGACAAGGCTCTGGCCGCCGCAAAGGCTGCGATGCCGGTCTTGGTCGTCGCCATTTCGGCGCCACCAGCCAACATCACATCGGCATCGCCATACTTAATGGTTCTGGCGGCGTAACCAATATTATGGGTACCCGTAGTACAGGCCGTCGTAATGGCAATGTTCGGCCCCTGATAACCGAACCTTATCGCCACATTGCCTGCAATCATGTTAATGACGGTTGCGGGCACAAAAAACGGAGAGACTTTCCGCGGTCCACTTTCATTCAGTGCCAGCACGTTCTTCTCAATAAACTCCAGACCACCAATCCCAGAGCCTATAGCAACGCCCACTCGCTCCTTATCCAGATTGTCGCACTGCTCCAGCCCGCTGTGCTCTACGGCCTGTTGCGCTGCGATAAGTCCGTACTGCAAAAACGCGTCCATTTTTCGGGCGTCTTTAGCGGTCAGATAAGACTCGAAGTCCAGGTCCCGAATAGCGCCACCGATCCTGGTGTTATAGCCCTCTGCATCAAAGCGCTCGATTGGGCCGATGCCGCTTCGCCCTTCTTTGATACCTTGCCATGAGGATGCCACGTCGTTCCCTAGCGGGGAAAGCATGCCCAGACCCGTGATAACAACACGTCGTTCAGCCATAATGCTCTTCACCTAAGCCCACTGTCCAAGTGCCTTTGCGCACTCAAACAGTCAAGCCCTCAAGTCTGATATTTCTGATGAAACCCGAATTCAACGCCAATAAAAAAGCCGTCCTATCAGAATGATTCAGGACGGCTCATGCTTGGCGTATAGATCGTGCAGAGTATCAGGTGTGCGAGACGATGTAGTCGATCGCGTCCTGAACACTGGCGAGCTTTTCCGCTTCCTCGTCGGGAATCTCAGTTTCAAATTCTTCTTCGAGTGCCATCACCAGCTCAACGGTGTCCAGTGAGTCAGCGCCAAGGTCCTCTACAAAAGAAGAGGAGTTTTGAACTTCGGACTCTTTAACGCCCAGTTGTTCACAAACGATCTTCTTTACGCGCTCTTCAACTGTACTCATAATTTCCTCACTTTTATGTCAACCAAGCAATTTTAGATTGCCAGTTTAGTTTAAACCCTGCTTGCAAACAAGCAGGGGTGTGTATCTAAGGTCTTGTGCTAAAAGGGCTTTCAAAACCCTTCAGCCCATATACATGCCACCGTTAACGTGAATGGTTTCGCCGTTCACGTAGCCAGCCACCTCGGAAGCAAGAAATGCTACGACTGCAGCCACCTCTACCGGCTCGCCCAGACGACCAGCTGGTATGACTTCCATCATAGCCTCACGCTGGCTATCGTCCAGTTTCCGTGTCATATCCGTGTCAATAAAGCCCGGAGCCACACAATTTACGGTGATGCCCCGATTGCCCATTTCCTTGGCGAGGCTGCGGGTCAGACCCTCGACGCCCGCTTTGGCGGCGCAATAATTCACTTGCCCCGGATTGCCCATACCGGCGACCACCGAGCTGATATTGATAATCCGTCCCCAACGAGCCTTTGCCATGCCTCGCAGCACGGCTTTGCTGGTTCTGAACACACTGGCCAGGTTGGTATCAATAACCGACGACCAATCATCATCTTTCATACGCATGAGCAGGTTATCACGGGTAATGCCCGCATTGTTTACCAAAATCTGCGGAGCCCCCGCTTTCTCTACAACCTGCTTCAAACCTTTTTCGATACTTTCAGGGTCAGCAACGTCCATGACAATGCCAAAGCCGTTCAGGCCATGCGCTTTGAGCTCAGCGCTGATTGATTCGGCACCGTCTGCACTGGTGGCCGTGCCCACCACCTGGACACCCTGTTCAGACAGGGCTCTGGCAATCGCTTTACCGATGCCGCGCGTGGCGCCGGTTACAAGTGCGGTTTTGCCCTCAAGAGACATCACATGCATCCTTTTTGGTTATCCATCACTCTGTGTTTTGAGCGCTTACGACTGTTCAGTTGCCTCGAGCGCTTCCGCCAAAGCATCTGGCGTTTCAATATTGTAGACCGGAAACCCGCGATCTATCCGCTTGACCAGGCCAGCCAATACCTTGCCAGAGCCACACTCAATGGCATTGCTTGCCCCCTGGCCAATCAACTGTCTGATGGAATCAGTCCATAGCACTGGTGAGTATAGTTGCTTCACCAAATTGGACTTCAACACCTCGCGGCTCTGCTCAACAGTGGCCGACACATTTTGTACAACAGGTATGACAGCATCATTAAAGCTAACGTCTTCCAACGCAATCGCCAACTCCGCTGCCGCGCCTTTCATCAAAGCACAGTGGGACGGCACACTAACAGGCAGAGGCATCGCCTTGCGAGCCCCACGAGCTTTACAAGCATCAATTGCACGCTCAACCGCCGCGGCGGAACCCGCTATCACCACTTGTCCCGGCGCATTGAAGTTGACGGCCGAGACCACCTCGTTTCCGGCCGCTTCCGCGCACGCCGCCACGACGTCCTGGTCTTCCAGGCCGAGAATGGCTGCCATTCGACCTTCACCGGCGGGCACTGCTGTTTGCATTAGCTCGCCCCGTAAGCGGACCAGTTTAACCGCATCAAAGAAGTTCAAGCTCTCTGCCGCCACCAGGGCACTGTATTCGCCAAGGCTGTGCCCGGCGACGAATTCAGGCTGTTTGCCACCCGAAACAAACCACTGTCGCCACAAAGCTACGCTGGCGGTCAACAACGCGGGTTGGGTAACGGCGGTTTGATTCAACTCTTCGGCGGGGCCATTCTGGCAGAGGTGCCAGAGATCGTAGCCCAGCACCTGGGAAGCCTCAGCGAAAGTACGCTCGATGATGGGCCAATGCTCGGCGGCTGCACTCAGCATACCGATCGATTGCGACCCTTGACCTGGAAAAATAAATGCTGATTTCATAAAGGCGATCTTACCGTGATTGTCCGTTCCCGGAGATTAGCCAATAGTACAAGGTAAAACCAAAACCCACCACGACACGGACCCGATTATTGCCGAGGAACAGGCATTGGTGTGCCTCTTAAAGCAGGAGATCGTCCAGACGTTCATTGATACGCCGGGGTACTTCGAGCTCGACTTCCAGCACCGCCTGCCGGATAGCGGATAACATCGCCCGCTCATTGGCGTTGCCGTGGCTCTTGATCACTACGCCCTGAAGTCCAAGCAAGCTGGCGCCATTGTGGCGAGAGGGGTCCATCAATTTCAGGACACGGCCGAGAATCGGGCGGGCCAGCCAGCCTACAATCCGACCATACAAACTGCGAGCAAAGGTCTTTTCCAATAATTCGATGAGCAATCCGGCAACGCCTTCTCCGGTTTTCAGGGCGATGTTTCCAACGAAGCCATCACACACTACAACGTCCGCCACATCCCGGAACAGATCGCTACCTTCCACATAACCGATGTAATTCAGAGTGTCGCACTGGGCCAACATGTGAGAGGCAAGCCGAACCTGCTCGTTGCCCTTGATCTCTTCCTCACCGACATTCAGGAGCGCCACCCGAGGCTCCTGCAAATTGTTAACCGCAGAGGCCATCAATGACCCCATCAAGGCAAACTGGTAAAGGTTTTCCGCACTCGCATCCACGTTAGCGCCGAGATCGAGAACATGGCAACGACCTCGCAGCGATGGGATCAGCTTGGTGATCGCCGGACGCTCTATACCGGGATACATACGCAGGATAGAGCGCCCGAAAACCATGAGTGCGCCAGTATTGCCGGCACTGACACAGCCCTGAGCCTGGCCGTCGCGCACGAGTCGCAAGGCCACGGCCATGGAAGAATTTTGCTTATGCCTGAGCGCATGAGACGGGCGCTCATTCATCCGCACCACATCGGTCGCTTCCATGATATCGATACGCGGGTGCCCTGAATGCAACAAAGCCTCGAGTTCGGTCCGGTTACCCACCAGAATCAAACTCAAGGCTTCATTTTCACGCACTGCGACCAGAGATGCCGAGACTGCAACGGCAGGGCCTAAATCCCCGCTCATTGCGTCTACCGCTATGGTGACTGAACCCACCGTCTAACCGACCGACTTAGCAAGAGAGTTGATAACGGGACTTACTCGCCGCTCGTTTCAACGACCTGCTTGCCACGGTAAAAACCGTCTGGCGACACATGGTGACGACGATGAATTTCGCCGGTTGTTGAATCGGTAGACAACGTCGCGGTGCCCAGCGCGTCGTGTGAACGACGCATACCACGCTTTGAGCGTGTCTTACGGTTCTTCTGTACAGCCATGGTGTTAGCTCCTGACCTTTAATACTAACGTTCGTAAAATCTGAGCTCCGACGTTTGGGTTAATCCACGCCGGTCACTCCCGGAATTAATGCTTTTTTGTCTTCAAATCCGCAAGGACATTGAACGGGTTGTCCCGCTCTCCACCCTCGACCTCATCAGCGTCCGGCTCTAATTCTTCCAGCGCTTCCGAAGCAGAACACTCATCACGCCCGTGCTTCGGAAAAGGCGGCAAAACGAGCAACAACTCGTCTTCTACCAGCACCCACAAATCGGCACTGAAATCCTCCGCCATGTAAGGCTCTAACTCTTTTGGCAGCTGTTGAGCCTGTGCGTCACTGGTAACGAAACCCAGCTTGAACTGCGACGTCAAGGTGGCATTCATCGGCTTCATGCAGCGCTGGCACTCCAGCACGACATCCGCTGACAACTGACCAGCCACAATGCGCCTACGCTCAGCATCCTGACTAAAGGTCAGTGTTACGTCACAAACCGGTTCCGCTTCAGAGCTGCCACCGGCAACGATGCAATCAGCAAAACGCGACAAAGCCCTCAAAGGCACAAAGCCTTCAAGAACGCTTTTCTGTTCCGCGAGCCGGTAGGGATCAACGGACTTGGGCAACTCGGTGTTTGACATAGGCGCGCAATTTTAGGGGTCCGACCGACTGGTGTCAAAGACTTCATCATGATTTACCGCTATTGAAGCACGATTTAGGGGTTTATACCCACTTCCAGGGGCATGCACAGAAAATCTTAGACGCCTCATGTGTGAGGCTTTACCCTAGAACCCAGTCAAAGGGAGCCAACGCATGCCTCAAAAACCCATCGTCCTTGCCAGTTCATCCCAGTATCGCAAAACTCTCCTGGCGCGACTCGGGCTTCCTTTTCATTGCGCCAGCCCGAATATTGATGAGCGCGCCTACCCGGGTGAACATCCCCGCCCCCTTGTTACCCGGCTGGCGGAAGAGAAAGCCCGGGCATTGAGCGCTCAGTTCCCGGACCACTGGATCATTGGCTCGGACCAAGTCGCTGCCACGCCCAACCAAATCATACTCACCAAACCAGGCGACCATGACGCCGGCGCAGCACAACTTCGACTCTGCAGCGGCAATACTGTGACCTTTTATACTGGGCTCGCACTTTTCGACTCTGGCATGGGCAAACTGCAAAGCACATGCGAGTTGTTCCAGGTGCAATTCCGGACATTAAGCGACGCAGAGATTGAGCATTATCTGAGAATCGAACAACCCTATGATTGTGCAGGGAGCTTTAAGATGGAAGGCCTGGGCATCACGCTGTTCGAATCCCTCGAAGGGCGCGATCCCAATAGCCTGATAGGACTGCCGCTGATTGCCCTGAACGCCATGTTCCGGGCCTGGGGCCTGGATACACTGACAGTGGCTTATCGTAATTCCAGGCGCGACTCCACCAACTGACCGAAAACACCCGAGCCGACGGCCACACCGAAACGATCTATCAACTCCTTAAACGGGGATGCCTGACGGCTGTAATCCACCAGGTCCTTGAATCCTACTATCTCTCTGGCTACGTAACTGGAACTGCCCAAGCCATCAATCAACCCCAGGTCCAGCGCTTGCTCGCCGGTCCAGATAAGCCCTGAGAACAAACGCTCGTCATCCGCCAGACGATCCCCACGGCCTCGCTTTACCTGCTCGATAAATTGCGCGTGGGTGGTCTCCAGCACTTCATTCCAGAAGGCAACCTCATCCTGTCTCTCAGGTGAGAACGGATCCAGAAACGCTTTATTTTCGCCCGCTGTGTAGAGCCTTCGTTCAACTCCAAGCTTGTCCATCACACCGGTAAACCCAAAACCTCCCGCCACAACGCCGATAGAGCCCACCAAGCTCGCTTTATCAGCGTAGATTTCGTCAGCGGCGGCGGCAATGTAATAGGCGCCCGAGGCTCCGATATCGGCAATTACCGCATAAAGCTTCTTATCCGGATACTCAGACCTGAGGCGCTTGACCTCGTCATACACATACCCGGACTGGACTGGACTGCCACCGGGGCTATTAATCCGCAATAACACCGCCTTGGAATTCTCATTCTGGAACGCCTCACGCAACGCCCCAACCACATTGTCAGCACTGGCCTCTTTGTCCGATGCGATCGGGCCATTGATTTCGATAATCGCCGTATGCTCAGCCGTGGCTGCCTCGAAACTGCTACCAAAGGGAAACTGAATCATCAGCAACAGTGCGAACAGATAGATGAAGGTCAACAGCTTGAAGAAAATCCCCCAGCGTCGACTCTTTCTTTGTTCAGACTGCAGCGACATGACCAGCTTCTCAATCAACTTCCAGTCACGCCCTGACTCGGGTGCCTTTTCCGGTTGCGACTGCGTTGTTTCGGGCGAGCCCCACCCCGGCTTTTGATCCGAATCCCATTCAGACATTGAAATTCCCTTATTTAGTTAATGTCGTGTTATACGAATTTCACAATGAGCAGGCGGCCCGCCTACAACCCCAATTGACGCCGCAAACGTTGTACCGAACTGACAACCGCCATCGGACTGAAGCGCGACAGCGTCGCCTCGTCATGCACCCCCCACTCCACGCCAATCGCAGGCATTCCAATTCGTTGCGCCATCTCCATATCGTAAATGGTGTCACCAATCATGACAGCCTCATCCGGACGAATGCCGTAATGTTCAACAATTTCGGCAAGCATGGTGGGATCCGGTTTCGAGCGGGTTTCATCGGCGCACCGCGTCAGATCGAAGTGAGAACCCAGACCACTGGACGACAAGGCACCGTCGAGGCCTTTACGACTTTTACCCGTCGCTACCGCGCAACCGTATCCCGCCTCCCTCAGATCGACCAGCACATCCGTCATACCGGCAAACACGTGTTGAGGTGTCGTCGCCTTGGAGAAGAAATAACGACCATATTGATCCCGCAGTTCGGTCATTTCCGCTTTGCTCATGCCCGGATACAGCGCTTCCAGCGCTTCGACCATGCCCAAACCGATAATATTGCGGTACGCACCAAACTCTAACGCCGGGTACCCCAGGTCTGTCGCAGCCTGATAAAGACTGCTGGCAATATGTTCCACTGAATCTACCAGCGTGCCATCCCAATCAAATATGGCGACTTTAATGGCCATTACTGTATTTCCTTGTGTGGATATCTTTTGATGTAGTGTCGCGAGTGCTTTCTGCTTGCCTGACTCGACCTGACACCCTGCCCGGTCAATGCCCGGGGCCTGCAACGCCAATGCTTACTCGCACCCCGCTAAAAGGGGCATCAGGCAAGCCCGGGCCTCAGCCGGATAGAACCCTAGCCCTTGCGTTTTGCAAGCGTGGCCAAAAAAGCGGCAAATGCCTCATCATAGGGAGCCTCCAGGCTCATTGGCTCCCCCGTCACCGGCAGATTAAATTGCAGGGCCTGCGCGTGCAGCATCAACCGCTGCCCGCCCGCTCCCTTAAATGCCTTGAGACTGACATCATCCATATACTTGTCATCACCCGCAATTGGATGACCGGCGCATACGCTGTGAACCCTGATCTGGTGGGTGCGCCCTGTCACCGGTGACGCCTGCACCAGGCTGTAGCCTCCGAAGGTTTCGAGCAGCCGAAAAGTGGTCAGCGAGGCCTTGCCCTCGACATCAACCCGAACGCGTCGCTCGCCATTACCGAGCTCAAAACGCAACAGCGGCTCGTCCACCTTGACCACGCTGGCCGGCCAGGCCCCTGCAACCAATGCGTGGTAGTGCTTTCTAATTCGCTTGTGACGCAACTCGTCCTGCAGGTACCTCAACGCCGATCTTTTCTTGGCAATCATCACAAGGCCGGAAGTGTCGCGGTCGAGACGATGCACAAGTTCGAGGAATTGAGCCTCCGGCCTCGCAGCCCGTAACACTTCAATCAAACCAAAGCTGAGGCCACTACCTCCATGCACCGCAATGCCCGACGGCTTGTTGACCACCAGCATATGCTCATTTTCGAACACGACCGCCGCTTCTATTACCCCCTGCACTCGAGACCCGGGAGCCGGTTTGACCTCTTTCACTTTTTGGGTAATCGGCGGAATCCTGACTCGATCACCGGCATTGAGCTTGGTGTCTGGCCGGACACGGCCTTTGTTGATACGCACTTCGCCTTTACGAATCACCCGGTAAAGCACGCTCTTAGGCACGCCCCGCATGCGCGCCATCAAGAAATTGTCGAGCCGCTGACCCGCCATATCCGGGTCCACGACGACCCACTGAACGTCGCTGCGAAACGTTTCGTCAGACGCCTCTTGCCGACCATCGTTCTCGGGCTTGCTCTGACGTCCGTCAGTGCCCAGTCTTGCAGGCCTTCGCCCGGTTGACTTGACACTGAATTGCTTGCGTTTGGAATTGGACATAACACCCGGTCATTGAAGGCGCACCAGCCTTGAGGCACGCGGGATTGATGAGCCCGACGAATACTGCTATATTCCAGCGAGCTTCTCCGTTTGTCTACGGCCTGGCCAGACTGCCAACCGCCGGAGCGGATGAAGTATACCGACACTATTAAAGAGTTTGAACGCCAGTGCCCCAATAAGTACGGGCGAAGGCAGTTTCAACGCCCCCGGACGAACCCGGCCCATCCGAAATCAGGTATGGCAAGGAGTCCGGAGGCAATGTTTTAAAAAAACCGTACGGAAAACCGGCGGGCGACATCACGAAGAATCACTATCAACACGCAGGGCCGGGCCGTCCAGCATACGAATACGACATGAGACCCAGGCACCTGCGTGAATTTGAAATCGGACAACATGCGCAAACAGACAATGACTCCCAACGACCCTTCTCTGCCATGCGGCAGCAGGACGGTCTTCGGTATTTTCGGACAAGCGGGTTGTTTTAACGCTCCTTTCTGATTCGTCTGGCCGCCGGCTGAAACATATCCGGTGGCACGCAAGTTATGCTTCGCGGATGCACCTGGTCAGGTTTTCTGTCTTCATTTAACGACAGGAAACACCCATTTCCATGAAAAGAATGCTTATTAATGCAACTCACCCTGAAGAGTTGCGCGTCGCTCTGGTAGACGGTCAACGTCTTTTCGACCTTGATATTGAATCAAGCTCCCGCGAACAGAAAAAATCCAACATCTACAAAGGCCGAATAACCCGGGTTGAGCCCAGCCTTGAGGCCGCATTTGTCGATTTCGGTGCTGACCGCCATGGCTTTCTACCGCTTAAAGAAATCTCCAAAGAGTATTTCAAAAAATCCCCCGGTCAGATTGAAGGCAAGATCAACATCAAGGAAGTGGTTTCCGAAGGCCAGGAAGTCATTATCCAGGTGGACAAAGAAGAGCGCGGCAACAAAGGCGCTGCACTGACCACCTTTATTTCGCTTGCAGGACGCTACTTGGTGTTGATGCCCAACAATGCGCGTGCCGGCGGCATATCCCGCCGTATTGAAGGCGAAGAGCGGGCACAGCTTAAAGAAGCCATGAGCGGCGTCCAGGTGCCGAAATCCATGGGCATCATTGTTCGTACGGCGGGCATTGGGCGTACCACCGAAGAACTGCAGTGGGACCTCGATTATCTGGTTCAGTTCTGGGAAGCCATCAGCCAGGCTGCCGGAGAGCGCAAGGCACCTTTCCTGATCCATCAGGAAAGCAACGTCATCATTCGTGCCGTGAGAGACTACCTTCGCCAGGACATTGGTGAAGTTCTGATCGACTCCTCCATCGTGCACGAAGACGTCCTGAACTTCGTTCGTGCCGTCATGCCCTCGTTCGAGAACAAAATCAAGCTGTATCAAGATGAGATTCCGCTGTTCAGCCGATACCAGATTGAAGGACAGATCGAAACCGCCTTCCAGCGCGAAGTGAAACTGCCTTCCGGCGGCTCCATCGTGATCGATCCGACCGAGGCACTGGTGTCTATTGACATCAACTCCTCGCGCGCCACCAAGGGCCACGACATTGAAGAGACAGCGCTCCAGACCAACCTGGAAGCGGCGGAAGAAATTGCTCGTCAGCTTCGTCTGCGAGACATGGGCGGTCTGATCGTCATCGATTTTATCGACATGACCCCGGCCCGCCACCAGCGCGAAGTCGAACAGAAAGTCCGCGAAGCGCTCGAAATCGATCGAGCCCGCGTGCAGGTTGGCAAGATCTCGCGCTTTGGACTTCTGGAGATGTCCCGTCAGCGTCTTCGCCCCTCACTGGGTGAAACCCGCAGCGAAGTGTGTCCGCGCTGTAATGGCCAAGGCACAATCCGCGGCATCGAATCGTTGGCATTGAGCATCATGCGCCTGATCTACGAAGAGTCGTCGAAAGATAAAACCGGCGAGGTGCGCGCCGTTGTGCCTATTTCCGTGGCCACCTTCCTGCTCAACGAAAAGCGCAAGCAGATCGCCGACATAGAAGCGCGCCAGGAAGTCGAGATTGTGGTTGTGCCCGCGCCACACATGGACACACCGCATTTTGAAATATTGCGGATGCGAGACGATGAGTCGGGTGCCGAGCGCACATCCAGCTATCAGCTCGCGCAAGAGTACACCGTTCGCGAAGAAGAGGCCGCAGAAGCGCCAGCAGGTAAAGAGGTTGTGCGCGAGGAAGCCGCCGTCAAGGCCCTTCGGCCAGCCGCCGCCCCAGCAGCACCTCAAGCCACTGCACCGGCGGCCAGTTCCGACAGTCAGGAAGAAGGTTTGTTCTCCAAGCTGTCTCGGAAAATCTCCGCCTTTTTTGGCAGTGAGGAAGAAGAGCCGAATAAGCCCGCACGTCCTGCACGCTCCGCTCGTCCAGCGCAGAATGAACGCCGCACGCAGGACCGGCAGGAGCGGCGTAAATCACGGGTCGCACGAGACGATAACCGGTCAGGCGGTGGGCGCACAGATAACCGCGGCGGCGAACGTCGTCAGCAAGGCAAGGCGGATGACAACCGTAACAAGCCTCGCGGTGGGCGCGATGGCGCCAATCGAGGACGCAGCAATCGGGATGAGACCCGCGATCAAACGCGTGGCCAGAGCTCAGCCAGCGATAGCGATCGCAAAGACAGCCCCCGTAAAGAAGAGCGGACTCAGAACGCAGGCAGTGACCAGGGCCGCAACAAACCACAAGCCAATCGCGATCAAAATCGAAATGAAGCGAGCAGCGGTGACGAGAAGCGTCGTCGTCCCCGGCGCCAGCGTAACCGTGACGGCTCGCCGGTAGAAACGCCCGCAAGCAAACCGGCCGATCGCAAGCCAGTCAGTACAGAAACTGTCAACCAGGAAAAAACTCCTGAATCTGCCAGCGCCGCGAGCGCGGACAAGAGCAAAACGGAGCAAACGCCAACTCGGCAGCAGTCGCCTGAAGCACCGAAGGCAACAGCGGATCACGCGCCGGTAGAAAGCGCTAAATCCACTGCGTCTTCCGAGCAGCCCTCAGAGCCTTCAGCAACCCCTTCAGCGCCTGTAGCGAAGCCCGCAGCGGAACCGCAAAAAGCCGAAGCGGTCAGTGAAAAGGCATCCAACGACCAGGCCAGGCCTGAGTCTCCGGCAGCCGGCACTGAGTCACAACCAGAGAGCCCCAAGCCTCAAGCAGCACGCCCCAGCACCAAGGCGAGCCCGACCGAGGCGGCGGCAGCTCCGGCGACAGACGCCATTGCGACGTCGGGAGACCAGGCCAATACCGGAGGTGGTACCGAGCCACAAACGCCAACGGCGGAAGCCCCAAAGGCCGTCAACGATGGACAGAGCGAAGCGGCAAAGCCGGCGCCACGCAGACCGCGCGGTCCAGGTCGGCCAAAGGCCGGATCTAGCAAAGTCGAAGGCGAGAAATCCGATAAGCCTGCCGCGAAGGCAAAAGCCAAGCCTTTAGCGGAGCCGGAATCTGCGGCCGACGCACCGTCTAACGAGAGCGTTCAAGCCCCCGCGACCCAACCTGAAGCCCAGGCCGAGTCCAAGCCAGCGCAGGCCGCCACCGGAGAGACTTCACCGGAAGCCAAGCCCGCGCCTAAGCCGGTTCAGCAGAAGCCAGCACCTGCAGAGCCCTCCGAGGCTCAATCAACTGCCAAACCTGAGGTGTCGGAGAGCGCCAACTCAAAGTTGGCCATGCAAACGACGCCGGGGCGTGCCTATAATGACCCACGGGAAGTGCGCAAACGCCAACTGGCAGCAGAGAAAGCTGCCGCCGAAGCCAAGGCGTCCGAGCAAGCACCGAAATCCGATGGTGCAGCAGCTGAAAATGCGGATAGCAAACTACGTCAGGACGGCGAACGTTCAGATAGCTGAGTTATCCCTTACGGAGGGGCACCACCTGCCCCTCCGTTTTTAAAGTGCCAAGGCTGATCGCCAGGAGCCCAATAATGTTATCCAATGCGGAAATCGAGTCGCTCGAAGACATCCTGTTTGCCGAACCCTGGGGCGAAGACGCGCTGGACTTTTTCGGTTTGCACGGCGTGGTCTGCGCAAATGTGGTTGGACCCGCTGCGCTATCGACTGAGAACGTATTTCTGCTGGCAACCGGTCTGGAAACCCTGCCCGCCGATGGCGTGCCAGCCGTGTTTTCAGATCTCGTTCAGCGCTTAGCCGACGCTATGGCCAATATGCTGGATATGGGGCAGTCACTGGAGTTGCCAGAACCGGAAGACGGCGACCCTATGAACGCACTTGAAAACTGGTGCGCCGGGTTTGTTGACACCTTCCTGGAAAATGAAGAAGCGTGGCTGGAGGCGGATGAGGCAGAAACAGCGGATCTGCTGGTACCGATGCTTACCCTGTCAGGACTGTTTGAAGATGAAGACTTTAAACGGGTTCGCGACAGCGAGAAGCTCACTCAGCAAATGGCTGACGCCATTCCGGAATCACTCACCGATCTCTACCTGCTGTTTCACGCACCGGCGTGATCAATAGGTGATTTAAAATGATGCCAGACCGGGTCTAGCCCGGCTGGTAACGCTGGCACTGAACCCAATTCGCTCCAGTGGGCACCCGGAAAGTGAAAGTCACTGCCCTGAGATGCCAGCAGACCTTCCTTCCGACACAGCTCCGCAACGAACCCCAAATCGCCACTCGACTGACCCGACGTTGACACCTCAATGCCACGACCACCACAACGTCCGAAATCTGCAATCAGCGCACGTAGCCGCGTCGCCGTCATTTTGTACTTCCTCGGGTGGGCAATAACGGCGACACCACCGGCCTGATGAATCCAGCCAAGCACCGTTTCCAGCTCTGGCCAAAATGCCTTTACATCCCCTGGCTTACCAGCCCCTAAATAACGCTTAAAAGCCTGATTGAAATCTTTGACAACCCCCGCTTCTTGCAAGGCGCGGGCAAAATGAGGGCGTCCAGGCACGTCGCCATCGGCGAACCTGGTGGCGCTGTCGAGCAGCCCCGGAACCTTAAGGCGGTCCAGCCGCTCGGCGATGGTTCGCGCCCGACGCCAGCGGTTGTCATGTTGATGTGCCAGCGCCGCGACCAGATCAGGACTGCCGGCATCAAAATCGAGCCCGACGATATGGATGGTCTGCGACTTCCACACACAAGACAATTCAATTCCGGTAATCAGATGAATGCCCACTTCCGCTGCGGCCGCACAAGCTTCGGCCAGCCCCCCGATGGTGTCATGATCGGTCAACGCCAGGTGCGTCACACCACGTTCTTGAGCACGCAGCACCAAGTCTCGGGGCGACAGCGCACCGTCTGAGGCTCGACTGTGGCAGTGGAGGTCAATGCAGGCTTGTTTGGGTTGAGGTATAGTCACTTAGAGTCCACGTTAGGGACAGCGCTTTTGGTTCGATAACGCTGACCGTGCAAAAGTTTCGGTCCCAAGTGTATCAGCTTGGCCAACCCCTGTACCGACCACTTACTACTGGAGATTCGAATGTACTATTCCATCGTCAGCGAAGACGTTGCAAATAGTTTGTCGTTACGACAATCCGCTCGTCCGGCTCACCTTGAACGCCTTCAGGCCCTCAAATCGGAAGGCCGATTGCTGGTCGCCGGCCCTCAGCCGGCAATTGACACCCCAGACCCAGGTGATGCGGGCTTCACTGGCAGCCTGGTCATCGCAGAATTTGATTCATTAGAAGCCGCCCGGAGCTGGGCAGACGCTGACCCGTACGTCGCTGCAGGCGTGTACGAAAGGGTTGCCGTCAAACCTTTTAAACCGGTGTTGCCATAACAACACTCTTTTTATGAGTTTTTTGTAATACAGTCCCGCTTGATTGGGACAGCAACTGTGCCAAAATTGCGCCTTTGAATGAAACACGCAAGGATCGTATTTTGTGACATCATTTCGTCTGATTGCTTTGCTAATACTGACTGCCTCCGCCGCGCTTCCGGTTTATGCGGAGACCGCCTATATCGATGACACTCTATTTGCCCCGATTCGCAGCGGCGAGGGTACACAATACCGAATACTGCACAATGGCTTGCGCAGCGGCACGCCCGTGGAGCTTCTGGAGCGAAGCGAGTCCGGTTATAGCCGGGTCCGCACCAGAGATGGCATCGAAGGCTGGATCGTCTCGCGCTTTCTGAGTGACCAGCCAATCGCCCGCGATCGTTTGGTCGCCACCAGTAAAGAACTGGAGCGCACAAAAAGCCAGCTATCCGAGGTCCGCGAGCAACTCCAGGGCTTGCAGTCCGAGCGAGACCAGCTTGCCTCTTCCGAGCAAACACTGGAAAGCCGCTCTGAAACCTTGGCCAGGGAGCTGGAAAAAGTAAAAACGATTTCGGCAAACGCCCTTACCCTCGATCGTCGCAACCGCGAACTGCAAGAAGCCAACCAAAAACTCCGCAATGATGTCGAGGTGCTAACCGCTGAGCGGGAGCGACTAGAGTCGAACAGCGAACGGGACTTTATGCTACTGAGTGCCGGGCTGGTGTTGCTGGGGGTATTTCTGGCCGTCGTAGTGCCCTGGATGAAGCCTACCAGGAAGAACGATAACTGGGCTTAACGCGTAGAGCACCGCCTGACAAAACACCACATATGGTGCCTGATTAAAGGAAAAACCACTAAATATTTGGTTTTTCCTTTTTTTTATGACAGATCAATCTTTGACGGAATCACATGGACGCCCTATAACAATACAAACCAAAACCACAGAGGTGGACGCGATGCCGATGACCATGAGGGATTACTCTGAAAAGCGTGATTTTCACCGGATGCAAGTGAATTCTGAAATCCAGATCACTGATAGCAGTGGACAGCATTTCAAGGGTGTTTGCCGGGATCTTAGCGGAACCGGCATGCAAATATGGGTCAGCCAGCCAGTGGGCGAAGACACCGAGTTAGGCACCTTGCTGCCTTCATCCAGCGATAACTTTCCGCCCTTCGAGACTACCGTTAAGGTGTTACGCTGCGAGCCTGTGGATGATGGTTACCTTCTTGGCACCACCATCACCGAAGTAAAAAAATAGGCCGCTGACAAACGGCCTATTCAATTGGGCCCAACGACGAATGGCGCTGGGGCCCATTACTGTTTTGCATCCGATGCACGTTGGTGATTGATCGAGCCAGCGATGAGGCGGAACGGCTGATTGTACTACTGGACTGCCAAAGGCTTGTCAGATACCACAATGCCGTTGTTATCAGCGTATACATAGTGCCCCGGGTGGAATGTGACACCACCAAAAGTGACTGGTACGTCCAGGTCCCCAATGTCCCGCTTATCCGTTTTACGGGGGTGCGTACCCAGAGCCTGAACGCCCAAAGCCGTCTTGCCGATCACATCGACATCGCGGATGCAGCCATAGATAATAAGACCGGCCCAGCCATTGTCGGCGGCCTGCTCGGCCAACATGTCCCCCAGCAAAGCCGCCCGTTTGGAGCCTCCGCCGTCAACCACCATGACGCGCCCCTCTCCTGGCAAGCCGACCTGCCTCTTGACTACGGAGTTGTCCTCAAAGCACTTCACCGTCACAATCTTGCCGCCAAAGGCCTCAATACCGCCATAATTGCGGAACCCTGGCTCCACCACCAACACATCCGGATAATCATCACACAAATCGGGGGTTACGATAGCCACCTTCGTTCTCCTGTTCTCTGAGTCTTTGATTACACGCGTCTCAAGCTGGCCTGATTTACGTCGCCCTTCGGTGCAGGAGACCACCAGCCTGATTGGACCTATTCAGATGTCAACCGGCTCGTCCGCTAAAAAGAACCAGGTATCCAGCACGGAGTCGGGGTTGAGGGACATGCTGTCAATGCCCTGGTCCATCAGCCACTTGGCAAGATCGGGGTGGTCCGATGGCCCCTGCCCACATATGCCAATGTACTTGTTGGCTTTTTTGCAGGCTTGAATGGCATTCGAGAGTAGCGCTTTCACGGCTTCGTTGCGCTCATCAAACAGATGGGCAACGATGCCGGAGTCTCGGTCCAGGCCAAGGGTCAGCTGGGTAAGATCGTTGGACCCGATGGAAAAACCATCGAACGACTCCAGGAATTCGTCGGCCAGGATGGCGTTGGCGGGCAGCTCACACATCATAATCAGGCGTAGGCCATTTTCACCTCGCTTGAGACCATTCTCAGCCAGCAGATTAACCACTTGGCGAGCCTCACCCACCGTACGGACGAAGGGCACCATAATCTCGACGTTTTCAAAGCCCATCTCGTCACGGACTTTTTTCAATGCGCGGCACTCAAGCTCAAAACAGTCACGGAAGGTTTCTGAAATGTAGCGGGAGGCGCCCCGAAAACCGAGCATGGGGTTCTCTTCGTCCGGCTCATACAGGGTGCCACCGATCAGGTTGGCGTACTCATTCGATTTAAAGTCGGACAACCGCACAATGACTTTTTTGGGCGTGAATGCAGCGGCCAGTGTGGAAATGCCTTCCACCAGTTTATCGACGTAGAAATCCACTGGTGAGCTGTAACCTGAGATACGTTTCTCCACCGTTTGCCGGATATCCCGTGGCAAACCGTCAAAGTTCAGCAATGCTTTCGGATGCACGCCGATCATACGATTGATGATGAATTCAAGCCGGGCCAGACCCACGCCCTCATTCGGCAACGATTGAAAATCAAACGCGCGGTCGGGGTTACCGACGTTCATCATGATCTTGAACGGAATGGCCGGCATTGATTCAACGGTGTTTTCGCGCAGTTCAAAATCCAGGCTGCCCTCGTAAATCAAACCGGTATCGCCTTCGGCACATGACACGGTGACCTGCTGACCATCGGTCAGTACATCGGTAGCGTCACCGCAACCAACAACGGCTGGAATGCCCAGCTCGCGCGCGATGATGGCGGCATGACAGGTGCGCCCGCCGCGGTCGGTCACAATGGCGGAGGCCCGCTTCATGACAGGCTCCCAGTCAGGATCGGTCATGTCCGTCACCAGCACATCGCCAGCCTGCACGCGATCCATCTCGTTGATACTGGTAATCACCTTCACCGGACCACTGCCGATCTTGTGTCCGATGCTGCGGCCCTCGATGATGACTTTGCCCTGCTCCTTGAGCAGGTAACGCTCCATCACATTGGCGGAGGTGCGACTCTTGACGGTCTCCGGCCGGGCCTGAACGATGTAAATGCGATCATCATCGCCGTCTTTGGCCCACTCGATATCCATAGGCCGCTGATAATGGTTCTCGATGATCATTGCCTGCTTGGAAAGCTCAGATACCTCCGCGTCGGTGATTGAGAACCGGCCACGTTCGTCCTGATCGACTTTAACCGTATCCACCGAACGGCCGGTTTCCTGACTGCCGGAATAGACCATTTTAATCGCTTTACTGCCCAGGTTGCGGCGCAATACCGCGGGGCGTCCGGCTTCCAGTGTCGGCTTGTGGACGTAGAATTCATCCGGATTCACCGCACCCTGAACAACGGTCTCACCCAACCCGTAAGACGAGGTAATGAATACCACATCGCGAAAGCCGGATTCGGTATCGAGTGTGAACATAACCCCACTGGAGGCCGTTTCGCTGCGAACCATTTTTTGAATGCCCGCGGACAGCGCCACCAGTTTATGATCAAACTCATGATGCACGCGGTATGAAATCGCTCGATCATTGAACAATGAGGCAAACACTTCCTTAACTGCGGTTTTAACCTGATCGAGCCCAACAATGTTCAGAAACGTTTCCTGCTGGCCGGCAAAAGAGGCATCCGGCAGATCTTCGGCCGTCGCCGATGAGCGCACCGCAACCGCCATCTTGTCATTGCCCTGCCGCAACGCGTCGTAGGCTTCTTCCAACGTTTTTTCCAAGGCCGCAGGGAATGGGGTATCCACCACCCACTGACGGATTTGAGCACCCACGCGGGCCAACTCGTTCACATCATTGATGTCCAGCGCATCCAATGCGGTATCGATACGCTCTTTGAGCCCATCTTTGGCGAGAAATTCACGGTAAGCATACGCCGTGGTCGCAAAACCACCAGGCACCGTTACTCCTGCATTGGCAAGATTACTGATCATTTCACCGAGTGAGGCGTTCTTGCCCCCAACCCGGTCAACATCCGACATGCCCAGGTTCTCAAACCAGATAATGTAATCTTCCAAAGCGCGTCTCCCTTGAGTCAGTGAAGCAAAGAGCAATTGATTAAAAATGATCCTAAGGCTCTCGAACTTGCCCCGTATCATACTGTAACCTGCGAAGATTACCTAGCCAACCGGACCAACACGGGCCTGCCCCCAGGCCTTTGAATGCCGGATAAATTACGCTCAAACGGAGTCATCAAGCCGACCATGAAACGAACCGCGTTTTTTATTTCCGACGGCACTGGCCTGACGGCTGAGGGCCTCGGCAACAGTTTGTTGGCCCAGTTTGAAAAAATCGACTTTGAGCGCATCACGGTGCCATACATTGACGATCTGGATAAAGCGGAGGACCTGGTTGCCCGTATTGACACAGCGGCCAACAACGACGGTGCCAAGCCGTTGGTGTTCGATACCATTGTCAACAATGATATCCGTGAAGTGATCAGTCGTGCCAATGGCTTCATGGTGGATATCTTCGGCACGTTCCTGCACCCGCTGGAAACGGAACTCAATGCGTCGTCGTCCTACACCGTTGGGCGCTCCCATGCGATCAGCAATGAAAGCAACTATGAGCGACGTATCAATGCGGTTAATTTTGCTCTGGATAACGACGACGGAGCTCGCATTCGCCACTACAGTGAGGCCGATCTTATATTGGTCGGTGCCTCCCGCAGCGGCAAAACCCCGACCTGCCTGTACCTGGCGTTGCAATACGGTGTGAAGGCCGCCAACTACCCGATCACGGAAGAAGATCTTCAGGATCAACAACTGCCGGATGCCTTGCGCCCTTACAAGGAAAAAATATTCGGACTCACCATTGAGCCTGAGCGACTCGCCACCATTCGCAACGAAAGGCGACCGAACTCGCGCTATTCCTCGCTGAAACAATGCATGCATGAAGTTGAGGAAATTGAACTGATGTACCGCCGCGAGCGAATCCCGTATATGAATACGACGGCGTACTCGGTTGAGGAGATCTCTACCCGCATCATGGTCAGCACGGGACTCAAACGTAACCGCTGAGCGTAGTCAGGTTCAACCGTTGAACGGCCGGAGCCCATGGCCCCGGCCGACAACGTTAAAGCTCTTCGACACTCAACCCGAGGGCTTCCACTACCGCTCGTTGGCCTGGATTGGTCACCACCGCGGTGCTGGCTTTCTCCGGCGCCAGCCAGAGGTTAGCCACCCGCTTCAGATCAGCCTCCGTTACTGCCAGGATCCTCTCCCGGAAGCGCGCCTGCTGCTCCGGCGTGCGACCAAACAATCGGTTTTGAAACGCATGCCGTGCTTCTCCGGCCGGGGATCGCGGCTTATCAAGCTGGCCAATAACGCCCAAAATCGACTCTTCCAGTTCCTGTGGATCATGCTCGGTTGTTTGCAGCCACTCCAGGGCGGCATCGAAATCCGCCAGCGTCTCTTCCAGCCTCGGATCGCGATAGGAGAAAAATCGGAAGGTGCCGTTTACACTGTCCTGGCCAGCGCCACCACCATAGGCGCCACCTTTTTCCCGAATTGCCCGGTGCAGGTAACCATTACGCAGAAAACCGCCCAGTACCGTCAGTGCGGCCGCATCCGGGTGATCAATGGCCACGGTGGCGTAGGCTTTGGCGCAGAAATTGACTTGGGTCGAGGCCAGCCAGGCCTGGCGGGTCTGGTAATTAACCGGGTCCACATTCCAGTCTTCACCCTGAACCGATGCCGCGTCCGGCCAACAGGCACGAATGCCCTCAGCCATAGGTTCGAGGTGCTCATCTTCCGCAATGGCCAGAAACTGCCGGGCTTGCTGCCCCATGCGCTGGTGCAATGCCGCCAGGCGCGAGCACAAGGCCGCCAGCGCGGCGGGATCGTCCAGCGAATCGTCAAGCGCCTTAATTTCACGAATGGCCTCAAGACCGCCCAACCGATAAGCCAGCCGCGCACCAGGGCTCAAGCCCTGGGATGCCGCGCCCATGGCCAGGCCATGGCCACTGCCGGTCACCGACTGCTCACGACGTGACCGGATCTGCGCCACCAGCTCGCGGATCCGGTCATGCTCATCAAACCGGGCATCCGTGCAGACATCTTTCAGCAATTGCGTCAGCGCATCGCGATTACGCGCCAGCGCCTTCCCCGTCACCACCAGATAGCCTGACAGATTCTGAACATCGTCAACGCGACCTCGCGCCGACGTGAACGCGCCGATGCCGCCTGACTCGGCGGTCATCCGATCCTGCATTTGCAGGTAATCCAACTCGCCACAGCCGACCTCGGTCAAACAGGTGGTGTACAGCGGCAATAGCAGCAACTCATCGTCGCTCATCGCCGGTAACGGCAGCACAACCTGCTCGTACACCAGGCCATTAGTGCCTTGGGCGTACAAAGTTGTGGAAATATCGCCCGCGTAACGTGCCTCGGGTTCCGGCAGGCTTAGCGGCACGTCGCTTAAATCGACCTTTGGAAGGATGGAATCGTCGTCCTTACGGTGCTGACGATCCTCCAGTGCCTGCGCCCGCTGCACAATCTGAACAACTTCGTCGTCCGAAAGCGCGGCTTTTTGTCCCGCCAGGGCTTCCCGGATCGCGTCCTGACGCCGTTGATCAAGCTTGTCGTCCGGTCTCAGCGTCAGTGTGACCCGGTGGGGGTTGTCGATCAGATTCTGGCGAATAAGGCTGGGGATATAATCTGGGTTCTGGATTTTTTCACGCATCTCCACCAGCACTGGCTCCAGGTCGAGCAGCGCCACCGGATCACCACCGTGAATCATCGGCGAGATCGCGCTCATAATCAGCTGTAAGCCGTAGGGGGTATGATCGCCGGCAATTTCACGCTGATGCAGTTCAAGCTGGTGTAAAATGGCTTCCAGACGCTCGTGACTGACGCCTTCATCCACCACCGATTGCAACGTGGTCTCGATCAACGATTCCAGATCGCCCTGTTTGTCGGGCTCACTGCCTTCAATACCGCAGACGAACGTCATCTCCCGATTGGAATCTTCAAGACCGCACAACGGTGACGGCGAGTGGCCGATATCGGTTGTCTCCAGGGCGCGCATCAGCGGTGACGCACTGTTTTCCAACAGCACACTGGCCAATAGCTGACCTTCAAGATTTTTCTGCAGGTCAAAGCTGTGGCCCAGCAACCAGCCCATGACGATATGAGTTTTATCCTCGGTGGCTTCGCCTTCGTTGACCGCATAGCCCTGCTCGACGCGCACCGGCGCATACATGCGTTTCTCATCCCGCACCGGCAGTTCAATGTCCTGACGGTCAAACCGGGCCAACGCCAGCGCCTCAAACTTCTCATGGTGCTCAAAGGCGGGGATATTGCCGTAAGTGGCAAAGGTCGCATTGCTCGGATGATAATGGTGCCGGTAGAACCGCACGAGATCATCGTAGGCCAAATCGACAATGTGATCGGGCTCACCACCGCTGTTGTAGTGATAGGTCGTGGTGGGAAACAAGTGACTTGAAAGATTCTGCCACAGCTGCGAAGTGGCGGAGCTCATGGCTCCTTTCATTTCGTTGTAAACAACGCCCCGGTAAACCAGCGGTGTCTCCGGGTCGTCCGGGGTTTCAAACTCCAGCCGATGACCCTCTTGGGCAAAATCCAGCGGGTCAAGCGATGAAAAGAACACGGAATCCAGGTACACCGACAGCAGATTGTCAAAATCCTTCCGATTCTTGCTGGCAAAGGGGTACGCGGTCCAGTCACTGCTGGTAAAGGCGTTCATAAACGTGTTCAGCGAGCGCCGGATCATCATGAAAAATGGGTCACGGACCGGGAATTTTTCGCTCCCGCACAGAGCGGTGTGCTCCAACACGTGAGCAATGCCGGTGGAGTCCATTGGAAACGTACGGAGTGCCACAAAAAACACATTCTCATCGTTATCTGCCGCCATATGCAGATGCTGAGCACCCGTTTTGCGATGACGATACTCTTCAACCGTGAGGTTGAGCGTTGCAATACGGTGGCTGCGTAATTTTTCAAACGCTGGATGAACCCCGTTTTCGCTGCCTGCTGTCATTAAATTACCCTGCTTTCTCAAGTTAAGACCTGTAGGTTAACACGTTGTATCGATTATCATGCAGGTAACCCGCCTTCGCGATTGAGGCGAGAATGCACCGAAGAACATACTCCATAACAGGAGAAGCCGACTACAATGACCCGTGACCTTTCTGAAGGCGACCCTGCGACCCCGGACTACGATCCGTCGACCATGATAACGTCTGCGCAATCGCCTGCGCCATACAGCCAGCCCATACCGGAAGCCGAACGCCAACGGGCCATTTCAGCCTATTGGAGTGAACGCCAGAACTACTTGGCGGGCGTGCGCAAGGTCCCTGAGTTGCGCAAGAAGTTCGTGCAAGCATTGGCTATTTATACCCTTCGCCGCGCCTTGTGGTCGTTCGGTTTTTTCCCGGTATTCATTGCCTTCTGGGTGCCGCTGGTGATGTCCAGTTTTAATCCGGTCGTTCTGATCAATGAAGTGCTTCCGGCGTTGCAGGGATTTGTCGGTGCCAACCCGGAGGTACAGGCCAACACCATCAGTACGCTCCTGACCGCCTGGCTGTCGGTCGGCTTTTTCTTTCTTGTGTTCGATTTTGTCCTGACGCCATTCAAGTCACCCTACCAATACGAAGCGGACGTTCACATGCGGGCCTGGGAGCAAAGCAACCATGACCAACTTCCGGACAAAGTGTGATATGACCTGCAATCTGGTTAACTTGGGTCACTTTCTGTTACATAACCCGCCTGCAAACCGCTAAGATTACCGGGCGTAAACCCTGAACCGGGACGCGATGGAGATTCGCTCAGGCGCGGTCGCCCGCTCCGAAAGCTCGGGGTTACTTTGTAGGAACGCACGGTTGAGAGGGTTCTCATGGTCGATTTCAGACCGCTACTGTTTATCAACGCATTGGCTATCATGCTGCTTGTAACCGCCGGTTTTGCGTCCGTGCGCGAGCCTGTTGACGCCCAGCACCTTGCCGCTGCCTCCGAATTATTGGCCCCCAGCGATGTCGTTGTAACCCTGCCCGCCAATCGTCCGGAATCCGAGCCACCGGCCCCGGAACCGGGGCCTTTCAAGACCAGCGACCTGGCGGATGAGTTGCCGAAGACAAGCGCTAATGGCAAGACCAGCCCCCCAACGCTTGGGTCCAGAGGCGACGCCGCCCCGCCCGCCGAAACTGTGTCGCCAGACGCCAGGGAGCCGGGCCATTTCCAGATTGCCATGGCAGAGCCGGCATTCTCCAGACCGGAGCCCGAACCTGCGCCCACCCCAGCATCGCCGACTACCGGCAACTTAACCCTGCGCTCCAACGTCGTGGATGATCGTGTACTGATTAATGGCGAAACCCGTGGCCCAACTCGCCTGGACCTCAAGCTCCAACCCGGCAGCTACGACGTTGAGATCTCCAAACAGGGCTTTAAGCCGTGGCGTCAAACCATCAATATCGACGCCGGTGACGATCTGACCCTGATTGGCCGACTGGAGGCCTACACCCGCGTGGAATACCGCGCAGGAGACTGGATTGGCGGCGTACGAACAGGCGATGGCACGTACGAGGGCTCGGACGGGCTGCGCTACGAAGGCGGCTTTGTGAATGGCGAATTTAATGGCAAGGGCACGGTCTGGTATCCCGAGGGCGGGCGTTATGACGGCGACTGGCAGCATGGCGCCCGTGAAGGCGAAGGTACATTCAGAGGTGCCGACGGCTCAACCTACACCGGGCAGTTCAAGAACGATCAATTCAATGGCCAGGGAACACTCACGCGGGCCAACGGCGATATTCGGACCGGTCTGTGGGCGGACAACCGTCTCAACGGTCACGGTTCACTGACCTCATCGGACGGCATGCTTTTTGTCGGTGGATTTCGGAATGACCGCTTCCACGGAGAGGGCTCGCTCACCTACCCGGATGGTCGCTCCTATGAGGGCGAGTTTTCCAATGGCGAGTTCCACGGCAGTGGCAGTGAAGTGCTTGTCAGCGGCAAAAAATATCAGGGCGAATACCTCGAAGGGAAGTTCCATGGCAAAGGGTTGCTGCTCAACCCCAATGGCAGCTCCATCCAGGCAACGTTTCGCCACGGCGAGCCCTACGGCCAGGTGGTGCTCACCACGCCGCAAGGGGAAATCTTCAATGCCCGGACCAGCGAGCCCGGCGTGTGTTATCGAGACAACAGTTATCGGGCCACCCAGTGCCCACCCCTGGAAGGCTGGTGATTCACTGTCACCCGCCCTGGATCGCAGGTACACCGACCTCTGGCATGGATGACCGGATGAACCTGCGCTTAAACGTGAATAATGGTGTAACAGGTTGAGGTTGTATGATGGCAATTAAAAACGCACTTCTGGTGGACGACTCCAAAGTGGCGCGTTTCGCGTTGAGCAAACTGCTCGAAAACCGCGAGATGAAGGTCAACATGGCCGGGTCTGCCGAAGAAGCCCTGGATTTCCTCGACAACCATGACCGCCCCGACGTGATCTTTATGGATCATTTGATGCCAGGCATGAATGGTGTCGAGGCCACCAAGGCCATCAAGGGCAACCCGAACACCGCTGGCATCCCGATCATCATGTGTACGTCCAAGAAGTCGTCATCCTTCATGGAGGAAGCCAGAAACTTCGGGGTTTATAACATTCTGACCAAGCCGCCTCACAATGATGGGCTGAATTCAATGCTCGACCAGCTTGCCAGTGACGTGGATGACAATGCCTTACCGGAGCCTCCAGCACCGGCTGACTTTGTTGACTCAGCGGAGGACGAGGAAGACAGCGTTCAGTTGCCTGACAACGCCTCCCTGGAGCTGCCACTCACCGCTGACATCAGCCAACTTCACGGTGGCGTCCTGCAGAAGGCTCAAACGGTGCCATTGACCAGCGAGCTGATTGAGCAAATCGCGCGCTCGGCGGTCAAGACCCATATCAATAACCGTTTGCACGAATTGTTAAGCAGTTTGTTTGACGAGCAATTTGACCATTTGAAGCGTGTCCTCGACGAGGCGGAGAAAAAACAGCTGCGCGTGCTCGAGGAACGATTGGAAACCGTGCAGGGCTCCATCGATAACCAGACACGGGGTCTGAAAGACGATGTGGCCGCAGAAGTCAGCCTGAACCTCGCCCGCGAGTTGGCCGAACTGAAAAAGGATTTGTCCCGCAGCGGCGGTTTTACCAGCGACCACATGGCCGAACTGAAAGACCACATCACCAGTGTTCAGACTATCGATACCGAATTCTGGCAAACGCTGCAGTCGGAAGCGATTCAGCAGGCCCATGAGATTTCGCGCGAAACCGCAGAAGACATCGCCCAACGCACGATTGACCTCTTCGTCACCCAGCAACGGGCGGCAACGTCGCGGATCTACACCGTCGGGCTTGCGGTCAGCCTTGGGGTGTTTACCCTCGGTATCGCCTGGTTATCGGGTTTGTTCGGATAACACCTGCTGCAGATGCCGCCAGTCCGCGGGGGTGTCGGCATCGGTTTCTGCGCCCGGCATGATAAGGGTTTGGGCACCGACCTGCCGCAAAATCTGCCCGGCCCCCCGATCGCCCTCAAGGGTTCCGATTGCCGGCCAAAGACGACGAGGCAAATAAGCGGGGGCTCCCGGCCGGCCCTGATGATCGGCGGCAATGGCCTGGTGGCGCTGATGCTCGGCGGACTTTCTGAGCTGCACCAGCGATTCGGTACTCACCAGGGGCTGATCCACCAATACAACAAAGACACCCGGACAGCTGGCCGGTAACGCGCCCAAACCGGCGCGCAAAGATGACGCCATGCCCAGGTGCCAATCGGGATTGTAAACCCAGCGTGAGGGCCGTCGGGTGACCCGGTAACGACTGACCGGGTAGTAACATCCGGACACCACCCACACCGACGTGCTTAACACCCGAGCCTGGTCGATGGCGTGATCCAGAAGGCTGCCACTCCCCCACCCCAGCATCGCCTTCGAGCGTCCCATCCGGGAGGATGATCCAGCAGCCAATACCAGAACGGGAGGGCCGGATTGCGCCGGTTTTGAGTCAATCGTCAAAGGCACTGGAATTTCTCACTCAGCCAAGTGGATTTTTGTTAGAATTTACAGGTCATTCAAGCGCAGTGGTAACCAGGCTCCCTAGATGAATCACCTTTTTGTCGACAACCTTACCGTTATTGATTTTGCCTATCTGGACCCATCCCGGGGATTGGTAGGCGAAAGTTGGATTGCCGACGTTGTCCTGACCGGAGAACTCGACGAACAAGGCATGGTGTTCGACTTCAGTTCGGTCAAGCGCACGATCAAACGTATTATCGACGAGCGTGTCGACCATCGTCTGGTTATCCCTGAGCATTATACCGGGCTGCATCGTGATGAAGACAATCCGAGTCATGTGACCTGGACGTTAAAGGATAATACCCGGATCAGGCACCACTCACCCCAGGAAGCGGTTGTGTTTGTTCAGGGTGAAACCGTGGTGCCATCGGTTGTTGCACGCATGCTGGAGCAGGAGTTGAAATCGGTACTACCGGACAATGTGCAGAATATCCACATTGGCCTACGGGAAGAGGAGATCGATGGCGCTTACTACCACTACGTGCATGGCCTGAAAAAGCATCTTGGTAACTGTCAGCGCATTGCCCACGGCCACCGTTCACCTATCCAGATACGCCGCAACGGTCATCGGGATGTGAGCCTGGAACATCGCTGGGCCAAGCGCTGGGAAGACATCTATGTGGGCTCTGAGGAGGATGTCACTGATCGCTTCGTCGACAATGCGGGCATCCGTTACGTCACCTTCGATTACGAAGCCAACCAGGGGGAGTTCAGCCTCACAATGCCAGAAAGCCGCGTCTATTTTATGGACACCGACACCACCGTCGAGCTGATCGCTGCCCACATTGCTGAGCAATGCAAACATGAATGCCCTGACGATGAGATTCAGGTGAAAGCCTACGAAGGTGTTGGGAAGGGCGCGCTCTCACTATGCTAGGACTGCCAATTTGCCGGGACGGTCAACATGCGGGGGCGCCAGGCCGGCGCTGACACGCCGCATGGGCGCGCCTATACTCCAGACATAAAAAAACCGCCATAAGGCGGTTTTTTTATGGATTGCCGATGGCAATCGGCGCTCCAGAATAGTGGCGTCCCCTAGGGGGTTCGAACCCCTGTTACCGCCGTGAAAGGGCGGTGTCCTAGGCCACTAGACGAAGGGGACACTAAGTTAAATTGGTGGAGCCAGACGGGATCGAACCGTCGACCTCAACGCTGCCAGCGTTGCGCTCTCCCAGCTGAGCTATGGCCCCATCAACGGAGGCGTATGTTAGTGATCCATCCCCCCCTCGTCAACCCCTGGCGATCCATTTTTTTAATCGCCTGGGGAATTGGTTAAAACTTACTCAATCGACGCTCAGTGCGGCAAACTCTTTCTCGACCCGTTTGGATTCCTTCTTCGAGAAGCCACCCATCAACTGTAGCGCATGCCGCAACCGGGCGCGGGTCATATCCGGGCCCAGCATGGCCATGGAGTCCATCACCGACCAGGAGTTGGGCGTGCCGGCAATTGCCACAAAGATCGGAAACATGAAGTCCCCCATCTTCAGCTCCAGCGCTTTCGCCAGCGCCTTCACATCGGCAAAAATCGCGTCCTTGGTCCAATGCCGCTGGGCCTCGAGACGCCAGAGCGCAAACTGAAGGACACGTTTGACCTCGGACTCTTCGAGCTTATTGTGGGCAAAGTCCTGCGGGGTCAGGTCCAGCATCCCCGAAAACATAAACGCCGCCATCGGCACCACGTCGCTGAAAACATCGGCCCGGCCTTTTACGTGTGGCACTAATTGGCTCAGCGCCTCGGGCCGGAACCACCAGTCCCGCATACGAGCCATAAACTGCTCGTCGGACAGGTCCTCCCGGAGCCAGAGCCCATTCAGCCAGCGCAGCTTCTCGACATCGAAAATTGGCCCACCCAGCGAGACTCGCTGAATATCGAAATGCTGGATCATCTCATCGAGGGTAAATTTTTCTCGCTCATCCGGCATCGACCAGCCCATACGCCCGAGGTAGTTGATGACCCCCTCCGGCAAAAACCCCATACGCTCATAGAAATTGATGCTGGTCGGATTTTTGCGCTTCGACAATTTGCTCTTATCGGGGTTGCGCAGCAACGGCAAATGGCACAGCACCGGCATCGGCCAACCGAAATACTCGTACAGCAACTGGTGCTTGGGCGCCGAATTGATCCACTCCTCACCTCGCAGCACATGAGTGATGTCCATGAGGTGGTCGTCCACCACGTTGGCCAGGTGGTAAGTTGGCATGCCATCGGATTTCAGCAGGATCTGGCAATCCACCTGCGCCCAGTCGATTTCAATCACCCCGCGCAGCATGTCGTCAATGCGGCAAACCCCCTCTTCCGGCACTTTCATCCTGATCACATGGGGCTCGCCCGCCGCCAGTCGGCGCTGGATCTCGTCGTCCGGCAACTCCAGATCGCCTTTGATGCCTGGATTCAAACCCTCGGCCTTGCGCGTTTCACGAATGACGTCAAGCTCCTCAGGCGTGCGGAAGCAGTAGAAGGCGTGTCCTTTCTCAACCAGGTCGAGCGCGTACTGACGATAGGAATCCTTGCGTTCGGACTGCCGATACGGCCCGTGGGGGCCACCAACGTCCGGCCCCTCATCCCACTCCAGCCCCAACCAGCGCAACGCCCTCAGGATGTCCTGTTCCGACTCGTCCGTGCTGCGCGTCTGATCGGTGTCTTCAATGCGCAGAATAAACTGGCCACCGTGCTGGCGTGCAAAGCACAGGTTGAACAGTGCCACATAGGCCGTGCCGACGTGGGGGTCGCCGGTGGGAGATGGGGCAATGCGGGTGCGTACGGTCATGGTGAATCCTGTTTGACTGGCGCCGGTAAACAGCTGCCTCTGAATGAAAGTTCCGCATTATACCGACACACAAACGATTACGCATGAGTGGCGTCGAATCCCTTCACCTCGTGCCGTTAATGTAATATTATAACATTCCATGATTAAACCACGGACAACACCTCTCATGATTCACCGACGCGGCCTGTTCGTCAGCCTTGTCTCCGCCCTGACCTGTTTTGCAACGGCCAGTCCTGCCGAGCCGGTCAGCATTGTGACGTCCATCAAACCGCTTGAACTGCTGGTAAGGGCGGTGGCCCCAACATCGGTGACCGTTACAACGCTGGTGCCCGCGGGTGGCAGCCCCCATACCTATCAAATGCGCCCCTCCGAACGGCAAGCGTTGGCCAAGGCGGACCTGGTGTTCTGGGTTGGACCGGACATGGAAACGTTTCTGACTCGTATCCTTGGCGGCAGTGACCTGGCACAACGTACCTACGCGCTTGCACCCGACGCACTATCAGACCACTCACCGTCAGACCACGCGCCATCAGACCACTCTCCTCCAGCTCACGCTCACGAGGAGCGCGGGCATGTCGACGATCGTAACGACCCGCAAGAGGCGCCTGCGCCCGCCGGCCACCAACACGTTCAGGGCGAGGACCCTCACGTCTGGCTGGACCCGGAGCTGGCCCTGATCATGGCCACCACCATTCACGACCGGCTGGCCGACCTGCCGGGCATGGATCAGGATCAATTGGACACGAACCTCGCCAACTTCCGCGCCCAGTTAGCCGCCACCGAACAGGCCATAAGGCGCCAGTTATTGGCTGCCAGGGGCCTATCATTGTTTACCTATCACGATGCGTTTGGTCGTTTTGCCGAACACTATGGTTTATCCATCGCGGGCGTATTAACACCAAGCCCGGAACGAACGCCCGGCGCAAGGCACATAGCCGCAGTGCAAACCCTGCTCAGAGCCGCTGAGCGCCCCTGCCTGCTAACCGAGCCTCAGTTCAACCAACGGTGGTGGCAGGCCATAGCCGAGGGCGTGGACGTCAAACTGAGCGTGTGGGACCCTCTCGCAGCTTCGATTGCAGCGGAGCCCTCCGGCTACCTGGTGCTGCAGCAACAAATGGCGGACGCCGTTATCCGCTGTCTACCAGAGCACGCCCAGGATAAGGGGAATACTGATGGTGGCCAGTAAAGTCTGGCCACTGATGATGCCCGCCATCAAGGCGGCATCGCCACCCAGTTGTCGGGCCAGGATGTAAGACGACGACGCCGTCGGCAGGGCCGCCAGCAAAATCGCCACCTGAACCATCAACCCCTCCATGCCGAGCAACAAAGCCAGTCCGTAAGTCATCAGTGGAAAGCCCACCAGTTTGGCAGAAGTGGACACCAAAAATGGCACCGAGGCGCCCCGCAAGGCTTTTAACTGAAGCCCGGCGCCCACCGTCATCAAGCCCAGCGGTAACGCCAGATCACTCAAGGGCGACAGCATCCCGGCCAGAACCGGATGAAACCCGATGCGAAAAAAACTCCAGGTCACGCCGGCCAAAGAGCCGATGATCAACGGATTGGTGGCCACTGCCCTGAACATAGGTCGGAACTGCACCTTGCCCTGCCCGGCCACCAGCGAAAACATGACGATGCAGACCACATTGAGTATGGGCACCATCACCGCCACCGCAATCGCCATCAGCGAAATACCCTGGTCTCCCAGCAACAGGCCGGATGCGGCCAACGCGACGTAGGAGTTGAAGCGGATGGCGCCCTGAAACACCGATGAATACATGGGCCCCGGCCATCGCCATAGAAGCTGGGCGGCGACCATGAGCGAGGTCATGGCCACCACCATGCAAACCACCAGCAGCAGGATGTCGGCATAGGCGGAGGGCGCCAATTCGGCACTGCCCAGCTTGAACAACAGCATCGCCGGGAAAAGCACGTAGTAGGTCAGTCGCTCGGCCTGCAACCAGAATCCCTCGCCCGGGAAATTCCAGCGCCGCATCAGATAGCCCAACACAATCAATCCAAAGACTGGAATCAAGGCCTCTACCAACACCGACATACGCAGGACTCCCGCTTAACGAGCAAATCGGGAATGATAGCAGGCAACGAAGGCGTCGCACATTCTGTGGTCCCGGTGCCAGGCCGGCCCGCCCTCTGCGCTCAACGCCAATACGACCGTCGGCTCTGACCTGGGAGTACCGCTGTCGTTGATGCGATGGTCCCCAACTCCACCGTCAGCACCGAAACGGGCATGCCTGAGCTTGTCAACGCCGTCGCCGGGCGCTGATAACACGGCCAACGTAATGGCCCCGTCACTGGCTCCGCCTTTAATCGCGCGCCCCCATTAAGGGTAGTCAACATTCACCTCGCGTTGCCGCTACCCGTGTCGCTGTGTTTTGCCAAGCGCCTCAAAGCCAACAATGATATCCAGCAGTTCCGCCGTGATCTCGTCCTGGCGAACCGCCTTCATTTGTCCCTCGACCTCTTCCAGGCGGTCATCAACAGACTGTTCAGCCTGCTGCATCAATACCAGTCGTGCCGCGTTCTCTGTCACCATGGCTTCGGCTGAAGCGCGAAAAACACTGGCAAAAATATGGTTTTGAAGAAGCGCTGCAAACAACGTGTCTAACGTCATTGAGTAAGCGGGCAACGATCGGGAGTCCCAGGGACGTTCGGCAAGTTCCGCCATCAATTCTGGCGCCAATGGCAACAGTGGACGAACAACCGGAGTCTGCGAGCCGTGTTCGGAACGCTCCGTAAAAACCATTGTGACGGCCATCCGATGAGTGGCATCACTCTGCCCGATCGCATCCAGGCGCGTGACGATGTCCGTTGCCAGCCGACCAATGCCATCCGCAGAGGCCGGCGGCAGAAACACATACTCTGGTCTCAGCCCTCGCCCAATCAGCGCGCTGCGTAGCTGTGCCCCCACACACAGGACACGAAAGTCAGGCGCCGCCTGCGTCGTGGCACCCGGCATGGTCATAACGGCCGACGCCAGCGTCTCATTGTAGTTGCCACAGAGCCCGTGATCAGACCCGAACACCACACACACCACCCCGGATGGCTGCACCACTGGCCCCGAAAAGGGTCCCGTAAGACTTAACATCGCCTGAAGGCCTTGCAGAATAGTTTCATGGTAGGCCTCAATCGCCCGCGCGGCGTGTTCATAGGGCACCGCATTGATGGCCGACAGGGTCTTCATGGTGTGCACAATCCCCCGGATGCTGGTCAGGGTCTCATCCTGACGAGACAACGCTTCAAATGTTTGCGTCATAGCCCGTGTCCTTCCGCCCCAGTGCCTTGCTCGCCAGATCCAGAATGGCGCGACGATCCTCTTCGCGCAGCGGCTGGTTCTGTGCAATACGTTCGGCGATATCCGAGAGTGCGTCAGCGCCTGCGTTCCGAAGCTGACCCATGGCTGCCAGCACCCGGGCTTCCGGCATTGCATCGAACAGTCCCCCCATGGCGGCCAACAAAATCAACAATTGCACCGCTGCCGGTACCGGGTCATGTTCCGGTTGCCGAAGCGCGGCCCTGACGGCCGCACCGCGGACCAGTCGGGCCTTGGTGGTGTCGTCCAACCGGGTGCCGAAGCGCGCAAAATCTTCCAGTTCCTCAAACTGGGACAGGGTCACGCGCAAATTACCCGCCACGTCGCGGAACGCACGGTATTGCGCTTTACCCCCAACGCGCGATACCGACACCCCGAGATCAACTGCCGGAAACTGATTCTTTCGCACCAGCCGGGGTGACAGGTAGATCTGACCGTCGGTGATCGAGATCAGGTTGGTCGGGATATAGGCCGACAGGTTCTCAGCCTGGGTTTCGACCACCGGTAATGCGGTGATTGATCCGCCGCCGGCCTCCGGTGAAAATTGGCCGGCGCGTTCCAGCAGTCGGGCATGAACATAGAAGATGTCACCGGGAAACGCTTCCCGGCCCGGGGGTCGGCGCAACAGAAGTGACAGTTCCCGGTAGGATTGGGCATGGTGAGTAAGATCGTCAAAAACCACGAGCACATCGTGACCCTGGTCGGCGAAATACTCGGCCATGGTCATCGCGGCGTAAGGCGCAATGAAAGACAGGCCGGGCGTTTCTTCATCGCCAGCGGCGACGACAATGGTTCGGGACAGCTGCCCGCTGCGCCGGAGCGTCTCAATTACCCGCGCCACGGCATCGCCCCGCTGGCCAACGGCGCAATAGATGCTGATCACCTCCGATCGGGCCTGATTCAGAATGGTGTCCAGTGCTATCGACGTCTTGCCCGTCTGCCGGTCTCCGATGATCAGTTCTCGTTGACCCAGCCCCACCGGTACCGCCGCATCAATGGCCTTGATACCGGTAGCCAGCGGCCGGGTGATGGCCGAACGGCTGAGAATGCCCGGCGCCGCCGCCTCTATCGGCCGCTCCGTCACCGCATCAACTCGATCCCGGCCGTCCCTGGGTAGCCCGGTGGCATCTACTACCCGGCCGATCAGACCGGGGCCTACCGGCACACTGACCACTTTGTGCGTGCGCCAGACGTCTTCACCGGCGGTGAGCTTGTCGGCCGGCCCCAGCAACACCACGCCAAGCTGATCCGGCTCTAGGTCCAGCACCATGCCCAGGACGCCCGAGGCAAACACCAGCAACTCATCGGCGAGGGCACGGGCCAGACCCGACACCACTGCAATGCCGGCACCCACTTCAGTCACCTTGCCCACCTCCGTCAGCACCGGTGACGGCGCTGGACTGCCGAGCAAGGAGTCGATCAGCGCCTTCAAACCAGGCTCAAGCGGTTCATCGGTCATTGCCGGCAACCCTCCCCAATCCGCCCGTCGCCAACCGTTCGCTTAAAAGGTCTGCCATTTCCTCAGTGTAGCTGTCCACAGTCCAGGCCAGTTGGGCACTGCCAATACGGAGAATCAGGCCAGGAGCCTGATGTTCATCCTTCACAAAGCGCAGCGGAACATCGGGAAGCAGGGCCTGGAGCTCCCGGGTCAGGGTCGCTCGCGCCCCGTCTGGCAGCGCGGTATGGGTGATGGCGACCGCTGTTTCCGAATTGCCGGCGGCGGCGAGCAATTCGGACGCCATGGATTTGAGCTGGACGGTGACATGCAGGACGATTCGTTCTTCAAGACTTTCATCCGCCAGATCGTGCAAGGCCTTTCGAACCAGTTGGTAAAGGGTATCGGCACCGGCCCGGTACAACTCGGCCGTGAATTTTTGCTGCTCACGTTCCAAGTGGGCCCGCCAGTCTCTCTGCTCCAGCTCGAGCTTCTGACGTGCCTCCGCCAACAACGTATCGCGCTGGCGCTGCGCCTCTTTGTGGACGGCATCAACGATGGCGGCGTCTTCCACCTGCAGCCTTTGTTTGCGAGCGACAAACTCCGCCTCAGCGGCCGCGGCTTTGGTTTTGGCACGTTCAGCCTCGCTCATGCGATCAGCGATCTCAGCTTCGCGAGCGTCAATACCATTCAAAATCGGCTTATAGAGAAACCGTTTGAGCAGCCAAACCAATACCAGGAAATTGGCAACCTGGGCAATGACCGTAACCCAGTCCGTCGACATGATTTAGCCCGCGGCTTCCGTTGTCGCGTGCAGGAAGCGTTCCCAAAATGGATTGGCGAACAGCACGATCATGGCCACAACGAAGCAATAGATGGCTGTTGATTCGATCATTGCCAGGCTCACAAACAGGGTGCGCGACAGTGTCGAGGCCGAATCAGGCTGCTGGGCGATGCCGTTCATCGCGGCAGCGGCTGCCCGGCCTTCTCCCAGGGCGGGGCCAATAGCGCCAAAAGACACCGTCAAACCCGCAGTAAAAATGGAAGTAACCGCAATCAGTGCCAGGTCCGTCATCAGCTTTGCTCCTTTTTTATCGGCTCACCGGGTTTGGTTGTCGCCAATGAGATATACACGGTCGCTAACACCGCAAAAATGTAGGCCTGGATCAGGCCCGTCAACAACCCCAGCGCGTCCATGACAACCGGAAAGAAAAACGGCGCCAGGCCCAGTAAAATACCCGCGATGACGGCACCACTCATCACGTTCCCATAGAGTCGTATCGACAATGATAGGCCCCATGAAAACTCACTAATGATATTGAACGGCAGCATGATGACCGATGGCTGAGTATAGGATTTCAGGTAACCACCCAGCCCTTTCGTCGAGATGCCAAAGAGGGGCACGGCAATCAATACAGACAGGGCCAGCGCTGCGGTGGTGGATAACGACGCCGTTGGCGGCGAGAAACCCGGCACCACCAGCAATAGATTTGAGGTGGCGATGAACAGAAACAGCGTGCCCGAAAAATATAGAACATGGCGGGACGCATGTCTGGCGATGTCCTCTATCTGACCCTGAATCACCGTTACGATCACTTCCAGCGCCGTCCGCCAGCGGTTTGGTGGCACATCGGGTCGCAGGTTCCGTGTAATGATGATCGACGATCCCGTCAAGATCGCCATGACGACCCAGGTGTACACGATGGTTTCGTTGAAACCGAACCCCCCGATGGTAAAGACGATTATTTCATCCGGCATCAGTTGCATCCGTCCTCCTTCGCCTGCGGCAATCGGGCGATCAGCGTGGCAACCAGCCGCACTGAGAAAAAGGCTGCTAAATAGCCGACGAACGCCCACCCATCATGGCCATCGCCGACGGCCAGCCAACCCAGCCCGAGCAGCAGGGAAATCCGGACAGCGGCGCTGGACAACAGAACCAACATGGGCCGAGTCGTGCGCAATGCCAGCCGCACACTCCATGCAAGACCGGCAAAAAACAGGGAACTGGCCACCGCACCGATCCAGAAACCGTGATACAGCGCTCCCCAATCAGCTGTGATCGTCATCACTGCCTCCGTCGTCGCTGTCGTTCTGTCTTTCCTTGCTGACCCAGGCCCAGGCAATAAAACCACCCAACGTCACACCACCAAGAATCAGCGCGATGGTCCAGGGGAAAGCCTGCCGCAAGGTGTGGTCCAGCCACATACCCAAAAATGCCCCGGCCACCGTCGGCACGGCCACCGACCAACCGATTATGCCGAAGGCACCCAAGCCCCGGAGCGGACTCGTTCCAGGGTTGTCCCTGGCACGCTGGAGACGTTGGGCATGGCGGCCAATATCCTCTTCGGGCGTGCTCCGCCGGCCTGTCATGGCATGGGTCTCCGTAGTTCGGCAAACCGTCGCACCATGCCTGCCTCCAGTCGGGAGAGCGCCGATCGGGCCACACGCTCGTCTTCATCCATCGCAATAAAGTCTCGGTAGACCGTACCTCTGATCGACGCAAGGTCGTCGCCACGAACCCCTCGCCGAACCGCCACATCAACGCGATGCCCCTTTTTCACCAGGATGCCCTCGTCAATACCAAAGATCAGTTCCCCGCCGTCCACTTTGGTGAGAATGAGCACCGAGGGCACCAGTGCGGTGATGAAATCAGTATGGTTTGGCAGCATCCCGAACGCCCCGTTTTCCGCCACCGCGTACAGTTTGCAGACTCGACCCTGATAAAGGTTTCGTGTCGGCAACCGCAGCGAGGCCGTCATTTCAGCTGCCGTGCTCATGCCACCGCCTCCAGATCCGTCAGACTGCCAATCATGTAATAGTCACCTTCGTTGCGGTCAAAATGGCTCTGATTGAGGATGGTTTCACACCCATCGAGGGTGTCTGCAATGGCCACCCGCTTACCGGTGGTGCCAGTGAATGAGCCAGTGGTAAAGAAGGGCTGGGTCAGAAACCGCTCGAGCCGGCGAGCGCGGGCAACCGTCATGCGATCGCCCGCCGACAATTCCTCAATCCCCAGCATCGCGATGATGTCCCTCAGCTCTTCATAATCTGCCAGCGTCCGGCGAACCGACCGGGCAATATCGTAATGACGCTGCCCGACCACCGCTGGGGTCAACATGACCGACGACGAGGTCAGCGGATCAATCGCAGGGTACAGACCCTCACTCGCGCGCTTGCGGGACAGCACCACCGCACCGGAAAGATGGGAAAATATGTGGGCCGCCGCGGGGTCTGTAAAGTCATCGGCAGGCACGTAAACCGCCTGCACCGAGGTAATCGCCGCCCGATGAGTGGAAGCAATGCGCTCTTCCAGTTCCGCCAGCTCGGTGGCCAGTGTCGGCTGATAGCCTACCCGTGATGGCATTCGTCCCATCAGGCCCGACACTTCTGATCCTGCCTGCACAAAGCGGAAAATGTTGTCGATCAGCAGCAGCACGTCCTGGTGCTGATCGTCACGGAAAAACTCCGCCATGGTCAGGGCGGTCTTACCGATCAGAAATCGCACGCCGGGCACCTCGTTCATTTGACCAAACAGCATCACTGTCTTGTCGCGAACGCCGGCCTCGCCCATTTCCCGGTAGAGTTCCTCCGCCTCCCGGGAGCGCTCGCCGATTCCGCAGAACAAACTGACGCCCTTGTGGTGTTGCACGGTGTTGTTGATCAGTTCGGTAATCAACACGGTTTTCCCCACTCCAGCACCACCAAACAGACCGGTCTTGCCACCCCGCTCCAGCGGCGATAGCAGGTCAATCGCCTTGATGCCGGTTTCCAGTATGGTGCTGCGGACCACGCGGTCCTCCAGCAGCGGTGGGGCATGGTGAATCGAGCGTAAGTCGTGACAGACCGGGGCAGGTTTCCGATCGATGGGCGCACCGAAGACATTGAGCATGCGGCCCAGCACAGCGTCACCAACCGGCACCCGAATCGGTGCACCGGTGGCCCGCACCGGCATCCCCAACCCCAGCCCTCTCACCGGAGCCAACGCCATGCATCGGACAATACCGCCGTCCCGGAAGGACGACACTTCCAAGGCAATTTTGCCGACGTACAAAAGCTCACGAATATGAGGCTCCGGCGGCGTAAACCGGACATCCACAACACCGCCCCGGATGGCTGTGACGATACCGTCGCCCCTCGGGGGCTGAGCATGATTTTCCTCTGCCATTCCTGACCCTCCTGACGGTTAGCCGTTAGCTGTCAGCCATCACCCGGGCTCCGCCGATGGCAAACCCCATGACAGGCTAATAACCGGCGACGTTGACGACTGGAATAAGAATGGCGCCGATTGCATTCATCACACCCAGGAACAAAACGAACAGTGCCACATCAATGGCGTTGGCTACCCGGCTATCGGGACTGTCAACGCCCCCTGTCCGCGCCAGCATGGCGTCGGCGAAATCCTGCGGCCTCGGGACAACCGTCTGGCACGTGCCCGCCACGGCAACCTCGCGCCCGCCCCCTCGTTCACGATGAGGTCGTACTGTCCGGTCGGAATAGTCCAGATTCGCGCGGCAACCATGGTAGCTAATAAAAACAATAGGATGGATGCGATTGAAAAGTGGGATGCCAATTCCTGATCCCGATTTTTTGATGGGGCGCATTGTCATCCATGTCGCACAATCCTTTGTGGATCAATTACCAGTGTAATCACGTGGGCTGGCGGTCCTTTGATTCACATCAATATCCTGATAGCACCGGCCAACGGCGGGATGGCCCAGGGGGCCCATGACTCGCCCACCACGGCAATATAAATGCCCGAACACGGTCGAGCACACCGGTTGCGTCGATGGGGGCAAGACTTGTACGGCCATTCCCCGGCGCGGGCACCGACACTCGCACAGAACGATCGTTTTTCATTCAGCGCCAAGTCAGTATAATTGGCGCCATAACCGATCAACCGGAGTTCACTGGTTTGCCCGCTACCTCCAATACGCTTTCCCGTCGCTTCTGCGTCGCGCCGATGATGGACTGGACCACCCCCCATTATCGCTATCTGGCACGCTTGCTCAGCCGCCATACACTGCTGTATACCGAGATGGTGACAACCGGTGCCTTGATTCATGGCGATACGTGGCGCTTCCTGCACCACAATGCGGCTGAATACCCGCTCGCCTTGCAGCTGGGAGGGAGCAATCCGGAGGAGTTGGCCCATTGCGCGGCCTTGGCCGAACAGGCGGGGTTCAGCGAAGTAAACCTTAATGTCGGCTGCCCCAGTGACCGGGTTCAGAATAATATGATCGGCGCGTGTCTGATGGCGCATCCGGACAAAGTTGCGGAGGGTGTTGCCGCCATGAAAGCCGCTACCCAACTGCCGGTGACCGTCAAACACCGCATTGGTATCGATGGCCGGGAATCCTGGGATGATTTGTGCCAGTTTGTCGAAACAGTGGCGGCGGCTGGCTGTGAAACGTTTATTGTTCATGCCCGTATCGCCATACTCGAGGGCCTGAGCCCCAAAGAAAACCGAGACGTGCCGCCGCTCAAGTACGACTGGGTCTATGAACTGAAAGCGCGTTACCCGCACCTGGAAATCATCATCAACGGGGGCATAAAAACGGTCGACGGCTGTCAGGAGCACCTGACCAGGACCGATGGCGTCATGCTCGGCCGAGAGGTGTATCAAAACCCCTGGTTGTTGGCGAGCGTCGATCCGATGTTTTTCGGCCAGCCCGCCCCCATTGCAAGCCGGCATCAGGCATTGCGTGCGATGTTTCCGTTTATTGAATCGGAACTCGCCCGTGGCGTGTACCTTGGCCATATGTCCCGTCATCTGCTGGGACTTTTCCACAGTTGCAAGGGCGGGCGTCAGTACCGTCGACACATCAGTGAGAATGCCCATAAACCGGGGGCCGGGCTTGAGGTGCTGGAGACCGCGCTGGCGAAAGTGCCCGAATGGGACCAGGAACCCCTGTCCGCGTGATTACTTATCACTAACGTATCTTGTTCCTGTCAAATCAGCCGGTTATTGTAGGTGTATTCATTGCCAGGACCTGACAGACCGTGGGCCTGGCCAATAACAACACCGATCAGGGCGACGAAACGTGACAACCAGTAAGCTTGAGCAATTAAAAGCCATGACCACCGTCGTGGCAGACACCGGTGACCTTGACGCCATCGCACAATGGCGACCGGAAGATGCCACCACCAACCCATCCCTACTCCTGAAGGCCGCCGCCTCCGAAGCCTACCGCCCAATGCTGGATGCCGCGATTGACGGCGCCCTGCAGCGCGGCGGTTCAGACCGGGACCAGCTCAGTTATGCAACCGACTTGCTGGCGGTTATGGCGGGTGAAAAGATTCTCAAACTGATTCCGGGCGTGGTGTCCACGGAAGTGGATGCGCGATTGTCCTTCGATACCCCGGCCACCCTCGCAAAAGCACGACGGCTGATTGAACTTTATGACAGCCGAGGCGTGGACCCCAGCCGGGTACTGATCAAGATCGCATCGACCTGGGAAGGCATAAAAGCGGCCGAACAACTCGAAAAAGAAGGTATCCACTGTAATCTGACCTTATTGTTCTCGTTTGCCCAAGCGGCGGCCTGTGCAGAGGCGGGCGCCTTCCTGATTTCGCCCTTTGTCGGGCGCATCCTTGACTGGCACGTCGCCAACAGCGGCCAGAGTGCGTTTGCCCCGGCAGACGACCCTGGGGTTCTGTCGGTTACCCGAATCTACAATTACTACAAGGCCCACGGTTACAACACCGTTGTCATGGGCGCCAGCTTCCGTAACACCGGGGAAATCGAGATGCTGTCTGGCTGCGATCGGCTGACCATCAGCCCGGCATTGCTGCAATCGCTGCAAGACGATACTCAGAACCTGCCGCGCAGGTTGTCACCGACCAATGCTCACAGCGCTGACAAACCGGAAACTATGACCGAATCGCTGTTCCGCTGGCAGTCCAACGAAGACGCCATGGCGACTGAAAAACTGGCCGATGGCATTCGACGGTTTACCGCCGACCAGATTGAGTTGGAAAGCCGGGTCAAACGAATGGCCAATGTCGCCTGAATACAGACCAATGTAATACAGACAATGGATCCGACCACGCTATGATTGACTTGTTGAAACAGTTGCTTGCCCCGGACGCCCAAGGCAGTGACAAGGACCAGAAGCCCGACCGCAAACAGCTGGCCATCGCTGCAACCGCGCTCATGGTGCAATTATCGCAAGTTGACACCGATGAGGATGACCGCGAACTCCAGACCATTGTTGACTGCGCGGTGCGGGCACATGAGGTCACTTATGACGAGGCCCAGGCTATCCTTGAGGACGCCCGTTCGCAGGCGAACGACGCCACGTCTCTTTACGAGTTCACCGAGCAGCTGAACAAACTGCTGGATCAGGATGGCAAGCAAGTAATATTGGAAAGCATCTGGCGTGTTGCCTTTGCCGACGGACGCATCGACAAGTACGAGGAACACCTTATTCGCCGGATGGCGGATTTGTTGCATCTTAATCACCGCGAGTACATGCAGTGTCGCCACAAAGCGGAACAGGCAACCTCATCCTGAAGGAGCAGATCCAATGTTAGCCATTCTTTACCCGGATACGCCCCTCGAAAGCGACGCTTATCGCGAAACCATGCACTTTCTGGAAAATTTGCCAGGCGTTTCGCTCCGCGTGCACGAGGTTCAGGGTGCGCAACAGAAACTCACCGAGGTGTATCTTCTCGGTGAGACCAAGTCCCTCGACAAAGACGAAATTTCTGCCCTGCCCGCAGTCGAACGGGTGATTCGTATATCCGACGATTACCGGATCCTGGGCCGTCACCGCGATGATCAACGCCAGAGCGGCTTTACCTATAACGGTGTCAATTTCGGGCAGGACAACCTGAATGTGTTTGCAGGGTTGTGCGCAGTCGATATTCCGGAGCACGTCGAAGCGATGATGAGTGCCCTGCAACAACATGGCCAGGTCTGCACTCGCATGGGAGCCTACAAGCCCCGCACCAACCCCTATTCGTTTCAAGGCCACGGCAAGGGTTGCTTGCCCTGGGTGTTTGAAACTGCGGGCAAATACGATCAGAAAGTGATTGCTATGGAGATTACCCATGAGAGTCACATCGAAGAAATTGATACCTGTCTGGAAAAACTCGGGCGACCAACCGGTGTCATGCTGCAAGTGGGCACTCGCAATACTCAGAATTTCGAATTGCTGAAGGCCATCGGTCGACAAAACACTTACCCTGTCCTGCTCAAGCGGGGTTTCGGCATCACTTTGAATGAATCGCTGAACGCAGCGGAATATCTGGCCAGCGAAGGCAACGCCAATGTCATTTTTTGCCTCCGGGGCATGAAAACCGAGGCCGGACTGCCGCACCGGAACATGGTGGACTTTGCCCATGTGCCGACGGTTAAACGTTTAACCCGCATGCCTGTCTGCATTGATCCCTCGCACTCGGTGGGCAGTCGCGACCGTGCACCGGACGGCATGCTGGATGTCATGCACGCAACCGCACAAGGCGTCATTGCCGGTGCCAATATGGTATTGGCCGATTTTCACCCAAAACCTGAAAAAGCATTGGTGGACGGGCCTCAGGCGCTGCACATGGATGAATTGTCAGCCTTTCTGCAAGACATTGAGCTGTGTCACAACACCTGGAAAAAGCGTCAGGCCCTGTACAGCGGCCGACAAGGAACGAATCAATAATGATTATTTATGGTCACCGCGGAGCCAAAGGCGAGGCTCCGGAAAACACTCTGGCCGGTTTTCGTCACGCTTATGGGCAGGGTATCCGTCATTTTGAACTGGACCTGGTGCTCTCCAAGGACGGCGTTCCCGTGGTCATCCACGATCTCACGCTGGAGCGCACCACCGGCAAAGTTGGCAAGGTTGCTGAGACCACCTCGGAAGACCTCACCATTCTGGATGCGCGCAAAAATACCACACCTTGGCCCCGCGCCACAGGCGTTCCAACGCTCAAGGACGTCATGGAAGCTTGCCCGGATTACCTCCACTTGCAACTGGAGGTGAAGAGCGACAACCGACACCGCCTTAACATCCTATGCAACCGCCTGACCGAACTGATACAGCGCAATCAGCTTCATGATCGGGTTGTGGTCACATCTTCCGATACCCGGTTTTTGCAGGAAATTAAACGACGTGACAGGAATACCAAAACCGGGCTGGTGGCGGATAAACGCTTTCCGAATTCCGCCAATCTGGCCGCCCGTCTCAAGTGCGAATACTTGTGCCTTAACTGGCGAATCTGCTCCACGGCCCTGGTCAAAAACGCCCACCTGAGAAACTTGCATGTCTCGACCTGGACGGTCAATCGCATACAGGACATGCTTGATCTGGAAACCAAGGGTGTCGACAGCATCATTACCGATTACCCCACCAGTTCTCGCATTTTCTTTGATAACCGGGCTGACACCAACCTCCGGTTACCCGGCCGTCTAGGGAAAGAACGTGGCGATCAGGCCGTACCGGCCTCTTAAACAAAAAAACCAGCCCGGTACGGGCTGGTTTTTTGTCAGCTAAACTCCGTTAAAAAATACGATTCAATCCGTTCAACGCCGCAACGCGGTAGGCTTCTGCCATGGTGGGGTAATTGAACGTCGTATTGATGAAATAGTTCAGAGAGTTAGCCTCCCCCGCCTGATTCATGATCGCTTGGCCAATGTGCACAATCTCCGCTGCCTGATCACCAAAACAATGGATGCCCAGAATTTCCCGAGATTCCCGGTGAAAGAGAATCTTCAGCATACCGACCGCTTCTCCGGTGATCTGCGCCCGGGCCAGATCTTTAAAGAATGCCTGACCGACCTCGTAGGGCACCTTGGCTTCGGTCAACTCGCGTTCAGTCTTGCCCACCGAGCTGATCTCCGGAATGGTGTAAATACCAGTTGGCACATCGGCCACATAACGGAAATGATCATCCCGAACGATATCAGACGACGCAGAACGCCCCTGGTCGTAAGCCGCGCTGGCAAGACTCGGCCAACCAATAACATCGCCTGCCGCATACACATGCGAGACGGCGGTGCGGTAGTGATCGTCCACTGCCAACTGGCCGCGGCCATTGGGCTCAAGCCCGATATTCTCCAACCCGAGACTGTCCGTATTGCCGGTCCGGCCGTTACACCAAAGGAACGCGTCCGCCCGGATTTTCTTGCCCGACTTCAATGACAGCACGACGCCTTGATCGTCACCATCAACGGAAGCGTACTCCTCATTGTGACGGACCAGCACTCCGTTATTGCGCAGGTGGTAACTTAGCGCGTCGGAAATTTCGTCGTCCAGAAAGGACAGCAGCCGACTACCCGGGTTAATCAGATCGACTTTGACACCCAGGCCTGCAAAAATTGACGCATATTCGGAACCGATGACACCCGCACCATAGATAATCAACGTTCGGGGGGTGTGAGACAAATTCAATATGGTATCGCTGTTGTATATTCTGCGATGGCGAAAATTGACATCTTTAGGCAGGTAGGGCCTGGAACCGGTCGCAATGACGACGCTTTTGGTGTTGAGAATCTCAACGCTCTTGCTACCACGAACTTCAATCCGGTTACCATCCAGAAAGTGGGCGCGACCATTGTGCAGGTCGACCCGGTTGCGCGCATAAAACTGCGTTCTCAGCTTGACCTGCTTGCCAATCACTTTCTGAGCATTCTGCAACACCCGCGGAAATGAGAACCAGCGAGGCTCACCAATGTCCCGGAACATCACGTTGGTATTGAAGGTGATGATCTGTTTGACCGAATGACGCAGAGCCTTTGAAGGAATCGTGCCCCAATGTGTGCAGTTGCCACCGACCGTTTGTTTGTCTTCGATGATCGCGACTCGTTTACCGCTTTTCGTCGCATTCATGGCCGCACCTTCCCCCGAAGGACCGGCTCCAATAACGACAACGTCGTAATGATGTTCTGCCATTAGCGCAGTGACTCCTTATCTACGTCGTATGCTTAGGTGTCTAAGATTGGTCAGTAGGTCTCTCCGACCGCGAGATCTCACGTTCGGGCCTTAACCCTGACGCTATTACTTGGTTGCGTCGTACGACAGATCGTCGCGTTGATTTGCCAACCGTTCATTTTCTTCTTCACACTTTTTGGTGTTGCCACCGCAAATATCACAGGCCTGGTCCAATCCCAATGCCCCGATACCACCGCAGGTCCCGCTGATCGGTTTGCGGCCCAGAATCACACCAATGGACATGGCAACCAATAAAAAACCCACAATCAGAAAAACCATTAGAAAGGTACCCATATCCCCTCCTTATTTCGTCAAATACGATGAGAAAGCAGGTGTGTAGTGAACTTCAAACTCCTGCTCTCCACGAATAATAAAATAAACCGCGATATTTTCTCGCACTGCCAATGCGTTTGCGCGTTCATAACCCATGACGTTAAACGCGGTCGCCAAGGCATCCGCTCGCATGGTCGTGTCGGCGATGACCGTCACCGACGCCAGATTATGCTCGATTGGCCGGCCGGTTTCGGGATTTATTGTATGCGAATAACGCTTTCCTGCCGATTCGTAATAGTTACGATAGTCTCCCGACGTCGCCATCGCGCGGCTTTCTAGCGCCACCACCCGGCTAATTTGCCGCTTCTGATCGACCGGTGACTCGATGGCAAGGCGCCAGGCCTCGCCATTGGGCTTACGGCCATGAACGCGGACCTCACCACCGATTTCTACAAGGTACGCTTCAACGCCTATTTCCGAAAGGTACGCGGCCACAGCATCGACGGCGTACCCTTTGGCAATCGCTGATAAATCAAGGTACTGCCGGGACAGCGCCCTGACACTGTCAGGGTCAGATCTCAACTCAAGCTTTTCGTACCCAATGCTTTGCAGACGGTTTTCCAGCAGCGACGGTTCCGGTACCTGGTTTGGCCTGGCTTCCGGCCCAAAGCCCCAAAGATTAACCACGGGCCCGACCGTAATATCAAACGCACCCTGGCTGAACTCCGAAATTTCCTGGGCGGCAGCAAGCACTTCATAGAAGGGTTCCGACACTGGAAACCATTGGGACTGATCATCAGCGTTGTTAAAGCGCGACAGCTCCGAATCGGGACGCCAGGTCGACATGGAGGCGTCGATGCTATCAAGAATGTCGGATATGCCGCTGGACAATGTTTCCAACTGGTCGGGATCGTCGGTCAGTACCACATCAATGTGATATTGCGTGCCAAAGACCGGCCCGGAAATTTCCCAGATTTTTTCTTCGGGCTCAAACGAACAGCCCGCCAGGGCTGTGACGATCACCAGTACCGTCACGACCAAGGCGGGCCGAATCACACAGGATGTCATAAGTCGGACTTAACCCCCAAAGTCATCCAGCATGATGTTTTCATCTTCCACGCCCAGATCTTTCAGCATCTTGATACAGGATGCGTTCATGATTGGTGGCCCGCACATATAGAACTCGCAATCCTCTGGTGCCGGATGATCTTTCAGGTAGCTTTCATACAGCACGTTGTGAATGAATCCGGTCGGCCCCTTCCAGTTGTCAGCGGGCAAGGCATCCGAAAGCGCAACGTGCCATTCAAAATTGTCATTTTCTTCCGCCAGCTGGTCAAAATCTTCCACGTAGAACATTTCACGAACGCTTCGGGCACCGTACCAGAAGCTGATTTTACGCTTCGAGTTCAGGCGTTTGAGCTGATCAAAAATGTGAGAACGCATGGGCGCCATACCGGCACCGCCACCAATGAACACCATTTCGGCTTCGGTTTTCTTGGCGAAGAATTCGCCGAACGGCCCCATCACGGTGACTTTATCGCCAGGCTTCATGCTGAACACGTACGTCGACATAACGCCGGGCTGGTGATCCGTGCCCGGAGGCGGAGTGGCAATCCGGATATTGAACTTCAGCACACCCTTTTCTTCAGGGTAGTTGGCCATCGAGTAGGCTCGGATGGTCTCTTCTTTGTTCACACCCTTATAACGCCAGATGTCGTGCTTGTCCCAATCCTCGTGGAACTCTTCCTCGATCACAAAATCCTTGAAATTGATTTCGTAAGGCGGGCATTCCAGCTGGACATAACCACCGGCACGGAAATCGACTTCCTCACCTTCCGGCAGTTTCAGAATCAGCTCTTTGATGAACGTTGCGACGTTGTGGTTGGAAACGACCTCGCACTCCCACTTCTTAACACCGAAGAATTCTTCCGGTACTTCTACCTTCATGTCCTGCTTAACAGGCACTTGGCAGGACAAACGCCAGCCTTCTTTTTCTTCCCGGTTGGTAAAGTGGGTCTTTTCGGTTGGCAGCATGGCGCCACCCCCTTCAAAGACTTTACACTTACACTGGGCGCAGGTACCGCCCCCGCCACAGGCAGACGACAGGAAAATACCATTGCCGGCCAGCGTACCTAACAATTTGCCACCCGCTTCCGTTGTCAGCGTGTGCTCGGGATCGTCATTGATTTCAATAGTCACGTCACCAGTACTAACCAGCTTCGAGCGTGCCGCAAGAATGATCGCAACCAGCGACAGCACGATAACAGTGAACATGACCACGCCGAGAATAATTTCAGTATTCATGGTCTCGCCTTTTCGTTAGATCGAATCACCGGATTGGGTTACAGAGAGATGCCGGAAAATGACATAAAGCCAAGTGACATCAGACCCACCGTGATAAACGTTATACCCAGGCCTCGCAAACCTTCGGGTACGTCGCTGTACTTGAGCTTCTCTCGGATACCGGCAAGCGCCAGGATAGCCAGCGCCCAGCCGACACCCGCACCGAAGCCGTATACCAAGCTCTCACCGAACGTGTAGTCACGCTCGACCATAAACAACGACGCGCCCAGAATGGCACAGTTAACGGTAATCAGCGGAAGAAACACGCCCAGCGCTGCGTAGAGCGCAGGGATGAACTTATCCAGAACCATTTCCATGATCTGAACAAGTGCCGCGATTACACCGATATACGTCAACAATCCGAGAAAGCTCAGATCAACTTCAGCAAGCCCCGCCCAATCAAGTGCGCCCTCGCGAAGAATGTTGTTGTATATCAGATTGTTAACAGGAACAGTAATGGTCAGTACCACAACCACTGCAATACCCAGACCCGAGGCCGCTTCGATTTTTTTCGAGATGGCCAGAAAGGTACACATCCCGAGAAAGAAGGCCAGCGCCATGTTCTCAACGAACACGGCTTTCAGGATTAAACTAATATAGTGTTCCATCAAAAGGCCTCCTTGGTCTTGTGACGAGACATCTTGTAATCAGCCGCTTCCACTTGTTCCGGCTTCCAGGCACGCAGTCCCCAGATGATCAGACCAATAATGAAAAAGGCACTCGGTGGCAGCAACAACAAGCCGTTCGGCACATACCAGCCACCCTCATTGACCACCGGCATCAGGGTGAAGCCCATCAGCGAGCCTGAGCCCAGCAATTCGCGGAAAAACGCCACCACCAGCAGTAATACTGAATAGCCAAGGCCATTACCGATGCCGTCGAGAAAGCTCAGCCACGGGCCGTTCTTCATCGCAAAGCCCTCGGCACGGCCCATGACGATACAGTTGGTGATGATCAGACCGACAAAGACCGACAGTTGCTTGCTGATCTCGTAGGCATAGGCCTTCAGGAGCTGATCGACAACGATAACCAGCGAGGCGATGATCGTCATCTGCACAATGATCCGGATGCTGTTCGGGATCTGGGTCCGTACCAGCGATACCGCAAGGTTAGAGAATGCGGTCACGGCAATAACCGATGCCGCCATAACCAGCGTCACACTCATGCTGGTGGTCACCGCAAGCGCTGAACATATCCCCAGGATCTGCAAAGCGATCGGGTTGTTGTTTATTATTGGTTCAAAGAGAACCTGCTTGGCTGAAGCATCGGCCATGTCAAACCTCCCCTTGACGAAGTTTTTCCAGGTAAGGCGCGAAACCACGATCGCCCATCCAGTAATTTACCAGTTGCTGAACGCCTCGACTGGTCAGTGTGGCACCGGACAACGCATCGACCTTGTGTTCTTTATCGCGGGTATTGGCGTCTACGCCACCTTTTACCAGCACGATTTTAGGCTCGGTTTTGTTGTCCTCGTCGTAAAGCTCCTTGCCAGTCCACAACGATTTCCAGCGAGGGTTGTCCACTTCGCCGCCCAGCCCTGGCGTTTCTGCATGCGCGTAAAAGCCGATACCTTCAATGGTGTTTGCGTCCCCTTCAAGCGACATAAACCCGTACAGCGTTGACCAAAGCCCGTAACCATGAACCGGCAACACGACCCGCTGAAGTTTTTCCCCGTCGCGCAGGACAAATATCTTGACGACATTGGGGCGGCGCTTGATCCCTGCCTTGTCTTCCGAGGCCGGAATGTTTTTCGACAATTGCGGGTTCGAGGCAGCCTTATACTGGTCGTATTTCATCGGATCTTTTACGCCAACCACCTGCGGTTCAACGTACTCCCCCGAATCCAGATCAACAAGACGTACTTCAAAGCGACCAAATTCAGTTTCGATCTCATCTGCACTCATGCCGGGCTTCAACATACCCGCAGCGGACAGAATATTGGATTTGATGTCCAGGTTCTGATTGGTCACTTGTGCGGGGCGCAACATCACTGCCGCGGCGGATACCACCACCGAGCAAACAATGCACAGTGCCAGTGCCACCATGACCGTCCTGGAGACAGTTTCTTTCTGTTTAGCCACGGGCAAGCCTCCGTTTGATATTGGCCTGAACCACATAGTGGTCCATCAGCGGTGCAAAAAGGTTTGCGAACAGAATGGCCAACATAATGCCTTCCGGGAACGCCGGGTTGATCACGCGAATGAGGACCGTCATCACACCGACCAGAATGCCGAAGCACCAGCGGCCCGTGTTCGTCATGGCGGCCGAAACAGGGTCGGTTGCCATGAACATCATGCCGAACGCAAAACCGCCCACCACCAAGTGCCAGTATGCCGGCACAGAGAACATGGGGTTCGTCTCAGATCCGACCACATTGAGCAACAGGCTCATGGCGATCATGCCGATTAATACGCCGCCGACAATTCGGTAGGAAGCGATTTTCATGATCAACAGGATAACGCCGCCGGCCAATACCGCCAGTGTTGATGTCTCGCCCATGGAACCCTGGATGGAGCCCAGGAATGCCGACATCCAGCCGATCTGCTGCTGCAGAGCTTCCACGCCGCCGCTCGCCGCCCAACTCAGTGCGGTAGCGCCAGTGAAACCGTCGACAGCGGTCCAGACCGCGTCACCGGAAATCTGTGCCGGGTAGGCGAAGTACAGGAATGCACGACCAGTCAGCGCCGGGTTCAGGAAGTTCTTGCCGGTACCACCGAACACCTCCTTACCAATCACGATACCGAAGCTGATGCCCAATGCGACCTGCCACAGAGGGATCGTCGGCGGACAGATCAAGGCAAACAGAATGGACGTGACAAAGAACCCTTCGTTGATCTCATGGCGACGAACAGTCGCGAACAGGACCTCCCAGAAACCACCCACGACGAAGGTCACGAAATAGACCGGCACAAAATAGGCCGCGCCGTAGATCATGTTGTCCCAAATACTGCCCGGGTCGTTCCCCGCGAGCGCGCTGATAAAGGCGGTGCGCAAGGCACCATCACCCATCAAGGCGCCGGGATTGGTTGCCAGATAGTCATTGGCCTGAAAACCAATGTTCCACATACCAAAGAAAATGGCCGGGAATGTACACAACCACACCGTGATCATAATCCGCTTGAGGTCAATGCCGTCGCGGACATGCGACGTGGTCGACGTCACCTTGCCAGGCGTGTAGAAAATCGTATCGACGGCTTCGTACAGCGCATACCAGCGCTCATACTTGCCACCTTTCTCAAAGTGATGCTCGATACCATCGAGATACTGTCTGATAGCCATTCGTTTAGCCCTCGATCTCGATACGGGTCAGATTCTCACGGAGAATCGGGCCGTATTCATATTTACCCGGACACACGAAGGTGCACAGCGCGAGATCTTCCTCGTCCAGCTCCAACGCACCTAGCTTCTGGGCCGTCTCGGTATCCCCAACAATCAACGAACGCAGTAACTGAGTGGGGAGAATATCCAGGGGCATGATCTGCTCGTACGCACCTACCGGCACCATAGCCCGCTCACTGCCATTGGTGGAGGTGGTGAAATCAAACAACCGACCTTTCATCAACTTCGACAGATAAATATTCAACACCGAGAACCGACGCGGACCTGGCGACAGCCAACCCATGAATTCGCGCTTGAAGCCCTCTTCGAGCAGTGAAACCTGATTGGCGAAACGTCCCAGATAAGCACACGGGCCATCCGCTCGGCGACCGCCAAAAACGGAACCCGAAACAATGCGAACATCGCAATCACTGGCGATTTCGCCCTCCAGCAACTCGGGCAAACACGCACCGATGCGGGTCCGAACCAAGCGTGGCTTCAGCGCCTTGGGGCCACCCACGGCAATAACGCGTTCAACCGGCAATTGGCCGGTTTCAAACAATTTGGCAATATCAATGACGTCTTGGTAGCCAATGCTCCAAACCACTTTGTGGCCCGCAATGGGGTCAAGGTGGTGAATGTGGGTTCCCACATTGCCCGCAGGGTGCACGCCATCGAACTGGTGGACTTCGACCATGTCCGATTTCGGAACCGGCACGTTCGAACCCGGCTTGCCAGTCACAAAGACTTTACCCGTGGTGAGCTTGGTCAGAATGCTAAGGCCTTGCTCAAAGGCCGCGCCGTTCTCCCCGATAATGACGGTTGGGTCCGCCGCCAGGGGATTGGTATCCATCACAGAGACAAAGATGGAGTGCGGCGCCGAATCGATCTCGGGGACCTTGCTGTATGGACGGGTTTTAAAGGTCGTCCAAAGGCCCGATTCAATCAGATTATCAACGACCTGCTGGCGCTCTAGCTCAGCAATATCGCTGGCACTGTAATGAGCAAACGTCTCGGCTTCATCGCCGTCGACCTCAATCACAATCGATTGGAAGACGCGACGCTCTCCACGATTGATTTCTTTCACCACACCAGCGGCGGGTGAAGTATAACGAACACCTTCGGTCTTCTTGTCCGTAAACAGCAGCGTACCGCGTTTGACGCGATCCCCTTCTTTCACAGCCATCGTCGGCTTCATGCCGGTGTAGTCAAAACCGATCAATGCCACGTGGCGGACGGTTTTGCCATCGCTAATGGTCTGCTCAGGAGCGCCGCTGATGGGAAGATCCAGGCCTTTTTTGATTTTGATCATTAGCCTCGCCCAGTCATCAGAAACTTTTCTGTGGATTTGTAACGTCTGCTCCAGTGACTCAGGTCTTCAACTTGGCAATTCGATGCTGATTTCAAAGCAACTTGGCAGCAAACAGATCGTTAAAGTGATCAAAACTGCGCCAAAAGGAAAAGATGAGAACTGGGTGACAGACATACCCAAAATCGCGCCAATTATAGAGACTCAGGGCGGCCATTTCCACCAGAACCACTGAGACTTTGTGCCTAAACGTAACGAATTCGACGCTTTATCCCGCCCTAAAAAACGAACCCCCGGGGTAATAGACCACCAGGGGTTCGTTTGACAGTCATTCGCACCGACAATTCAAGGCACGATTAGCGGTGATCTAACGTGCCCGCGATGGAAACACCGGATAGTCGACCCCTGCCATCTGATTCACCACACGGATAACCTGGGCACTGTAACCCGCCTCATTGTCATACCATACATAGAGGATCAGCCTGTGGCCACCCGCAATGGTTGCCTGAGCATCGACAATACCGGCGTGACGCGAACCCACGAAGTCGGTCGAAACCACTTCCGGTGAATTAACAAAATCGATCTGCTTCTGCAGGGACGAATGCAGGGCCATCTCGCGCAGGTATTCATTAACCCCCTCAACCGTGACTTCTTTTTTCAAATTGAGGTTCAGGATTGCCATGGACACATTCGGTGTCGGCACCCGGATCGCGTTACCGGTCAACTTGCCCTTCAGCTCTGGCAACGCCTTGGCAACGGCTTTCGCGGCGCCTGTTTCAGTGATCACCATGTTCAGGGGTGCACTGCGACCGCGGCGACTGCCTTTGTGGTAATTATCGATCAGGTTCTGGTCGTTGGTGTATGAGTGCACGGTTTCCACGTGACCGTCCTCAATGCCGTATTCGTCACAAATGGCTTTCAGTACCGGGGTAATGGCGTTGGTGGTACAGGATGCCGCTGACAGGATACGGTCATCTTCTGTAATCCAATCGTTATTAATGCCGTGTACGATGTTCTTGATGTCGCCTTTGCCCGGGGCCGTCAGCATCACGCGACTCACACCCTTGGACTGAAGGTGACGGCCAAGACCGGCTTCATCACGCCAGATACCGGTGTTATCGATCACGATCGCGTTATTGATGCCGTACTGGGTGTAATCCAGGGTATCGGGACCATCCGAGTATATGACTTTGATGTAGTTACCGTTGACGATCAGCGCGGAGTCTTCCTCATCAATCGTGATGGTGCCATTGAAGGCGCCGTGCACCGAATCACGACGCAGGAGACTGGCCCGCTTTTCAAGGTCGTTTTCAGCGCCACCTTTGCGGACCACAATCGCCCGCAACCGCAGGTTGTTACCACCGCCGGCTTTTTCGATCAGGATACGAGCCAGCAAGCGACCGATGCGCCCAAAGCCATAGAGCACGATGTCTTTGGTGTCGTTTTCGGCATCCTCAATTGACTGATCGCTGTATTTGCCAACGATTTCGCCGATTTCCGCCCGCAGGAAGTCTTCGACTGATCCTTTCCGGCCTCCATTGACGTACTTGACCGCTAACTTGCCAATATCAACATGGGCGCGCCCGAGTTCCAGCCGATCCATCGCTTCCAGGATGGGCAGCGTGTCATGAACAGAAAGCTCGCTTTCTTCCACTTGGCGAACAAAACGATGCGAACGCAGGATACCGATGACCGACTGGTTGATCACCGCGCGTCCGTAAATGGACGTAACAATGTTGTTCTTGCGGTAAAGGCGACCGATCAAGGGGATCATAGCCTCTGCGGTAGATTCCCGATTCGTCCAATCGGACAGGTGCTCATTCATCTGGTCTTGACTCACGCTTAAACCTCTACAGTTAGCACTCAAAAAATTGGGCGCATATTATCCAATTTAAAAGCTGTAATCGCAAATGACAGCCTAAACCTGCTCGCCGAAGACGTGCCATGACAGCGCCACGCCGGACCGCTAGAATAGGCGACCTTTGATTCTTCTCCGGACCAAACCCCGGATGTTCACCTCAGGAGCAGCACGCCACCCATGTCACAAGGCACTCGCCCAAACGCGCTCAAGCCGGTAGGTCAGCAGACGATGCTGGCACCTGCGTTTCCCACTAAGACCGCAGACCATCGTATCTGGAGCAACCTTTACGGCAGCAGCGAGGCCCTCGCAATCTGCGAGAGCGCGCGACAACATCACGGCCTGACATTGGTGGTGACACGCAGCACCGACGAGGCAATTCGGCTCGAACAGGCGATGCGGTTCTATCTGGGGCTCTCCTTTGACGAGGATCAGCCCGCGATCACCGAAGACGGCCTGGAAGTGCTGTCGTTGCCGGACTGGGAAACCCTGCCCTACGACTTGTTCTCGCCCCACCAGGATATCACTTCCCGGCGCATACGGACCTTGCATCGACTGCCGCGCACCAGCCATGGTGTGCTTGTTGTGCCGGCCCGGACGCTGATCCATCGCCTGCCGCCGGTCGCCTACCTTCAAGGTAATACGCTGTTATTGGAAGTGGGTCAAACCCTGGAGATTGACCGTTGGCGACTGGACCTGGAAGCAGCCGGTTATCGTCACGCAGATAATGTCTATGAGCATGGCGAGTACGCTGTCCGTGGAGCGATCCTGGACATTTTCCCGATGGGTGCCTCCCAGCCTTATCGGATTGATCTGTTCGACAACGAAATAGAGACACTGCGCACCTTTGACCCGGAAACCCAACGTTCAATCGATCGAATTGAACGCATTGAACTGCTGCCCGCCAATGAGTTTCCCTGGCACAAAGAAGCACGGTCCGGATTCCGGAACCGGTGGTTTGAACACTTTCCCCACGCCGATAAGAACGCCCCAATTTACCAGGATGTCACTCAGGCCATTACCCCACCTGGCATTGAATACTACCTACCGCTGTTTTTTGATCACACAGCGACGTTATTCGATTACTTGCCCGAGGACACCCAGGTCTTCACCGAACCGGAACTGGAGCAGGCCATTGACCAGTTTCAAACCGATGCCAATTCCCGCTATGAGGAGCGGCGCCATGACCGGTTCCGCCCCATCCTGGCGCCCGCACAATTATTCCTGTTAAAAGAAGAGCTGTTCGGCCTGATCAAGCACTTCCCGCGGGTAACCCCACGCCACGAGCCAGACGATCAGAGCGGCGCCCGGCAAACTATGTGCGCCGCCGCCCCGCTGCCCAACGTAGCCATGGATGGGCGCGCCAAGGATCCAGCGCAGCGGCTGAGGGACTTTGTCGCCCACTTTGACGGCCGGGTACTGATCTGTGCCGAATCCTCTGGCCGTCGCGAAGCATTGATCGACAGTCTGACCGAGAACCGCCTGAAGCCCGAAACCGTCGACGGCTGGCATGGATTCATTGCAGATCCCCAATGCAGGCTGGGCATCACCGTGGCGCCGATGGAAGACGGCCTGCTGCTGCTCGACCAGCAACTGGCGCTGATTACTGAGACGGCTCTGTTTGGCGAGCGGGTGCTGCAACGTAGGCGACGGGAAAAGCCGACCGAACTGAACGATTCGGGTTATCGCGATTTGTCCGAACTGCGGCTCGGTGCACCTGTGGTTCACATTGATCATGGGGTCGGCCGTTACCGGGGTCTTGAATCCATTACCATCGAGGGCGAAGCGGCCGAGTTTCTGATGCTGGAATACGCCGGCAGCTCGAAACTGTATGTGCCCGTCTCCAGCCTACACCTGATTTCACGCTATACCGGCAGCGATACCGAACACGCGCCGCTGCACAAGCTCGGCACCGACCGCTGGAGCCAATCCAAGCAAAAAGCGCTGGAGAAAATCCGTGATACCGCCGCGGAATTGCTCGATGTGTATGCCCGCAGGGAAGCCCGGCAGGGCTTCCAGTTCGACAACCCGGAAGAGTCTTACCGGGCTTTCTCCGCCGGCTTTCCTTTCGAGGAGACGCCAGACCAGGAGGCTGCCATCGACGCGGTGATCGCCGACATGACCGGCGAACGTCCGATGGACCGACTGGTGTGTGGCGACGTGGGCTTTGGTAAAACCGAAGTCGCCATGCGGGCCGCTTTCATTGCCACCTATTCAGGCAAACAGGTCGCGGTGCTGGTTCCTACCACCTTGTTGGCGCAACAACACTACGAGTCATTCCGGGACCGGTTTTCGGAGACCCCGGTCACAGTGGAACTGCTCAGCCGTTTCCGCAGTGCCAGCCAGACCAGCACGGCCATGGAGCGCATCAGGGAGGGCAAGGCCGACATTGTCATTGGCACCCACAAACTGATTCAGGGCGATGTCAGATTCAAAAATCTCGGCCTGGTAATTATCGATGAAGAACACCGCTTCGGCGTGCAGCAAAAAGAACGGTTCAAAGCCTTGCGGGCGGAAGTCGACCTACTGACCCTGACCGCGACCCCGATTCCCAGAACCCTTAATATGGCGATGGGGCACCTGCGCGATCTATCCATCATTGCGACCCCGCCCGCTCGCCGCCTGTCGGTCAAAACCTTCGTGCGCCAGCGCGAAGAGGCCATGGTCAAAGAAGCGATTCTGCGGGAGATATTGCGTGGCGGTCAGGTGTACTTCCTGCACAACGAAGTGAGCACCATCGAGAAAACCGCCGACGATCTGCGGGCACTGATTCCCGAAGCCCGCATTGGTGTGGCGCATGGGCAGATGCGTGAGCGAGAACTGGAGCAGATCATGTCTGACTTCTACCATAAGCGCTTCAATGTCTTGATTTGCACCACCATTATCGAGACTGGCATCGACATTCCCAGCGCTAACACCATTGTCATCGAACGAGCGGATAAATTTGGGCTGGCCCAGCTGCATCAGCTTCGTGGGCGGGTTGGCCGTTCTCACCACCAGGCCTACGCCTACCTGTTAACGCCACCACCAAAGACGTTGAGTAGCGACGCCCGCAAACGCCTCGAAGCTATCGCCGAGGCTCAGGATCTGGGCGCCGGATTTATGTTGGCCACCCATGACCTCGAAATACGGGGCGCCGGAGAACTGCTTGGTGAGGAACAGAGCGGCCAGATCGAAGGCATCGGGTTTAGTCTCTACATGCAACTGCTGGACGAAGCCGTTACCGCCATCCGGGAGGGCCGCACCCCTAATGCCGAATTGCCTCTAAGCCACGGCACTGAAATGAACCTTCGAATCCCGGCACTGATTCCAGACGACTACCTGCCGGACGTTCATAACCGCTTGATGTTGTATAAACGAATTGCGAGTGTCGGTACCAAAGACGAATTAAAAGAACTTCAGGTTGAGATGATTGACCGCTTCGGTTTGCTGCCCATTCCGGCAAAAAATCTGATGCGTCAGGCCGAACTCAGGCTGCGCGCAGAAACGCTTGGCATCACCAAAGTGGACGCTGGCAAGGAATGGGCACGCCTGGAGTTCGGCACTTCAACACCGGTTGACCCGCTGATTCTGGTTAAGAAAGTGCAACAATCACCGGACCAATTCCGACTGGAAGGAGCCAATAGCTTCAGGTTCCGGCTGAAGGATACATCCACCGATGGTAAACTCGACGGCGTGGCGACTATGCTGGGGCAGTTATCGCCTTGAACGAGCGGTTGCTCGCACACGCCTGACACGTATTCATGAAAACATCGCCACCGTTAGAGACAGCGTATCCGGGGCGGTATAACTGTGGAGAACACCTTTGCGATTCTTTGGCTCCCTGCTTACCGGCCTATCGGCCAGCACCTTGTCCATCATGCTACTGACGTCAACACAGGCATTTGCCCAGGATACCAGTGCAACTGTCGCTGGTGCCGACGCGCTTCAAGATAATGACAACGCCTACCGTGCGGAAATCGTCCTGCTGAAACGCAAAGCGGGAGCGAGCACTTCCGCCGAGAAAATGGCCAGCCGACACCCGGAACAGACTGACCAACAAACGGAGCCCGCTGAAAAGAAGCTGTGGGTGCTGGGTCCGGACAATGTGCGCCAAAGTGATCTTGAGCTGGTACCACGCAATGAGCTGTACCTGAACAGCGCCATCGAGCGGCTCGAACGCAGCGGTCGCTTCAATGTGTTAATGAGTGCCGGCTGGTATCAGTCATTCCCACCAGATTATAAAGGAGCGCCTTTGCGCGTTGAGCTGGGGGATTGGCTTGAAGGCGCTGAGCAACGGGAAATTGAAGGTCGCATTACCATCGAGCGGTTGCGCTTTCTGCACGTGAACGCCGAGCTCAATCATTGGCGCCGGGCAGACCCCGACCCTGCGGCGCCCCTCGACCCAATGGGTAATACCAACGTCCGCGATGGCGCTGCTTCGACGTCACCGGTTCAAGACAACAGCAGTGACATCGTGCTCACCGGCGGTGATATGCAAGCAGAGTCATCCGCACTGCAAACATCCAAATTGCCAACCGAACTGGTTACCTGGATTCGCGAGACGCGCCGTATGCGCAGCGAAGAAATCCACTTCCTGGACTCCCCCACCATTGGCCTTCTGGTGTTCTTCAAAAAAATTGAGCCTACTGAGGACTCGCCCCCAGGAAACTGACACTGCGCTCGAGCATTGCCTTAACGCCCGCCATGCCTTGATCGATGGCCGCCTCTATCTCTGCCATCGTGATGATGTGATCGGATTTTCCGGCGGCCCAGTTCACCACCAAGCCCAGACAGACATAGTCCAGCTGGAGCTCAGCGGCGAGCGCCGCCTCGGGCATACCGGTCATACCGACGATATCGCAGCCATCCCGTTCCAGCCGTGCCACCTCCGCGGCGGTCTCCAGCCTTGGCCCCTGAGTCGCGCCATAAACACCGAAATCAGAATGGGACAGAGCCAACGCCTGCGCCGACTCAATCAGAATCCGGCGCGCCGATTCCGTGTAGGGAAAACTGAAATCGATGTGCGTCACCGCGTCCAGGTCTCCCTCCCAAAAGGTGTGACCACGCCCCCAGGTGTAGTCAATAATTTGATCCGGAATGACAATGTGCGCGGGCCCCATGTCGCCATGAATGCCCCCCACCGCATTGACACCCACAATGACTTTGGCGCCCACATGGTTCAGTGCCCAAAGGTTGGCGCGGTAGTTGACCTGATGGGGTGGAATTCGATGAGGGTGCCCGTGGCGAGCCAGAAACACCACCGGCTGGTCTCCCAGCTGGCCAAAAACCAGGGGCGCTGAGGGCTCGCCCCATGGGGTTTCAACGATCCGCTCGCCGGTGGATTCGAGCCCGTTCAGGGCGGTGAGCCCTGTGCCCCCGATGATGCCGACCAGAGTCCGGTCAGGCGCGGCGTTGTCCGTAGTCATCACTCTTCGTCCCCCAGATCGGTGTCGCTGCCAGCCGATTTGGCGGAGCCGGGCCCAGACTTCGAGCGCACGGTCGCGGAAGAATCCGTTACAGAGGCCTCGCTGTCGTCGCTTTCATCCGTGCGGCTATCAGACCTGGGTTTCTGCTTGTCATGGCCGGGCGGGCGTTGTGAGCCAGCCTGATCGTTGGTGTCACTGTTGATTCCAGCCAACCGGACTCCATCTGGCAAGTGCAGCGTCCGCGTTGGAAAGGCCACTTCCGCACCGTAACCTTCAATGATCTCACTGATATTGAGCAGTACCGATTGCTTGACCTTGTGAAACTCCACCCAATTGGTGGTTTCAGTAAAGGCATACACCATGATGTCCAGAGACGATGCGTTGAAGGCAAGAAAATTAACAATCAACGTTTGCTCCGCATCGATATCTTCGTGCTGTTCCAGCATGCTACGAATGTCCTCCACAATGGAGGCCACCTGGCTCACGTCCGCATACCGGACACCGATGGTTTCTGATATCCGGCGGTTGGTCATCCGCGAGGGATTTTCCACGGCAATGGTCGTAAAGATGGCGTTAGGCACGTACAACGGGCGCTTGTCGAAGGTACGAATCGTCGTCAAGCGCCAGCCAATCTCCTCCACCGTTCCCTCAATGTTCCGGTCGGGCGACCGAACCCAGTCCCCCACTTTGAAGGGCCGATCCAGGTGAATAATGAAGCCGCCAAAGAAATTCGCCAGCAAGTCCTTTGCCGCAAAGCCAATCGCAATACCACCAACACCACCGAAAGCGAGGACACCGGAAATACTGTACCCCAGTGTCTGCATCACAATCAGCACGGCCGTAATGATGACCACCGCGCGCGAAAGCTTGCTGATCGCCGTGACGGTGGTGTAGTCCATGGGCGTTTGCATCTTGACCGGCGAGGCCAGAATGAACTCACTCTGTTTCACCAGGCGGAGAACGGTCCAGACCAGCAACCAAATAAAACCGAGTTCCAGTACCTTGCCGTTGGCCGAAAATATCTCGGCGTCGGAATATCGGTAGGCGACTTCCGCCGCCCAATAAATACCTTGCAGCCAGACAAACCCAACGGCGGGCTTACGCAGTGCGTGAAGAAACGCGTCGTCCCAAAGATTGGCGGATTTGCTGCACTTTCGTTCCAGTTTGGTGATGATCCGGCTTGCCATAAACGCCACCACCGCGGTAAGCAGTACCAGAGCAAATATCGCAATGCCAATGCGCCAACTTTCCGAGAGGATGTTCCATTGCTCAATCCATGTGTCCAGGTAGGCTGGCGTTTCTTCTAACATGACAATCCTCTCAATGAACCAATTGGCTGGCGATTAAACAAGACGCTGGTAAGGCTTAACGCCGGTTGCCAGCCAAGTAAGCTTTTACGGGTTATCGGATAGTGACGGCCAGACCCGGATAGACCCGATCAAACAGATCTGCGACATCCCGGTTGCGCATGCGCACACACCCATGGGATCTGGCAACGCCCATGGGTTCTGTCTCAGGTGTCCCATGAATGTAGATAAATCGTCGGAAACTATCGACACCTGGACCTCGATTGATCCCCGATTCCCGCCCGCATAGCCATAAAATTCGAGTCAAAATCCAGTCGCGCTGAGGTTGGCCCTGGGCCAGGCCCGGACTGTAGATCTCGCCGGTGGGACGCCGGGCAATATAGACAGTTCCCAACGGTCGACCCCGCCCGATCATCGCCCTCACGTAATGTCGGCCACGGGGCGTGCAGCCGGAATCCTGACGCTCTCCGGGGCCATTCAACGCTGTGGAAATCGCATAGATGAAGGGGGCCTGATCAGCAGCCAGGTAGAGCCTGAGCACTTGCCCAGACAGATCGATATCAATTCCCGGAAGGAAGTCTTTGCCGTGCGCCATGACGACTGCTCTCGTTTCGTTACCGTGAGTTCGCGGTCAAGAGCGTAACCGACCCAACGGGGTCAGGCAACCGAAGGCTTGCCCACCGGCGCCTGCATTGGGTCACTGGCCTGCATGCCTGCCGCCAGAAAGGGCACCAGACGCGCGACAATGTCCTGTACAGAGGTTTCAACACCCAGTTTATTTTGCAGAATATCCCTCAGTGCGTCACTGCTGGACATTGTGAACGCCGTGGCCCCCAGCATGAACTGGATACGCCAGTAGCGGTCAACGGCGGAGAGCTGGGGCGTGGCTTCCTTAAGCAACCTCATAAACCGGCCGAAAGGCTGGCTGTATTGCTGCTCAAGAAATTTGCGCAGATGGCCCTGAGACTGCGTGTAGGCAAGACCCAGCAAACGCATGAAGATGGATATACCGCGTTCATTGCGTTGCGGCATTCGGACTGCACTTTCGGTAAGCGCCCGCAGAGTCTGATCCAGAGTGGGCGGCTCACCGGCGCAGTTCTGTTCCAGCTCATCGAACGCCTGTTCGAGGGTATCGGAAAAAGGCGTGAGAAAGCGTGCAAAGACTGAGTGGATCAGTGCATTTTTCGAACCGAAGTGATAATTTACAGCGGCGAGATTAACGCTGGCTTTGCTGGTAATCATCCGCAGGGACGTTTCCGAAAACCCACGCTCCGCAAATAGTTCTTCCGCCGCATCAAGGATGCGATCCACCGTATCAGATTGCGCCATACACTCCGCCAGTTTCGTCACCAAACATCTGTTTGAAACATACGTTTGACCGGGCGGTATGTCAAGAAATGGACAAACGACCAGAATGACAATCGCCTTCGCGACTGTAACGCCGTTCGCTGGCACTGGCCGACTAGCGGGGTTCCGGACTTGCGGCCACCGATACCCACCCGTCATCAATGGCGGCTTGATGGCCTTCAAAAAAAGCCTGCTGGAGCCGGTCATAGGCCTTCTCAGCCTCCAGCAAATAGATCAGGTAGAGCCGGATATGCTCTCTCCGGGTAAGCGACCGGGCCAGTATCCGCTGCTCCGACAGCCGAATCAGCGCGCTGAAAGGAGGGGCTTTCAACACCGAATTGAACTCCGCCATCTGCGCGCACTGCCAGACCAACCCGACATCCTCTTCCAACTGATTGACGTGGGCGCGGGCTTGCTTGAGCAAACGCTGCCGTCGCATCAAGACGTCCAGGTACGAAGGCCGCGAATCGTATAGACGCCGTATGAAGGGCACGCCCGCCAAAAGCACGACGACCAACACCCCAAAACCACCGCCGCCAACCCAGGCCGGCACAAACCCCGACAAGCCGCTGAGAAACACCAGTGCCGCCAGCACCGAGATGAACAGCCACACATCCCGCCGACGACGAGCAATAGCCAGCGAAAAATTATCGGGCCAGGTCGGCATTGCCAGGGTGTTGAAATCCAGTAAAAGAACCCGGTCACATTGCTTCAGCAATCGGCGCAATCGACGCTGACGAGTCTCCGCAACCGCTGCAGCTGCATCGGAGGACAACACCGGATCATCAGAAACGGGCTTTGGTTGGTTTGGGCTTTCGACATTGGCCTGGGAGCCGGGTAGTTCGCCCTGATTCTCATTCGGCTGAGTGACGGACTCGTTGCCAGGGATCACGGACGACGCCGCCACCGAAACCACCTTATCCGGCGTGACGGCGGCAGGAGTCGGGTCGGCCGCTCGGCCACGACGAAGCACGGGCTCACCTGTCATCTCAACCGGCTCTTTTAGTGATCTATTGTGTTCCTGCAACATAGCAAACCCCAAGGCTGGACCACGGCAACCGGTCCAGCATTAACAACCCATACACAGTATATCGCCCATCATCGGATTTTCTTGAGCCAACAACTCGCTCGGTGCTTGGCTCTTGCCAATCCGATCGTTATCCTTGGGCGTAAGAGTTCGGGCATTGGCCCAACCACCAAGGGATCAACATGTTTACAGGCATTGTCCAGGGCATCGCAAACGTTGTCTCCGTAGAGCAAAAACCAGGACTGACAACTTTTGGCATTCGCTTTCCACAGGAACATCTCAACCACGTCACTGTCGGTGCCTCGGTTGCCATCAATGGCACCTGCCTCACCGTCACGAGCCAGGACGGCGACCAGCTGTACTTCGATGCCATGCAAGAAACACTGCGACTGACAACCTTGGGAGATCTCTCGTCTGGCAGTTTGATCAACTTTGAACGCGCCGCCAGAATTGGTGATGAGATTGGCGGCCACCTGTTGTCCGGCCATATTCACACCACCGCCCAAGTGACCGCTATAGAGCGCCCTGAAAACAACTGCACCCTGTATTTTGAAGTGCCTCCCGAATGGGCCCGCTACGTATTTCCGAAGGGCTACATCGCCATTAACGGCGCCAGCCTCACCATTGGTGACGTGACGCTCAATACGTTCACGGTGCACCTGATACCGGAAACCCTGCGGGCGACCACGTTCTCAGAACTGCAAACTGGCGACAGGGTGAACATTGAGATCGACAGCCAGACCCAAACCATCGTCGATACGCTTGCCCGCATGGGCTATGACCGACCACTTCAGTGATGACGCGCAGCAAACACCACAAATTTCGGATCAGCACTGAGCTGTTCAATCTGCTGGAACGTCCGCAGCAGGCTGCGGTGGTAGCCAAGATGCCGATTTCCCACCATGAGTAATTGACCACCGGGCTTTAAGTGTTGGCTGGCGTGACGAAATAAACGCAACGCAATATGGTCACCGACCACACCACCCTCGTGGAACGGCGGGTTCAGGAGTATCAAGTCGAACAGGCCGGCGTTGGTCGAAATGCCGTCCGCGTGCCACAGGTCAATCGCCCGGCCGGGAAAGGCCGCCGTCGCACTGCGCTTGACGCTCGCGACCGCCTGGCTGGACACGTCGGCAAACGTCAGCGCCAGGTCGGCATTTGACTGCAGGGCCACCAGTCCCAGAACGCCATTTCCACAGGCCAGATCCAATACGCGCGCGCCCGACGGCAGCGACGTGGCGTGTCGGCGCACTTGCGGGATCAATAACCGGGTGCCGATATCCAGCCGGTCGCGCGAAAACACTGCCGGCAATGAAGCAATCTTCATGTCACTGTCAGGCACACAGTACCCTTGCCAGGCACCGTCCCAGCCCTCCAGTAAAGGCGCTCCCTTACGACCCACAATGATGCGGGCTTTTTTCCGGGCGGGGCATACCTCGTCGGTTACGATTAGCCGCCCGAACAACTCGGCGCTGCGACCGGGCAGGTGCTTGATCATGCCGCCAGCCACCAGAGCCCCTTTCTCATTCATCACACCATTGACCCAACGCAACAAAAACTCGAGATACGCGAGATGCCGTGGGATACGCATAACAACCAGGTCATACGTCCCTGTCGGTGGGTTCAGCCAGCTTTGAACGGCGCCAGCCTCACAGCCATTCTCTCGGGCATTATTGGCCACCGACAGGGGTGTCACTGCGCTGTCGGACACGCCGATTGGACGCATATGTGCCAGGCCCAGGGCCAAGGCTCCAAACTGATCGTCCAGAATCAGCACGTTCTGACCTGTACGGTACAGCGTCTCCGCCTTGTCGATGAGCTGCTCATCGGCAGCATCCCAGGCACGCAGGTTCCGCGACTCCGCGCCGGGTCTGCCAAGCCGGAACATCCGCCCGGGTAATTCAAGTACGTCCATCGTCGTCGCCACAGTTGCCTGTAAGGAAAGTCGTCATTCTAGGCTGATTATTCTAGAAATTAACCCTATTGTGACTTCAAGAGCGGTTGCCAAGCCATTGTCAGCCCTGATGTATTCATTGATTCAGTGAGATATCACCATGATTCAGGACTCCCTAAAAAGTGGCTTAGACAGCGCTAGAACCTTACGTCAGCGCATTGAAACCCAGCTTCGTCCCCAATTGGACCGGGCAACCGTCGAATTTAAGAAGGTGCTGACAGATCTGGGTGCCGATGTCAGCGAACCCCGACCTATGTCTGACGTGATCGCACGCATTCGTGCCAAGAACCCAACGTTCCGCTCGCTGGCTTCGAGTGTCGATATCGCCACCTACGATTTGCGAAAAAAGCTTTGGTGGGACGCGAACATGATGACTGCCTATGTCACTGATCGGGCGGGCCAAACGTATTCCAGCCAAGTGAAGCCAAAGTTCGAGGACGCCATCAACCGGGCCGGCGCTCAATTGAGGCAAGCGATGGTACAGGTTCGTGAATTAACGGCGAGAAACAGTCGCATCGGTTGATGTCGAAACAATTGCTTTCAGGTTGTGCTCCTCCTTTTTGGAGAGCGACCTTTTTTGCCCCTCACCCCAGGGGCTTTTTTTCGTCCAGACCATCAGTCCAAGGCTGCTTTTGGTTCCCGGTCAGGGCCCGGAGATCCCGGCATGGTGTTGATCTGCTCAACCAATGACGGGGCTATCGGGGGAGACGCCGGAGGTTCTTGAGTGCTGGTTTCTTCGGGCTCAACGTATAAAACGCGGGGATGCTCCGACCAGTGCAGGATTTCGAGCCGACCGGCGTGATTCTCGACCAATGCCGTGCAGTGCTCCACCCAATCGCCGTCATTACAGTAAAGGCCATCTCGACCACGCCGGAACCCCGCCGAATGGATATGGCCACAAATAAAACCATCATAGTGGCCGCGCTCTGCCACAGTCAGCGCCGCCATTTCAAAGCGCTGGATAAACGCCCGGGCTTTGCCAATGCGCGGCTTCACCCACGCAGCCAATGACCAGTAAGGCTTATTTCGCAACTTCCGCCAGGCATTCCACCAACGGTTCATCCACAACAGCAATCCATGCGCCCGGTCACCCACCAGCAGCAGCATCGGGCTGCATCGAACCACCTGATCGAATTGATCGCCGTGACAGACAACAAATCGACGGCCGTCCGCTGCGGTATGGACAGCCTTTTGCTGTAACTCCACCCCTGCCAGCGTTTGCCCACAAAAGTGCCTTAAAAACTCATCGTGATTGCCCGGAATATACACGACCCGAGTACCGTTGGCCGCGATGGCGAGTAGACGCCGGATCACCTGCTGATGGGATTCCGGAAAATAGATCCGCCGTTGCATGGCGATCAAATCGATGATGTCCCCCACCAGGTACAGTGTTTCGCATTGAACGTGGGCCAGGAAGTCCAGCAAATAATCAGCCTGGCAGTCAGCCGACCCGAGATGAACATCGGATATGAACACACTTCGGTATTGGTGCATCACCTGCCTCCGTCAAACCGTCACCGAGCCCTTCCTAAACTGGCGGTCGGGAATGACGGTGACGTGACAAATTCTGGACAATTCAGTGACGATTGGCGCTGTAGACCGTAAAACGATTGTCTTTGCTCAGCACTCTGCAGGGCCCGACATGGGCCTCGATAAGACGGGGATAAGGCAAAAAATTGTTGGCAACCAAGCGCAGTTCTCCACCGGGCGTGAGGTGCCGCGCGACTTGCTGAAGAAAATCGACCGTCATCGAGGTGTCGGTTTTGATGCCGGTGTGGAAGGGCGGATTGGTGATGATGGTGCTGTAGCGCTGACTACCTTCCACCAACCCATCCGACGCCCGGATAGTGCCGCCAGACCCCACGTGCTCATAAGCTTTCCGAGCGCAGACGACCGCCTGAGCCTGCACATCCAGGCCATCAACATCGACGCCCCAGCGGCGGTATAACCAGGCACCGATCACCCCGGCACCGCAGGCAAAATCAAGCACAGGCGCTTTCGGCCTGGACCGGTCGAGCGTGTCCAGCATCAACCGGGTACCCTCATCCAGACGGCCATCACTAAATATTCCAGGCAAACCGGCGACATCCACAGTGACGCCGGCAACGTCTATCCGGTGCCAGCTCAACCAGTCCTCTTCATTGAACCGCCCGCTGGCCCTGCCCGGCTGGGCATGCCAGACCTGACAGTGGCGCGCGCTGTCGATCTTCATCGCGCTGGGTGCCAACATTCTTAACTGTTTTATCGCGCCCGCAATACCCTCGCGTTTTTCCCCGATCAAAATCAACTGACCGTTCAGGTCTAACAGCGACTGCGCCAGCGCAAGCCGCATGGTCAGTTCCTCTCGCGCTTTGGGAACGAATACCACAGCCGTATCAGCACACTCCGGTATCAGAGCATCCGATGAATACCCGAAAACCGATTGCCACTGACCGTTTTGCTGAAGCTGAGACCAGACCCCCGCATGTGTCGTCATCGCCAAACCATTACCTGGACATTCCGGCAGCAAGGCGGCGTTACTAACCCCCAATAGAGCGACTCGCCCCTTCAGCAGGTGGGCATTGCGCAATAACACGTCATGGGTATTCGGAAGTACAGACATCATCAATCTGAGCCGGTAGCGGTTTAAAACCGGTTACTGTAACGGGAATGATCGACAGAGTCTTGCCTGGTGGGTATCCAGGCCAGAGTCACGAGAGCCGGCCGTTCTTTTGAGAGAGACGGCGGGGAGTATACGATCTCGAATTTACCGGCGGGGGCTACTGCCTCAGCGCTTATTGCGACCAGAGCGCACCGGACGCGCAATCAATTCATCAATGCTGGTCTGCTGCACGGGCACACGCTCTGCCTCGTTGGTGATGCACAGGCCAAAATCACGCAGCAGTCCATCGGCGACATCGTATACCCAGCCGTGCACTGACAGTGACTGTCCCCGAGCCCAGGCCTCCTGAACAATCGCATTTTGGCAGACATGGCCCACCTGTTCGACCACATTCAGTTCACACAGCCGGTCCACCTTGTCACTCTCGGACTCAAAACGTTCCAGCACGTCGGCGTATTTGTCACGCACGTCCTGAACATGCCGCAACCAGTTACTGATCAGACCAAAGCCACTGTTGGTAACCGCCGCTTTGACGCCACCGCACCCATAGTGACCCACCACCATGATGTGCTTCACCTTGAGCACATCGACTGCAAACTGTAACACTGACAAACAGTTGAAGTCGGTATGAACCACCACATTGGCCACGTTGCGATGAACAAACAGCTCGCCGGGCAACAAGTCGACAATCTGGTTGGCCGGCACTCGGCTATCGGCACAGCCGATCCAAAGATATTCTGGCGACTGCTGGCTGGACAACCGTTTAAAAAAGTCTGGATCCTGCTTTTTTATGCCCTCCGCCCAGGATGCATTTTTCTCAAGCAGGTTACTTAATACACGCATAATTTCTCACCCCGAATCCACTGTGGCCCGCGAACGTTTCGCGAAGGGCACCTTCCCGGCACCGATGTATGCCGTTCAATTCGTTGGAATTGAACGGCATTTGCAAGCAAATGGCAATAGTCAAACCGTCTCAGCAACCGGTAGAACCACGGGATTGTGGTAGGTGCTTTGAGCCAGGTCCAGCAATTCCCTGAGCGCGACCGAAAACATGGCGTACTCCGGCTCACGCACATTGCGCAGTTCCGCCAGCATCGTTTTCCAGCGATAAATCATCGGTTCATATTGTGTCATCCACGTTTCAATGCAGACATTCACGTCATCAGCGCTACCCGCCAATCGCAATACCGCCGCCGTGAGGGCCCGCTGCTGCCAGTCGAGGTCTTCACGGAAGCTCTCCCGCGCCAGTGCCTGCCAGTGTGAACTGGGCGCCAACCTGGCAATGGCGTTGGCAAACCAGTTCAGTTCCAGCCGCTCACCCAGGGTGTAGTAAAGATTAGCAACCGTTTTGAGTGGCATGCCAGTGGCCTCGTGAGCCTCAATGATACCCAGCGCAGAATAGAGGTACGAAGTGCCCGACGCGACAGCGGCCAGATCATCCGGAATGGATTGCCCGCGCAGCTCATCGTATTGTTTCTGCCACTCGGCCTCCGCCTGTGTGCCCAGGTAATCCGGCAGATTGGTAGTAATCTTGCCAATGCCGTCGGCAAAGCGCTCCATGTGGGACTGCACGTTCAATTCACTGCGCCTATTTCGCAGCAACCACCGCACCGCCCGCCGGATCAATCGCATCAGGTCATTCATCAAGCGCATCTGGAGCAGAGCCGGAACCTTGTAATCCAGCGCTTCAATTTTATCCCACCAGACATCGAGTCGAAACACATCGCGGGCAATGATCCAGGCCATGGCAATCGCGGCAGGTGAAGCGCCGGTTGACTGGCTTAACCGCTCCACGAAGGTGATGCCCATATGGTTGACCATATCGTTGGCAACCTGAGTGGCAATGATCTCACGGCGCAATTGGTGGCCATTCAGTTCCGTTTCGAATTTCTTGATCAGCGCATCGGGAAACACTTTGTGTATTTCATCCGACAAACTGGGATCGTCAGGCAGGTTGCTGTCAATCAACACCTGCTTCAGATCCCCTTTTACGTAGGAGATCAGAACCGACAACTCCGGACGTGTGAGTCCCTGTTTTTTCAGCTTTCGTTCTGCCAGCATTTCCTCGTCGGGCAGAAACTCCAACTGACGATTGAGCTTGCCGGCAATTTCAAAACTGCTCATCAGCCGTCGGTATTCCTCCAGGCGGGCTGCAGCTTGGACGCTCGCAATACTGATGGCCTGCGTTTGCCGGTAGTTATTTCGCAGCACCAGTTCGGCAACATCATCGGTCATATTTTCCAGCAGGACATTGCGCTGCTTTTCCGTCAGGTCGCCAGTCGCAACCACGCTATTGAGCAGGATTTTCATGTTTACTTCGTGGTCTGAACAATCGACACCACCGGCGTTATCAATAAAGTCTGTGTTCAGGCGGCCACCCAACAAGGCGTACTGAATACGGCCGAGCTGGGTCATCCCCAAGTTGCCGCCTTCCCCCACAACCTTACAACGAAGATCCTTGCCGTCGATCCGCAGACCATCATTGGCCTTATCGCCAACGTCGGCATGGGACTCGGAGGTTGCTTTTACATAGGTGCCGATCCCGCCAATCCAGAGCAAGTCTGCCTGAGCTTTCAGAATATGACTGATCAACATATTGGGCGGCACACGATCTGACTTGATGCCTAACAGCTTCTTCATTTCGGCACTGACAGGAATGGACTTCGCACTGCGACTGAACACACCACCCCCCGAGGAAATCAGTGCGGTGTCGTAATCAGACCAGGCCGACCGCGGCATATCGAACAGCCGCTGGCGCTCGGCAAAGCTCCTGGCGGGGTCCGGGCTTGGGTCAATGAAGATGTGCATGTGGTTGAAGGCCGCAACCAGCTTGGTTTTGTCCGAGCGCAGCAGGCCATTACCAAAGACATCTCCGGCCATATCACCGACACCAATCACTGTGAATTCATCAACGGCAGGGTTAATGCCGAGTTCACGGAAGTGGCGTTCAACCGACACCCAGGCGCCTTTGGCGGTAATGCCCATTTTCTTGTGGTCATAGCCATGACTGCCACCGGAGGCGAACGCGTCCCCCATCCAAAAGCCATATTCAGCGGACAGGCTATTGGCAATATCCGAGAACGTTGCGGTCCCCTTGTCGGCCGCCACCACCAGGTAGTGATCGTCTCCGTCGTGGCGTACCACATGCTTGGGCGGATCAATCTGGCCATCAACCAGGTTGTCGGTGATGTCCAACAAGCCTCGGATAAAGGTCTTGTAGGCTGAAATCCCTTCTTTTTGAAACGCATCCCGATTGGACATTTCAGGCAGTTTTTTGGCGACAAATCCGCCCTTGGCGCCGACCGGGACGATAACCGCGTTCTTGACCTGCTGGGCTTTCACCAGGCCCAGTATTTCCGTGCGGTAATCCTCAAACCGGTCGGACCACCTCAGCCCACCGCGGGCAACCCGCCCGCCCCGCAAATGCACGCCCTCAATTCGTGGCGAATAAACGAAGATCTCAAACATCGGCTTTGGCAACGGCATGTCCGGAATCAGCGCCGGATCGTATTTCAAACTGATGTATGACTTGGCGTTGCCGTCCTTGTCGGGCTGGTAATAATTGGTTCTCAGCGTAGCCTGGATCAATTCCAGAAACAGACGAAGAACGCGATCTTCACTGAGGTTATCCACACTATCCAGGCTGGCATTGAACTCGAGTTCCAGTTTTTGCTGCGCCGCCCGGGATTTGCCGGCACTGCGGTAGCGATCCGGATTAAAGCGCACTTCAAAAAAGTCCAACAGCACCCGAGCCAGTGAGACGTGATTGACCAGCGTATTGGAAATGAAGGTCTGGCTGTTGGAAATACGGATCTGACGCATGTAGCGCGCATAGGTCCGCAACATGGCGATCTGGCGCCAGCTCAGGTAAGACGCCAACACCAGGCGATTGAAGCTGTCGTTTTCAGCTTCCCCGTACCAAACCCGGCGGAACAGCTCTTCAAAGATCGGCTTGATCCGATGGATATCAACAATGTCGCCGCTGTAGGCCTGCAGTGAGAAATCGTGAATCCACACTGTCTTGCCAGCACGGTCACTGACTTCAAACGGATGCTCGCCAATTACCCGGAATCCGAGGTTATCGAAAATGGGCATTACATCGGATAATGGCAATTGCTCGTTGGGGTGAAACAGCTTGAAGTGCAAGGTGTTCTCATGCTCTTCCAGCGCACGATAAAAGCTCATGGCCAGTCGCTGCGTGCGCACCACCTCCATGATGTGTTCGAGGTCGATCGCCGCACGCCTGGGTGAGAAGAACTCCTTGTAGCTCGCAGGGAAAGCGATTTCATAGAGCCGGAGAATCTCGTTCCCACTCTCTTCCCCATAGCTTTCGTGCAATGCCTCTTCCAGTCCGTCACGCCAGGACTGAGCCAGCTCAATCACCTGCTCCTGAATTTCCTTGACCGGCAGCAGCCGGTTCTCAGCCTGCGGCACACGAATCGTAAACTGCACCCGCGCCAGCACCGATTCGGAAAAATGCGTAACAAATTCAATGTCTTCTGCCGCCAGCTTGTCGGCCAGTACACGCTCGGTTTTTAACCGCAACTCGGTGTTGTAAATGTCTCTTGGGAAGAACGCCAGGCAGGTAACAAACTGACCGTAAACGTCTTCACGCATGAACAGTCGGATCTTACGGCGCTCCTGGATGTAAAGAATATCCAGCGCGGTCCGATACAGCTCTTCCGGCTCAATCTGGAACAGCTCATCGCGGGGGTAAACCGCCAGAATCTGATCCAGCGCCTTACCGGCATAATCGTCTTCCAGAAAACCGGAGCGCTCCATCACGCCTCCGACCTTTCGGCGCAGCAGCGGTATCTGGTCTGGCCGTTCGTGGTACACCCTGGACGTATACAGGCCCAGAAAGCGACGTTCACCCACGACCTCACCCTTTTCATTAAACTTCTTCACAGCAATATAATCGGGGTAGGCGGGACGGTGAACGCGAGACCGTTGCGCCGACTTGGCAAAAATGAAGATATCGTCGGTGCGCGTCATTTCCTGCCGGGTTCGTTGCGGCAACTCATCCAGCCTTACCTTGTCCGGCCGCTCATTATTGACCCTCAAAATTCCGAGCTCCGAGTCGGCGACCCGGCGCACCATGATGCCCTGTTTGCCGGTCACAAAATCGTATTCATCGTAGCCGAGAAAGGTAAAGTGATCCTGCAGCAGCCAACCGACGAAGTCGCGCGCCTCCGCCAGGTTCTCCTCACTGATCTTGGCCTTGGTGTTGTCCAGTTCCTTAACAATTTCTTCGGCTTTTTTCTGCATCACCGGGAAGTCGGCTACCGCAATCCGAACTTCGTGGAGCACTTCCTGAAGCACATTCTCCAGATGCTTAAGGTCTTTCGCATCACTGTGACGGTCGATTTCCATCACAATCAACGCTTCGTAATCGGCTTTGGCCAATTTCTTATTGGCTGGGTGGAGCTTTTTCAATTTACCCGCACGGTCACGGTCAATCGCTAGAATAGAGTGGTAAATCGTGTGGGTACCAATTTCCAGATGATTGATTGCGATACGTATTGAATCGATTAAAAAGGGAATATCCGGATGCAGGATAAACACCATCGAGTGGGTGGATTGCCAGCCGTCACTCTCAAGATCCGCATTAAAAACGGAGACCGGTGTTTCGTCCAACTGACGTTTTTGAATAAATTGCCAGGCTGCCAGCACCGAGCCGTAGACATCGGAAAAACGGCGGCTGGTGAGTTCGTCCAACGGTAGATGGGTGAAATGCTGGACAGCAAATTCGCTGATTTTTTTGGCTTCTGCTTTCTCAATTTTTTGGCTAAAGGCTTCGGCCAACTGCTCAAAGAATTGGTCTTTGCTGGCCACTGTCAGCGCATTCATATTGGACCTCAATTTGTGTGAAATAATCGTAATAAATGAGCAGGCTAAGACTTATTACCGGTCGCCGCAGGCCCTATGAGTTATCTTCATTGCTACATCGGCCACGTTAAACGCGGGTGTTGTTTCACAAGCATAGTCAAACCCTTGATTTTTGCGCTCCTGGCACAAAAACTGGGTCGGTAATTACGTATAACGACAAACTATTCAGGAGCCCTATCCACCAATGTCACTACAGCATACGTTTGGTGAGTTAAAAGCTCAGTTAGCAAAACGGATAATTGGGCAAGAAAAACTGGTTGAACGCTTGCTCATCGCCTTGCTGGCCGACGGCCACTTGTTGGTCGAAGGTGCGCCCGGTCTTGCCAAGACAACCGCCGTCAAAGCACTGGCCGATCATATCGAGGGCGACTTTCATCGCATCCAGTTCACACCGGACCTGTTGCCGTCGGACGTTACCGGCAGCGAGATTTACCGGCCCGAAACCGGCCTGTTCGAATTTCAGAAAGGTCCTATTTTTCACAACCTGGTGCTGGCCGATGAAATCAACCGGGCACCCGCCAAAGTCCAGTCCGCCCTGCTCGAGGCGATGGGCGAACGACAGGTCAGTGTCGGTATGCGGACCTTTCCGCTGGATCGACTGTTCATGGTGATGGCCACTCAGAACCCGATCGAACAGGAAGGCACCTACCCGTTGCCGGAAGCGCAACTCGACCGGTTCCTGATGCACGTCAACATCGACTACCCTTCGGCGAGTGCCGAGCGGGACATCCTCCACTTGGCGCGCAACGATTATCGCCAGGGTAATCCGGCGGCCGCGGTCAAAGTCACCGCCGACCAGGTGTTCGAGGCCCGTGCCACCATTGGCGAAATCTATATGGCTGAGCCGGTCGAGGATTATTTGCTGGCGCTGGTATTGGCGAGTCGGAATCCCGGCCAGCTCGACCCCGAACTGGGGCGCTGGACCGCCTTTGGCGCCAGTCCTCGGGGCACCATTGCGCTGGACCGCTGTGCCCGCGCCCTGGCATGGCTCAATGGTCGTGACTTTGTCAGCCCGGACGATGTCCGCACCATGGCCTTTGATGTGTTGCGTCACCGCCTGCTGCTGACCTTTGAAGCCGAAGCCGAAGGGATGACCCCGGATGCGGTGATCCAGCGTCTGATTGACTGCGTTCCGGTGACCGCTTGAGGTGGCTCCCGCATCATGACTGACCAGAACACCGCCATCCACATTGCCCTGCCGGATCTGATTCGCCTGCAAGCCGATGCCCGAGCCCTTCGGCTGCCCGGTGCGCGCCAGGTCAAAACTCGCCAGGCTGGTCTGCAACGCTCTCCCCAGCGGGGTCGCGGTATGGCGTTTGCCGAAGTCCGGCTGTACCAGCCCGGGGATGACATCCGGAGTATTGACTGGCGCGTCACTGCCCGGCGCCAAAGCCCTCACACCAAGCTCTATGAAGAAGAGCGTGAACGCCCCATTCTGCTGATCTGTGATTTAAGCCCCACGCTGTACTTTGGCAGCCAGGGGGCTTACAAACAGGTACGATGCGCGCAGCTGGCCGGCATCCTCGCCTGGCTCGGTCTGTGGGCCGGAGATCAGGTTGGCGGGATCGTGTTTTCGGGGCAGGAAATTCTGGTACGCAGACCCGCCCGACGTAAAAAGTCGGTGCTGCAATTACTCGACGCGCTGGCGCGCTTTCAACATGACCCTGCCAGCGGCCCGGTTCAGCCCGGAACGACACAGAGCCACGGTCTCGACATTGCCCTGCAGGAAGCCCGACGGGTGGCACACACGGGCACCCGAATCTTCGTCCTGAGCGACTTCCTTGATGTGACCGGCGAGACTTCCGGATTGCTTGGCGCGCTGAACCGTCACAACCGTGTCAGCGTGCTTCGCATTGTCGACCCACTCGAGCAGGCCCTGCCCGACAGCGGGCGCTTCGCAGTCGCAGGGCCCGATGGCCCCGTTTGGTTCAATGGCAGTGATCGCCGCTTCCAGCAAGCATTTGCCGATAAAGTGGCTGACCATGAACAACATATTGACCACTGTTTTCGGACCGCCGGGGTATTGGATCAGGTCATCAGCACACGGGATGATCCGGCGCAGAGCCTGCGAATGATACTTGGCCCTCGCGGTCGCATTGGATAACTGGATTAACCGACATGGAGAAAGACCCACTCAGCGAATTGCGCGATATTCACTTGCCCGATCCCGGCGGCTTCTGGCCCCCGGCCCCGGGCTGGTGGCTACTGGCAGCGCTTGCTCTGGCAGGCCTCGGCTGGTGTCTGTGGGCGTTGTATCGACGACGTCAACGCAACCGTTGGCTCATCCACGCGCTCAAAGAGCTGTCGCAGTTGGCCAGGGTCCAGGAGCCTGATCTGCAGTGGTTTAATCAACTCAACCGATTGCTGAAACGAGCCGCCCGGGCGCGATTCCCCGAACGCCGCCCCGAGAGTTTATCGGGCGCCGACTGGGTAGCCTTTCTGAACGAAACCTCGCCCAACCCGTCGAAAGAGGATCGGGCGCTCTACACCGCCCTGGTTGAGAGCAGTTGGCGGCCCCGGCCAGATCTCAATGCCAGGGCGGCACTATCATTGACGCAACAATGGCTGAGGGGACAACGATGCTAAACCTCGCCTACCCCTGGCTATTGCTGTTGGCGGTCCTGCCATTGCTACTGGGCTGGAAACGACGGCCCGCCACTCAGGTCGCCGCTCCGGTCATCCCCGTCGGCCATTGGCTACAGGATTTACCGGGCGTTAGTCGATCCGGCAATACCGTCCCCTGGTGGCAGACCCTGATTCTGGCTCTGGCCTGGCTGCTGCTGGTTACAGCGTTGGCACGCCCGCAACACGTGGGTGAAGCCGTGGATGTGCCGGTCACCGGCCGTGACCTGTTATTGGCGGTCGACATATCGCCCAGCATGGAGGAGCAGGACATGGTCATCAACGGTCGCGGCGTCAACCGGCTGCGCGCGGTCAAACATGTGCTGAATGACTTTATCCAGAAGCGCGAGGGGGATCGTTTGGGACTGCTGCTTTTCGGCACCCAGCCTTATATTCAGGCGCCGTTGTCATTTGACTATAAAACCATTCGCACCCTGCTCGACGAAGCGGGCATAGGCATGGCCGGTCGCGCCACCGCCATTGGCGATGCCATGGGTCTGGCCGTCAAACGGCTCCGGGATCGCCCCCAGGATCAACGGGTGGTGATCCTGCTCACCGATGGCGCCAACACCGCCGGCGAAGTCAGCCCGGACAAGGCCACCGAGATTGCCAAAGCCGCGGGCGTCAGAATCTATACCATCGGTATTGGTGCCGAATCCATGGTTCAACGGGGTCTGCTGGGCTCCCGGCGGGTCAACCCGTCCCGAGACCTGGATGAAGGATTGCTTCAGCGCATCGCCGACCAAACTGGGGGCCGATATTTTCGCGCCCGCAGCCTGCCGGAACTCGAATTGATTTACGAGAGCATCAATCAGCTCGAACCCATTGAGCTGGAAGGCAAACGCTATCGTCCGGTAACCGAACTCTATGCCTGGCCCGCAGGCCTGGCCTTGCTGATAGGGTTCGCGCTGCAGATTATTCGGGTAATGGGTGGTTATGAGCGGGAGACCCGTCATGGCTGACCTGCATTTCCTGCGCCCGCTGTGGTTGCTCGCATTACTGACTCTGCCGCTGCTACCGCTGGTGATCCGGCAAGCCCGCAAGGGCCAGAACGGCTGGGCGAGGATCATGCCGGCCACGCTGCTGAATCCTCTGCTTAGCGGCGGTGGGACGGCAGACAAACCGGTTAAATCTCCGCTCATCATCCTGGTCCTCGCCATCGCGACGCTGACATTCGCACTGGCCGGCCCTGCCTGGCGTCAGGCGCCGACGCCCTTGCAACAACAAAATGACAGCCTGGTGATCATCCTGGACCTGTCTCTGTCCATGCTTGCAACCGATGTTGAGCCGGACCGTTTAACCCTGGCCAAACGCAAAATCCTGGACCTGCTCAAGGAGCGTGACGGCAGCTTTACCGGGTTAGTGGTCTATGCCGGGGATGCTCATGTGGTAACGCCACTGACCGATGACCGAAAAACCATTGAAGGCCTGCTGGGGGTTCTGGACCCGCTTATCATGCCGGCCACCGGCAACCGGCCCGATCTCGCGGTGGCGCTGGCCAAGTCATTGCTGGATCAGGGAGCCCCCGGACAAGGCCGCTTACTGCTGATCAGCGACGACGTGCCGGCTAAACAGGAGTACACCATCAGAGACCTGCTCCAGAAGAGTCCCTACCGCCTGAGTACGCTGGCGGTGGGTACCGTCGAGGGCGGCCCCATCCCGCTCCCCAAACAGGGATTTATCCGTGACAACGGCGAGGTGGTCATTACCAAGGCCGATCCGGACGGCCTTGCCCGTGTAGCCGAGCGCACCGGCGGCGGCAGCCATGTCCTGACCTTCGACAATCGCGATTTGCGGGCACTTGATTTACGGGCCAGAGACCGCGATGACTGGCAGGACAGCGATCGCGACCTGTCCGTCAGCCGCTGGCAGGATGATGGCTACTGGGCACTCTGGCTGGCGCTGCCACTGCTGTTACTCGGTTGGCGCCGGGGCGCCCTGCTCGCAGTGATGGTGCTGGTATTGCCACTGATGCCGTCGCCCGCCATGGCCTTTGGCTGGGACGATTTATGGTCTCGCCCGGATCAACGGGGCGAAGCACTGATTGAGCAGGACCCGAAGGCGGCGATCGACCGGTTCTCCCGTCCCGATTGGCGGGGCAGCGCCCAATACCGTGCCGGTGATTACAAGGCCGCCGCGGCAGAATTTGCCGCGGCCCAGTCGTTGGAAGCGCAGTACAATCAGGCGAATGCGCTGGCCAAAAGCGGTGACCTGCAGGCAGCGCTTGAGCGCTACGACCAGGTACTGGGACAGCAGCCCGACCATGAGGATGCCCGCTATAACCGGGACCTGGTTAAACAGCTGCTGGACCAACAGCAACAGCAGAGTCAAGACGGCGACGACAATCAGCAACAACAGAATTCGCAAAACCAGCAACAAAATCAGCAAAATAAATCACAGGAGCCGGGCGCTGACGGTAACCCACCGGAGCAACCACCCTCTGGCGGTGGAGAGTCGTCCAACCCGGGTCAGCAAAATCCCGGTAGTGATGGCGGTCAAAGCCAGCGTTCCCAGGCTGCCCAGGAGCCAAAGGAAGGCCAGGGCCAGCCGTCAGAGCAAGAGGCATCCAATCAACCCCGGGACGCCACCCAGAGGGGCAGCGAGCAGGAAGGTTCACCGCCTGAGATCGAAGCACCGGCCGCGCTCGATGAACAGCCGTTGTCTCAGGGACAGGAGCAATGGCTGCGCCGCATTCCGGATGATCCGGGCGGCCTGCTGCGCCGGAAATTCCTGCAACAATACCGCGATAGCGATACCCAACCCAGCGAGAGTGATACCCCATGGTAAGCCGGATTACAGCCGTTCTTTTACTGTTCTTCCTCACCTTGACTGCGGCATTGGCTGCCGAACCGCTCCGTGTCGAGCCTGACCGCACCACACTGTTTGAGAACGAGAGCCTGACCCTCACCGTGGTGGGCGAAATGGCGCTGGCGATTAATTTCGACAGCTTATTCAATCTGGGCAACCTGGAGTTACCGTCTCCGGACATCGACAAGCTGGAACAGGACTTCGAGATTCTGTCGCGACATCAAAAATACAATGTGCGCACTGTCAATGGGGAAACCCGTGCCGAAATTACCTGGACCTATCAATTGGCGCCCCGCCGATCCGGGCCCCTGGCCGTCCCTGCCCTTACCTTTAACGACGCCAGATCCAAACCGATGACGATTAATGTGCGGCCCGGAGACGCACCGGCAGTGGACGGCCAACCCAGGGCCGCCTTCATAGAACTCGCGGCCGATAAAGACAGTGTGTACATCCAGGAGCAACTGGTTTTGACGGTGAAACTGTTTTTCACCGGCAACCTGATTCGGGGTGACTTGTCCGAGCCGACGCACCCCGATGCGGTCATCGAATCACTGGGAAAGCAGCGAGAGTACAATCGTTTTCGTGACAGTCAGCGCTACCGGGTGGTTGAGCGACGCTATGCGATCTACCCTCAGCAAACTGGCGAATTGTCATTGCCACCCATTCGGTTTGATGGCCAGGCCCGTGACAGCAAGGGCAAGCTGGTCTTCTTGAGAGACAGCGCCCAACTTTTCGAGATTCCAGTCAAGTCACCCCCCGCCGCGTTCAGTGGCGATGTGTGGCTGCCAGCAAGCCAACTGGCGTTGACTGAACGGGGTATGTCTGGCGTGTCGGAGGTTGCGGTTGGCCAAAGCCTGACCCGGACCGTCACGGTCACTGCCGCTGGCCTGCCCGCCGCCACACTGCCACCGCTTGAACTGGCAACGCCTGACAGCTTGCGCAGTTACCCCGAGAAGCCAGAGGCGGCCACCAAAATCGATGGCGATACTCTGGTGGGCGAGTTGACCCAAACCACCGCCCTGGTCGGCATTCAGCCGGGTACTGTCACACTGCCCGCGGTCCGCGTGCCCTGGTGGGACACGGCCACCGATCAGGAACGGGTGGCGGTTATTCCCGAGCGAACCCTGGCCATCACGGCTGCCCTCGGGACTCATACATCACCACAGCGCGCGGAACCGGCGCCGGTGGAAAACTCCGGGCAGCTACCCGCTCCCGATAGGGACAGTACCGAGGTCACAAGCACCTCAGCAGGTTTCTGGCCCTGGCTGGCCGGGGCGTTGGCGCTGGGCTGGCTTCTTACTCTGGCATTGTGGCTGCGCCGGAAAAAACGTTCGTCCACCTCCGGCAGTCCCGGGGAGCAGGTCAATACCGCCGAAAAGGAGTTGTTTGATGCTTTGTGCGTGGCTGCACGTCGTGGACAATCAGACACCCTTGATCTGTTACCGCGATGGGCATCCCGTTGTTACCCGGGGCAATCGTTCGCCAGTACCTCGGATGTGGTTCGCTGGGCCGGTAGCCCGGCGCTCAAGACTGAGACGGACCATTTGCAGTCAAGACTGTTTGGCGCCAATGCCGGCAATGCTCAACCATGGGATGGCAGTGCGCTGATCGCACAGCTTCGAGCGCTGAGAGCTCACGGCGCCACTGGCACGACGACAGACCCCTTGCCACCGCTGTATCCGCCCGAGTTGAGCCCCACGCCACACTGAACGCGGGCTCAAATCATCGCAGTTGCTGATCAATCCGCAACGGCACCGGCTCACGGCCATCGGTCACAGCCACCGGCGTCGCGGTGGCACCTTGCCAATCCCCCGGCTGAGGTATTGCATTGCCACTGGGTGACAGCCGCGCGGTAATCACCACTTCTTCGGCATCCGATATTTTCGCGCTCGGTGCCATCGAAAACTCATCGCTCAGACGCAGTTGCAATGGCAGGTCTGCGGCGGTCCTGCGCACGACAGCAAGCGGAACCGATTTGGCGCCAGGACGGCGGGCGAATACAAACAGGGTGGTCTCCGCAGGGACCTGATCGACCAATGAGTCATCCAGTGTTACACGCACTGTAACCCCCAGATCCGAGACCCCGGCTGCGACCATCGGTGCGGACGCCGGTGCTTCCCGCCCAAGACGCTGATAAGCCTGCTCAATCCCTTGCCGAATGGACGGCAACTGCGGGTGATTTGGGGCGACCTCGGCAATGCGCTCCCAATAATCGATCGCGTCCTCGAATTGTTTCTGTTCAAAGGCGTGAATGCCCAGCAACCCCAGGGAATTCACTTCGTCGGGGTTAATTGCACGGGCGGCGACGATGGCTTGTGTGACGACATCCGTCATCGCGCCCTGGCTCTCGAAAAACCGCGCCTGCGCCGCTAAGCCCAACGCCGTTGCCTGCTGTGTCGGCGCTTCGGCGACCTGCTGGGCAAGCTGGGTGAACGCCCAGGCGGCATCCGGGTAGCGCTCCATATTCATGTAGGTACGGCCCAGCATGGCCCAACCTTCCGGGTTATCCGGATTGGTGGTGAGGCGCGCCCGAAGTTGGTCGGTCAACTGAGCCACCTGAGCTTTACGGCCTTCGCCGGCCTCGGACACTTGCTGCATGGCGAGCCATTGCTCGACATCGTCCATCGCACCCCACTGCTGATACAAGGTCACCGACACCACTGGGATCAGGATCAGGCCGGCCAACGCCACCACGCGGGCGCTGGTGCGACGCCGCTCATCCGGGGAGTCCCCAGCCACCACCGCATCGGCGTCCGAGACATCGTCCAACAGACTGCCGGCCAGCTCGTCCTTGAGTTGCTGGTAATTCTCGGGATCCAGATTGCCAGCGTCGTACTCCGCCTCAAGTTCTGCCATACGGCCACGATAAGCCAACAGGTTCTGATTGCGAAGATCCGCTTCCGCCCGATGACGAGGGCGATTAAAAAACAGCGGAAACAACACGAAGGCCAACGCCAACCCAATTAACGCAACGGCGGCAGACCAGAATGTAGTCGTCATAATACGGTGGTCCAATCGTTAGTGAATCGAAACAATATGATCAGTGCGGGTCTTTTGCAGACGAGTCGCCGGTGCGGTCCTGGGGATGGTCGCCCAGAATGCGCTTGGCTTTTTCTCTTTGTGCCTCGGTCAATCCGGAACTGGTTTCAGAGTTGCGTCTTGAACGCACAACCACGCCCATAACCAGCAGCCCCCCAAGCAATATCACGATCAGAGGCGTGGCCCACAGCAAAGCGGTTCGTTTATCAAATTGCGGCTTGTAACGCACAAATTCGCCAAAACGTGACACCAATGCCTCAAAGATCTCTTCATTGGAGGCACCTTCCCGCACCATGCGATGGACTTCGTCTTTCATATCCCGGGCAATGGGAGAATTGGAATCGGAGATGTTCTGGTTCTGGCACTTGGGACACCGCAACTCTTTGGTCAGGCTGTGAAAGCGTTCCCGGTCCGATTCCGACGCCAGGGGGTAGAGGTCATCGGTTACCGCCAAGACCGCAGTTGAGCACACTGTTAACAACACCAGGATGAGCAAACGCTTCATCAATTTACCCTTCCTTTTGATAACTGCGGACAATGGGTTCGAGCTTTTCACGCCACACGGCCTTGTTGACCACCCCGACGTGGCGATAACGGACAATGCCATTTTTATCAATTATGTAGGTTTCGGGTGCACCATAGACGCCAAGGTCAAACCCCAGCCGGCCCTGAGGGTCAAACAGATTGACCTGGTAAGGGTCACCCAAACGGCGGAGCCACTGCAGCGCCTGATCCCGGTTGTCCTTGTAGTTGAGGCCGATAATCGGCACGCCCTTGTCTTGCGCCAGCCAAATCAGGTCAGGATGCTCATCACGGCAGGACGGGCACCAGGTGCCCCATACATTCAGCAACGACACCTGCCCCTTGAAGACATCCGTATTGAACGTGACATCCGGACTCTCAAGCTTGGCCAGCTCGAATGCTGGCACGGGCTTACCAATGAGGGCCGACTCGAGATGAGTCGGGTCCTTGCCGATACCCGCGAGCAACACCATACCCAAAGTGACCGCCAGCACGACCGGAACGAACAGGAACAGGCGCTTCATGATGCACCCCCCGGGAGCGGATCAGCGCGGCGGTTGGCCAGCGCGCCCTGGGCATCCGGTTCAGGCACCCGGGCAGGCTCCGTTGTCGGCAGTTTGTCCTTGATCCGGTATCGGCGGTCCGCAATTGCCAGAAATCCACCCGCCGCCATGAATATCGCGCCCAACCAAACCCAGCGAATCAACGGCTTGTACTGCAGGCGCATGGCCCAGGCGTCGTCGGAAACCCGTTCTCCGAGGGCGACAAACAGGTCGCGGAACAGACCGCCATCAATGCCGGCTTCCGTCATCATATTACGCTGCACCTGATATTGCCGTTTCTCAGGATACAGGGTGGTCACTGGCCGGCCACCGCGTGAAATGTCGACCTGCGCAGTCTGGGCCACAAAGTTAGCACCCTGACGTTCGCCAATTTTAACAAACTCAAACTGCAGGTCGTGAATCTCGGCAACGTCCCCGGGGGTCATCCGCACGTCTCGCTCAATGCCGTAATTGGATACCACGGTGGCACCCGACATGGTCAGGGCAATACCGAGATGCCCCAGCACCATGCCGTAATAGCTGCGCGTCTGACGCCGTAACCCATGCCAGCGACCTTTTCTGGAGCTCGATTTCTGCCAAAGATCCTGAAAAGTCGCGACCGCAATCCACGCAGCACCAAAGCAACCGGCAAATGCCCAGGGCTTGAACTCGCCCAGCCACAATGGCACCAACACCGCCATAATCAGGCTGATCGCCAGTGGCCACAGCAGCTTACGGGACAGCCAGCCGCCATCGGTTTTCTTCCAGCGGGAGAAAATACCGGCCCCCATCAGCAATGCCAGCGCTATGGCCACAGGAGAAAACGTCAGGTTGTAAAAAGGTTCACCAATTGATAGTCGGCCCATGCCCAGGTAGTCGAGTATCAGTGGGTAGAGCGTGCCCACCAGGACCAGCAGCATCGCCGCCATCAGCAGGACGTTGTTGAGCAGTAAAAACACTTCGCGCGACGCCGAGCCATAACGTATCCGGGAATGCACGACCGGCGCCCGAAACGCGTAGAGGGTCAGGCTGGAAATGATGGTGATGGCCAGCAGGGCCAGCAGAAATTGCCCGCGGGTGGGGTCGGAGGCGAAGGCATGCACGGAGGTAAGCACCCCCGAGCGCACCAGGAATGCGCCCAACAGGCTCAATGAAAACGTCAATATGGCCAGCAGGACCGTCCAGCTTTTGAACACGCCGCGCTTCTCGGTCACCGCCAACGAATGAACCAGCGCGGTACCCGCCAGCCAGGGCAGTAACGATGCGTTCTCAACCGGATCCCAGAACCACCAGCCGCCCCAGCCGAGCTCGTAATAGGCCCACCAACTGCCCAGCGCAATCCCCAGGGACAGGAAAGCCCAGGCAACGGTGGTCCATGGCCTGGACCAACGCGCCCATGCGGCGTCCAGACGGCCGTTGATCAAGGCTGCAATGGCAAAGGCGAAGACCACCGAGAACCCCACGTAGCCCATGTACAGCATGGGTGGATGGATGATGAGGCCAAAATCCTGCAACAGGGGATTCAGGTCCGCGCCATCCGTCGGCACGTTGGGCAAAATGCGCTCAAACGGGTTTGAGGTGAGCAGCAGAAACAACAGGAACCCCACACTGACCATGCCCATAACCGAGAGCACCTGGGCAATCATCACCGATGGCAGACGCCGACTGAAGATTGCCACCGCCAGGGTCCAGCCGGCCAGAATCAAAACCCACAACAACAGTGAGCCTTCGTGACTGCCCCATACCGCACTGAATTTGAAGTACCAGGGCAGCAGGCTGTTGCTGTTATTGGCGACGTAGGCAACAGAAAAGTCATCGACCATAAACGCATGGGTCAACAACCCAAACGCGATGGCGACAAAGACAAACTGGCCCGCCGCCAGGGGCCGGGCGAACGCCTGCAGGCTGTCTCGGCCGGTCAGCGACCCCGCCAGAGGCACCACCGCCAGCGGAATAGCCAGCATAAGCGCCAAAATCAGCGAAAACTGTCCAAGTTCCGGAAACATTCGTTTCTCCCAACAGAATCTGAATTAATACTCGGGGATCGATTGTGCGGTATTTTTCTCTGCCCGCGCCGCCGCTTTCTCCAGAGAGTCTTTGACCTCCGGTGGCATGTAGTTCTCATCGTGTTTGGCCAACACTTCATCCGCCACAAAGACACCGTCAGGCCCCATGCGCCCGGTGGCCACCACGCCCTGCCCTTCAGCGAACAGGTCCGGCAATATACCGGTGTATTCCATCACCACCGATGACTCAAAATCGGTCACTCGGAACCTCACTCGCAAACTCTCCGGGTCACGCTTAACCGAATTTTCCTCCACCATGCCACCTGCACGAATTCGCACATCCTGAGGGGCATCACCCGCAGCAATTTGGCTGGGGTCGTAGAATAAACTGATGTTCTGCCGTAACGCATAGGTCGCCAAGCCGACGGCAATGCCAAGTCCCACCAACAGAAACAGCACAATGGTCAGACGTTTTTTTCGAATCGGATGCATTTTTAGCCCAGTTTAAGAATGTCAGGGTGAGTGGAACTGTGACGGGTTGATGGCGTCGGATTGGCCCATCTCGTGACCGCTGGCCGAACGGCTGGTCGCTTTCCGGGATTCGAGTTGCCATTGCCGACGTAACCTGCGCTCTAATTGACGACGCTGTTGAAAAGACCATATTGTCAGCAGACCAAGCACCAGAAAGAAGGCGCCATAACAGGTCCAGACATAGGGCCCGTGGCCCTCCATTACCCAAAATGCATGCAACGAATCAAACGCCATCACGCTATCACCCTGTCAGGGCCGAACGAACGCTTTCACCCACTGGGTGCGGCGCTCACGGTAGAGAATTTCGGTTTGCATACGGACAAACGCCAACCAGCCAAACAGCAGGTAAAGCCCCAACACCACCATCAGCAGTGGCACCCACATTTCGGCCGGCATACTGGGCTTTTCCGTCAGCTTGAAAGTGGCAGGCTGATGCAGGGTATTCCACCACTCAACGGAATACTTAATAATGGGAATATTGATCACGCCCACCAATACCAAGATCGCCACGGCACGGGCAGATGATTTTTCGTCGGCAATGGCCGCAGCAAGGGCCATCACTCCGAAATACAGGAACAACAGGATCAGCATCGAGGTCAGCCTCGCATCCCAGATCCACCAGGTTCCCCAGGTTGGCTTGCCCCAAACCGCACCGGTAAACAACGCCAAAAAAGTCAGTACGGCACCGACTGGCGCCACCGAACGCACAAACATATCGGCCAGCTTCATCCGCCATACCAGCGTGACCACCGCGGCAGTTGCCATCATGATATAGATCGACTGCGCCAGAAACGCCGTTGGCACATGGATGAAAATGATGCGGTAACTGTTGCCCTGCAAATAATCCTTGGGCGCAAAGCCCAGACCCCAGACTATGCCCGCCAAAGATAGAATCAGCCCGCTGATCAACAGCCACGGCAGCCAGCGACCGGCGATGCCATAGAACCACTTGGGAGACCCCAGCTTGTGAAAAAATTGCCACATCAGGCGCATACCTTACTCAACTGTTGGACAGGCTGATCCGCAGAGCGGCCGCCGACGCAAAAGGTGCCAACGTCATGGCCAGTACCAGAAAGGCCCCCAGCAACGCGAGGTAGGCGCCTACCGGTGCGCCCCCGACGGCCGCGTTGACTGTACCAGTGCCAAAAATTAGCACCGGTATGTACAGAGGGATGATCAGCAGTGACAACAAAACGCCACCGGATCTCAAGCCCAGAGTTAACGCCGCACCGATGGACCCGATAAAACTGAGCACCGGCGTTCCGATCAGCAGCGTTAGACATAATATTGCAATAGAGTTCCCATCAAGGTGCACCATCACGCCCAGCATGGGCGCAACCAGCACCAACGGCAGCCCGGTGACCAGCCAATGGGCCACGGTTTTGGCCAGCACCAGCAGGTACAGGGGTTGCGGTTGCAGCACCAGTTGCTCCAACGTGCCATCGTCAAAATCATGGCGAAACATATGATCCAGCGACAGCAAAGTGGACAACAATGCTGCTACCCAAAGGATACCGGCACCGGCCTGTTGAAGAAAGGATACTTCCGGACTAACTCCGAGCGGGAACAACGACACCACCATTACGAAGAACAGCAACGGATTCAACAGGTCCTGACGCTGCCGCAAACTGACACGCAGGTCACGGCGCAACACCGCCCACATGGCCGGAACAACACCGACTGCGGTGGGCACGCATGCTTGCACCGGGCGACATTCAGAATTCACAATGGCTCTCCTGCCCCAGACGAATGCGCCTCATGCCGGGTAGCGCCAGCGCGTGATGGGTGGTCACAATCACTGCGCCACCCTGCGCCACTCTCGATGCCAGCAGCTGTTCCAGGCCGGCCACGCCATCATGATCAATGGCGGTGAACGCTTCGTCCAGAATCCACAATGGCTCGTCTGACAACACCAGCCGGGCCAGGGCCACCCGGCGTGTCTGGCCTGCGGATAAATGCTGGCAAGGTATGTCTGTAAAGCCAGACAGGCCTGAGCGTTCCAGAGCATCAACGAGGCGGGCATCGTCCAACTCCCTTCGACCGGACATCAACGCGCGCAGGTTTTCCAGCGGCGTCAACAGCGCTTTGACCCCAGGCCGGTGACCGATGTACAGCAAATTTCGCAGGAACGACTCACGCGATGCGTCTCTGGATTCTCCGCGCCATAAAACCTCGCCCTCAAAGCCTCCGTGCAGTCCGGCCAGAATTCGCAACAAGGTGGTTTTCCCAGAGCCATTTGGCCCCTCGACACGGGTGAGCGTCCCGGGCACTATGGAGCATCCGAGACCCTGAAACAGAATTCGGTCATCGCGCTCACAGTAAAGGTCAACCGCCTGGAGTAACGGAGCGGAGGCGTTTTGTTCAGACATCAGGGCCCCAAAGCGCTGTTAAAACTGGGCTTGGTTTGGCCCGGCTCAGGAAAATCAAAATCCCGGCGATGTATCGACGGGCCATTCGGAGGACATGAGCCTCCGGCGGGCCATATTATAACGAAACCTTGGCGAAATTACTTTGTGGACTGACGAGTTCCGGATATTCACTCCGTCCGACAAACCAAGAGCGGTTGGTAACCATGAAAGTACCCATTAACGGCCACATGCCGGTACCCAAGGACACGCCTAAATCGACGCAGACTGGCGTGCCGGTGCCGGGGCAGACGCCCGGATCGGTGTCAACCGGGTTGGCTCAGCTTTTATCAGCCCAGGTCTTGCTCGACCGTCTGCAACTGGAAAATCAACAGGTGGTAAGCGCCAAAGTGGCCGAGATACTCAATCGCCAGCCCGGTGTGGCGGGTGATGCCATCCTTGAGCTTCGCGGTCAAAGCCTGCTGGTACGGGCTGCAATCGGCGAGACCAAGCTGGAACCCGGCGACTGGGTGAAAATAATGCGAGCCGGCAACGAGTTGCAGCTGATCGCCAAGCTGGCACCGACGCCAGACACCCGGATCGCTGAAGCATTGGCACAGCGGCTGCCCTGGCAGCAACGCCTGGACAGCGGTTTAAGTCAACTCATGGCGGCGCTGCCATCATCGGGGCAAAGTGAAACGTTGCGACTGACGCCACAAACGTTACCGGCGAGCACGCAGGAGGCGATCAGGCAGTTGGTGGCACGGCTGCCGGTGAGCACGGCCCTGACCCATACCTCACCAGCGTCGGCAACGGCCACCAAAGCCGGGACCGGACCACAAGGCAGCCCGCCGTCCAGCCCGCTGGCGACACAGGTGAAAACCTGGATTGCTGAGAGCGGCCTGTTTGCGGAAGCCCGGCTGACCCGCACACCGGATGCCGCGTTGCCGGACCTGAAACTGGCGCTCACCCGGATTGTCACCACGCTGCTAGCCCAACAGGGATTGGCCACCGAACATTTTAATCGATTCACACCACTGGCTAGCCATGAATTGGTTCAGGCGCCGCTGCAATTTCCCAATCAACTGCCACCGCCTCCAGCGGCTTCACGTTCGGAGCCTTTAAATGTGGGGCAGACCTTGAGGTTGCTGGCCGGCATGCTCAATCGAATATCGGTTAATCAACTTCACAGCCAAATGCTAACCAACCGAGCTACTGCAGACACCCCGGCACCGGCCACCTGGCTGATTGACCTGCCCTGGGTGACACCGCAAAACGAACCCCGGGTGGCCCAACTCAGGTTGGAGCAGTATGCCGCTGACGAGCGGGAAGGTGATGACCAACGCAAATCGGCCCGGGTCGCGGAATGGCGGTTTTCACTGGCGCTGGACCTGGATGATTCCGGTCCGGTCTATTTTGAGGTGTCTCTGCGTGAGCTGCAGGTATCCGCCCGGGTGTGGGCGGAAAAACAGGCGACGCTTCAACAGGCGCAAGCAGAACTCGACCAGTTGAGGGCGCGGCTCACTGAGCTCGGGCTGGAGGTAGTGGACCTCGATTGCCGACGCGGCAGCCCGCAAGGCGCCACCACCAAACTGGAGCAACGGCTGATTGATACCCGAGCCTGAACGACGGTGCCTGCCGGCCCGGCATGATGGCGACGCCGCAACACGGGGCTGCCGCCCAACGAGAGGTTTTAAGGGAGCAAGGCATGACGGAAGAACAACACCCCCAACGGGAAACCGCAGTGGCACTGAAGTACGACGGCAATCGGGCCCCCACGGTGGCTGCCAGCGGGCTCGATGACATTGCGGAAGAGATTATTCGTATTGCCAGAGAGCATGGTGTGCCGCTCTACGAAAATCCGGAACTTGCGGCGATTTTAGCGCGCCTGAACCTGGACGAGGAAATACCAGAAACGCTGTATCAGATCATCGCCGAAATTCTGGCGTTTGCCTTTAACCTGCAAGGCAAAACCCCTGCCGACGCAGGGGTATAAGGCTCTCGCTCCGGTCAGGCAATCGGCGGCATTATGCTGCTTGACGGTGTTTAAGCGCCGCCACCAATTCGGCTTCCGGGCGTGAAATACCACAGGTGTTCATCAGATCGTCAATATCGGCGCCCAACTCCACCAGCCGGGACGCTTCATCATAGGACACCCGAAGTGGGTCGTTCTGACGCATTTCATCCATCAGGCCGCGCAACTCGTGCAACTGGCGTTCACAGGTCACCACTCGGTGTCCCACGCCCATGCTGCCGCTGCCGGTGGCGTGCAGTTCGCGTCCGAGCGTATCGCAGCGGTCTTTGAGCTGCTGCCGGAGCAAACCAATCTGGCGTCGGGACAGGACCGCCTGCACGAACAGCAAGCTCAGTGCGCCAAAGGTCAAAATCCAGGGAACGAGGGCAGTCATGCCGCCAGCCAAATCGATTGTCATGCCCATCTCTATGTGCTCCTAAGGAGTATGACCATCGACATTCGCCTCAATCCCTACCCTTCCAACGGCGACTTATCCGATCAGAAAGATGCGATTTCGGCCCATTCGTGGTCTGTCAGCATTTTGTCAAACTCAACCAGGATGATGAGTTCGCCGTTTTTGTTACACACGCCCTGAATAAACTTGGCGCTCTCTTCGTTCCCCACGTTCGGGGCCGTTTCAATCTCACTGGACTTCAGGTAAACCACTTCAGCGACGGAGTCCACCAGAATACCCATCACCTGATTGGAGGATTCCATCACCACAATGCGAGTGGCATCCGTCACCTCTGCATCGGCCAGCCCAAACCGACGGCGGGTATCAATCACTGTCACCACGTTGCCGCGCAGGTTGATAATCCCCAATACGTAGTCTGGAGCACCGGGAACCGGGGCAATTTCGGTGTAACGCAGAACCTCCTGGATTTGCATTACGCCAATCCCGTAAGTCTCCTCATCCAACCGAAATGTAACGTACTGCAATACCTGATCGTCTTGACCCTGATTCTGTTGTCCACTCTGGGAAGCCATAATGCACGTTCTCCTGAACAGGCTGCCCGAACGGAACAACCTGATTGTCAAAAAATCATCATCCGCGCCCCATACTATAGTTCAGGGCATAAACCGTGCCAGCCTGCTCCGATTTCATTCCGGATTTCGGGCCAGCCGCTACAAGCGGTGCTGCTCTCGCGTTATTCCAGTGCCAGCCGATGCTCGCGCTCAGCCCGCGCCAGCAAGTTAGCCATAGTACCAACGTCAATCAAGGCGCACATGTGCTTTATGACCGTACCCGCCAGCCAAGGTCGTTTGCTGCGGGTTGATCGCCAGCGAACCTCGTTCGGGTCGAGGGTAAACGACTGTGCGACGTCGTCACAGGCCAACGCCCACTCACTGTCGTCCAGCCGGATTACAAACTGATAGCCTTCTCGGGCACCCTCCGGCACTCGCCCCGCCATAATCCACTGTGCCGTGTCTACAACCCGCAAATTATGATCCCGATCTGGCAACATGCCCATGTACCAGGGCGGTCGCCCGGGTATTGGCTTAACCTTGGCTTCCATGCGGTGAATGGCGCCCAACAACACCAAAGGTACAGCCAACTGCAGGCCCGCCACGCGGAAGATAAGACATTCGAACGGTTTTTCAGACCAGTCAGGGCGGACCGAAGGCGGGGCGTCCGCCGGTGGCTGTTCCTGTTCGGCTATTGGACCGACAACCGGAGTTGGCGTATTGCGAACGCGCGCTTCTTGCAGTCGGCTCACCGGTAGTGGTGGAGCAGGCTTCGGCACCACCGGTGCCGGGGCCAGCTCCGCCTTGGCGGCCGGTGCTGATACCACGGGCGTTCTGGCCGGTATCGTTAACGCCACTGCCGGCGCTGCAACTTCGTCTTCCCGAGCGCTGTCGGTGGCCGTTTGTAACAGTTCATCCAGATAACTGGCAAGCGCCGTCGCTGGGTCCGCTTGGTCCAGCTTACGAGAGGACGTCATGGCGCCCCCTGGATCATTACCGGGCCCAAGGCCTGCAATGTCAAAAGATTGGCAGCGGGCATTACTTGGTTCCCGCCTGCATTGCGCTGCTGACCAGGTCCTCAAGTAAGCGACGGTAGGCTCGCACGCCATGGGTTTCTGGATCCAGGTCAGACGGCACCAAGCCGGCCTGACTGGCGTCCCGGAATTTGGTGTCCACCGGAATCGCAAAACGCCATAGCGTGTCGGGGTGGTTTTTACGCAGGGTATTCAAACTCTTCACCGACGCCTGGGTGCGACGGTCAAACAGAGTGGGCACGATGGTGTAAGCAAGCTTTTTCTTTTGCGAACGCATAATCATTTCAAGTGTGTGCAACATGCGCTCCAGACCCTTGATGGCCAGAAACTCCGTTTGCACCGGGATAATCAGGTGTTGTGCGGCGGCCAGAGCGTTCACCATCAATACCCCCAGCGACGGCGTATTATCGAGCAGCACGTAATCGAAATCGTCCCATAATTGCGCCAGCGCGCGGGACATGATCAACCCCATACCCTCAACCCCGATCATCCGTCGTTCAAGTGTCGCCAGCGCCGTACTGGCCGGCAGCAGCGACATACCCTGACAATGGGTCTCGGTAACCAACTGCGCCGGTAAACCATCGGGCACTTTGCCCTGATGTTGAAACAGATCAAAGACACTGTGGGCCAGAGTATCCGGATCCAGGCCAAACCAGCTGGTCAGAGAGCCGTGCGGGTCCAGATCCACCACCAGCACACGCTTACCCCGGCCCGCCAGAAGTCCGGCAAGGGCTACCACGGTGGTCGTCTTACCGACACCGCCTTTTTGATTGGCTATGGCCCAAATTCGCACACTGACTCCCCGGGTATTTAACTGTTCTGAATCTGCTTATCGGCGAAACGCGGCGTTCCTTGAAGAAGGCACGGCAATTTATTGCCCGATTTTGAACGGTGCAAAAAAAGAAATACAGAAACCATGCCAATATGCCGAAGCTTAACGCATCGCCCCGCGGATACTGGCGTCCCGGGAGATCAGCAGGACCACGCGACGATTACGACTGCGCCCTTCGTTTGTATCGTTGCGTGCGACCGGCTGGAATTCGCCGTAGCCGATGGCCGCCATGCGTTGAGGTTCGACACCCTCCATAGCCAACACACGCACAACGGCCGCGGCGCGGGCGGTGGACAACTCCCAGTTGGAAGGAAAGGCCGATGTCTGTATTGGCCGGTTGTCGGTAAATCCCTCCACCCGCACCGCATTGTCGCGAGACGTCAGCACTCTGGCGATCGACTCAAGCAACTCAAACGCGTCAAAATGCGGCTCGGCGTCTCCACTGCCGAACAACAGACTGTTGCGGAGGCTCAGTTCGATCCAGCGATCGCTGGTCTCAAGCGTCACCACGCCCTGATTGATCAGCTCATCAAACTCCAACGCCAACTGGTCTGCCATGGCCCGCAGCGCTTCACTGCGCTGCTGTTCGTCCGTTTCTGGGTTCCGTGGAGCCTCGGTCACAGGCAGAGGGATCACTTGCTCGCGCGACGGCAGCGTCTCCGGCGCCTGCTCACCCACTTCAATCGGGTTTACGGTTCGCTGGGGTGCATTGAACACGCCAGTCAGGGTCTCGGACAGCACCTTGTATTTGCCTTCATTGACCGAGGACACGGAATACATCACGACGAAAAAAGCGAACAGGAGGGTGATAAAATCAGCGTAGGAAATCAGCCAACGCTCTTTGTTATGAAATTCATCCCGAGTGGATCGCCGGCGTCGCACGACTACCCTCCGTCCAGGGCATTGGGACGGGGTCGATTACTGCCGGGCAGCGACCGTTGGATCAAGCAGTACGTAGGTGGCATCAGTGCAAAAACCCACGCAGTCGTAACTCTATGGAGCGGGGGTTCTCACCTTCCGCAATGGCAATGATGCCGTCAATCATCATGTCCTCATAGCGCACACGCACACTCACCAGCCCTCGAAGCTTGTTGGCAACGGGGAAAAACAGCAGGTTGGCCAACGCGACCCCGTAAATGGTTGCCACGAATGCCGTCGCAATGCCAGCGCCGAGCGTGCTGGGATTTTCCAGGTTGGTCATCACCTGGATCAGCCCCATCACCGCACCGATAATGCCAATGGTGGGCGAATAGCCACCCATTGCTTCAAACACCCGCGCCGCATCCAGGTCCCGCTGCTCACGGGATTCCAGATCGACCTCCATAATGCTGCGAATCGATTCCGGTTCAGCACCGTCTACCAAGAGCTGCAGGCCCTTGCGAGCAAAGGTCTCAGGCTCCCGTTCCGCCAGGCCCTCCAGACCAAGCAGCCCCTGTTTGCGCGCCCTGACACTCCAGTCGATGACTTTCCCAATACCGTCTTCCAGGCCCACATACGGTGGCAGGAACACCCAACGGAGTTGCGAAAACGCGCGTCGGAGCACCGGCCAGGAGGTCTGAAGCGCGGTCGCAGCCAACGTCCCCCCCACAACAATCAACGCCGCCGGACCGTTGAACAGAGAGCTCAATGCGCCGCCCTCCAGCAAATTGCCGCCCAGAATTGCGACAAATGCCAGAATGATGCCGAGTAAGCTCAGAATGTCCATCAGCTAACGCCTTCCATAAGCCGGTTGCCGATGTCCTGCAGTGGTAACACCTCATCCGATAAGCCCGCTTTAGCGACCGCCATGGGCATACCGTAAATAACGGAAGTTTTTTCATCCTGGGACCAGACGATCGAGCCGGACGCTTTCATTAAGCGACAACCCTCTTTGCCGTCCGCCCCCATCCCCGTCAGGATGACGCCCAATGTCTTACCAGGAAAGCTCCGGGCGAGGGAGCCAAACGTGACGTCGGCACAAGGTTTGTAGTTCAGTCGCTCATCCCCGGGCAAAATACGGACCCGGCCTTGTCCACCCCGATTTTCAATCATCATCTGCTTGCCACCCGGCGCCAGCAATGCCAGGCCAGGCTTGAGCACGTCGCCCTCTTTTGCCTCGCGCACGTCGATGTTGCACAACTTGTTGAGGCGATCCGCAAACGCCGGCGTGAAACTCGCAGGCATATGCTGCACCAGCACAATGGGCGCCGGAAAATTTTTCGGTAACACTGTCAGCACTTTTTGTAGTGCGATGGGGCCGCCGGTGGACGTGCCGATTCCGACCACGTCGTAATGTCGCGGTGGCGTCTTGCGGCCTGAACTGCGAACCGCCTGCTCCGGTTCCGGAGTTGAGCGTTGTAACGTGGCACGCCCGCCGGTGGCCGGACGGACGGGCGCCGGTGCGACGCGAGGCCTGGCAGACAGCGGCGGTGCTGAGCGGTTGGGGCGGGTGCCCGGGCCGCTGCGGGCCACACTCAAAATCCGATCCCGCAGGATTTGCTGAAGCTGGCTGGTGTCTTTCGCTATATCTTCAAAATTCTTGGGCAGGAAATCGACCGCACCGGCATCCAAGGCGTCCAAGGTCACACGGGCGCCATCGTAGGTCAGCGATGAAAACATCAGCACCGGCACGAACTGGTGCTTGAGAATTTCCCTGACGGCAGTAATGCCGTCCATCACCGGCATTTCGTAATCCATGGTGATGACGTCAGGACGCAGCTTTTGCGCCATCTCGACGCCTTCACGGCCATTGGTGGCAACACCCACTACCTGAATGTCGCCGGAGGCACTGAGGATTTCAGTCAGTCGCTTACGAAAAAAACCTGAATCATCAACGACCAGGACAGAAACCGCCATGTACTCCTCCTTCCACTGGGTTAACGGGGCGCTGCATCAGCCGTAATGCTGAAGTAGGCTGGGGACATCAATAATCAGGGCGATTCGGCCATCACCCGTGATTGTCGCGCCGGCCATTCCCGGCGTGCCCAGAAGAGCCCGCCCCAGAGGTTTGATCACCACCTCTTCCTGACCGATCAACTGATCCACCACAAAGCCCACGCGCTTGGTGCCCATGGCAACAATCACAACGTGACCATTTTTAGGCTGCGGAGCATTAGCCGCGCCTTTGATCAACCAGCGCTTGATATGAAACAGTGGAAATACCTTGTCCCGGACAACGATGCATTCCCGACCATCGACGATGTTCTTTTTACTCAGGTCAAGGTGGAAAATCTCAACCACGTTCACCAACGGCAACGCAAAAGACTGGTCGCCCAGCATGATCATCAGCGTCGGCATGATGGCCAGGGTCAGCGGGACCTTGATCACAATGCGCGAGCCCTTGCCGAGTTCTGACTCCACGCTGATCATGCCATTTAACTGGCCGATCTTCGTTTTAACCACGTCCATGCCGACACCGCGGCCGGATACATCGGAGATCTGGTCTTTGGTGGAGAATCCGGCCGCAAAAATCAGGTTGTAGCAGTCGTTCTTGCTGAGACGATCGGCCGCATCCTGTTCATAAAGACCTTTTTCGACGGCCTTCTGACGAAGCTTGTCCGGGTCCATGCCGGCACCGTCGTCTTCAATCACCAGCAGGATGTGGTCCCCTTCCTGCTCGGCGGACAGCTTGACCAGCCCCACTCGAGGCTTGCCAGCTTTTTCCCGGACATCGGGCGGCTCTATACCATGGTCCACCGAATTCCGCACCAGGTGGACCAGGGGATCCGACAGGGCCTCGACCAGGTTTTTGTCCAGGTCAGTATCTTCACCCTGCATCACCAGATTGATTTCTTTCTTCAGGCTCCGGGCCAGATCCCGAACAACCCTCGGAAAACGACCAAAAACTTTCTTGATCGGCTGCATGCGGGTCTGCATGACCGCCGCCTGCAAATCGGTGGTGACCACATCCAGATTGGAAACCGCTTTCTGCATGTGTTCATCTTCGCTGTTGGAACCCAGACGTTGGAGACGATTACGCACCAACACCAGCTCACCCACCATGTTCATGATGTCGTCCAGGCGCTTGGTGTCCACCCGCACCGTTGTCTCAGCCACAGGTGCAGCCCCATCCCGGGCAGGGACTGCGGGCGTTGGCGCCGGATTATCCGCGCTTGGCGAATGGGCCGCATTGCCGGTCGTTGCCGGCTTCGCTGAGGGTTTGGCCGCCGGCTTCTTTGGTGTTTTATCGTTGGGTGTTTTATCGGCGGGCGTTTGATCGCGACCCGTTGCAGCCACCGTCGGACTTTTGCCTTTGCCGTGAAGCTCGTCCAGCAAGTTTTCAAATTCATCGTCACTGATCAGCTCATCACTCCCGGAGGCACTGCTCCCCGCAGAGGCCGGCGAGCCTGTGTCAGCGGCTTTGGGCTTGGACGCTTTAGGTTCAGCGTCAACCGCGCCGGAAAACTGACCTTTACCATGAAGGTTATCCAGCAAGGCTTCAAACTCATCATCCGTGATGTCATCGTTGTCTGAGGAAGCCACCGCCAAGTCATCGGCGGCCGCACTGCCCTCGCCTATCGCCGCAGTCGCCGCCGGAGCATTCTGCTGCCGGCCATCCTGCAGCGCATCAAGGAGCCTCTCAAATTCTTCGTCGGTGATATCGCCCTGATCGTCGGACTCCGAGTCCTGAAAAGGCGTGTCATCCGAATCCTCCGACACCGCCTCGTCGGGGTCGGCAGTGTCTTCGCTCGCAGGCCGGGCAAAGCCATCCAGCGCCCGAATCAATTCGTCTGGAGCAGGAATCAATTCGTCACGATTGCGAACCTGATCAAACATGGCATTGACGTGGTCGAGTGTTTCCAGCACCACGTCCATGAGTTCGGAATCCACCCTGCGCTTTTGGTTCCGCAACGTGTCAAACACATTTTCGGCCGAATGGCAGCAGTTAACCAGTGCATCCAACTGCAAAAAACCGGCCCCACCCTTGACGGTGTGAAAGCCTCTGAAGATGGCATTCAGAAGGTCACTGTCATCCGGATTGCGCTCAAGATCCACAAGCTGCTCGGATAATTTCTCGAGTATCTCGCCGGCCTCAACCAGAAAGTCCTGCAGAATTTCTTCATCAGCGTCAAATGCCATGCCTTACCCTCAATTAAAATCCGAGACTGGACAGCAGGTCATCCACATCGTCCTGTCCGGATACAACGTCCGCACGTTCTGCGGCTCGCATCTGTGGCCCCTCACCTTTCTCCGGGGAGGTTTCTTCTTGTTTTTCCAGCTCGTGAACCGTGCCAGTCAGTTGGTCAACATGACCCGCCATCACAACCAGATTGAGCAGGTGCTCTTCGACTTCCTTAACCAGCGTGGTGACTTTATGAATCACCTGACCGGTCAGATCCTGAAAATCCTGTGCCAGAAGAATCTCCGACAGGCTGCCATACATCGCCTCGGCGTCATCGGCTACGGTGATGAAGTAGTTATCAATTCGGGTATAAAGCTCGCGGAATTCCGCTGGTGCCATCTCTCGGCGACGTAAACGCTGCCAGTCATCACGCAAGGACCTGGCTTGGTCGCGCATGGCATTGACACGCGGCATGGCGTCTTCAACCAGATCCATGGTGCGATTGGCCGCCTTGCTGGTCATCTGAATGACGTATTCAAGCCGGTCAGAAGCATCTGTCATCATCGACAGCGCTTGCTGTTGCTCTTCATTCTGGGGGTCTATCTGAAAATTACGTATGGCCTCGTGCAAACTGCGGGTCAGTCGCCCGACTTCAATATAGAGGCTTTGATCGCGGACCTCGCTCAGGTCATTGATAACGCCCATGGCCTTAACGTAATTACCCGCCTCCACATGCTCCATTAACGCGGTGGCCTGCCCGCGAAGCTTATCAGTGATCTCGGAGTCCAGTTCTGTCTGGTTTTTTTTGATGTTGCTCATGAGAGCGTATCCGACTGATTGTTACTGGATGCGTTCAAAGATTTTTTCAATCTTCTCTTTGAGCACAGCGGCGGTAAACGGTTTGACCACGTACCCATTCACACCTGCCTGAGCCGCAGCTACGATCTGATCGCGCTTGGCTTCGGCCGTTACCATCAAGACCGGTAAAGTCTTTAGTGCGTCGTCCGCTCTGACTTCTTTGAGAAGGTCGATACCCGACATACCGGGCATGTTCCAGTCCGTCACCAGGAAGTCATACTTGCCGCTTCTCAACATCGGCAACGCTGTATTGCCATCATCTGCTTCGTCAGTATTGGTAAAACCAAGATCGCGCAGCAAATTTTTAATGATCCTGCGCATTGTGGAGAAATCATCCACAATCAGGATTTTCATGTTTTTGTCCAAAGGGACCTCCCGTAAATAAAGCCCGGAATTACCGTCAATTCGTGGCCCTGTCACCCAGGGACGTGGTTTTTCGTAGTCTGGCAGGCTGCCAGATCTACACCGCTCATTGTCTTGTCTCTGGCGCCGTTGTAAAGCGCCTGTTACCAAAATCTACAGATTTCAGGACGGGTCGTGGGACCAGTCCGACAAGCGTGCGCGGAGTCTCAGCGCCGCCTGGCTGTGGATCTGACTGACCCGGCTTTCACTGACACCGATCACCGCGCCGATTTCCTTCAGATTGAGTTCATCCTGGTAATACAGACTTAGAACCAATTTCTCCCGCTCCGGCAGCTCGCTGATAGCGCCGGCCAGGCTGGCTCGGAACGCGTCCGAGGTAATGCCCTCGAGCGGATTATCCGATGCCTCTGGTTCTTCTATCGGCAGCTCGCCCGATTCATTGAGCTCATCCAGACTAAAAAGACGTCCACTGCTGGCGTCGTTCAAACAGGCGTGATACTCGGCAAGGGTCATTTCGAGCTCGTCGGCCACCTCTGAGTCCTGTGCCTCGCACCCCTTTCGGTCTTCAACTACTTTGATGGCCCTGGCCACCCGACGGGCGTTTCGATGCACTGACCGTGGTACCCAGTCGCCTTTGCGAATTTCGTCGACGATCGCACCCCGAATACGAATGCCCGCGTAGGTCTCGAAGGAGGCGCCTTTGGTGGACTGATATTTTTGTGCAGCTTCGAGCAGACCAATCAGTCCGGCCTGCATGAGGTCGTCCAATTGCACGGACGCGGGGAGACGCGCCAACATGTGGAGGGCAATTTTTTTGACCAACGGAGCGTGGTTTTCGACAAGCGCTGCGGCTTGCCGCGCGCCAGTTTGATTATAGATTCCCAGGCCTTTCGCCAACGTCATGTATCCAGCTTACTGATAACAGGATTTGCGGAGCAGCGATCACATTGAGAGGCCATTCCGATCACGGTTTGCGATTTAAACAGCCCATCTGGGCCTAACTTACGCCTCGACAAGACGCTCCACAAAAAATTCCAGGTGGCCCCTCGGAGACGTCGGCAATGGCCAGCTATCCACCTTTTCAGCCAGCGCCTTGATAGCCAGTGAGGCTTTCGCGCGGGGGTAAGCGTCGAGAACCGCGCGCTGACGCTGAACCGCTTTTCTGACGGCTTCGTCGTACGGCACAATGCCTACGTATTGTAGTGCAACGTCCAGAAAGCGCTCGGTCACGCGGGTCAGCTTTTCGAAGAGGTGACGACCCTCCTGTTCATTACGGACCTGATTGGCGAGTATCCGGAAGCGGTTAACGCCATAATCCCGATTCATCAGTTTGATCAGGGCGTAGGCATCGGTAATCGACGTGGGCTCGTCACAGACCACAAACAACATTTCCTGAGCCGCACGAAGAAAATTCACCACGGAAGAGGAAATGCCCGCTGCGGTATCGATGATCAGCACATCAATCTGATCGCCGAGTTCACTGAAGGCATTGATCAGGCCCGCATGCTCCATGGGAGACAGCTGGGTCATGCGCTGCGTTCCGGAAGAAGCCGGTACGATTTTTATCCCTGCCGGGCCATCGACCAGTACATCCTTCAAGTCACAGTCACCCGACAACACGTCCGCCAGATTGCGGTTGGAGGTGATGCCCAACAGCACGTCAATGTTGGCCAGCCCAAGATCGGCGTCCAGAACCACCACTCGGCGGCCCATTTGGGCGAGTGCAATGGCGAGATTGACCGACACATTACTCTTGCCGACACCGCCTTTTCCACCGGTGACCGCAATCACCTGTACCGGATGTGCTTTGCTCATACTGGCTCTTGTCTCTTGACACGTTAAACCGGAACTCCAGCCCCTGACACCCTAACGCGCCCGCTTTCGTTACGCGCCTTCGGCCAGGGCCAACTCTCTCTGTACCACTTTAAGCTTTTCAACAGCCAGGCGCACCAATGGAATCGATTCGGCGCTGTGAAGATCCTGGGGCACTTTTTGGCCATCGGTATAGTAGGCTAACGGCAACCCGGTCTCCACGACAAAGCCCAGGGCCTCCCCCAGAGTCAACGCTTCGTCAACTTTGGTGATCAGACAACCCGCAAGTTTTGCCATCTTATAGCAATGCCACATGGATTTCATGATTCGTGGCTGACTCGTGGCTGACACCACCAGATGCGACTGAATACGATGGCGACTCTCAGCCAATTCAATCAGTTGCTCCTGATAACCTTTATCGGACTGGGTCAGCCCGGCGGTATCGATCAACACCAGATGCCGATCCGTCAGCTCTCCGAGAATGGCGTCCAGCGAATGGCTTTCATCCACCACCCGCACCGGTACATTCAGTATTCGCCCGAACACAAAGAGTTGTTCATGTGCAGCGACGCGGTAGCGGTCTGTGGTAACCAGTGCCAAAGAATCGGCACCGTGGCGCAAGACATGGCGCGCTGCCATTTTCCCGATGGTGGTGGTTTTGCCAGAACCGGTGGGCCCGACCAATGCAAAGACACCCCCCTCATCCGGCCATTCCGTCCGATTGGTCTTGATGCCTGACGCCAGCGTCTTCAGCGCCTTCTTCCAGCCCTCGTCCAACCGGCCCTTGCCATTATTCCTGGACAGTGCCGTGGCCAGGGTTCGGCTCAAGCCAAACTCCTCCAACCGCTCAACAAGGCGCTGCTGTGAGGCACCGGGGAGCTCCGGTTTCGGCGTATTGACTTCCGGACTGCGAGTATTGAACAGATCCCGGAGTGAGCTGATTTCAGCCCTCATTTCCGCCAACGCGGCCTGTGAGCCGCCGTCGAAAGCATGCTCTGCTGACATCGGCGCGGGCTGAGCCGTGATCGCCGCTGGCTGTGCCTGACGGCCTTCGGCCGCGCGCTGTTCGCGCACGTCGCGGATACGGTTCCGGGAGCGGCCCAGTTCGTCTTCCAGGCGTCGATGCTGATCCGCCTGCAACTCCGCCAGTCGCGAACCGTTGGTGGCCTGCGCTGCGGCGTTGCCCAGACGTTGGCGCGCCAGATTCTCGTCATAATCCAGGGCGGTCACGATTTCGACACCGCCGTCGACCCGACGATTGGAAAGAATCACCGCATCAGCGCCCATGTCCTCGCGCACACGCTTGAGGGCTTCTGCCATTGACGACGCAAAAAACCGTTTTACTTTCATGCTGACTCATCCTCCCGGCAACTGGTTTCAGCTACCAACCCTGCAAAGTGTCTCCGTTTATTGGCCAACGGACGCCACGATTGTAATTTGTTTGTTTTCCGGCACTTCCTGGTACGAGAGCACGTGTAGGCGCTCGATGCCGTAGCTTGCGAACTTAGCCAGTACCGGCCTGAGAGGCGCGGATACCAGCAAAATAGCCGGCTTGCCCAACATCTCCTGGCGCTGCACCGTGTCTTGCAGTGAGCGCTGTAATTTTTCAACCATGCTCGGTTCCAAAACCAGCCCGATGTCATCCTGACCGCCAGATTGTTGACTCTGTTGCATAGACTTCAGCAATAACTGTTCCAACTCCGGATCCAGGGTAATCACCGGGATTTCGGCCTCGTTGCCACAGATGCTTTGAATGATCATTCGGCGCAGCGCCTGTCGGGCGGCGGTGGTCAACAATTTTGGGTCCTGGCTCTTGGGGTGCACATTGACGATGGCTTCCGCGATGGAGCGCATATCCCGAATGGGCACCTCTTCACGCAGCAGGCTTTGCAATACCTTCAACAGGATGCTGATCGAGAGGGTAGCGGGGACCAGTTCCTCGGTCAGCTTGGGCGACAATTTTTCAAGCTGGTCCAGCCACTTCTGGACTTCCTCGTGCCCCAGCAGTTCATGGGCGTGCTTTTGCAACACTTGATTCAGGTGGGTGGCGACCACGGTGCTGGCATCGACTACGGTGTAGCCCAATGTCTGGGCCTGATCTTTCTTGTCTGGCTCAATCCAGCTGGCATCCAGCCCAAACGCCGGGTCTTTGCCTTCTATGCCCTCTATTTTTCCAAACACTTGTCCGGGATCAATCGCCAGTTCACGATCCGGGTGTATTTCCGCCTCCGCGATCGTCACGCCCATTAAGGTGATGCGATAGACATTCGGCATCAGGTCCAGGTTGTCGCGGATGTGCACCGAGGGCATCAGAAACCCGAGGTCCTGGGACAGCTTCTTGCGAACGCCCTTGATCCGGGTCAGCAATTGCCCACCCTGGGACTTGTCCACCAGCGGAATCAGGCGGTAACCCACTTCCAATCCGACAATATCAATCGTGGAGACGTCGTCCCAACCCAGCTCACGGGATTCGACTGGTGCCGGCAGCGCCTGCCCGGTCTCGCCGGCAGTCCGGGGTTCCGCCCCCGGCCCAACGGGCCTGGCACCAGCGCCACCGCGAGCCGGAAAAACGGCATCGTCTTCTTCCGTCTGCTGTTGTTTCTTCCATATCCAGTAAGCCAGACCGGCAGAAATTGTGCCCAACCCCAGAAACGCTACGTGGGGCATGCCGGGAATCAACCCCAGGATCAAAAGAATCGTGGCGGCAATGCCCAATGCCCGTGGCGCCGTAAACATCTGCTCGAGAATCTGGCCGCCCATGTCCTGACTGGAAGTAACCCGGGTCACCATAATGGCGGCCGAAGTCGATAACAGCAGGGACGGAATCTGAGCAACCAGGCCGTCACCAATGGTCAACAGGGCGTAATTGCGCATCGCCTCGGCAAAGATCAGGTCGTGCTGTAACATCCCGATTGCCACGCCGCCGAAGATGTTAATTGCAAGAATCAACAGGCCGGCAACCGCATCGCCTTTGACAAATTTACTGGCGCCGTCCATTGAGCCGTAGAAATCCGCCTCCTGGGCGATTTCCATCCGCCGGAACTTGGCCTCGTCCTGATTGATCAGACCGGCGTTCAAATCGGCGTCAATCGCCATTTGTTTGCCGGGCATGGCGTCCAGGGTGAACCGTGCGCTCACTTCCGACACTCGCCCCGCACCCTTGGTCACCACCAGAAAATTGATAATCATCAAAATCGCAAACACCACCAGACCGACGGCGTAGTTACCCCCGATCAACACTTCGCCGAACGACTCAATGACCTTACCGGCGGCGTCGCCGCCTTCGTGGCCATTCAGCAACACGATGCGGGTCGAGGCGACGTTCAAGGCCAACCGCAACAGCGTCGCCACCAGCAACACCGTCGGGAAGGCCGCGAACTCCATCGGCCGCAAGGCGTACACACAGACCAGCAAAATGACAATAGAGAGGGTGATATTGAAGGTGAACAACACGTCGAGCAGGAAGGACGGCATCGGCAATATCATCATTCCCAATAACGCCATCAGCATCAGTGGAATACCCAGATTGCCACTGGTCAGAGATTTGACGTTATTGAAAACTAAAGCGCGATCCATGGTTCGATGTTCTCCGCGCGGGCCCGTTCGTTGCCCGTTACTGGTCGGTTTTTTGACGCAATTGCGCCGACTCCCTGCTGCACCGCAAAAAACATACCAAGCTTACGCACCACCGCTTGGTCCGTGACGGGGTATTCAGGTTATATGTGACTGACGTGCCACTGGAGATGCGGTATCCTTGCGCACATTTACGCCCGTTTGTCCCAGCTACATCAAAGGTGAGCCATGCCAATTCTCGAGGTAAAACATCCACTGATTCGCCACAAACTCGGCCTGATGCGCCGTGCTGAGATCAGCACCAAGAACTTTCGGGAGCTGGCTCAGGAAATCGCGGCCCTGTTGACCTACGAAGCGACCCAAGACTTCCTGATGCAGACCGAGACCATCGAAGGTTGGGCCGGACCGGTCACGGTCGAGCGCATCAGCGGTAAGAAAGTCACCATCGTACCGATCCTCAGAGCCGGCCTTGGCATGCTGGATGGCGTGCTGAGCCTGATCCCAGGCGCCCGTGTCAGTGTTGTCGGCCAGGTCCGCAATGAAGAAACCCTGGAAGCCAGCACCTATCTGGAAAAACTGGTCGGGGAACTGGATCAGCGTTTTGCAATGATCATTGACCCCATGCTGGCAACCGGTGGCTCACTGATTTCAACCATCGATGTGCTCAAGAAGGCCGGCAGCACGGAAATTCGTGCACTGGTCCTGGTGGCGGCGCCGGAGGGTGTCAATAAAGTTCTGGAAGCACACCCGGATGTCTCGATCTACACCGCTTCCATTGACGATCGCCTGAATGAAAAGGGCTACATCCTGCCGGGACTCGGGGATGCAGGCGACAAAATATTCGGTACCAAGCAAAAGGATAATTAAGCATGCAGGATAACTCGCAGGAGCCCGTATGGCGCCAGGCTCTGGCAGGCTCCCAGATGTTGCTGGTGGCCTTCGGCGCACTGGTATTAATGCCCCTGATCACGGGCCTTGACCCTAACGTCGCGTTATTCACAGCGGGGCTGGGCACACTGCTCTTCCAACTTGTGACCGGCGGCCAGGTGCCGGTATTCCTGGCCTCCTCTTTTGCCTTCATTGCACCGGTCATCGCCGCCAAGGCAAAGTTCGGCCTGGAAGAGACCCTGGGCGGCCTGGCCGCAGCGGGCGTGCTCTATATGGTTCTGAGTGGCGCAGTGAGACTCAAGGGCACCGGTTTTATTAACCGGCTGCTCCCCCCAGTTGTTATTGGCCCGGTCATCATGGTGATCGGTCTGAGCCTGGCACCGGTTGCGGTCAATATGGCCTCTGGCCGGGCCGGCGATGGCAGTGCTGAACTGGTGCCTTACAACACCGCCATCATCATTGCGATGATTTCTCTCGCCGTCACTATCCTGGCCGCCGTGTGGGCGCGGGGAATCTTTCGACTGGTGCCGATCATGTTTGGCGTGGCGGTTGGTTATGTCCTGTCCGCATTCGCCGGCATTCTGGATACCACAGCCATCACCGAGGCCGCCTGGTTCGCCGTCCCCAACTTTGTGGCACCGGCCTTCAGCTGGTCGGCCATTGTATTCATGATCCCGGTTGCGATCGCCCCTGCCATCGAACACATTGGGGACGTTCTGGCGATTGGTAATGTCACCGGCAAAAACTACATCCAGAAACCCGGCCTCCACCGCACCTTGCTGGGTGACGGCATCGCCACCACCACCGCAGCAATGTTCGGCGGCCCACCCAACACCACCTACTCCGAGGTGACCGGCGCCGTCATGCTGACACGCAACTTCAATCCAAAGATCATGATCTGGGCTGCAGCCATCGCTGTGGTGCTGGCGTTTGTCGGCAAATTCGGTGCTGCCCTCCAGACCATTCCGGTGCCCGTCATCGGTGGCATTCTGTGCCTGTTATTCGGCTCCATTGCAGTGGTGGGACTTAACACCCTGATCCGTCATCAAGTTGATTTTTCGGAACGCCGCAACCTGATTATCGCGGGCGTGACACTGGTGTTCGGAATTGGAGGCATGGCCGTTGGCCAGGTGGAAGGCATTGCCCTGTGCGGACTGGTCGCCATCGCGCTCAATCTTGCGCTGCCAGGCAGCCAGGCCGCCTGGGGAGAAGCGACTCTTGAAGAGTCGTTCTGACAGCTCCGGCATCAGCTTCACCGCGCTCTATACGGGCGCGGTCTGGTGCCGCCATGGCCTTGCCGATGAGAGCCTGGCGACCACGCAGGGGCGCTTACTCTATGCGCTGATGACGCCCCTTGAGGCCGCCAGCCAGCGGATTACCGGCGGCAACATCCGGACCTTCCTGCTGCAACGGCACCGGATCATTGATCATCTTGCGGATCAGGCAATCGCGGCCGAAGGCATCACCCAAGTGCTTGAAATTGGCTGCGGCCTATCGCCGCGAGGCTTGCGATTACGGCAACGGCACCCGCAGCTGCACATGGTAGAAGCTGACTTACCCGACATGGCAGCCCGCAAGGCATCACGCCTGATGGCGACCGGGCACCTGGGGCCCCATCATCAAGTCACGCCGATCGATATTCTGGCAGAATCCGGTGACCAGACGCTGGAAGCAGTCGTGGCCAGGGTATTTGAGCCCGCTCGGCCGGTGATCATCATTACCGAAGGCCTGACCAGCTACTTTCCCTTACCGGTAATTGAACGTTTCTGGCGCCGACTGGGCGCCGTCATGGCCGAGCGGGCAGGCTCGCTTTATCTCTCAGAAACTTACCTGATACCGCCACAGCCGCTGCTGCGCGCGAGCTTAAACGCATGCGCACGGGTACTTGGGAGAATGACGAGCAGTCAGGTGAGCTTTCACTTCGAATCCGGGGAAGCTGCTGAAACGCACCTTCTCCGGCAAGGATTCCAACAGGTGACCGCGCACAATCCGGAACATTTTTACGGCAGACTGGCCATTCCGCAAAGCCGGGAAACACCGTTGATCCGAATTCTGGCTGCAAGTGGCCCAACAGGCCTTCCACCAGCCGATCGCGTTTGAGACAGCGTTAGATATCCCGGCGCAAATCGCTCGGGATCGGGAGTTCCGGCATTCCGGGTTTGGGTCCGCCCCCACGCCGAAACTGCCGGAGTTGAAACAGATAGGCCAGAACCTGGGCGATGGCCATATAGAGGCCGTCAGGTATCTCCCCGCCGATATCGGTGTTGTGATAGACCGCCCGGGTAAGCGGCGGTGTGCGCAGGATATCCACTTTGTGTTCGCGGGCAATCTCCATGATCTTGAACGCGGTTTCGTCCACGCCTTTGGCGACGACAATCGGCGCCGCCATCGAGGCCTGGTTATACTTGAGGGCCACCGCGTAGTGACTGGGGTTGGTGATCACCACGTCGGCACCGGGTACGTCCTGCATCATTCTGCGCTGGGCCATCTCCCGTTGCAGCTGGCGAATACGGCCTTTCACTTCCGGCTTGCCTTCCGAATCCTTGAACTCGTCTTTGACCTCCTGCTTGGTCATGCGCAGTTTTTTCTGATGGTCGAAGATCTGGAATGGAACATCAATAATCGCAATCACTATGGTGGCGCAAGCCAATAGAAAGAAGCTCCAACCCAGGGTCCAAAGTACGTGGGCCATCGCCGGAATCGCCGGTTCCTCGGAGATATTCAGCAGGTCCTCGGTACGAATATCGAGAATCAGCAGGGCGATAATCATCACCAGCGCCACCTTGGCGACGGCCTTCACCAACTCCATCAGGGACCGCATGGAAAACATGCGCTTCAGGCCCTTCAGTGGGTCCATGCGATTCAGTTTCGGTGCGATTGCTTTACCGCTGAACAGCAGGCCACCGATGCCAATGGGACCGATAAAGGCGGCGACAAACAAGACCAGCATGATTGGCGACAGCGCCGACGCCGCTTCCACGGCCGAATCCAGCAGGTGCAGGCTCATGGTCCGGGTGTCAAAAAGCGTCGCCCGGTCGAGCGTAAAGTTCTCCCGCATGATGTCTGCCAGGGCCTCACCCAAACTGGCCCCGAACATCAACAACCCACCCGCACCGGCCAGCAACACCGACATCGTAGCCAGCTCCTTCGAGCGCGCGGTCTGGCCCTCTTCCCGGGATTTTTCAAGTCGTCGGGGGGTGGCCTCTTCGGTTTTCTCCTGACTGTTGTCGTCATCTTCAGCCATTACGGTTGGCCCTGCAGTTGACGCATAAAAGCAAAGGTTTCTTCAGCGTATTGCTGGAAGTGCGGCAGGAAATTCGCCTGCAGCACCCAGATCGAAAACAGGCCGAACATCAGGCCAATGGGGAAACCGAGCGCGAATATGTTCATTTGCGGGGCCGCACGGGTCATGACACCGAACGAAATATTGACGATTAAGACGGCAGTCACCGCTGGCAACGCCAGCAGCATGGCCGAGACGAAGATCCAGCTAACGTGGTGAGTCAGTGCCCACAGCCCCTCTGAGCCCAGGCCATTCACGCCAATCGGCAGGGTCCGAAAACTCTCCAGAAACACCTCAAAGGCGACCAGATGGCCATTCATGGCTAGGTAAAGCAGGGTCACGGTAATGGAATAAAACTGCGACAACACCGGAACGGTCACCCCGTTTGCAGGGTCCGCCATGTTGGCGAAACCGAGCCCCATCTGGCTCGCGATCATCTGGCCGGCCACCACAAAAAGCTGGAACAGCGCAGTCAAAGTGAAACCCAACCCAATGCCAATGAGTATTTGCTGCAATGTGATCACCACGGCTTCGGCATTGAGGGCCTCAACGCGTGGTACGTCTCCCAGCAACGGCACGACCAGAAGCGTGATCAGCAACGCCAGGCCAAGCCGGATCCGGGCCGGTACCAGCTGAGTGCCAATAAAGGGAATCACCATCATGAAACTGGCGATGCGAAACAGCGGCCACAAATGCTGGCCGACCCATTGGCCGATCATGTCCGCACCGAGCTCAAAAGGCATGTGGGTCAACCAATGAGGAAGGGAATTCGGGAAAACAGGTTTGTGGCGTGGTCTATCAATTGAGTGAGCATCCAGGGGCCTCCCACAATGATGGCAATCAGGGTCACCAATAACCGGGGCAGGAAACTCAGAGTCTGCTCGTTGATTTGGGTCGCCGCCTGAAAGGTACTGACAATCAGGCCAACCACCAGACCCGGCCCAATGATCACGGCCGCCAACAACACAATCAGCCACAAGGCTTCGCGCATAATGTCGATTACGGTCTCCGGCGTCATGTCGCCACCCCTCCCTCGTTCGGGTCGCTATATGCCATAGCTGGCTGCCAACGTGCCAATGACCAGCGCCCAACCATCCACCAGCACAAACAGCATTATCTTGAATGGCAACGAGATAATGATCGGTGACAGCATCATCATACCCATTGCCATCAACACGCTTGCAACCACCATATCGATGATCAAAAACGGTATGAACAGTATGAAGCCTATCTGGAACGCCGTCTTGAGCTCACTGGTCACAAACGCCGGCATCAGAATCCAGAACGATACCGCCTCGGGCGTATCATACTGCTCGTCGGCAATGCGCATGAACAACGCCAGATCGTCCTCCCGGGTCTGGGCCAGCATAAACGTTCGAAAAGGCCGGGTGGCCAGTTCAACCGCTTCCATGGAGGACACTTCTTCTTGCAGATAGGGCTGCAACGCCAGCCGGTTGGACTCTTCAAATACCGGTTTCATGATAAATATGGTGAGAAACAACGTCAGCCCCAGAATGATCTGGTTGGACGGGGTCGACTGCAGACCCAAGGCTTGCCGCAAGATTGCAAACACGACAATGATGCGGGTGAACGATGTCATCATCATCAGCATCGCAGGCAGGAAGGTCAGCGCGGTCATCAACGCCAGGATCTGCAGGGTGACGGTGTATTCCTGAGCGCCCTCACCGTCGCCCGGGGTTACTTTAAGCGCCGGGATGCCGGGTATGTCCGCCAGCGCCGCCGGCGCAAAAAACACAGCCAACACCACCAGCACGCCGCTGTAGCGGGCCATCCACCGGATCATGACGCATCACCGGGTGGTTTAGCCGCGGCCTTCTCCGGTTTCCACTGACGCCCGATCATGCCCTGTAAGCGGCGCGCAAAGTCACTGTTGCCGGCGTCGCCCGGCTTTACCACCGGCTCATCAAACACATGCAGGGTACGAATGGTGGACGGAGTAATACCGAGTAAAATCTGTGTGCCCCCCACATCCACCAACGCGATCCGTTCACGGGTACCCAAAGCCATCACCGACACCACTTTCATGGCGCCGGAGTTCATACCACTCAGGCCATTCATGCGCCGGACCAGCCAGGCACAGGCGAAGATCAAGCCCAGCACCACCAACAAACCGATCCCCAGAGTCGCCATCGACATCAGGGTGTCGGGACCGGTGCTGGTTGCTGCGGTCGCAGTTTCACTGGGACTCAAATCAGCGGGTGTGTCCCCGGCTGCCCTGGCAGACAACAACAGCAGGCTCGCTGTGATCGCTGCCCGATAATGTCGACCTTGCCGGGATGGGGTAACGATAACCGCCATGGCTACTTTGACAACCGTTTGATGCGCTCGCCCGGGCTGATAACGTCCGTCAGGCGAATACCGAATTTTTCATTGACCATGACCACCTCGCCATGGGCGATCAACGTGCCATTGACCAGAACATCCAGTGGCTCGCCGGCGAGGCGATCCAGCTCAATCACAGAACCCTGGTTGAGCTGCAGCAGATTTCGGATGGGTATTTGAGTGTTGCCGACTTCCATGGAAATCGTAACCGGTATATCCAGAATCACATCCAGATCAGGCGACGAGCTGCTGCCTTTCGAGTCAGCGATCACGTCATCAAACTCTTCCATGGGCGCTGTCTGGACCTTGGTCTGTTTGCTGTTTTTCTTATCGCCTTCACCGGCTTCGTCCATGGCGGCGGCCCACTCGTCATCACGGCCACCAGTGCCATCCGACGACTCATCGCTATCGTCAGCACCCCCGGACTCCCCCATTGCAGCTTCCCACTCCGCAGCAAGCTTTTCGTCTTCACTCAGCTCCCGATTGCCTTTCTTGTCGTCGTCAGCCATTGCGCCCTACCTTACTTTCAGTTGTTTTCGAGCGACCGGCTGCTTCGACCGGCCGGAAATTTTGATTGCGAGCTTGCCATCCCGGGTACCCAAGGTACCGTCGTATACCGGGATGCCATTGGCGGTGATGGTCAACAGGTCCGGCAAGTTCACTGGAATAATGTCGCCCTCTTTAAACTTGGCGACCTCTCTCAGGGATACCCGACGTCGACAGAGGGTCGAGTTGATCGGCACACTGACGTCTTTGATGTCTTCCTGCAGGGCGTTCACCCAGCGCTCATCCACGTCGTCGATATCACTCTGTACGCCGGCGTCCAGTATGTCCCGGATTGGCTCAATCATGGAGTATGGCAGCGCCATATGGAGTTCGCCCCCACCGCCGTCCAGCTCAATGTGGAAGGTACTGATGACCACCACTTCGCTGGGGCTGACGATGTTCGCCATGGCCGGATTGACCTCGGAGCTGAGGTATTCGAAATCAACTTTTAATACGGCCTGCCAGGCTTCGGCCATATCGTGAAAAACCTGATTCAACACCATTTGAACGATACGGGTTTCTGTCGGGGTAAATTCACGGCCTTCGATTTTGGCGTGACGCCCCTCACCTCCAAAGAAATTATCCACCAGTTTAAAAACCAGCTTGGCGTCCAGGATAAACAGGCCGGTGCCCCGAAGCGGTCTGACCTTGACCAGATTCAGGCTTGTGGGTACGTACAGGGTGTGGATATATTCGCCAAACTTCATGATCTGCACGCCGCCGGTGGATACGTCGGCATTGCGTCGCAGCAGGTTGAACAGGCTGATACGAGTATAACGGGCAAAGCGCTCGTTGATCATCTCAAGCGTCGGCATTCGGCCACGGACAATCCGGTCCTGACTGGCCAGGTCGTATTCTTTTATTCCGGTGTCATCAACGTCGTCATAGGTGTCGATATCGCCATCATCCACACCGTGAAGAAGGGCATCGATTTCATCCTGTGACAGTAAATCCTGCATACGTTTTCCTGCTCGTCAGCGTCAGCCCGATATCGGGGATACGTTTGGCCGGGGTTGCTTTAAGCAGGCCCCTGTGTCCAACCACCACTACTGCAATACATAGTTCCGAAACAGAATGCTCTGCACCGGCGGTTCCCCTTCCCGCTCCAATACCTGATTCACCGTTGTCAAAAGATCGCCAATCAATTGGTCCCGACCGGCAACGGTCTGGATCTCCTGAAATGACTTTGACCCAAGCACACTTAATAAACGGCTGCGCAGTAATGGCAGATGTTTGTTGGCGGCATCCAGCGCAACCGAATCGGTCGCTTCCAACGCAATATGGACCTGAACATAGCGCTGCCGGCCCTCGCTCTTCAGGGTCGCAACCAACGGTTTATCAATGACGTAATATTGACTCGGCTCGAAAACCACCTCTGCAGCTTCCACTGGCATCTCGACGTCATCGTCCGCTCCGTTCAGGAACCAGAGTGTGCCTGCAATAGACAGCCCTATCGCCAGCACAACCACGGTTGTCAGCAGCAGAATGAGCTTGAGTTTACTTTTTTTCGGGGCCGCAGCCGGTGCGTCATTGTCAGCCATAAATCGCTTCTGTCATTAATTCGTCAACAGTGTCGTTGATCACAGGGGTTGATGCAAAGGTCGGGCCAGATTGAACGGAACCTTGATTCAACTCAACAGTTTAGCGTCAGCCAGGGGTGCGGGCAAAGCGGGAACCGCAGAAAGCGCGATTTATAAAGCCCTGCCGATTGGATCAGGGTCAAGCCGGGACCGCTGATCGACTCACGTATCACGGTCCGGCATGGCATTAAGTAAACGATTTCGGGGTCAGGAATTCAGGGTGTGGTTGATGTGAATAGCCTTGGCAACATTCAGGCATATACGTCCAGTTCGCCGCTCCAACTCAGATCCATGTTCCCCGAGGTACTACCAGGAACGTCCTCGCCATCCGCCAGGGCTCCGGCAATATCCGAGCCATCCGCCGGAGCTTCGTCTCGATCGCCACCCGATCGCGAAGAGGAGTCCGATACATCGAAACGCTCCAATCCAAGACCCTGCTCGCTGAGCATGTCCCGGAGTCGATGGCTGTGCATCTCCAACTGGTCACGAACGGCCGAATTGGAGGCATGAACCGTAATAGCCGCCTGATCATGCTGAACCTGGACGCGCACCTCCAGTGGCCCCATGTCAGGTGGAGTCACGTGTATTTCAGCCACCGACATTTTTTGAGTTGCCAGCCAGGCCAGCTTACCCATTAACTTATCGCCCCACTCGGCATGACCGACAGGAAGATCAATGCTGGTGGCATAACTTTGCAGCGGAACTGAACCCTCAAGGCCTTTTGGTCCCGGCGTAGTGTTCAAGGCTTGGCTGGCCACCTCTAATGCGCCCTGAAAACGACTGGCGACGGCGGCTAAACTGCTATCGGCACTCTTGCTGTCAGCCGTCAGTGTCGTTAACAGACCCTCGGTTAAACGACTGCCCGATTCCAGCGATGACGATCCCTTGCCTGGCGTCATGGCCGCTGCCCCGGCCACCACACTCCTGAGTGCGCCAGCGACAGGGGTTTGTCCGGGAATCGAGAACAGCGGCTGTGCAGCCGCTGAGGCGGCCGGCAAGGCTGTTGGCGCTTGTGCCGGGGTTATCATGGGGTTCAAGCGTTGACCGCCTATCGGCAGAGGCTCTTCCGGGTTATTCACCAGCGCCTGTAGATCAGCAAAGGTAAAGGCGATTTCGGATGGCATCACCGTGTCGCTGGCGACTTCATTGTCGGCCCCTACCAACAGGGCTGTGTCTCCGGCGTCTGCGGCGCGCTGCTGCTCCAGCACTTGTTCGGGTATTTGCTCCGCAGGCGGCAACGGCTGACTGCCGCTGGCCATCGCCTGATCTTTCTGGTCAGGCTCAACCGGCTGACGGTCCTGCGCACCGGCCGCCCCACTGTCGTTACGGCGACGCTCAAGTCGGTCCTGCTCCTGTCGTGACACAGACTCAAATTCTCGGCGTCCACTGTCTACCCGCGAGGGTTTTGACGATGGTTCTGCCGCAGCGCCTTGAATCTCAGGCGAGGGGCTTGACGGTAATAACGGTGATGGCATGGCAACCTCTTGCCGCTTTCAGGCTCGAATGGATCAATACCCTTAACTCAGCAAAAGTAGTGCCAGAATCAAACAAACGCAGGTCGTTGAAATGGCTATTGCAGTTGCAGTCGCACACGCCAATCCCACCCGCGAAATCAAAACCAGACGGGACCCAACGTCGGCAGGTTACGCTAATTTATCAGTTTATCAGTCAGACGGCCGACGGCGTCGTCAGCTCTCCAGACTGTTTTCCAACATGGTACAAATGGTCTTGAATTCGGTCTCAATGGTGTCCAGCAGAATTTCCGCTCGCTCCAGGCGTTGCTCGTTGCCTGCCATTTCAGCCTCGGAACACAGTGCACCCAGGCGCGGAGCGCCGATATTGATGCAACTGCCTTTAAAGCTGTGCGCCGATTTTGCGAAGGCATCGGTGTCCGAATTACGCAACGCTGTCCGAAGCGCATGGATTCGTTCATCCGAATCGGCAATGTAAGTGCGTATCAAGACATCAAAATCATCTTCCATGACATCCTGTAATTCAGCCAATGCCTCTTCATCAAGGTGTGGCTTATCGCTCATGACCATCTCCCCAGCCCTGTTTGGTGACGCCCGGCTCATCCCTGCGACCGCGGCTCTGAATAATCCCACTGGTAAAGGACTTCAACCTGGTTGCCCGCGCCCTTGAAGTCCAGAGAGACACTCAACTGACGCAACAACCCCAAGCCCCGACCAGCATAGCGCGCCTGCGCCTCGTCTGGCCCCAATAAGTCTTTGTAGTCGAAACCCGGACCGGAATCTTCACACACAATGCGCAGCTCTCCGCCGTCACGGCTGGTCCTGTGATGCAGTGTAAACTCGATGCGATGGCCACGAAGCGAGGCCAACCGACGTTCCCTTTCTGCGTAATAGCGACCAAAGCCTTCCGGTGAGCTCTTCCAGTCTGACGGCAATCCCAGAATGCCGTGTTCCAGCGCGTTGGTATAAAGTTCTGACAACAGTGTATAGACCTCGCCACTGCGACGCCTTAAACCCGGCACTTCCATACAAATATGCAGCAGTAATGGCAGTGGATTAAAATGACCGAGCGTCCGATCGCTGATGCTGTAGGAGCAATCCCAGCTCGCCGGTCCTCGCAAAGCCGACGGCGGCGTCCGATTATCGAGGCCAACCAGGGCCTCCTCCTCTACCATCTCCAGCGCCACAATCGTGAGGTCATCCTGCACCAGGTGCGCCCCAGTGAATGCACGCACACCCGCCATCACGGCATCAAATGCCGAACCGTGCTCCTCGGCTGAATCCAACGCTTCCAGCAACCGGTCCTGGCCAAACATTTCGCCATCGGCGTTCTCAGCTTCCAGAATGCCATCGGTGGCAAACAGCAAGGTATCACCGGGTTCTGTACGATAATAATCCACCGCGGCAGCAAAACGCTCCGGCGACAACACCCCCAGCGGCAAATGGTTGGAAGTCAGGATCTCACGCTCTCCATTGCCTCGGATCAGGTACCCATCGGGCAACCCGCCATTCCAGACCCGGAGACAATTCAAGTGAAAATCGGCCTCAATAAACGCCGCGCAGCAAAACATGCCGGTCGGCAGTATGCGTTTTAATTTCTGATTGATTTCCCGAAGCACATCACCGCAGCCAAACCCCTTACTGGTCATGCCATAAAATATTTCCGCGACCGGCATCGCGCCAATAGCGGCGGGCAACCCATGCCCGGTAAAGTCACCGATAAGAATGTGCATCCCACCGGAGGGTCTGGGGCAGGCAAACAAGACATCGCCGTTAAAAATCGACGTGGGTGAAGCGTGGTGCTGAATGTTGGACGCATTCAGGCAACCGGTATGGGCAACGTTATCAAACACCCGCTTGGCCACCTCTTGCTCCTGCAACAATTGCCAGTTGCGGGCATGGATCAAATCTCGTTGGTGACTCAGGGTGCGGTGCATCAATCGCATGCGATTGAAGGCGTTGATCTTGGCCTCGATAATGATGCGGTTATAGGGCTTGGGCAGGAAATCATCGCCACCCGACTCAAGGCAGCGGGCCAAGGCCCCGGCATCGGAGAGCGATGTCAAAAAAATGACCGGAACCAATACCTCACCCGCCAGCGCCTTGATCTCATGGGCGGCCTCCATGCCGTCCATGCGTGGCATCATCACGTCCAGAAGCACAATATGGGGATGAAATACACGGTACTGTTCAACGGCGGCAAAGCCATCTTCAGCGGCGACCACGTCATGTCCCAGCCGCTTTACCATGGCTTGCAGAATCAGACGATCACTGTCGCTGTCGTCCGCAATCAGGACGCGTAGCGGGCCTTTTTCTGGGAGAGGCTCATCCAAAACAAATCCCCCGCTCTGTTTTTAACCCCCAGGGAAGTCTCTGCATAACGCCTGACGTGCTTCTGCAAGCTGTAGAGGCACGGCGCGGCTTACCTGCAATGGGCGCCGTCCGTGGCAAGAGTCGCAACACCGCAGAAGCACCCGTCAGGGTGCGCCCTTCGGGGTTTTCAGAACCATTCATACGCCGCTTTGCGGCTTTTTGCAGAGTCCGGACAGGCCGGCAAAGTCGCGCCCTGGTGGCGAATCGCTTTGAGAGCCAGAGGCGATCCAGGCGTTGTTCAGAAGCCCCCAAGCTATTGGATAGCAAACAATTGCTCGAAATTGGAAATGGTCAATATTCGCCTTACATCATTATTGCAGTTCTCAATGCTGATACGGGCGGTATCGCCACCGGCATAATCCCTCAACAGCAGCAGCATGCCGAGTGCAGAGCTATCCAGGTAGGTGGTTTCGCACATGTCGATGACATAGTGGATAACCTCCTGATCTCCATGTTCGTAGGCATCACGAAAAACCTGATGGGTGCTGAAATCAAAGCGCCCCTCAATTTTTATGGTCAACGTGCGACCGTCTTCACTTCGTCGCGTCTGGATAGCCATCCGGCATCCTCCATTAATCTTGTAAGCAGACGACTGCAAGGCGGGTTATACGATTCAGACAATAACTATCTTAGAGAATAGTTGAGCACGCGCAATTTGCACCCGCTTTTTGGTAATCCGTGGACCCTGGTAACCCGCTCTCAAGTCAGGCGGCGGCGAGCGTGGGCACGACCAGACGCTTCATCCAGCTGTTTTTGCTCGCGGATGTCCCAATCCCGGCGTTCCTGTTGGCGGCAGGCGTCAATATGTCGTGCCATGCCACGTCGGCGCTCATAGGCCTGCTGCCAATCCTGTCGCCGTTTGTCCAGAACTTCAAGGGCATGACTGACCTGGCGCTCCTGTTGCTGAATAACCTGATCGAGTTGCGCAATGAATGCCTGCCACCCCTGCAAGCGACTCACCGACACCACACCTTGCTGACTTTTGCGCATCTGGTCTCGGTAATCGGCCTGATAGCGGTGCAGTTCTTCGAGACGTTGCTGCTGTTGCTGGGCGTATTGCCGGGCCTGAGCCATCACGTCCAGGGCTTCGTTTTCCCGGCGTTGCTCAAGCGCCAGCACCACTTCCAGACGTTTGGAGCGCAGCATTATTCAGCCTTCCTGCCAGCAACCTGCTTGCGATCTGGCACGGCCAGCCCCAACTGCTCTATGCTGCCTGCCAGGGGCGAGCTTTCGGACAGGTCCTGGCGCAAAAACGCACGCATCTCGTCAATGTGCTCAATGGCGTAGTCGGTCTCCGGGTCAGAACCTTTCACATAAGCACCGACGCTGATCAAATCCCGAGCCTGCTGATACCGGGCGTAGACCTGTTTGAAACGTTGAGCCTTGGCGAAATGCCCCTTTTCCGTGACCTGAGGCATCACTCGACTTACGGATGCTTCTACATCGATGGCAGGATAATGCCCTTCCTCGGCCAACCGACGTGAAAGCACAATGTGACCATCCAGAATGGCACGCGCGGCATCGGCGATGGGATCCTGCTGGTCGTCACCTTCGGTCAGGACGGTATAAAACGCGGTTATGGAACCGCCACCCGGCTTTCCATTGCCCGTGCGCTCCACCAACTGGGGCAGCTTGGCAAACACTGACGGTGGATAACCTTTCGTCGCAGGCGGTTCACCGACCGCCAATGCGATCTCCCGCTGTGCCTGGGCATAGCGGGTCAGTGAATCCATCAGCAACAACACCCGCTTGCCCTGATCACGAAAATACTCGGCAATTCGGGTCGTCAGCATGGCCGCACGCAAACGCATGAGCGGTGAATCGTCAGCCGGCGAAGCGACCACCACCGACCGGGCGAGCCCCTCCTCACCCAGTATGTCCTCGATAAATTCTTTGACCTCGCGGCCTCGCTCGCCGATCAGGCCAACAACGGTGACATCGGCGTCGGTGAATCGGGTCATCATTCCCAACAGCATGCTTTTGCCAACACCGCTGCCGGCAAACAGCCCCAGACGCTGCCCCTGTCCCACGGTCATCAACGCATTGATGGCGCGAATGCCGACATCCATCGACTGACGTACCGGCGCCCTATGCAGGGGATTAATGATGTCGCCCGCCAGCGCCACTTGAGATTCCGCCCGCAACGGGCCGAGGTTGTCCAGCGGGGTACCTGTGCCATTGACAACCCGTCCCAGTAACTCCGGACCCACCGGGACCCGACTGGCGATGGACAGGGGAACAACCCGCGCGCCCGGGCGCAGGCCCTCAATCGCGGTAAGTGGCATCAGATAGACACGGTCGTCCTCAAAACCGACCACTTCCGCTTCGACGTTAGCCAGCCCCTGCCCCTGAATCAGGCAACGATCGCCCACCACCATAGGGCAACCGACACACTCAAGTGTAAGACCGACCATTCGCGTCAGACGGCCGGACAATTCCGGTTCGATCTGAGGCGGCAAAAATTCGCCAAGCCGTTGCAAGCGATCAGCCAGGGGGCGACTCATCACTGCCCTCCTCATCACGCCCTGCCTCTGGCACAGCGCCGGAATCCCTGGACGCTTCGGACGCCTCAGAATGTTCAGGTTGCTCAGAGCTCTCAATCGCCTCAGATTCCGGGTATTCCACGTCTACGGATGCACTGGATTTGGCGGGTTCAGCGGGTTCAGCGGGTTTAGCGGGTTCAGCGGGTTCAGCGGGTTCGGACAGCACGTCGCGATGGAAATCGGTCAGATCCCCCATCATGGCATCCAGCTCGGCGCTGTCACCCGGTTCATCGCTCGAAAGCTGCTGGTCCAGCATACCTTGCACGGCTTTCTGGAAGCGCTTTTCGACTGTAAAGTCCACCAGGCTGTGGCGGGTTTCGACTTTACAACCACCCGGCAGGATCGACTCGTCTTCCAGCACAGCGGCGTCCGATTCATAGCGTTCAGCCACCTCGCGAACCCATTCCAGATCCGCCGGATTGACCCGGATTTTAACGTTCTCCCGCGTTGACGGCAGGCTTGCCATGGCCTGGCGAACGACATGCCGAATATGAGAGGAGTCCAGGGACAGTTCCCGGAAAATGACCGCACGGGCCAGCACCGTTGCCAGATTAAACAGTGCGGTCTCGAGCTCGTCTTCGTGACGTTGGATGGGGTCCAGCAACTGGCCGAGGATGTCCTCAAGCCGCTCCAGTTTTTGACCGACGTCGGTTTTAGTCGATTCGATTGCTTCCTCGCGACCAGTGCCCTGCCCCTCTGCCTGGCCTGCATCAAAACCTTCTTTATGGCCTTCCGCACGGCCTTCTTCGTGACCACGCCTGAGACCTTCCTCCCGACCTTCTGCGTGGCCGTCGTCCCAGGCGGCTTGTCGAATTTCCTCAATATCGCGAGCGGTTAAAGGCTTGACGTTGCGCTCTTCCTCACGGGCCACTTCATTGCCCTGGCCGTCCAGCAGCGGCATTTCCCACTTCTCGTAAGCCGTAAGATCTTCTGAAGGGATTCGGTCGAGGCGGCTGCGGTCTTTCATCACATCATTTCTTCGCCGGCGCCACCAAGGGTGATCTCACCCGCTTCCGCCATTCGGCGGGCAATGGTGATGATATCTTTCTGAGCGGCTTCCACTTCGCTGACCCGAACCGGACCTTTGGCCTCCAGGTCATCCTCAAGCAACTCGCCCGCACGCTTCGACATATTCTTGAATATCTTTTCCTTGACGCCCTCGTCGGAACCTTTCAAAGCAATGACCAACACATCGGACGACACCTCGCGCAACAAGGCCTGAATGCCACGGTCATCAATGTCTTTCAGGTTATCAAACACGAACATGAGGTCTTCAATCGTCGTGGCCAGATCCGGGTCCATGTCCTTGATGGAATCCATCAGATTGCCCTCAATGCTGCGGTCCATGAAGTTCATGATGTCGGCGGCCCGCTTGATGCCCCCAATGCGACTGGTTTGGGCAGACGAGCCACCGGAAAACTGCTTCTCAAGAATGTCATTGAGTTCCTGCAGCGCTTGCGGCTGGATGCTCTCCAGCGAGGCCACTCGCATCATCACGTCAAGACGTACTTTCGGGTCCAGCGTGCCGAGAATTTCAGCGGCCTGATCGGGGTCCAGGTAAGAAATAACAATGGCCTGGATCTGGGGGTGCTCGTAGCGAATGATATCCCCGACCGCTCGGGGCTCCATCCATTTGAGAGTATCCAATCCAGTGGTATTGCCACCGATCAGGATCCGGTCGATTAAACTGTTGGCTTTGTCGTCGCCCAGGGCCTGGGTAAGCATCGCGCGGATGTAATCGTCATTACCGACCCCAAGGCCTGTTTGTCCGCCGACGGCCTCGACAAACTGGTCGACCACGAAGGTCACATCGCCTTTGCTGACGTCTTTCATCTGGGCCATGGCGACACCCACCCGCTGCACTTCCTTGGGCCCCATATGCTTGAGAACCTGGGCTGCATCGGATTCACCCAGCGACATCAGCAGGATCGCCGCCTGTTCCACCCGCGGAATCTTGCGCTGGACTTTTTTGGGAGCGTCCGCCAGTTGTGGTGCGTTTTGATCACTCATCGACATTAACCCACTGGCGCATCACCTGTGCGACCCTGGCAGGGTCCTCGGCGATCAGGCCTTTCAGTGCATTCAGGTGCTTATCATAGCTGTCTGTTGCGCCGGGCAAAAGCAGATCATCGTTACCGGTCATTGCCTTTCTGATCGCCTCGTCACTGCCGAGACCATCCAGACCATCGTATTCGCTGCCGCCCAATTCGTCGTCACGACCCTTACGGCCGCCACCAGAGAGACTTTTCAGGGTCGGCCGCAATAGCCCCAGCACCAGTACAAGGATGACCAGGCCAGCCAGGACTTGCTTCATCAGATCCCAGAACCAGGCTTGCTCCCAGAACGCGGGCGCAACAAAGTCGATGGTTTCCGGGGTCGCGAAGGCGGTATTCATGACCGTCACACTGTCCCCACGTGAGGCCGAATAGCCCACCGCATCGCGAATCAGCATAGTGATTCTCTGCAACTCCTGCTCGGTCCAGGGTTCATAACTGACGTTGCCAGTGCCCGGATCCACCACTTTTTTATCGTCTACCGCAACGGCCACGGTCAGGCGTTGAATCCGGCCCTGCTCCTGGCGGATATAGCTCACCGTCCGGTCCATTTCATAATTGCGCGTGGATTCGCTGCGTACGTCGACCGGCGACGCCGCTGGTGCAGCCTCATCGTCGCCTCCGCCCTGCACCTGCTCAGGCGCTACGGGCTGGGCCGGCGGTTGGTTTGAGAGCGCACCTGGCACACCCCCCTGAGTGCCGGACACCCGCTTTTCGGTCATTTCCCGCTCACTGCGAATGGCTTGCTGCTCTGGGTTGAACAGCTCTTCGGCCTGTTCAACCGATGAGAAATCCAGGTCGGCTGTCACTTCGGCCCGAAACCGGCCGCCACCGATAATAGGGTCAATGATGGATGCAATTCGCTGATTCAGACGCTGCTCTACCCGCGAATTGTAGTCGTACTGATCGTTCATTTGTTGGCGGTCAGTGTTTTGTTCCTGCCCGGTTAATAAATTACCGGTCTGGTCGACAATTGTGACATTACCCTTTTGCATTTCAGGAATACTGCCGGCCACCAGATTGGTAATCGCTGAGATCTGCTCCTGTTCAAGCCGTCGGCCTGCATACACTTCCAGAAATACCGAGGCCGTTGGCGTTCTGGCATCGCGGACAAATACCGAGCGCTGAGGTATCGCCAGATGGACCCGGGCGCCCTTCACATTCCGCATACTGCTGATGGTTCGGGACAACTCACCTTCCAGACCACGGCGGTAGCTGATGGTTTCCATGAACTGTGACGTTCCCAGCCCGCGATCCTGATCCAGCAGTTCAAAGCCAATGGTCTGATCGTCCGTCACGCCCTGCGCCGCCAGCTTCAGGCGCGCGTCGTAAACGCTTTCCGATGGCACCATCAAGGCACCGCTACGCGGATCCATGCGATACTCGATGCCACTCTGGTCGAGAATGGCCGTCACTTCTTGCGGATTGTAGCTCGACAGGTCGCCGACAACAGGCTGATAGTTTGGCTCCTGAGCCCAGAGCACCACGGCAACCCCCAGTGCCACACTGGCCGCCAAACCAACCATCAGTCCGATTTGACGCAATAGAGTCAGCCGGTTGAACCCGAACATCAAGTCGCTGTTGTTTTCCAGACCGCCAGCATCACCCGCTGTGGGCATGGCATTTGAATTGGTTTGCGCTGGTACACTGGCCATGGTTTTGCTCCGCTATCAAACCGGCATATTCATAATATCTTCGTACGCTTTGACGACCCGGTTACGGACCTGTGTCAGCGCTTCAAAGGACACGGATGCCTTTTGCGAGGCCACCATAACGCGGGTGATGTCCATGTTGGGATCACCCATCTCGTAGGCGGTTGCCATGCGTCCGGCTGTTTGCTGATTTTCATTAACCTGGCCTACCGCCTGCTTCAGCATATCGCTGAATCCGGGTATTTCATTGGGCTCGTTGGTTTTGGTTGGGCCATCGACCCGCCCACGGATCGAATTGTCCTGCTCTACCCGCTGACTCTGCATCATCTGCGAGCGCAAAGAACGAATATCGGACAGCACACTGTTAATGTCGGCACGTTCGACCATGGCTCACTCCCCCTTTGGCACATCCGGACCTGGCCGGACACAATTACCGTCATTCGTTATCGTCTGGAACAAACACTGCAAATTGCCAGCCAATAATATTTATTTCTTTATATACAGCATGTTATGAAATAAAGTTAATCGAGCAACCGCCCTGACGCCGGAGTATTGACGCGCGACCCAGTCAAGGTCGCCAGGCCAAACGAAAAAACGGCACCCGAGGGTACCGTTCATCAAAGTGGACCAGGCACTGACAGGGCGCGCCCAACGCCGGCTGGCGCTGTTACGCCATGGCCAGCTCAGCGTCCGGATCGATGCCAAATTCGCGCATCTGAGCCAGTTTGTAGCGCAGCGTCCGCGGGCTAATGCCTAATTTTTCAGCCGCTTTGTTACGCCGGCCCCGCTCGTTTTTGAGAGTGTTGATGATGATTTTGAATTCGCGCTGGCGAAGGTCACTGCCCAGGGACGAGGGGTCGTTGTCGTCGTCCTCGTCCGACGGCTCCACGAACGCCAACTCGCCATCGTCCGCAATATCCTGCATCGGCGAGACCTGACGAAATCCGCCAGCGTCGGGCGCCAGGCCCGACAAGCCGGACTCCAGGCACAGGTCAGCCGCGTGAATCACGTTGCCCTGGTGAAGCACCAGCGCGCGCTGCAGCGCATTGTCCACCTCCCGGACATTGCCGGGCCAGCCATGACTCATCAGCGCCTCGCGGGCATCGGGGCCGAAAGCGATACCGGTGAGTTTCATCTTGTGGCAGTGCTGGCGCAACAAGGCTTTCGCCAACGGCAAAATATCCAGGGGGCGCTCCCGCAGTGGGCGCCACTGCATCGGGAACACACTCAACCGATAGTACAGGTCTTCGCGGAATTTCCCTTCACGAACGTAGTCCGCCAGATCACGGTTGGTGGTGGCCAATACCCGGACATCCAGGGTAATGGTTTTCCGTCCCCCGACCCGTTCGACTTCCCGCTCCTGCAGCACCCGAAGCAGTTTCGACTGCAGGCTCAGATCCATTTCAGAGATCTCATCGAGCAGCAGTGTTCCGCCATTGGCCTGCTCGAACTTACCCGGTGAGGAGGCGTGAGCACCGGTAAAAGCGCCTTTTTCATGGCCAAAGAGAATGGCTTCAAGCATGTTTTCCGGAATGGCCGCGCAATTGATGGCGACAAACGGTTGGTCGGCGCGAGGCGACTGCTGGTGGATGTATCTCGCAAGCACTTCTTTACCGGTTCCGCTTTCGCCCGAAATCATCACCGTCGAGTCGCTGGTCGCGACTTTTCGCGCCAATTGGAAGAGTCGTTTGCTGATGGGGTCTTCCGCCACCGGCTCGTCACTGCGGGTCTGACGGGCGCCACCCAGCACCTTGCTGACGGCCTCAACCAACACCTGGGGCTCAAACGGCTTGACCAGGTAATCAATAGCGCCCGATTGCATCGCCGACACTGCCTGGCTGATCTGCCCATAGGCGGTAATCAGCATCATCGGTAACCCCGGGTAGTGCCGCTGCACTTCCGTCAGCAACTCATGGCCCGACATCCCGGGCATATTGACGTCGCTGACGACCATGTCGACGGATTCTTCTGCCAGCCGCTCCATCGCCTGTTCTGCGCAATCTGCTTCCCGAACTTTGAATTTTGCCAATTCGAGTGTCGTGACGAGTGCTTCTCGCAGGTCACGATCATCTTCCACGATGAGAATCTGGGCCCTGGCCATGAGAATGTCTCCGTTTATCGACTGCTGGTGTCTGGGTGAAGTTGGTGACCACGAGAGAGTGGCAACCGGATAAGTGCCTGGATCCCACCGGATGGTGGCGACACCATAGTGAACTCACCGTTGTGGGCTTTAGCGACGGCTTGCACCACCGCAAGCCCTAAACCAGTGCCATGGGACTTGGTGGTGTAGAACGCTTCCATCATCTGGTCCATCTGATCTGGCTCAATTCCTGGCCCATTATCACTGACGGTAATATCCAGATACTGGCCGGTCACACTGACGGCAAGGTCGACCACACCGGCCCCGGCTTCAACTGCGTTATTGACCAGATTCATACACGCTCCGACCAGCGCATCCCGATTGCACATCAGATGGACCTGTTCAGCGGGTCCGGTCAGTGAGAGGGTGACATTTTGCTGAAGGCCAAGACCGTCGGTCGCCGCTTTCAGGCCCTTGACCAACGCTTCCGAGGACAGTTCTTCGGCCAGTCGGGTTTCACCGCGCGCAAAGATCAGCATGTCACGGACTTGCTGCTCCAGATGGGTCAGCCGGGACATCAATTTTGTCGCACAACGCTGGCGCAGTTCGGATTCAAGCTCTGGCTGGCAAAGGTGGCCACCGTAAAGCATGGCCGCAGACAGCGGGGTGCGGATTTGATGGGCCAGCGAAGCCACCATTTTGCCCATCGCCGACAAGCGTTGGGCATGGGAAAGCTGAGCCTGAAGACGGCGGGTTTCGGTGAGATCGGTCAGCAGGATCAGTTGCCCAGGCTCATTATCCATGGACCGGATTTCAATGCTGACCCGGCGACCATCTTTCAGGGACACTTCGTGGCCATCATCGCGACGCGGCGCAAAGCAGCGGCGAATCACATCGACCCAGCGCTCCCCGTCCAACGGCTCCCCCAGCAGGCTGACAGCAGCCGGGTTGCACTGGCTGACAGCACCCTGGCTGTCCAGCACCACAACACCAGCCGGCATGACCGCCAGCAAGGTTGACAACCGGTCTGCCAGCCGCTCCTTTTCTTCCAGTTCGTGCTGACGTTGACGCGACTCTTCCGTCAATTCTCCGGACAGTTGATTCACCCGCGACTCTAACGTGCGATAAGAGTCAGTAATCTGGCGAGACATCTGGTTGAACAGTTCCAGAGCGGTATCCACAGTCTCACCACTCTCCTGCTGCGGAAACAAGGCCGTTACCTTATCGTTCACGTCGGCCGCCGCATTGGCATCCAGCGGCCGCTCGGCGCCACGTAACGCTGATCCCACAACGAACTGTAACTGATTCATACTGCCCCCTGATCCGTGTCGCGGCGCTGTACCGCCACCTTCAGATGTATCTCAGGGTTGCATAAGCTAAAGCTATGCCAGGATTTTTTTATCTTTTAAAATCAATAGCTAGAGACATAAGAAATACGGAACGCGACGATTTTCTGCCGGTAAATTGAGGGGGATGATAGAGACAGACAGACGATTTGACGGTTCCCTGACAACCGCCACTCGGTCATCAGGCGTCTTCGGACTCGCTTTCCCGAAGCCCATACTTGCGCACCTTTTCTACCAGGGTTGTGCGACGGATCCGAAGCTTTTCAGCTGCTCGGGCAACCACGCCGCCCGCCTCATCCAGCGCCTGCTGAATCAGCTGCTTCTCAAGATTGCCCAGATAGTCCTTGAGATCGATGCCATTGACTGGCAACAGCGCCGGCGCATCCAGACCAATCAACCCGGGCACGCTGGACGGCATACCGAAATCTTCCACCGTCCGGTTTTCATCAAGATCATCCACGTAGCGGAATTTTTTTGGTAACTCCTGAACCCCAATCACCCCATAGGGATGCATGATCGCCAGACGTTCGACCAGGTTCGCCAACTCCCGCACGTTACCCGGCCAATCGTGACGACACAGACTCATAATGCAAGCTGAATTCAGCCGAATGGAGCCACGCTTTTCCTTTTCCATGCGGGCGATCAGCTCATTGATCAGCAGTGGAATGTCTTCAATACGTTCACGCAGGGCCGGCATTTCTATGGGAAACACATTGAGCCGGTAATAAAGATCTTCCCGGAAGTCACCAGTGGTGATCATATCTTCGAGATGTTTATGGGTCGCGGCAATGATTCGCACATCGGCATTCTGAGTCCGGTTGCTGCCCACACGCTCGTAGGTTTTCTCCTGCAGCACCCGAAGTATCTTGACCTGCATGCTCAGCGGCATGTCGCCAATTTCATCCAGGAAAAGGGTGCCGCCTTCGGCCAACTCAAAACGCCCGACCCGGGCCGTAATCGCCCCAGTGAACGCGCCCTTCTCATGCCCAAATAGCTCACTCTCAAGCAGCTCCGCCGGGATCGCACCACAGTTAACCGGGACAAACGGCTTGTCCCTGCGGGCGGAATGGTAATGAAGGTTACGAGCGACCACTTCCTTACCGGTACCGGATTCGCCGGTAATCAAAACACTGACGTCCTTATCCGCAACCTGTTCCATTAATTGACGGACCTGTTGCACGCTGCGACTCGTGCCCACCAGGCTTCGAAACAGCTGAACACCACGCTGTTGTCCACGCTCGTGAGACAAAGCGAACTGACTCCGGTAGACCTGGGCCCGATACAGCGAATCGATAAATTTGGTGTAGTTCAGCGGCCAGTCCAGGCGCGCAATGACACGGGATATTTGGTCTTCCCGCAAACCTTTCAACGCGGGGTCGCCCAGCATCAGTATCGGCAACCCTTTTTCAGCGGCACACACCGACGCTACCTGGTCATTCACATCGTCATCAGCACCATCAATGATCGCCACCGACAACGACGCCAGCGCGCCAGCATCACCCTGTGTTATCAGTTCCCGGGCACCGTTACTGGCGTAAACCCCGTCCTCGCCAATGAACTCCAGAATCGTCTCAAGGTCCCGGCTGCGCGTCGCATCCCGGCTTAACACGAGCACACTGTTGTGGTTCGACATTCGGTTGAATCTCTTTGTCTGGGTGATGCAGCACCAACCGTGAGCGCCTGAGTCAGGCTTACAACATTGCGTTGTTGTTACTCAAAGTTCATGAATTTCTTATGAGCGGTATTTAAGACGGTTACGAGGCAAGAGTCAATTTTATGACGCAGTTTAGTGACAAAGTACCAGACACCCTTTATTTAGGACGGCGAACTGACACATCCTGATACGTTTGTGCCGCCTTGCGGTTGCTGGTGACCTCTTTCAAGGTCTGAAGTATGGTCGCTTTGGTTTTCCGCGCGCCCGCTTCCGCGTCATCGCACAACGTCTGAAGTTGCTGCAAGCGCTCCTGAACGACGGATGGACTTCGCTCACCGGCCTCAAACTCTGCCATCACGGGTTCAATGCAGGCTTGAACCCGGCCATCCAGCCTGGCGAGAGTCTCCCAGTTTTCGGTAACAATGGCATGACGAAGATCGTCAATCAGCGTATCAAGTTGCTCAAGCGCATCGGTCATAGCAGCGAACCCGTTTGGACGTGAGATTACCAGTAAGTATAGACCTGGCGTGCCGTATGGCTAATGCCTCAAACGACAAAGACCCCAGGCCCGAACATCGGTGCGGGGGCTTGACTGTGTCAGCTACTCAGCGCCCGGCTTCCCGACGGGCGGCCGAGGCGGTGAACTCGCTGGACCGGAAACCGGGCGAGAAATCGTAGGGTCCCTGGCCGTCATCCAGCCCATCAATGTAGTAACGCTCGGCTTTCAGGTCATAGGTTGTTTCGATCGTGGTCCAGAATACGGGCACGCTGTAGTAAGAAATATTGTGGGCTTCAGACACCCGCCACAGGTTGCCCTTGCCGTCATACTCTTCGGTGACCAGAATCTGCCAGCTGTCCTCATCAATGTAAAATACCCGCTTGCGGTAGATGTGTCGCAAACCGGTTCTCAGTGTTGCCTCAACCACCCAGACACGGTGCAATTCATAACGCGCCAGAGCCGGGTTAATGTGACGGGGGCGCACGATATCGTCGGCAGAAGCCTCGGGCTGGTGCAGCTTGTATGAATTGTAAGGCACGTAAATCTCACGTTTGCCTTTCAAGTTCCAGTCGTACTGATTGGGCGCACCGTTGTACATATCTTTCTGGTCGACTGAGCGCAATGAGGAGCTGTTCGGCAGGTCCGTCTCATAGGCCAGATTGGGCGATCGACGCAGGCGCCGGGAACCTGACTCATAACGCCAGGCGAGCCGTGGCGAGCGCACTTGATCCAGGGTTTCATGAACCAAGGTAACCGTACCCGCCAGGCTCGGCGGCGACATGATTCGTGACTTCAGGTAAAAAATCTTGTTATCAATATCCTTGAGCTCGGCGCCCGGCTCACTGTAGCCGAGATAGTAGTTGTATTCGGTCAGCACCGGATTAAACGAGCCATCACGCGCCGGAGTGGCGTAGGCCGAACGAAAGGAAACCTGCTCACCCCGGTAACGGAGAATGTGGTTCCAAACAGCCTCGAGACCGTTCTGGGGAATTGGAAAGGGGCTGGTCATCGTGGTGTTGGTCACACCGTTGCCATTTTCGAGCAATTCGGCTCTGGTCGCGTTATCCCGTGATTTTTGGTAAACCTGCTCCGGGTAAGCGGCGGTCCGCCGCGTCTGGTAAACCGGCATGACATAATCCGGCCCGTATTGTTCAATCAGTGCCAAATGACCCTCTGTCAATTTATCGCGGTAGAGCCCAACGTTGTCGCCATTGATGACGAATAACGACTCATCTGCGGGAAACGGATTGATTTCAATTTCACCGGACTTCCAGCCTTTCGGTGGTGTGTCGAGGCCACCACTCCATTCCGGAATGGTGCCCGCTGCATTGCCTGCGCGTGTCGCGCCAACCGGAGTCAAATCTTTACTCAGTCTCGTCGCTTCGGACTCACTGACTTTAGCCAACGCATGTGTATTCAATACGAAAGGCAGGACAGCCAGAGCGGCTATAACGCAAACGCGCATGAAACTTCCTCCTGAAAGCACCTTTACCCACTTACAACGAGCTAAAAAACGATCGATAAATCGACCGCCGGATGCGTGTGAATGTCAATTTACGGGGTGCCTATCTGACTGAATTATTGAAAACACTCAACTTTATTTTTGTAGTTTCTTGTTAGGTGCTTGTTTTGAGGAACAATTAAGTAAGCCAATACCCGTCAATTTCCGGCGAATTTTTCGCGCCAATCTGGTAGAATAACGCTTGTTTTGCAACAGGACGCACCATGAATTCCGAGTGGCCCACGCTGGCATCTCAAAAATTGTATCTGGCGGAAACACTGCTCAGGGCTCATGAAAAAGCCTCTGACCGCGGCACCAGTGAAGCGACTCTGCAAGGCGCGATTGAACTTGCACTGCGTGCCAGAACGCATCTGTTGTCCACCATCGCCGTGATGTATCAGTGTTCTCCAGCGGATAAGTATTCATTGGACGATATCGTGGAGCTGATTGGCAAAGAAGCGCCAGAATCAACAATGTTGCTGACGCTGGCACAACAGCCGCAGAGCTGGTGGAACCATCTCGACCAGCTTGAGCGGGCTCAGGCCATGCCACTCGGGAAACAGAAGACCATATCCGAAGACAATATCATTGCAGTTAATGTCTCAGCGGGACCAGATCGCTCAGTGTCAGCTTTACGGGACACCCTGGCCTCTGCGAAGCAGTTTGTGAGCGCATTGGTCGAACGGCACGACGAGTGGTGATGCCCTTTTTACGTATCGACCAACCATTCATAGCTGAGTCAAATGGCTCAACAGACTAAAGGTTTATCAAATGTCGGCATCTTTTTTTGAAATTGTGCAACTGACCGACGGTGACTACGCCCTCAGGCGCATTGATGACGATGCAGCGCCGTTGGTGCGTATTTCATTTTCGACAGAAGCCAAAGAGATGATGGAAGATCGAGAGTTGTCGGTCGCAAAGGCGATGATTGCGGCGGGAATTGAAGCTGCAGGCAATGCAGGACATGACATCGATTGGGAAGAGGACGAGTCCGAACGCGGCAACGCCCAGCGCTCTTACACACTCCACTGAACGCCTGTCAGAATTCCGGTGAGAGAGGCAACAACCCAGCCTCTTGACCCCCGCAAACCCTCGACAACTCAGTCTCTGGATACGCACTTAGCCAAGTGACCGCGTTACCGTTGCCTCAGGACCACACCGTGACTGCGACCCTGAGCCGATGCGCGCTGCAGGGATTCAAGGGAACCACGGCCAAGCTTATTGGTCCAGAGCACCACGGCATGGCATGTGCCCGCACTGAGCGCCCGCTCAGCCAATTCCTGAGCCGAATACTCGGTGGATGACCGCAACACCAGAATCTCTCCGGCGATGATGCCGTGCATGGTTTGCCATTTGCTGACCAGCGCCTGTGGCGGATCAATCCACGCCAACCAACGGCGCTCCTGATTCAACTGGGTCAGCATGGGCAGTAACAGCTGGAAATTTTCCACCTGCCCTGGCGGCAAGATGATTTCAGTCACATTGCTGCTGACAGGCGCGGCATTGGGCTCAGGTTGTGGAACAGACCAGGCCTTGGCCTTGGGTTGGGGTTTGGAGCCCACGGACATGGCGCCAAGCACGCGCGCCCCGGACGACTGAACACCCATTTCAGAAACAGCAGGCGTATAGGCCAGGTTCTGGTGAAAATTGAGTTGTTCCATGATTACCCTCGCTCGCCGCTGAACGGCCCGTCAAAATGCTTTGGTGGTCTTAATCGTTTGATCAATGCATGTCAGAGCGGCGAATAACACCCACGCCCAAACCTTCGATAAACAGGTCTTGTTCCGTTAAATCGACTTCAATAGGTGCAAACTCTTCGTTTTCGGCAATCAACAACACCTTAAGGCCGTCACGACGGAACCGCTTTACGGTTACCTCATCGCCTACTCTTGCGACCACTATCTGGCCATTCTGGACATCTTGAGTGCGATGTACGGCCAGCAAATCCCCGTCCAGAATGCCGACGTCTTTCATACTCATGCCGCGCACCCGCAGCAGGTAGTCCGCCGATGGGGAGAAAAATTCCGGTTTCAGGGTACAGTGATCTTCAATATGTTCCTGGGCCAGAATCGGGCTACCGGCGGCCACCTGGCCGATCACCGGCAGCCCAAGATCGGCTTCGGTCTCAGGAAGCCGTATCCCGCGACTGGCACCCGGGACCATCTCAATCGCGCCTTTTCGTGCCAGGGCCCGAAGGTGTTCTTCGGCGGCATTGGCCGAACGAAAACCCAGTTCCGTCGCAATTTCAGCGCGCGTTGGAGGGTAACCGGTCTCATCAATAGAACGCTTGATAATGCCCAATACCTGAGTTTGTCGTGCCGTAAGCTTCATCGAATTTAACCCTGTTTTTATATACAGTAACGACAATATATACAGTATTTTATCCAGTGTAAAGCCGCCGACCCCACAACCAGTTAATACGTATATCTTTTGCCCTACCCTGTTGTTTTATAATACTAATATTAACTTCAGCCGTTTTTGACAGCGCGCCTCCACCGACTTTCTCGGATCCGAGGGGGCATTATTGCGGTATTATCCTGATCAAATCGGACCCACTGTCGCCCAGCAAATCGCTGCTCAAGCGTCAAATGATTACCGGGCAGAGTCACTCTTTGCCGTTCAGCGGGAGCCAAAATGAAACATTTGATTATTGTTAAGACCGGGCAAACCTATCCAGGCATTAAAACCGATCATGGTGATTTTGAGGACTGGTTTATCGCGGCGCTGTCTCACCCGTCAGTAACGCTCACAGTGGTAAATCCGGTCCTCGGTGAGGCCTTGCCACACCATGGTGACGGCATCGTCCTGACGGGCTCACCCGCCATGGTCAGCGATCGTGAAGGCTGGAGCGAATTAACCGCCAACTGGATCAAGGCAGCGCTGGCTTTGGAGATCCCGATCCTCGGTGTCTGTTACGGACATCAGTTGCTGGCACATGCCCTGGGCGGTCTCGTGGATTATCACCCGGCAGGCCGGGAGATCGGCACCCTCCAGGTCCGCACAACCGATGCGGCACAGGCTGACACCTTGTTCCAGGGCCTTCCCACTCGTTTTGCCGCTCACCTGACCCACCGTCAGTCAGTGCTGTCGCTGCCAGAAGGCGCCACAAGGCTGGCCTATTCGGAACACGAACCCAATCAGGCTTTCCGGGTTGGCCCCCACGCCTGGGGCGTCCAGTTTCATCCTGAATTCAGCAGTGACGTAATGAGCGCCTATATTCGACAGCTGGCGCCCGCGCTGGAGAATGAAGGCGTGTCGACAACCCACCTGCTGGAGAGCATTGAAAACACGCCAGACGCCCGCGCCTTGCTTGAACGGTTTGCTCGCCTGATTGCCGAGCGCTGACGCTGGCTGTACCCGCTATGTTAGTGTAATGGACTACTTTTTAAGGAGATAAAGATGGCTTCCAGCGGAACGTGTCGTATGCCCGACATACTTCGGACGCACGAACACAAGGAGAGACGCGTCGGCGTCGAAATTGAAATCTCGGGCCTCAGCTATGAGCACCTGGTCGGTCTGGCGGCACGGTTACTCTCGGGGCAAGCGAAGGAATCCTCTCGCTACGTCAGCAGCATCCACACCGATTTGGGCGATTTCACCATCGAACTGGATTCAGACCCCATCAAGGACCTCGACCTGACGGACTCAAACCTGCCGGAATCCATTCGGGAGCTGGGCGGCCACGCCATGGACATTATCGACGCGGCAGCGGAAAAAATCGTGCCTCTGGAGATTGTCAGCCCGCCGCTGCCGTTCACCGAACTTGAAGCCATTGAATCACTGTGTGACGAGCTTCGCGAGGCCGGCGCACTGGGCAGCCGTGAGGCACTTGTGTACGCCTTTGGCCTGCAGTTGAATCCGGAATTGCCGAACCTCAAACCGGCCACGCTGGTGGCGTACTTCCGGGCCTTCGCGGCACTTTACGATTGGCTGAAATCCCGGCACCAGCTCGATATCAGCCGCAAGTTCACCAACTACATCGAGCCATGGAGCAGCCGTTACCTCGATACGCTCCTGGCGGACGGCTACGAGCCCGATGAACAAACGTTGATGGAAGACTACCTGCACACTAATCCCACCCGAAATCGGGCGCTTGACTTGCTGCCACTGTTCTCGCACATGAACGACGAGCTGCTTCGTAAATACGTACAGGACAGCCGCATCAAATCACGCCCCACACTTCATTACCGATTACCCGACTGCGACATCGACAACCCCAAATGGCATTTCTCGACCGTCTGGAATGACTGGGTTGTGCTTGAACAGGTGGTCACCCATGCCGCGGACTTGGATGAGCTGACCAGGTTGTTCCGAGACAGCCGCAAGTTAAGCTTCGACAATCTGACCAGCAGTTGGACGGAGCGCTGTCACCGCTGGCTTGAGGCCAAGGGCTATGTCTGACAGCGTCTTGCCTGATCTGACTATCGGCATAAGCGGACCTTCAAAACGACGTTTGAGCCATCGTTTGATCAGCCTGGGGCTGAGGCTCCAGGGTGCCCGCACCCTGTATATCCGCCCTGGCGACAAAGTGGATGTGTCGCAATTGGATGGGCTGGTGTTCTCCGGCGGTACCCACGTACATCCCGAGCGGTATAGCCAGCAACCCGAGGTCAAGGCGACCTATGACCCCCTCCGGGACGCCACGGACTGGGATCTGCTTGCGCAAGCCGAGCGCCTGGCGCTGCCTGTTCTGGGCATTTGCCGGGGGGCCCAGGTGATCAATATCTATCGGGGCGGTTCGCTGTGTCAGAATGTCACGCCGCTGCGCGTCAATACTCGTCACCGACCTCTGTTACTGCCGCTGCAAACCGTGAGGGTGGTTCAAAACAGTCGTCTCGGCGGCATTATGATGTGCACAAATATTGGCGCCAACCGCATTCACAGTCAGGCCATTAAACAACTGGGAAGGCATCTGCGAGTCGTGGCGGTGGATAATGACCAGTTTGTGCAAGCCATCGAAAACACCGAAGGGCAATGGTTGATGGGGGTTCAGTGGCATCCGGAGTATCTGCTGTACCACCCGCTGCATCGGCGACTGTTTGGCTGCCTGGTCGAGGCAGCGAATGCCCGGAAAAAACCAGTGTCTGCCGTAAGCTAACCAAGAAACAGTCGAGGCCCTAGACTGGCAAGTGACGCCGTAGCACCGCTTTGAGCAATTTGATTTCGCGAGGCTCGTCAGGCATCGCCGCCATGTATTGCTCCACCCAGGCTTTAAGTTCGGCCCGGGTTGTCACATAGTAAGGATCAGACCCGGTCAGACGCTGAAGTATCGTCCGCTCCCTGGCCGTCAATCTCACCTGTTGATCGTGTAATAGCATGGAGCCTCCATATGCCCCGCACTCTGATCGGAACTGTTCGAGCCAGTCTTGGCGCCGCGATTCTCTCGGTCGCAAGCCTGTCACACGCCGGTGAAGTCAGTCTGACCGGTGAAGGATCGGTTCAGTATACGCCAGACCGAGCCCGACTGCAGTTCACCGCAACGTCGGAAGACACCAGTGCGGAGCGCGCCAGCCGCCAGGTGAACGACAAAATGGTGGCCTGGAACCAAGCCATTGCGGACTACCGGGCGCAGCTTGACGACTACAGTGATGCTCGCCTGGCGCTTTATACCCGCACGCTGCCGGCGAGCGATCGCAGCGAGGAGCCCCAGCAACGAGCGGTCGCGTCCCAATCCGTTAGTTTCGTTGTGACCGAATTGTCCCTGCTCAACCCTTTGTTGGCCGCCGCCCAAAACCTGGGCATGGAATACCATCTGGGAGGCCAGCAGTTTTTCCATTCCGATGAGGCCGACCTCAAGCGCCAAGCGCTTGCGGCCGCGATTGCCGATGCCAAAGCGCAATGCCAATTCATCGCTCAAGAGCTGGCCCAACAGTGTGGTGAGGTCAAAACGCTCAATGTGAATGGTGGTGGGCGTCCCATACCGATGATGATGGCCGAGGCGCGAAATGGCGGGGGCGCAGTGTCGGAGATCGGACCCCGAGAACTGCAAGTCAGTGTCAGCGCAACTTTTGAACTGGAGTAAATCCCCGGGACCGCTGGCCGTCCCAGAATCACGGGATCCTCAGCGCATAGCGCCCTCAATGGACGGAGCGGCGATTTAGAAGTCCCGGGTATAGAACAGATCCAGTGAGGCTGCCAGGCCACTGGCGGCCTCCAGATAAAAGTACTGACCCAGATCGTAACGCAGCGCAACCTTGGTAATGGGCTCAAATACGCCCACGCCATAACGCACACTCAAATCTTTTGTCAGGTAGCCGCTGGCCACAACGGACGAGCTGTCTCCCGACCCCTCGGCTTCCAGCGCGAAATTCTTGATCCCAACCTGCTCCCCAAGCCCACGTGTCAAATCGCTCGTTTGTGCCAGCCCTATGGCCAGTGCCGCCTGACCTAACTGACCCTGCTCGCCGCTGTTTCGAAGTGGTCGACCAAAAACCAGATACGCCAATGCCTCACTCTGGGGCAGTGAGGGCTCAGAGAACACTTCCGAGGCCGGCTCTGACACCGGTCCACTCAGCCGAATCCCGGCCGTCACACCGTTGACCTTTCTAATCGCTTCAATATCCAGATAAGGCTCAGAAATCGGCCCCACGAACACCAGCCTGGCACGTCTCAGGTCAAGCTTCTGACCATAGACCTCATAATTACCTTCATTCAGTTGCAGAGCTCCCCGGGTATCGAGGCCATCGCCAATACGCAAGGAACCGGCAAGATCGCCGGTTACCCCGAACCCCTCGAAGCTGACCCGGTCTTTACCCACGTTAACCGTGACATCCATGACCAGAGACTCCAGACCGGACTCCTCGGCTTCCTGGCCAACAATAACCTCGTCATCCGACACCGACACCGCCTGTTCCGGTAACGACCGAACCTCAATCTCGCCGCGTGGAATATCCACCTGGCCTGCGATCCTCAGTGATCCCGACTTGAACGACACAGCAATATCAGGCTTGAGTTCCAACCTGGCGTAAGGCTCGTAGCTGAAAGGCAGCCGGTCGCCTTTGATGTTCAGGTCAACCGACGGCGAACCCGACCACGCCAGGCGGCCATCGAGTGAGCCCTTGCTGCGCTCGTTACTCCGCCAATGCCCAAGGATATCCGCCTCGCGTCCTTTTAGCTCGAGACTCAGAACAATGTCCTCCAGTGGCAGCGGTAGTGACGGATCCCGAACAAGCCCTCCACTCAGCGCGATCTCACCAAACACCTCAGGCGACATCAGTGGCCCGTTAAAGGTGCCCTGACCGCTCACTTCACCCGCGATTTGTTCCAGGTCGACAAACAGACTCGCCAGGGCAACGTCCAGGCCGTCAAGTTCAAACCGGCCGTCCACCGGTCGATCAGCCGTGTCGGGATCGATTGTCATCTCTACGGAAAAGTTGCCCAAGCCGGGCCCGGCCAGCGCCAACGCCAGCTCTGCCTCATCCGGCGTCAATCCGACATTCAAGCGTAGCGTGTCATAAGGCAATGACTGCCAACTTTCCCGGGCCTTGAACTGCACCTCACCGGGCCCTGCATCCAGCTCAATACGCCCACTCGGCCCAGCTTCCGACATAACAAGCTCGAAGCTACCATTGATCCTGGCCTGCCAACGAACGCTTTCCGGCAGGTAAGGCGCCAGGACGGAGGTCGGAATATTATTCACCCGGTAGTGAAGGTCGGGGCGAGGCAACAACACCTGGTCATCCGCGCACAGGGAGCTCGACTGCCACTCAAAGCAGTGCTGACCCAGAAAAAGCTCACCGGACGGCTGGTATCGAAGTTCCGCGGGCGCTTTTAAAACCCACGACTGATCCTGTTTCGGGAGGTTCAAACGGGCCGCCGCCAACACGCCACGCCACCCCGAGTCCCAGCCCCCGGCAAAACGCAAACTGGTCGAACCGTCGGTGTGGGTGGCGGCCACCGTCAGCGTATGGTTCGCCATCGTACCTCCGATCCCGAGGGTCAGTTGGGACACGGTTTGTCCGCCTGCCTCGATACCGGACGCCTTGACGCTGGCATCGACATTACGTTCCTCACCCAGGGTTCCGGCCATCGACAACGATGCCACCTGGACGGTTTTTTGCCACCTGACATCAGACCCGCTGAGTTCAACCCGTGCCGTCGGCGTCTCCAGTTGCCCCGAGGCATCGACGGTGCCTTTTAATTGCCCCTCTAGCCCAGGCAGAAAAGCACTTAGGTCCGGCAAATCCAGCGTGAGCATGGCGGTCAGTGTGTCCGCCCACTGGCCCGACCCCTGGACGGTATTATCGCCAACCATCAGTTCAAGGTTATGCACCCGCCAGTGACCGGGGGCGACCGCCACATCCGCAATGACCCGAGTCTCGTTAGACTGCCAACTGCCAGCCAGGTCTACTGTCGCCGACGCCTCCGGGGTGGCCTCATCCGTCAACGTGCCCGCGCTGGTGACGGACCCGGTTAAACTGGCCTCCAACGCAGGCATCCAATAGCCTGGATTGAGCTGATCGAGCACCAGTTGAGCGTCCCAGGACAGCGGCCCGGCAAACGCCAGCCTGGCGTCTCCCTTGATGCCCCCGGCGCCCGTCTCGACACGCAGATTGCTGATGTTCACTTGCGCCAGATCGCCTTTCACCTCGGCGCCCAACGCGGTGTCACCCAATGGCCCCTGGAGCCCTGCCTCCAGGCTGGCCTCATAACGACCATCATTGTAGTGCGCTTTGCCCCGCAGCCGCGTCAGTGTCACCGGCAACGGCTCTGTGCCCGGCAGCAAGTCATACCAGGGGAACCGGCGCAATCGAAAATCAAGCTCCGCGTCCAACGCCTGGGACCAGTCGACCACCCCCGACAACGCCACTTCACTGGGCCCCTCGGTCTGCTGATACGGGGCCGCCAACGTTAATCTGAGGTCTTTTGCCTGCTGGGTGGTGACGATACCCGTCAGAGCCAATTCAATTGGACCTCGAGCGCCCGGGAGCTGGGCCTGGGTATCAACATTAAATCCGCCAGCCAGGCTGCCCTTCAGGCCCAGGGTCCAATGGTTGAGCGTCAGTGTGGCGGGCAGTGTGTCCAGGGCCTGAAACTGATCGCTCTTGAGATTCAGGCGTGCAGGCAACGCCGGATCGAGCGGTGACGCCTGCCCGTCGACCTCAGCGTTCAGGTAGCCCTCGGTCCGGCCATGGACTCGCAGGTCGTTGACACTCCCGGACAGCTCAAGGTCCACCTGCAGGGCATCGCCCGACGGTGGTGGTAATTGGGCACTGACATCCAGCGCCAGTGGCCAGTCTCCACGTGTCGTAATGTAGCCCGAGGCCGACACCGTGATCGCTTCACGTTTGAAGTACAGCGACTGAATGTTCAGGTCGGTGCCCGCACCCTGCGCCTCAAGCGTGACGGTGTCCCAGACCGGGGTTTTATTCAGCGTAAAGGGGCCCAAACGAACGTTGGCAATATCCAGGTCCAGCGGCAACGTCAACGCCGGCAAGGACACCGGAGAGGGCTCTTTGGCCTCCGTGCCCGGCTGCACAACCACATCAAGTCGGTCGGTCTGCAAAGATTCAAGACAAAAGGTGGCCTGGAAGAGACACACTGGCGACCAGTCCAGATAAGGCGATGCCACCTCGACGCCCACGCCGTAGCCATTCCATTTGAGCGTCTCCGCCTGCCAGATGCCGAGCAAGGTACCCTGACCGTTCTCAACTTCCAGCCCAGGCACCTGATCGATCACCCAGGCCGTTCCGGCGTCCGTTCTCAGCGTCAGTACCACAGCCACAACCAGTAACACCGGCACCAGAATCACCAGCGCCAGCCCGGCCAACAACCAGCGACGGAGTTTGCGTGACCGGCTCACAATTCAGGCCCCATGGAAAAATGCAGCCGCCAGCCACCGCCGAATTCGGGGTCCAGCCCCTTGGCAATGTCCAGGCGCAGCGGGCCAACGGGGCTCACCCAGCGCACGCCAACCCCCACGCCCGTTGCCAGTGGGTCAAACAGATCATTCACCGCATTGCCCTCGTCCACAAAGGCCGCTAGCCGCCATGTCTGTGACAACGAATACTGATATTCGATCCCCGCGGCCAGAAGGTAACGGCCACCCACCGTGTCGCCGTTGTCGTCTTCCGGTGACAGGGTTTCGTAACCGTAGCCGCGCACACTTTGGTCACCGCCAGCAAAAAACCGCAGCGATGGCGGCACATCGGAAAACTGGTTGGTGGCAATACCGCCGACCTGAACACGGCCCAGAAAACGGTGGTCGTCACCCAAGGTAATCAGGCCCCGCGCAAGACCGACGACATGCAGAATGTCGGCATCGGACAAGGCAGATCGGTGAGCCCCGGAGACATCAAGCTGCAGCCGATAGCCGCGAGTGGGGTCCAGGGGTGAATCCGCACTCAACTTGGAATACCCAATGCCCGGTAACAGCAGGCGACTGGTTTCGGAGTCCTGTTGGCCGAGTTGATAACGCTCAGCCTCCCATCGCAGTGAGAGCAGCCGTTGCCAACCATTATCCAATGCGTGCTGCCACTGCTGGCCCAACGTTAATCGCTCAGATTCCACGTCCTCAATGTCTTCATGCTGGTAGCCAGCGGTGAAACGAATGGAGTCGGACATCGGTGGGTCCAGGGGCAATTCATACCAGGCGCTGAGGCTCTGCCGCGGCGCTGACAATTCCGTTTCTGCGCCGCGACGATGCCCCATGGGGTTGACCCAATGCTCTGTCCAGGTGCCCCGAAAGCGAGGCCCGACATCGGTGGAAAACCCGATGCCCGCGGCCACCGAGCGTGGGTCACGGCGGGTCAGCCGCACCTCCACGGGAATGGTGTTGCCACGGGCGTCATCCGGCCCCGCGTCGATAAACACCTGCGAAAAATAGCCACTGTTGGACAGGTCGCCATTCAGCCGGGCGAGTTTGTCTGCGTGGTACAGACTGCCTGGCTCAAAAGTGACAAACCGGTGCAATAATTCGTCCTCAAAGCCATGACCTTCCCGGAAGCTGACGTCACCCAGACGAAAACGCTCGCCACTTTGGTAAATCAGCTCAATGTTTGCCGTGCCCGCGTCGGGATCGACTTCCAGACGACGGGCGGTAAACTCGCCATCAAAATACCCCAGGCGCAGCGCCCGATTACTGATGGTTTGCCGCACGCTGTTGTAGTCCCCATGATTGAGAACCTCCCCCACCGCCAATCGCTGGTATGGCACGGTGCCGAATTCGGCGTCGTCGGCGGCGGGGCCACGTATCTCGATCACCCGGGACTCAATGCGCACCGGCTCGCCCGGCTCAACCGTCAGTTCAAGACGCGGCATGTCCTCTGCTATCACACGCCACTGAATCTGTGGACGATAGTAGCCCAGGGCCCTCAGTGCCTGTTTGATCTGGTCGGTTGCCGTACTGGCATAACGCCGAAGGCTATCGGCACTGCGGCCTTCCACGGTGCCAATAAACGCTTCAGCGTTTTGTTGCAGGGCGGGATAGTCCCCCTGCACACGCACGCTCACCTGACCCCAGCCCGCTAGCGGAAGCAGGAGCAGGAGCCACAGCGCACCGCATAACCAGCGGCGCACGCGAGCGGTTGAGAAGAACCAGATTGCCATCAGGATAAGTGACCGTTCAGGACTCCGTGATAAATAGCGAAAAAGTGACAAGCACTGCCACCCATCACGAAGACATGCCAGATGGCGTGATTGAAAGGAATTCTCTCCACCAGATAAAACACAATACCCAGTGTATAGGTTATACCGCCAGCAACCACCAACCCGACGCCCAGCGTATTAACGCTGTCGAGCAAGTCGCCGAAAGCAAATACGATCAACCAGCCCATGGACAGGTAGATCACCATCTGGACTATTTGGAATCGGTGTCCGAACACCAGCTTTAAGGTAATCCCGGCCAAAGCCAACCCCCAAACAACACCAAACAGAATCCAGCCCGTTGGTCCGCGCATGTTGACGAGCAAAAATGGTGTATAGGTGCCTGCAATCAATACAAAAATTGCACAATGGTCGAGCATCTTGAACAGCCGCCGAACGCCCGGCCGACGTGCGGAATGATAAAAAGTGGAGGCCATGAACAGCAGCGTCAAACTCGCCCCGTAGATGCTCAGGCCGGTTATCTTCCAGATGTCCTGACTGGGCGCCGCCAATGCCACCAGTGCCACCATACCGACGATGCTAAAGACCGCCGCCAGCCCATGGGTTACCTGATTTATCCATTCTTCTGCCCTGGAATACTCGCCGTCAACGCAGGCAGAGGATGGGGCCAACCCTGATTCTGACACTCGCGATCTCCAAGATTGATAAAGCCACGGCCAGTAATCCGGCACCGTCACACCCTGTGAGTTTACCCGTCCGGGGTCAAGTTAATCCATGGCAAACTGCCCCCTCCCGCTGACACCTTCGCCCAACGAAACAGTGATTTATGGCATTGGTTTTCGTCCTTCATGGCAGCATGATCAATGCCTGCCCCGGAAGAGGTACCCGAATACCACGGTGGTCGCCCAGCCAAGCCAGATGCCCTGAACCCGGTAATACCCCGGATGAAATCACTGGCCGGCATTGCCTCCGTCGTTGGGCAAGTCGTCGCCAGCGTTTAAATAAGCTAGTCTAGTGCGTTGAAACGTATACGGCTTAGCCGAAATCCTCGCTGGTGTCTGACCCGGTTAATTCATTAACCTATTGAGCCACTGAGGGCGTAACACCACAGGCCTCCACGTCGCGCAGTACGTCGCGCAGTCGATCAACGAGTCAACCGGACGAGACGCTAGATGTTTACGATTAACCGACAGAACCTCAAATCCAGTCACCAGCTCATCTGGTTCATTGTCGATTTCGTGATGCTCGGGCTGTTGATCATCAATATCGCGTTTATCATTTTCGATTCGCTTTACAGCTTTGAAGGCGTTCAGGACTTGCTGGCAGCCTATACGCCGTCGGTTCAACAGTTTTACCAACCCATTCATCGCAATTTCATTTTTTACGATCTGATTTTCGTTGCGGTTTTCCTGACCGAATTTTTCGTACGCTGGGCGTATGCTCTGAAAACAAAACTCTACGCTCGCTGGTACTTCTATCCCTTCATACACTGGTACGACCTGATTGGTTGCATTCCCGTCGGCTCCCTGCGGTTTTTGCGTATCCTTCGGGTATTTTCAATTATCTACCGGTTGCAGCAATACAAGATCATCGACCTCACCAATACGCGGGTCTACCAGTTCTTCAACTTTTACTATGAAGCCTTCATGGAAGAGTTGTCCGACCGTATCGTCATCAAAGTGCTATCGGGTGCCCAGAACGAGATTAATCAAGGCTCGCCGCTGTTTGACCGGATTCAAAACGACATACTGTTTCCAAGGCGCGAGATGATTTCCGACTGGATATCGGCGCGCGTTGCCCAGGCGGCGGAAGAAGGCTATGTCCCGAATCGGGGAGCCCTGCGCATTTACCTTGAAGGGCGCGTTGACAATGCACTGCAGCAGAATGTCGAGCTGTCACGGCTACGATTCTTACCCGTCGTCGGTCCCACCATTCAGGAGACGCTGGAAGAAGCAGTCGGAGATATCGTGGCTACCGTCATTCACCAGATTCTGGACGATCTGGCCTCCACGCGGAACCACGCGTTCATTGAAGACATCGTGAACGTCTTCCTTCCCACACCCCTCGAAGACGGCACGGAAGTAGAAAACAAGGAACTGGTCAAGCTTCTGGATGAAATAATCGAAGCAATAAAAAAACAGGTCAGGGTCAAGCACTGGCGGCAAGAGCTTTAGCTTTTGCACCCATTAAAGCATCCGCTTTACATTGTCAGAGGGGTTCGCTTAAATGCCGATCATTCTTTGATTTGTGATTCCGGACCCGCACAGAGGCAACACCATGCTTCCACTTTATTATCGACCCGCGCACCAGCTGGTAGACGAGTTACACGCCGGCACCCTCTCCAGCGTTGAGCTGACACACGCATTCCTCGATCGGATTAACGCCCACAACAAGGCGATCAATGCCGTTGTCACGCTGACACCCGATGCCGCCCTGGCGCAGGCAGGTCAGGCCGACGAGCGCCGGCAAGCCGGCGACATCCTGGGCCCATTGCATGGCCTGCCCCTGACCGTAAAGGACACCTGGGAGGTAGCCGGCATGAAGTGCACCGCCGGTGCACCGGCATTGAAAGATTATGTTCCCCGGCGCCACGCCGACGTTGTCCAGCGCATGGCGGACGCGGGCGCCATCGTGTTCGGCAAGACCAACGTGCCGATTTACGCCACCGACATTCAGAGTTACAACAAGTTATTTGGCGTCACCAACAACCCCTATCATCCGGGTCATACTCCGGGGGGCTCGTCAGGCGGGGCGGCAGCGGCGCTCGCATCCGGCTTCACCGCTCTGGAAGTTGGCAGTGATTTGGCCGGCTCCATTCGTACGCCCGCGCACTTTTGTGGTGTTTTTGGTCACAAACCCAGCCGCCGGTTAGTGTCCTTCCGTGGTCATATCCCGGGCCCGCCCGGCACCGAAACACAACCAGACCTGGCGGAAGGCGGCCCCATTGCCCGCAACGCCAAAGACCTGGAACTGTTGCTTAAGGTTATCGCGGGGCCACGCAAACCGGACGGTCGCCTGTGGCGCCTTGATATGGAACCGGCCAGGCTGGAACGGCTCGACCAGGCGCGGGTGGCTCACTGGCTGCAGGACCCCCTGTGCCCTATTGACCAGACACTCAGCGACGGTTATCAAAACCTTACCGCCGCCCTTGAGCAACAAGGCGCCCTGGTTGCCAAGGCACGTCACGAATTGCTGGACCTGAGTCACATCATGCCGGTCTATTTCAATTTGCTCGGCAGCCTGCTCAGCACATCGCTGACGCCAAAACAACGACGCCAGATGCGCTGGGTCGCCCGACTGGAACCACTCTTAAAATACTTCGGCCCGGTGACCGCAGGACTGGGCGACTATGGTCGCGGCGTGAATCAACCCATCCACGAATGGTTAAGCTGGCAGGAAACCCGCGAAAAAATGCGCGTCAGCATTGAGAGCCTGTTTGAGGAGTTTGATGTCTTACTGACACCCATAACGCCAACCGCGGCCATCCCTCACGATCACAGCCATCCCCCCTTCAAACGCCGTATACAGGTAAATGGCAGCCCACGCGCCTACCTGGATCAGTTCTGCTGGATTGCCCTGGCGACACTGCTTGGTCTGCCGGCAACCTCGGTCCCCGTCGGTCGGACACCAGCGGGTTTGCCATACAGTATTCAGGTAATCGGTGCCCCCGGGACAGATCTCACCACGTTGAGATTCGCCCAATTACTGGAAGACAATGGACTGGCAGGATTCAAACCGCCGGCCGGATTCTGACGTCGGATCGCCTGAAACCGTGCTAACAGGCAAATCGTGGCGAAAGCCGTCCCCGTATTTTGAAACGGTACGGTTTGCTCACGTCAAAGCGGATGACGGGGGCGCCGCCTGCTTCTTGCCTCGTACTCATCCCATGGCTTAGCAGGACTTAGTCCGACTTTAAGACTTTTTACGTCTCAATAGTGCGGCGGGGGCGCTTCGTCGGCGTCACTTCTGATGTTCGATGGGGACACTTCGGACAACTGCTTTTTCAAATGCTGCTTCGCTTCCCATAATTTGCGGATGTCCAGTTCCTGCTGTGCCACTTGCTCGTTCAGGGCACTGATCATGTCGTCCTGGAATGCCAATCGCGTTTCCAGTTCGTCAAGCCGTGCTTCAATGGTTTGGTTCGTCATCGTTGTCTATCTACCGTTTGGCGAAATCGAGCATTGTGCTAAGGCCACTTAACAACAGGAATGTTGTATGGACTCCAGCCTGAAGACAAGCCATATGCATTATTTGTGTCCTACTTTGGCACCAATAGGCGGTTAAATACTCACCAATGGCGACATTGCACGTCGGTTCCTTAGTCAGTGTTAATGGTTATCTGATATGATGCCGCTTTTGCACCGTCGGACCAGATGCCTATGGGGTCTTGACGACGGTTTTCATCGACTGCGCATCCTGAAGGTCATATTTGATTAACCAAGTTTACCTGATGCGCAGTTTTTATTGTTATTTGTTGAATAATGGAGAGTATCCCGTCAATGCGTAATCCAGCTAAAGCGATCTTTTTAGCCATCCTGATCGCCATTCCATCACCATTTATACTTGCTTTTGCTCTACTGACCTTCACCCCGGAAGTCTTTCAGATTTTATCCCAGTCTGGCTCCAGTGAATTGGCCAGCAATGCACCATTTGTTCTGGGCAGCGCGCAGGGCATCTCTGCGTACATCATCGCATTTGTTTTGTTTGGCCTGGCAGGCTTTTTCACGGTGGCATTTGCTCAACGTCAACCGAACCGCCGCAGCGAACCGCGTCGTCATACAAACAATCAGGCGAACAATTATTCAAACGATCATTACGATGATGATGACGATGACGGCATGGACGACTCAGGCCCGGAAGGCGATGAGGAAGGCACCGTCAAGTGGTTTAACGTCAAGAAAGGTTTTGGTTTCATTGTCCGTGACAGTGGAGACGAGGTCTTTGTTCACTTCCGCGCCATTCGTGGCCGTGGTCGTCGGGTCCTGCGTCAGGGACAGCTGGTACGCTTCACGGTTGTTGAGGCGGATAAAGGGCTCCAGGCAGACAACGTGTCTATCCTGAGCGACTAAGCTTCGCCCGTGTTTAGCGCCTGCAATCGGCAGGCGCTAAACCTCGCTTGCCCTGCCTAAGCGCTAACCCCTGTTTTTTTTCAAACCACGCTTTAACCGCCTCAGTTCCACACAACCAATTGCTCGCCGCGATCATCCAGCCGCCACCACTTTTCGTCTGCCACCGGTTCACCTTCTTTCCAGTCTCCCGGACTGCACCTGATTTCGGTGTCCAATGCTCGCCAGCCACTGCGGGCAAAATCAAGATCGGACACCCAAGGCAACTCCTCACCCTCGATAATCAGACAGGCATAGCGCTTACCGAATGCCTCAGGGTATACACTGATCCGAACGTTGGCGTCATGATATTGGCCCACGCCAATGATGGCTTTGTCGATGGCAGTCGCGTCCGCCAGCGTCAATGCACTCAAGTGATTTTTAAGCCAGCCAGAAACTTGTCCCGGCTTGATATCACGTATATAGATTTCCAAATCGCGCACCCACATCTCCTCCCGTCAAAGTCGGCAGCGCTCATAGTGACTGCGCCAAGCCACGGTCGCAAGCACATCGGACATTATGCGCCCGATGTGCCGGCCATCCGGTAATGGCCAAGCACCTAACACCTAACACCTAACACCCCGCACCCAGCACCCAACACCCAACACCCAACACCAAACACCCAACACCAAACAACATAGGGAGGATCACGGCCCAAGAGGCCAATCCTGGCCTGCGTCACCCAGGGCGCATTCCCGATAGGGTTTAGCCGGCTCTGACGCCGGAATTCCCTGACCATCGGGCCAGTGTTCAAGCTCCGCCTTGACCTGGGCCAGGGTCACCTGGCGGGCGACCTTGCTTTGCAGCGCCTTACTCCAGGAATCCTGCTGAGCATCCAGCTCAGCAGACAGTGCGTCGATTGCCCGCTCCAACTCGGCAACCGGCTGGTGACGGGCAATGGCGACCAGTAGTTGCCTGCGGAGCGTTTGTTGCTCCCCCGTGAGGCGACGAAGTTCCGTCGGCCCCTGCTGTGCCCACAACGCCATCCTCGCCGCTGCCCGCGACACCCACTCAATAGCCACCCCGGGTGTCATGCCCCTTAAACAGGCATGGGAGCTCACGTAGCCCAGAACACCCCCATTGATTTCAACGCCCCATTGACGCTCAATCACCGGTTGGTGGGCCGTGACGATCGCCAGCATTTGCGAAGAGCTTACCAACGGCATACCGATTGGAAGCAGCCTGCGACCCAGCCGGCACTCAAGATTGACCACAGCCTCTGGCTCCACCGCCGCGCTTAGCATCAGAATTGGTCCCTCGTGGCCGGGCACCAAGTGAGCGGCCACGCTCGCACCATCCAACAGCAATACTCCCAGGTCCGCTGGTGAGACATTGTCGAGCACCAACAGCGGAGGGTCGCAGCGGCCATTCTCAGCGTGCGGCATCACGGATTCAACGGAAGCCATGATTTCCGTTTCCCGCCGCAGGTCCAGCATTAAATAGCGGCGGTTCAGTGAAGCGCCCAACGCTTTCAGCCACGTGGTTTTGCCGCTGCCGGACGGCCCCTGCAACCACACGACGGCCTTGGGTTGGGCTGACACCAGGACCGACACGTCCTCAGCCAATTGCAGCCACGCAGGATCCGAAATGATCGAGGGCTGGGTGTCGACCGAGCGGGAAGCACCCCGGTCTCGCCCCATGGTCTCATCCGATGGCCAGTGCTCTACCTGCTCCAACACGGCGACATACGCCTTGCCGGACAAGCGCTCCGACTGGCGCACCAGGGCGCTCAAGAGCCGTGGCCAATCAAGCCACGCAGTCTCTGACGCTTCATGAGCGGTGGCGAGCCAATACTGGAGCTGGGACGACAGCATGCCGTCGCCACTGATTGCGGTCACGATCGGCTGCTCACACTGGATGGTGCGTGTGAGCTCATCCATATCGATGCCGCGCCGTCGCAGGAACGCAGTAATGGAAGGAACGCTGTCCATCAGGGCCAGCAGATAGTCCTCAACGGTGATGGCAAGACCACCCCGGTCCAGGACATTGTTTCGTGCGTGTTGCAGCGCGGTTTGGCAAAGCGGGCTGAGGCATTCCTGCCAGTCGTCCATGACATCTCCCTGTCGGTGTTTTAGCATTTGGACCACCGTCCTGGTGGCCCATTTGGATTTTCTCGAATCCTCCGGTCAGACCCGGTTATCGGTCAGACCCGGTTATAAGTGTCCTCAAACCGGACAATGTCATCTTCGCCCAGGTAACTGCCAGTCTGAACTTCAATCAGCTCCAGCGGTATCACCCCGGGGTTGGCCAGTCGGTGTTTGATGCCAAGTGGAATGTACGTGGACTGATCTTCCGTCAGCAGTATCTGCTCCTCACCGCGAATCACGGTGGCGGTACCCTTGACCACAACCCAGTGCTCGGCACGGTGGTGGTGTTTCTGCAGTGACAGGGTGGCACCGGGGTTGACGGTAATGCGCTTGACCTGAAAGCGGGCCCCCATGGCAATGCCTTCGTAAGTGCCCCAGGGACGATGGACCTTCTTGTGAAAACGATGCTCCTGACGATTTTGCGCCTTCACCTGGGCCACCAGTTTTTTCACATCCTGAACCCGGGCGCGATCGGCCACCAACACGACATCGTCGGTTTCGACGATCACGTGATCGCTGACACCCAAGGCCGCGATTAAACGGCCCTCAGAGTGAATATAGGAGCCGGTAACGTCTTCAGTAATCACATCACCACGACACACATTGTCGTGCTCATCGTGGGGCTGTATTTCCCACAACGCCGACCACGAGCCCACGTCGCTCCAGCCTGCATCCAGCGGCACAACCACCGCATCCTGAGTCTTCTCCATCACCGCATAGTCGATGGAGTCATCCGGGCACGCCTGGAACGCTTCGCGCCCGACCCGAACGAAATCCAGGTCAGCCTGCTTTTCGCTGTACGCCTGCTGGCACGCCTTCAGCATTTCGGGCTGGTGTTTTTGCAGCTCTTCAAGGTACCGGTCGGCCCGGAACAAAAACATGCCACTGTTCCAGAAATACCCGCCCTCATTCAGATAGGATTCCGCGGTCGCCTGATCCGGCTTTTCCACAAACGCGGCGACATCGGAGTACCCCTCGTGGTCCTGGCCGGCACGGATGTACCCGTAACCGGTATGCGGTGAGTCCGGGATAATCCCGAAGGTCACCAGCTTGCCCGCCTCGGCCACCTGTGCGCCCAGCGCGACCGCCTTTCGGAACGCCGCCAGATCCTTCAATACATGATCAGAAGGCATAACCAATAGCAGCTCTGACGGTGTTTCCTCCGCCGCCGCTAACGCCGCCAACGCAATCGCCGGCGCAGTGTTGCGCCCCACCGGCTCAAGAATGATGCCCGCCGTACGCTCCGCGGCCTGCGTGTGCAAATGTGCCGCCACCACAAACCGGTGGTCCTCATTGGTGATCGCCATCACCCGAGCATTGTCCGCCAAGGCAAGCCCCCGGTTAATGGTCTCGGCCAACAAAGTCTCCTCCGACACCACCGGTAAAAACTGCTTTGGATACGCTTCACGGGACAACGGCCAAAGGCGAGTGCCAGAACCACCGGAAAGAATCACTGCGAGCATAGGACATTATCCCTGATAGATCTTTTGCGAAATGGTAACTGAAACCGACTGAGAATTCTTTCGTCAGACGTTGATTCCACGCTATTGCCGTATAAACAGACGCCCAACCCCCTCCAGGGTCAGGCGCAGTTGCAGGCGTGGCTTACGCCGCGACTCCAGGCCCCGGCGGTAATCTGTTTCTCGGTTAAAGCCACGCCCACAAAACCCGGCATCAGTCAGGGCAACGAGTTCCAAGCCCACCTGACTGTTCTGGCAACGGTCTATTCGAGCTATTCGCTATTCGGGCACCCACTGTTCGGGAATTCTGGCCAGTTCAAAACCAGGCGCCCCAAACAAAAATAGGAGCGGTTCCAGCCGCGACCCCGGACCCTGATGGTTTCCGAAAAATCGCGGCCGGAACCGCTCCTACACTGCGTATTCTCTGATGGGCCGGGGCGGTGTTTCTCAACCGGCCACGGCACTACTCATCTGACCAGCTGAACTGATCAGTCTTGCTGCCAGCTCTGCACCGTCTCTTTGCCGTACTGCTTGCGCCACTCATTCAGCGTCTTGTGGTTTCCACCACGGGTTTTGACGACTTCACCCGTGTTCGGGTTCTTATACGTCTTCATCGGGCGCTTGGGACGGCTACCCGCGCCCTCTACCTTTGCTCCGGCAACGGAAGGATCGATTGCGCCAAGAATTTGCAGCACATCCTTCGGCGACTTGTCGTATTCCTTCATCAAACTGCGCACTTTCTCTTCAAAAGCCAGTTCGTGCTTCAGTGCATTATCCTGCTCAAGTTGACGCAATTCTTCGGTGAGCTTTTCCATAAGCTGTTTTTTCTGATAGTAATCGTTGATCTTTGCCATGTACCTTGCCCTTAATCAATTCGAGTTTTTAAAACAATGAAAGTAGCAATCAGAAAATATTTAGCTTGGCTTTTGGAAAGTCAAGCTCAGCCCTACAATTGGCCGGATTGAATAATATACCAACCTGAATTTTATATCAATTAATGTGAAAGTATATATAGGGTAAAGTCGTACATAATAAAAAACGGAGCCTTTTGCTCCGCTTTTACAACCCATCAGACATTAACTTTATTTAAAGCCTCAAATCCGAAGAACCTTTTGGCAAGACACCTTTTAAATCGAAAAACACTCCTTTTTGTTTAAGTAAGCTACGGAAGTCCTCAGGCATCATCTCAACGTATTCCCGGTGCGGCACAGCCAGAACCAACGCATCAAACTCACCTTTTGCGGGATCATCCAAAAGCGTCAAACCATATTCGTGCATCGCTTCTTCATTACTGGCCCAACAATCGGCAACGTCCACACGACACCCGAATTCTGCCAACTCCCGAATCACGTCGACAACCCGCGTGTTGCGCAAATCAGGACAATTTTCTTTGAACGTCAGGCCCATGACCAGAACCCGGGCACCTGCAATGGTCTGTCCCGACTTAATCATTGCCTTAATCAACTCAGAGGCGGAATAGGCCCCCATATTGTCATTCACCCGTCGGCCCGCCAGTATCATCTCCGGATGGTAGCCCACGGCCTGTGCTTTATGGGTCAGGTAATAAGGGTCGACGCCAATACAGTGGCCGCCTACCAACCCCGGCTTGAAAGGCAGGAAGTTCCATTTTGTACCGGCCGCGGCCAGTACTTCGTGGGTATCAATGCCTAAACGCGTAAAGATCATCGACAGCTCATTCATCAACGCAATATTGACGTCCCGCTGAGTATTCTCAATGACTTTGGCAGCCTCAGCGACTTTAATGGAACTCGCCTTGTGTGTCCCCGCTATGATGATATCCGCATACAGTGCGTCCACTTCGTCAGCGATGGCCGGTGTGGAGCCGGAAGTCACCTTCTTGATATTGATAACCCGGTGTTCTTTATCGCCCGGGTTAATACGCTCGGGACTATACCCGGCATAAAAATCCCGATTGAACGTCAAACCCGATACTTTCTCCAGAATCGGCACACACACCTCTTCCGTCGCGCCCGGGTAAACAGTGGACTCATAAATCACGATATCACCGGCCTTCAAAACCGTCCCGATACTTTCACTGGCTTTGACCAACGGCGTCAGATCCGGAGTTTTAAACTCATCAATCGGCGTGGGAACGGTGACGATAAAAATCTGGCAGTCGCGAATACCCTCAAGCGAATCGGCAAACGAAAGCCCCTTGGACATTGCCAACTCTTCACCCGAGACTTCCCGCGTTAGATCCCGGCCTTGCTTCAGTTCGTTGATACGCTTTGTACTGATATCGAAGCCGATAACTTCGCGTTTCTCACCAAAAGCCGCCGCTAAAGGCAAGCCGACATAACCAAGGCCGATAATGGCGATTTTTTTCATATTTTATTCCCTGACAATGCTATTAAAAAATAATAATTTATCATGCACTTATATCACATTAGGAAACATATATTCCCATCTGGCCACACTGAACACGCAGTTTCCAGGACGAAAATAGGAAGGATTAATGTAAAGAACTAAACACCATGATAACTAATTGAATACGCGAAGCGAGGTGTTCCACTGACAATGAATGCCTGAAAAGACTCATCAGTTCTAAGAATTCAAGCGACGGATTTTCGCCTTCTCAGTGCCATCCTTCACCAGTTGCCAGCTTTCCTCTGCGCTGCGATTCCACACCAAATCGGCCATGTCACTGCTGGGCGTGTAACCTGTAGGCGCATTGCGCAACAGATCAACGACTTCAAGGCAATCAAAGTTATGGCTGGCGAGCATCAGTTTTTCCAACAGCAACTCGATTTCCGGCCAAACCATGGACACCTCTCGTGCCATCATGATTCGTGGGTGTGCGGTACCCTGTGGATTGTCTCCAATCAAAAGCTCTTCATACAACTTTTCACCCGGACGTAGCCCTGAGAAAATCAGTTCAATATCACCACCGGGCCGTTCATCGTTTTTTTCTGTCAGGCCCATTAGGTGAATCATCTTGCGAGCCAGCTCCGCAATTTTAACTGGCTCCCCCATGTTCAGTACAAACACATCACCACCCTCACCCATGCTGCCAGCCTGCAGAACCAGCTGGCTGGCCTCCGGTATGGTCATGAAGTAGCGGATGATGTCCGGGTGCGTCACCGTAATAGGTCCGCCATCCCGAATCTGATCGCGGAACAGCGGCACCACGGAGCCGGACGAGCCCAGCACATTACCAAACCGCACCATGGAGAACCGTGTCCCATCCTGGCGCTGGGCGAGCCCTTGCAGCACCAGTTCGGCCAAGCGTTTACTGGCGCCCATCACATTGGTAGGACGTACCGCTTTATCGGTGGATATCAGCACAAACCGCTCCACGCCCGCCGCAATGGCCGCCTCCGCCATGTGCCAGGTACCAAACACGTTATTTTGCACGCCCTCGATAATGTTCTGCTCTACCAGCGGCACATGCTTGTAGGCCGCCGCGTGATATACCATTTGAACGCCAAACGAACGGATAACCGTCTCACAACGGCGGCGATGGGTAACACTGCCCAACAAGGGGTGCAGTTCAACAGCCAACCCCTCGGCCCGATTGATCGAAATCAGCTCACGCTCGATGGCGTAGAGTGAGAACTCCGACTGCTCGAACAGCACCAGGGCCTTGGGATGATGCCGAATTATCTGCCGACATAGCTCGGAACCAATAGAGCCACCCGCGCCGGAGACCATCACCACCTTGCCGTGAAGACTGGCCGCCACCATGGCGTTATCTGGTCGCACCGGATCCCGGCCCAACAAGTCCTCCAGTTCCAGGTCACGAATATCATTAATGCGCGCCTGACCCGCGACCAGCTCAGAAATCGATGGCACAGTTTGCACCGGAATGGACAGCGGCTCGAGCCGCTTTAACAGATCACGGCGATCGACTCTAGAATCTGGTTCCAGGGCCAGCAACAGCCGACGCACACGAAACTTCAGCGCATTCTTTTCTATGTGCTCAATGCTGAAGACCGACACACCATTAATCAGAGACTTGTGATTGCTCCTGTCAAAAGTGACGAACATCACCGGATCGTATTCCGTGCCCTGGTTCAGGGCGGTCGCGAGTTGCCGACCCGTTGGACCCGCACCGATGATGGCCACAGCCTCTTTCGCACGATGGCGAGGATGATTCACCAGCATGCGAACACTCAACCGGGTACCACCCACGAAGATAAACGCCAATGCCGCGTAGATGATAGGTACTGACCGGGGTACCGGCACCTGCAAAAGATAACCGAGCACGATGAATATGGCACTGGAAGCGGCAACGCCATAAATGATTGTGAGGAAGGCTTTATCGCTTAAAAATCGAATAACCGCCCTATACAACCCCAGTCGCATAAAAATGGCGAGCGTAAAAACAACCGTTAGCGCCGACACCAACAGTTGCTGATAACTGGGCACCCAAAACTGCTGCTCCAGGCGAAGCGCAAACGCTGCCCAAAATGCAAAAAACAGGAAAAAACTGTCTGAAGCCAGAGAAATCAGACGCTTATAAATTCTTGGAAACCCGAGAAATTTTTGGAACATGATATCCTTTCACGCTAGAGAGCGAACACTGACGCACACTTCAGTAATGTATAAATTATTTTCAGACTAATGTAGAGACGCTCAAATAACACATTAGGTTTCGTTAAGGTTTGTTTCAATGACAGTCGATTTCAGCGGTAAAGTGCAGCACTTTGAGAATGGCTTCGGCGGTAACCGGCAATAATTTCGTACCCGAAAAGTCTAGGCAAAAACCTCGCTTATATTGCCGAAATACCACTTAATCGCGCCCAGGCACTCTGTCTCCCGAACCTTTGCCAGCAACGGTCATAAAAATGTACTTGAAATAAGCGCCTACAGAGAGGTTTTTCAACATTTTCTGATCGGTTTCAGCCAGCAAGCCCGGGGTAGACATATCAATATTATTTACCTGCGCCAACCCGGTAATACCCGGTCGGGCCTTTAGTACCTGTCGCTTTTCCCGCTCTGAAATTAACTCTTGTTGGTTAAAAAGACAGGGCCTAGGGCCCACCAGGCTCATTTCACCTTTTAATACATTCCATAACTGCGGAAGTTCGTCGAGTTTGGTGCGGCGCAGGAAGTGGCCAAATTTGGTGATGGATGCTGTATTCGCTAAGTGACTGGCTACTGAAGCTGTATTGACTTTCATAGTGCGAAACTTCACCAGAGTAAACGGCTTTTTTCCCCGCCCAACACGCTCTTGCATAAACAGTGGGGAGCCGGTATCAAATAGTCCCAGCAAATAAAGAACTACCAGTACCGGAAACCCGGCGATCAGCCCGATCAATGCAAACACCACATCTAACAAACGAATCACATTAATCATCCCGATCGATTTCAAAACAGCGTCTCAGCCCCTCGTCCACTGGTACCGGAGGCACCCAGCCCAACACCTCTCGGCTTTTGGCAATATCCACCTCTAAAGACCCCAATAACCGCTGCGCCATGGATTTCTTACCCAGTATTGCTGCCCCTAACTGCAGTAGCCCAGCCGGCACCGGTAACAGTCGTGAAGGCTTGCCCATGGCAGCGGCAACGCGCCGCAACAAATCCGACGTCGACAGGCTCTCACCGTCCGCTGCCAAAAATACCCGGTTAGCCGCTGAAGGATGATCCATGCAGGTAACAATCAGATCCACCAGATTATCCAGCGCAACCAACGAGCGCTTATTGTGAATGGCCCCAAAAGGAAGCGGAAGTCCTTTCGCTACCATGCGAGTCAGGCTGGCAAAATTGCCCTTTACTCGTTTCCCATACACCAGGACAGGCCGAATTATGACAACTTGCATGCCCGTGCTCTTCGACAGAGCCATCAGCCTCTCTTCAGCTTCGAGTTTCGAAATACCGTAAGGGTCCAGGGGCGCGGGCGTATCGTCCGCTGTAAACGGTTGACCGGGATTTGTTGTCTCACCATTTACTTTAATTGAGCTAATAAAGATAAATCGCTTTACCCCGAGATTTGCCGCCTGTGTTGCCAAGCTCAACGTCCCCTCGACATTAACCTCTCGGTACTCGGCCAACGGATCAAGTGCCTTGTCGGACATGACGTGAACTTTTGCAGCCGCGTGGATAACCAAGTCGCTGCCTGCCAAAGCCTCACCCCAGCTCCCCAAACTACCCAAACTACCCAACTCCGGAGCCTGGCACACCGCCCACGGTATTTCTCCACCGGGCATCGACCGGTATGCGCCTTTGACTCCGTATTTCTTATCCGTAAAGAGACGACAAAGAATTGCCTGCCCGACAAATCCGCTCGCCCCGGTGACCAGAACCTTTATGCCCGTCACTCTTTTCTCCAGACGGTACGGTTTACGTAATCTGTGTAACTGAGCACAATTCGAACCACCTGTAACGACACCTTTCCCCCTAAATAATCTGGCACAACGGAAATAACACGCCGCTCAGGGTCATACTGGCTGGTAACCACCTTAACAGACGACAAAACTGACTCTTTCTTCAGGCCGCTCATAATCAAGGTCCCCTCATCCATACCTTCAGGACGCTCATGAGCATTACGCAAAGTGATCGCAGGAATGTTTAATAACGAGGATTCCTCAGTGATCGTTCCACTATCTGACAAAACGCAAA
>NZ_WUQJ01000017.1 GCF_011074955.1 Marinobacter caseinilyticus | reverse complement strand
GGTCTGTAGAATGCGCATCTCGCTTGAGGGACAGGGCCAGCGGGCCGGCCTCAGGGGATGTTTAACCGCTTGAATTGATTGATGTTTAAGAGATTCAAATTAGCGGTTGACAAGGTCGGGAAACGCTGTAGAATGCGCACCTCGATTGGGCAAACGCCCCGCTCTTTAAAAAGTTGATCAAGTAATTCGTGTGGGCGCTGGCTGAGGTATTTCGGCAAGAAATATCAAGACAGCGACTCGTCGAACATTGAGTTTTGTCTTGAGCAAGAATCGCGATCTTCGGATTGCAGTATGATTTAAACTGAAGAGTTTGATCATGGCTCAGATTGAACGCTGGCGGCAGGCTTAACACATGCAAGTCGAGCGGAAACGATGGGAGCTTGCTCCCAGGCGTCGAGCGGCGGACGGGTGAGTAATGCATAGGAAACTGCCCAGTAGTGGGGGATAGCCCGGGGAAACCCGGATTAATACCGCGTACGCCCTTCGGGGGAAAGCAGGGGATCTTCGGACCTTGCGCTATTGGATGTGCCTATGTCGGATTAGCTAGTTGGTGGGGTAAAGGCCTACCAAGGCGACGATCCGTAGCTGGTCTGAGAGGATGATCAGCCACATCGGGACTGAGACACGGCCCGAACTCCTACGGGAGGCAGCAGTGGGGAATATTGGACAATGGGGGCAACCCTGATCCAGCCATGCCGCGTGTGTGAAGAAGGCTTTCGGGTTGTAAAGCACTTTCAGTGAGGAGGAAAAGTTAGTCTTTAATACGGGCTAGCCCTGACGTTACTCACAGAAGAAGCACCGGCTAACTCCGTGCCAGCAGCCGCGGTAATACGGAGGGTGCAAGCGTTAATCGGAATTACTGGGCGTAAAGCGCGCGTAGGTGGTTTGATAAGCGAGATGTGAAAGCCCCGGGCTTAACCTGGGAACGGCATTTCGAACTGTCAGGCTAGAGTGTGGTAGAGGGTAGTGGAATTTCCTGTGTAGCGGTGAAATGCGTAGATATAGGAAGGAACACCAGTGGCGAAGGCGGCTACCTGGACCAACACTGACACTGAGGTGCGAAAGCGTGGGGAGCAAACAGGATTAGATACCCTGGTAGTCCACGCTGTAAACGATGTCTACTAGCCGTTGGAGATCTTGAATCTTTAGTGGCGCAGCTAACGCACTAAGTAGACCGCCTGGGGAGTACGGCCGCAAGGTTAAAACTCAAATGAATTGACGGGGGCCCGCACAAGCGGTGGAGCATGTGGTTTAATTCGACGCAACGCGAAGAACCTTACCTGGCCTTGACATGCTGAGAACTTTCCAGAGATGGATTGGTGCCTTCGGGAACTCAGACACAGGTGCTGCATGGCCGTCGTCAGCTCGTGTCGTGAGATGTTGGGTTAAGTCCCGTAACGAGCGCAACCCCTATCCTTAGTTGCCAGCACGTAATGGTGGGAACTCTAGGGAGACTGCCGGTGACAAACCGGAGGAAGGTGGGGATGACGTCAGGTCATCATGGCCCTTACGGCCAGGGCTACACACGTGCTACAATGGTGCGCACAGAGGGCTGCAAACCCGCGAGGGGGAGCCAATCTCACAAAACGCATCGTAGTCCGGATCGCAGTCTGCAACTCGACTGCGTGAAGTCGGAATCGCTAGTAATCGTGAATCAGAATGTCACGGTGAATACGTTCCCGGGCCTTGTACACACCGCCCGTCACACCATGGGAGTGGATTGCACCAGAAGTGGTTAGTCTAACCTTCGGGAGGACGATCACCACGGTGTGGTTCATGACTGGGGTGAAGTCGTAACAAGGTAGCCGTAGGGGAACCTGCGGCTGGATCACCTCCTTAAACGAAGCCGAATATTTCGGTCAGAGCCCACACGAATTACTTGATCAGCGGAAAAGAGAGCAAAGGGTCTTTCAGGCCCGACTTGGCTTGTCTTGCGCAAGCAAAACCGGGTCTGTAGCTCAGGTGGTTAGAGCGCACCCCTGATAAGGGTGAGGTCGGTGGTTCAAGTCCACCCAGACCCACCAAAATCGTCCAGCTCGGCGTTATCGAATGACTTGCATAGCAGGCTATGCGGCACCATCCGATGTCTTGATCTGAACGATTTCCGGGTTCGATTCTGGTTGACAGACGAACGCGGATGCGCCGAACAGGGTTTGTTAATCTAGGCGCAGTGAGAGTGAGAGAAGGCGTGATCCTCGAGGGATCATGACGGAAGCGAACGAACGCTGCAACGACGAGTAACAGGCACTGTGCAAGCAGACGGGGCTATAGCTCAGCTGGGAGAGCGCCTGCCTTGCACGCAGGAGGTCAGCGGTTCGATCCCGCTTAGCTCCACCAAAACGCCTGAAACACCCAAGCGAATACCTGAACACGTTCCCCCTGGGAAGTGTCAGTGTACAGAAACAAGATTTTCAGTAGTGTGACAGAGTGAATTGTTACCGCTGAAGGCCTTCTTTCTGATCACTGGTCAGACATGCTCTTTAACAATGTGGACAAGATTGAAACATCCGAGAGGATTCATTTCATTATCTCCGAAATGGATTCATCTCAATTGATAACGATCAAGCGTTATCCGGTGTTGTCGTTGAAGTGTTGTGTATAACACCTGCGACTGATCTTGAATTTGCTGCGCCTTCGGGTAGGTGGATGAGAGAACAGTTGTCTTGGGGTTATATAGTCAAGCAACTAAGCGCATACGGTGGATGCCTTGGCAGTCAGAGGCGATGAAAGACGTTGAAGCCTGCGATAAGGCTCGGGGAGCTGGCAAACAAGCTATGATCCGGGCATCTCTGAATGGGGAAACCCACCCGACTTCGGTCGGGTACCTTGCACTGAATACATAGGTGTAAGGGGCGAACCGGGGGAACTGAAACATCTAAGTACCCCGAGGAAAAGAAATCAACCGAGATTCCCTAAGTAGCGGCGAGCGAACGGGGACTAGCCCTTAAGCTGGACAACTGGTAGGAGAAGGCTCTGGAAAGTGCCGCCATAGTGGGTGATAGCCCCGTATCCGAAACCTGAGTCTAGTGAAATCGAGTAGGACGGGACACGTGATATCCTGTCTGAACATGGGGGGACCATCCTCCAAGGCTAAATACTCCTGACTGACCGATAGTGAACCAGTACCGTGAGGGAAAGGCGAAAAGAACCCCTGTGAGGGGAGTGAAATAGATCCTGAAACCGTATGCGTACAAGCAGTCGGAGCAGACTTGTTCTGTGACGGCGTACCTTTTGTATAATGGGTCAGCGACTTATGTTCAGTGGCGAGGTTAACCGTATAGGGGAGCCGTAGGGAAACCGAGTCTGAATAGGGCGATTTAGTCGCTGGACATAGACCCGAAACCGAGCGATCTATCCATGAGCAGGTTGAAGGTGCAGTAACATGCACTGGAGGACCGAACCCACTGTCGTTGAAAAGCCAGGGGATGACTTGTGGATCGGAGTGAAAGGCTAATCAAGCTCGGAGATAGCTGGTTCTCCCCGAAAGCTATTTAGGTAGCGCCTCGGACGAATACCACTGGGGGTAGAGCACTGTTTCGGCTAGGGGGTCATCCCGACTTACCAACCCGATGCAAACTCCGAATACCAGTGAGTACTATCCGGGAGACACACGGCGGGTGCTAACGTCCGTCGTGAAGAGGGAAACAACCCAGACCGCCAGCTAAGGTCCCCAAATTCCAGTTAAGTGGGAAACGATGTGGGAAGGCTCAGACAGCTAGGAGGTTGGCTTAGAAGCAGCCATCCTTTAAAGAAAGCGTAATAGCTCACTAGTCGAGTCGGCCTGCGCGGAAGATGTAACGGGGCTCAAACTGGATACCGAAGCTGCGGCTGTGCACGTAAGTGTACGGGGTAGGGGAGCGTTCTGTAAGCCTGCGAAGGTGTGTTGAGAAGCATGCTGGAGGTATCAGAAGTGCGAATGCTGACATGAGTAACGACAATGGGAGTGAAAAACTCCCACGCCGGAAGACCAAGGTTTCCTGCGCAACGCTAATCGGCGCAGGGTGAGTCGGCCCCTAAGGCGAGACCGAAAGGTGTAGTCGATGGGAAACGGGTTAATATTCCCGTACCTCGCGTGACTGCGATGGAGAGACGGAGAAGGCTAGGTAAGCCGGGCGACGGTTGTCCCGGTTTAAGTGTGTAGGCAGAGGACTTAGGCAAATCCGGGTCCTTAATGTCGAGACACGATGACGACTGCTCTTTTAGAGCGGGAAGTTATTGATGCCATGCTTCCAGGAAAATCTTCTAAGCTTCAGGTCACGAGAGACCGTACCCCAAACCGACACAGGTGGTCAGGTAGAGAATACCAAGGCGCTTGAGAGAACTCGGGTAAAGGAACTAGGCAAAATGGTGCCGTAACTTCGGGAGAAGGCACGCCGGTATTACGTGAAACCCCTGCGGGTGGAGCGGACGCCGGTCGAAGATACCAGGCCCCTGCGACTGTTTATTAAAAACACAGCACTGTGCAAACACGAAAGTGGACGTATACGGTGTGACGCCTGCCCGGTGCCGGAAGGTTAATTGATGGGGTTAGCGCTTGCGCGAAGCTCTTGATCGAAGCCCCGGTAAACGGCGGCCGTAACTATAACGGTCCTAAGGTAGCGAAATTCCTTGTCGGGTAAGTTCCGACCTGCACGAATGGCGTAACGATGGGGGCGCTGTCTCTACCCGAGACTCAGTGAAATTGAAATCGCCGTGAAGATGCGGTGTATCCGCGGCTAGACGGAAAGACCCCGTGAACCTTTACTATAGCTTCACAGTGAACTTTGAGCATGTTTGTGTAGGATAGCTGGGAGGCTTTGAAGCGGTGACGCCAGTCATCGTGGAGCCAACCTTGAAATACCAGCCTGACATGTTTGAGGTTCTAACTTCGTCCCCTTATCGGGGATAAGGACACTGTGTGGTGGGTAGTTTGACTGGGGCGGTCTCCTCCTAAAGCGTAACGGAGGAGCACAAAGGTGGGCTAAGCACGGTCGGACATCGTGCGGTTAGTGTAATGGCACAAGCCCGCTTGACTGCGAGACAGACACGTCGAGCAGGTACGAAAGTAGGTCATAGTGATCCGGTGGTTCTGTATGGAAGGGCCATCGCTCAACGGATAAAAGGTACTCCGGGGATAACAGGCTGATACCGCCCAAGAGTTCACATCGACGGCGGTGTTTGGCACCTCGATGTCGGCTCATCACATCCTGGGGCTGAAGCCGGTCCCAAGGGTATGGCTGTTCGCCATTTAAAGTGGTACGCGAGCTGGGTTTAGAACGTCGTGAGACAGTTCGGTCCCTATCTGCCGTGGACGTTGGAGATTTGAGGAAAGCTGCTCCTAGTACGAGAGGACCGGAGTGGACGAACCTCTGGTGTTCGGGTTGTCACGCCAGTGGCATTGCCCGGTAGCTATGTTCGGATAGGATAACCGCTGAAAGCATCTAAGCGGGAAGCCCCTTCCAAGATGAGATCTCCCTGGACCCTTGAGGTCCCTGAAGAGCCGTTCAAGACCAGGACGTTGATAGGTCGGGTGTGTAAGCGCTGCGAGGCGTTGAGCTAACCGATACTAATTGCTCGTGCGGCTTGACTATATAACACCCAAGACAATTGCGGATACCGCAACGGTCGTTATCAAGAATTCAATCTTGTCCCAACCAGTGATCAAACGTTTTGTCTGACGACTATAGCGATTTGGAACCACCTGATCCCATACCGAACTCAGCAGTGAAACAGATCAGCGCCGATGGTAGTGTGGCATTGCCCATGTGAGAGTAGGTCATCGTCAGACTCTTAATACCCAAAACCCCAGCAGCTTACCCTGCTGGGGTTTTTTTATGGCCCGCCAAAAGGCCGACGCGGGGCGGATACCGAACGCGTGCTTTTACTGGTCTATGAGCTCAACCATGCTGCCCAGCAACTCCTGCATGACCTGTAATTCGTCCTTAATGCCCTCGATCACACCGGTGAGACCAGTCACTTGAACACTCAGGACAATCGCCAGCGCAGTGAAGCCAATCAGTGTCGTTGCCCAAAGCCATTTCATTCGGCGTTGATTACTGTCCAGTCGTTCCTGATGCAATACCTCCATTTTTGCCAGAGACTGCTTGAGTTGGCGCAGGTCGTCATAAGATTCTTCAAAGGCTATTTCCAATGTCGACAAGCGGCCCGTGAAACGACGGGTATGCGATCGTTCAATGTCATTTTGCGGGAGGCTGTCTTCCGGTTCCTGGGTATACTCAGCCGTGCTGGCCTGGCCCGCCAGAATGGCTTCCAGTATGTTTTGCAGTTGGTCACGGTCAACTTGCTTACCAATGACGCCGGCGGCTCCGCGGGTTTTGGCTTCGGTTAGATAACGTTCGGCGTTTTGAGAGGTGTACATAAAAACCGGGATGTCACGGGTTTCTGCCTGGCTTTTGAGTTTATCAAGGGCCTGGAAGCCATTCATGCCGGGGAGCAAGTGATCGAGGAAAATAATATCAAAATGCTCGTGCTGCAGCCGGTCAAAGGCCTCTTCTGCGGAAGCAACGCTTTTTGTTGTAATTCTGGCGCGTTCAAGCAAACGTGCAAGCATGATTCGTGCTGTGGATGAGTCATCAACAATGAGCGCGTGGCCGCGAGGCATAGTGTTCTCCCTTATATACCGGCACCCTCGATTCGGCACTACTCATCACACGAACCACACTCATGAGGGTTTCAATACGTTAATCCGGCGTCAACGCGGGATCAACAGTGTGTGTCTGTTGTCTGTGTAGCGGGTGGTTGGAGAAGCATCATGGTATCCAGATTTCAAACACGCCACCCCCCAACGTTCCCCGGTTGTGCAATTTGATGAATCCTTGCCGAGCGCCATTACGATGAAGCTTTGCAACCGACGACGCAAAAAATAGCCCCAAGCTGGTACTGCCGGTTTTAAAATCGAGTGATTTAAACCCTACTGAACCAGAGATCTGCATGTGTTCGGGGTAACCACTGCCGTCATCTTCAACCCCAAAAACAAGGTATCCATCCCGCTGATGAGCGGTTAAAAGAATTTTTCCTTTGGTATAGCGGATGGCGTTGTTGAGCGTGTTATTGAGTACGCCGGTTAATAAATCATCGTCAAAGTAACCGCTGATATCATCGGATTCGATGTCGTATTTAATGTTATACCCATCAAGCAGTGGTTGGTGGCGAGCCAAATGTTCAGATAGAAAATCCGGGACAAAATGTTCTTCAATGTGGGCAGAGAGCGTTCTTTCGCCCAATCGGTAGATTCCAAGAAGCTGAACCAGATCGCTGTGAACACGCTCGGTCTCATACTGCAGGGTATTGAAACGGGAAGAGCCGGACAGTGTGCTGGCCTGTTCCTGACGTAATTCATCCAGTGAGTGGAGCAGCATGCCCAGAGAGTTTTTCATGTCATGCACGGCGGAGGCGATCACCATTGAAAAATCGATGTTATTCTCTGGGTCCGGCTGTCGTCTGGAATTCTTATGGCTCTCGGTCATACCAGAGTCTCCAGCTTGGATCGCAAGGCGGTATAGCGCCGATACTGCCGATGCTGTTCAGGAATGTGTTCCAAGGCTGACAGACAGCGTTGGCACTGGCGGATGAAGTCTGGATTTTGGGAGCCTTCGGACAGTTGCTTGATACGTACCTGAACCAGGTTAAGGTTCAGGGCAGCATGCGAGGGGACAATCTCAAGCGCTGCCTCGAAGGTTTCTGCCGCTTTGTCCAATTCACCGTCCTCAAAGGCTTTTATTCCTGACCGGGTCAGCGAGCGCGCCTTGAGCTTCTGCTTGAACCCCACAGGCTCATCCAACAGGTTTTCAATTTGTTGAATAATCTCTGGATTGGACTCAAAACGCTGCGCCAGCTTGCCCAGTAATTGTTCGGCGTCCTTATGGCGATCAAGTCGAAACAATGTCTTGGCTAATTCCAGACCCATACTGGCATCCATAGTGCCGTGATCCAGATCTTGAGTCACCATGTCCAGACACTTTGTCGCTTCGTCCCCTCTTTTTTGGCCTGCATGCACCCGCGATTGAATGAGCAGGCTTTTCACTCGAAGGTCCGAGCGCTCACTAAAGCGTTTTTCCATTTTTGCCAGTATCTTAAGGGCCTCTTCAGCTTTCGCCTGCCCCGTCTCCTCGAGATTTTCATCGCTGAGTTCGGATAGCGCGCGGCCAAGGGCAAGGTAGTGGTCGGCATCATCATGGATTGAGTGCGCGCCCAATCCGACAGTTCTGCGCCAAGCCTCTGCTGCGGCTTCGATGTCCTGATTGGAGGTTGCCATATGGGCAAGGCTTTTCTGGCGCAATAAGGCATTAGGGGACAGCTCCACCGCTTTTTCCAGAACTCGCTGTGCTTTGCTGAGTTGACCCTTGTGTGCGAGTGTTTCAGCTAACGCGTCGTAGGCTTCCATAAAATCTGGATGATTCTGGATCAGGGATTTCAGCGCCAGTTCGGCCTGATCGTAGGACTGTTCGGCCAATAATACCTTGCTTCTGCCAAGCTGAGCCCAAGACAAGTCTCGTTGCTCAAGTACCTCGTCATACAGTTTACGAGCGTGGCTGTAGTCACCCATTTGGTAGTAGAGATCGGCCAGGGTTTTCATCAGCCAGGATCTGTAACGAGGAAACTTCGGTATCGCCTGGATACACAAGGAGATGGCTTCGGGTAAATTCTCTAAATCGATCTCACGATTGATAGGTAGCAGGACGCTCCGTTGGGCGATCAGTCCTCCTAGCCTTTTTTCCAGCATGGCGCGGTTAATGGGCTTGGTAAGATAGGCGTCGGGTTGGTATTCCCTTGCGCCCATCACCATTTCTTTTGAGGTTTCGGCCGTCACCATCAGAAACAGGGAGGAGCGCTTTAAGAGTTTGCGGTGTCGCAGTTCTTCCAGGATGTGTTGGCCGTTTTTGCCTTCTCCCAGATTGAAGTCGCATAACACCACATCAAAGTGACCATAGGTGCACTGCTGAATGGCCGCTGAACCATTTGAAGCCGCTTCGACTGTACTGGCGCCAAAGCCGTGGAGCATTTGGCGCATGGAGGCTCGGAAATTTTCAAAATCATCGATGATCAAGTAACGCAGTTTGTAAAAATCCGCATCATTTTTACTTGTCGCTGGTGCCGTCATGATGATCGTTGCTTCAACAGTTTGTTGACAAGGGCTCGCAGTGCGGCTGGTTTGACTGGCTTGTAAAGAATCTGGTAGCCACGTTCGACGGCATCTTCACGAACTTCGGGTCCCATATAGCCAGTAATCAAAATACCGGGCAACCCCGGATCGAATGAACGTCTTATGGCATCCATCGCATCCAGTCCATTTTTACCATCATCGAGTTGGTAATCGGTCAGCATGATATCCGGCGGCGATCCATTCAGTTGAGTTACCGCATGGTCCAGACTCTCCGCAGACGTGACGCTACAGTGCCAATTGCCGAGCAGGGCGGCCATGCCCTCCAGAATGTTGGCGTCATTATCAATGCACAAGACGTTGAGCCCACTCAATGTGGACAGCCCCCGTGAGCTCCGGACCAACTTCGGCGTTGCTTCTTCCGCGGGAATCGCAGCAGTCATTGGCACAGTGATACTGAACACACTTCCGCGGCCCTGGATGGATTCGACATTGACTGGGTGGCTAAGCATACCGCTGATACGGTCGACGATGGCTAACCCCAGACCCAGGCCTTTATTGTCACGGCCATGTTGAAGACGCCGAAATTCTTCGAATATCCGCGCCAACTGATCCTCTGGTATTCCCGGACCGGTGTCCCAGACTTCGATGCGCAAGTAGCCATTCAGCCGTCGGCAGCCCAGGAGTATTCGCCCCTTTGGAGTATAGCGTATGGCATTGGAAAGGAAGTTCTGCACGACACGACGTAGGAGTTTCGCATCGGATCTCACCCACGCGCTGCATGGTACCAAGTCGAGCACCAGCTCTTGATCCGCAGCGATCGCCGAGAATTCAGTCGACAAATGGCTGAGCATATCAGTGACCGGGAAGCTACTGATTTCCGGCTCCAGCGCACCTGCATCGAGTTTGGATATATCCAATAGAGTGCTGATTATCTCTTCGGCCGCACCGAGCGAGCTATCGATGTGCTGTACCAGCTCACGGACCTCGCCGGATTGAGCTTTACCGGAGAGCGCGGAGGTAAACAGACGAGCGGCGTTCAAGGGTTGCAGTAAATCATGGCTTGCAGACGCCAGAAAACGGGTCTTACTGTGATTGGCCTGCTCTGCGACGGACTTGGCTTTCAGCATCTGCTCATTGATGACCTGCAATTCCTGGGTACGCTCCTTTACGCGTTGCTCCAGGTAAATATTGGTTTCCTTGAGGGCTTGCTCGGTCCGACGCATTGAGGTGACGTCCTGAAAGGTCGTGACATAACCGCCTCCTGGAATCGGACTGCCTTCCACTTTTAGCACCGTGCCATCGGGCCTATGACGCTCATAGGACATGGGGATGCCATCGCGCATACTGCCGCAGCGCTCGTTGATAATGTCGTCGACCTTCCGGGAGGGCAAGTTGGCGGTGGTCAAGCTGTAACGCATCAGATCTTCCACGGCGCGGCCGGCTCTTACAAACCCCCTCGGGTAAGAGAATAACTCAAGATATCGTCGGTTCCAGACCACCAATTGCTGCTGATGATTAACGACAGACACTCCGAGACTGACGTTTTCAATGGCCGATTGCAGTAGCTCACGACTGAAGGTCATCGCTTGGGAGGCCTCGTCAACGATGCTGACGACATCCTCAATCTGCATGTCTCTCCCGGTCAGGGTGGATTCAAGTACCACCCGTGCCGTTGATGCACCAATGACCGATGCGAGCTGTCGCTCGATGTATTTCATCAGATGTGAGGAGGCTGGGCGTTGAGGCGAGAGCCGAATGGCGTTGCGGCGTTCATAGTTTCGAAACAGCGCAACAGATCGCTCTTCCCCCATGAAACGATCAGCCAGGGCCTGCAGGTCGGATGTGAGGACCTCACCTTCCCAGGCTTGTTGTTGTGGCGTCTCGGCACGGGGCTGGGAGTCGTGGAAGAACGACGCAATCTGGATTTTTTCCCGAACCCGCTGCCGTGTGAGTAGCGACAGGCCAACGTAGAGCAGTGTGTTGAGGCCCAAGCTCCAGACGATACCATGGCTCACTTTGTCCAGTTCCAGACCAAACAGGGCAGTTGGTCGGGTCCAGCTCAGCCCCCACAGCCCCTTTTCTATCAATGAGTCTGTTAGCCAGCCAGTGGACGCCAGGGCTGGGATTAGCAGTGTGTAGCACCAGAGCGCGAAGCCAAAACCGAGCCCCCATACTGCGCCGGTATGGTTGCCGCGGCGCCAAACAATGCCGCCAATAAGGGCAGGGCCAAACTGGGCTACCGCAGCAAATGACAGTAAGCCAAAGGCCGTCAGGCTGTAATCAGCGCCGGCCAGGCGATAAAACCCGTAAGCGGTCAAAAGCACACCAAAAATTGCCACTCGTCGAATCGTCAGCAGTAAAAAGCTGAGATCGCCTCGACGGTTCATTCTCGGCCGGAAGAACTTCAACAGCGCCGGCATGATAATTTCATTGCTGACCATGGTGGCAATGGCAACCGAGCAAACAATGACCATAGCAGCGGCAGCCGAGCCGCCACCCAGAAACGCAAGAATTGCCAGCCAGTGCTCGCCGGCTATGATCGGCAGGCTCAGAATCAAGGTGTCCGGATTGTCCAGATTGGCGCCCGGCATCATCAGGCCGGCGCCGGCGATGGGTATAACAAACGCGCTGGCCACGACGAGATAGGCCGGCATAGCCCACCGAGCGGTTTCAAAATCGCGGTGGTCGGTATTTTCGACCACCATGACGTGAAACTGGCGAGGTAGACAAATAATCGCCAGCATGGCGACCAGTGTTTGAGTAATAAACGCCGGTGCTTCAATGGTGTCGGTTGTTAACACACCCAACAGTCCTGCTGTACTGATGTTATCAAACAGGTCGCCAAAGCCGCTGTAGAGGCCGAAGCCGACAAACAGTCCCACTGCCACAAAGGCAACCAGTTTGATCACTGACTCAAACGCGACAGCCTGAATCATGCCTCGATGGTGTTCAGTCGACTCTAGATGGCGGGTACCGAATAAAATGGTAAAAATCGCGAGGACTATGGTGATGTACCAGGCGGAGTCATTCCACGCAGCCTGGCCAAGCTCATTGGCGGAACCCTGAGTACCCGACAACACACTGAAACCCATGGCGATAGCTTTCAGTTGCAATGCAATATAGGGAACGCTGCCGACTAAGGCGATTACCGCGATCATTGCGGCCAAGGATTGTGATTTACCGTAACGTGAAGCAATAAAATCAGCAATGGACGTGCTATTGCTTCGCTTACTGATATAGATAATGCGCCGGAGCAAGGGGGCAAAAAAGACAAACACCAGAAACGGGCCGAGATAGATTGGCAGGAACCCCAGTCCTTCTTGGGTTGCGCGTCCTACGGCGCCATAGAATGTCCACGAGGTGAAATATACCGCCAGCGACAAGGCGTAGATTTGAGTGCGAGGAAAGCGCTTGCGATAGAGTGTGGGGTGCTTGTCGCCCGCCCAGGCAATGGCGAACAGGACGGAAATGTAGGCAATGGAAATCAGTACTAGCAGCCATACGCTAAGCATAAAAAGGCTTTCTCACGAGCGGGAAAAGATCACCGGGGTTAGTGTGGGAGCGGACCGGCATTCGACTCAGTGTAGCGGTTACAGGACGATTTGGGGAATCCCTGGAGCGGTTAAACCCCGCTTCAGAGATTGTCCGTATACCCTATGCGCTACCGGGTCGGCTGACAGGCTGATGTCAGCAACGAATTCGTCATGGGTAATTGATGGAGGCTGGACGTCATAGGCTCGCCCTCATCCGATAGCGGCACCAATTCCCTAGAGTCGCAGTTTAACAGGTAAATACTATCCGCCACGCGCCCACCGTAGCTGTGCTTGAACCGATAGAGGTAAAAGCGCACCACGTCTTGGCCCGGCAGGTCTCGTTGAATACTGTTGGTGTCCAACACAGTAAAACCGGTAATCTGTGGCGCAATATAGCTCCACGGTCGCCAGAATACCTGCTCGACTTCGGTGCTGACGACAACGGTTCCTTCAGGCAGCATCGACTCCATGTGATCAAACCACGAGTACTCGATGTACACCTGGTAACCCATCATACCCAGCCCCGCGAATACCGGGATAAGCCACTTTGGTGCCTTGTGTTTCGTAAGGGACCGGATGGCCAATGCGAAACCGGCGGCGCCAAGGCCGGCAAATACGGTCGCAACCAAATTCCAGAACATATTGTTTCCTTAAAAAAACGGGCTTCCTCATTGGAGGAAGCCCGTTTGGGATCAACCTTTGCAGATACTGCCCTGCATTAGGTTACATTATTACTCAGTGGTCCGTTGCCTGACCAGCGCCGCGAGGGTAGCGCACGCTTTCAACCAACTCCTGGATTTCGATTGGTGGCTCCTCGGTGGCAGCAGACACTCCGAATGCGACCGCGAAATTGATCATCGCACCGATCGCGCCGAACGACAGCGGAGAAATACCAAGGAACCAGTTGTCCGGTGTGTTGGCCAGATTATTGGTGTCCGGGATGAAGAACCAGCCCAGGAACACGAAAATGTAAACAAGTGTTGAAATCAGGCCAGCTGCCATACCGGCGACCGCACCCTTGTTGTTTACGCGTTTGGAGAAAATCCCCATCATCAGGGCCGGGAACAGGGACGCCGCTGCAATACCGAATGCCAGAGCGACAACCTGTGCGGCGAAGCCCGGCGGGTTCGCCCCCAGGTAGGTCGCGACAACAATGGCCACCGACATGGTGATCCGGGCAGCCCGTAACTCTCCTTTTTCAGAGATATTCGGGTTGATCGCACCCTTGATCAGGTCGTGACTTACCGATGATGATATTGCGAGCAATAGACCCGCCGCAGTCGACAATGCAGCGGCGAGGCCGCCCGCCGCAATCAGACCGATTACCCAACCTGGCAGGTTGGCGATTTCAGGGTTTGCCAGCACCAGTATGTCTCGGTTGACGTCAAGCTCGTTGCCTTTCCAGCCACGAGCCTGGGCGGTTGGCGCAAAGCTTTCGGAATCATTGTAGAGCTGGATGCGACCGTCTTCGTTTTTGTCTTCGTACTTGATCAGGCCAGTCACTTCCCAGTTCTTGACCCAGTCTGGACGCTCAGAATACTCAATCGGCTGGCTGGTTGGCCCGTCCGGATAAATCGTATTCACAAGGTTCAGGCGTGCCATGGACGCTACCGCAGGTGCTGTCAGGTACAGCAGCGCGATGAACACCAGAGCCCAACCTGCCGACCAGCGAGCGTCAGCGACTTTCGGTACGGTGAAAAAGCGAATGATGACGTGGGGCAGGCCCGCGGTACCAATCATCAGGGTCAATGTGAACAGAACCATGTTCAGTTTGTTGTCGACATCTGCGGTGTAGTCCTGGAAACCGAGCGCGGTAATCACTTCGTCAAGCTTCGACAGCAACGGCAGGCCAGATTCTGTGTGGGTAGAAAACAAGCCCATAGCTGGAATGGCGGTATCGGTCAATTGCAAGGAGATGAAGACGGCCGGGATGGTGTAGGCAATGATCAGTACAATGTACTGCGCCACCTGGGTATAGGTGATGCCTTTCATGCCACCCATTACGGCGTAACAGAACACAACAACTGCAGCGATAATGAGACCGGTTGTGCTATCCACCTCAAGGAAGCGGGAGAACGCAACACCCGCACCGGCCATTTGGCCGATAACGTAGGTGACGGAAGCCACGATCAGGCAGGCAACTGCGACAAACCGGGCGTTCTTGCTGTAGAACCGGTCACCGATGAACTCGGGAACAGTGAACTTGCCGAATTTTCGCAGGTAAGGCGCCAGTAGCATGGCAAGTAGCACATATCCACCGGTCCAACCCATTAGGAAGGTTGAGTTGGCGTAACCGCCAGCGGCAATCAGGCCCGCCATTGAGATAAACGAAGCGGCAGACATCCAGTCCGCGCCAATCGCCATACCGTTGGTAACCGGGTGAACACCACCCCCGGCGACGTAGAAATCCTTTGTAGTACCGGCCTTAGCCCAGATCGCGATGCCGATGTAGATCGCAAAGGACGCGCCGACAAACAAGACGTTAATTGCAAATTGACTCATACGCTTTACTCCTCATCCAGGCCGAATTTTTTATCAAGTTGGTTCATTCTCCACGCATAGAAAAAGACCAAACCGATAAAAGCGAGGATGGATCCTTGTTGGGCGAACCAGAACCCGAGGTCAGTTCCCCCTATATGGATACCCGCCAACATGGGCCTGAACAAGATAGCGCAGCCATACGACACGAAAGCCCAGACCACTAGACAGCCTGAGATCAGTCGAAGGTTTGCCTTCCAGTAATCAATTGCATTTTGAGATTTGTCTGACATCACAGCACTCCTGTTTTGTTGTTTTAATCAGGACATTTCAGAGGGTTGTTTGTGACAGCTAAGCCTTTATTTTCTCGTATTCCCCCGACCTGTTACCTCATTAGACTTTACTCAGTAGGGGGGTTATAGATATTGGCAAAAAGTCTAATTTTCCGGGTGTTAGTGTGATCTTCCGTCCTATTTTCATCATTGGCGGCTCATGGCCTTGAGACGTCTGAAGTATCGCAGTTTATCGTTCAGTTCGCTGAGAGTGGTAATGCCGTTTTTGGTTGCCTGATTCAGGGCGATAAGTGTGAGCTCTGCCGTGACTAGGGCATCGGCCGCGGCATGGTGACGCTCACTGACTTCAAGGCCGAAATGGTCAACCCAATTGTCCAGCCGTCCCCGCCCAACATCGGCATCAGGAAACAGCGCGGGCAGCAGTTCCGCCACATCCAGCCAGGTATGTGGCTGGCTGTATCCTAGGGTTTGTTTTAATGACTTTTCGAGAAATTTTTGGTCAAAGGCGGAATGGAAGGCCAGTATCGGGTCGCCGTTCATCCATTCCAGCAAATACAGTAAGGCGTCTTCGGTTTCGTGACCGCGCGTCAATGCTTCTGAACCAATACCGTGAATAAGGACCGTCTCCCGAATATCCAGCTCCGGGCGTCGCAGGATCAGGTCGAATTGGTCTTTTAAAGGGATCTGAAGACCATCAACGGCAACGGCGCCGATTGCGATAACCTGATCTTTGGAGGGCGAGAGGCCTGTGGTTTCCAGATCCAGAACGATCAGGCGAATGTCCGCCAATGGCTGCCCGGCGGGCAGTTTGGGTGCGGGCAGGCGCTCTAGGTTGTGGTGGTTTTCTACGGTTGCAAACCGTTGGCCCAGCCAGTTTTTCAGAGTTTGCAGCATAGAAACAATCCGGCGTCAGAGTAAGTAATTGGTTTCCAGCTTCTGCTGCAGTCTTTGGGCCTGGCGGAAGGACTCCCTGAGAATGCGGCGGTCCAGTGGGTTAAGGTCATCCGGATTAATGCGATTGCTGAGCGGTTGATTCTTCCCCAGCATCTGCTGGTGAGCGCGCATACGTATTGCCTGGATCAAGCTGTAAGCTTCCTTCCATGCGTTGGCATCCTTTCGATCAAAGAAGCCGATGCTGGCCAGCCGCTCTATCCGCTCCAGGGTATTTGGCTCGCCAATACCGTTAGCCAGGGCAAACACCCTGGCCGCTTCAACGAAAGGCGCTAGCCCCTGTTTTTTCAGGTCCAGGGTGTGTTTCTCACCTTCCGGGGCGTAGCGAAATCCACGAAACATATTTAATGGGGGGCGACGAGTGACCGCGTTACCCGCAAGCATTTTTTGAAACAAGGCGTTCGATTGGATGCGACTGACTATTTTGCCGAGCAGTTTCGTTAATGACTCAGTAGGGCCGAAGACTGCTCGCATATCGAGAAATATGCAGGAATAGATCAAATTTTGCGGCGTCGATGCATCAATAAAACGCACAAACCAGTCGTCCCACTCCTCGACACTAAGGCATAGCTTTGGGTTGCTGGCCATTATATTGCCTTTGCAGAGCGTGAAGCCGCACTCGGCCAATTCCCTGGTTACGACTTCGGCAAAGGGCAACAGGCGCTTGCGCACGTCTTCTGCGGTCATGCCATCAGGGGTCTCGAATAGGATGCCATTATCCTGATCTGTCAGCAGCGTTTGCTCTTGCCGGCCCTCGCTTCCGAAAGTAAGCCAGGTAAAGGGCACGCCGGGGTCCTGTTTTTGAATATTAAGCTCCAGCACCCGGCGGACAGTGACATCGTTCAAGGTGGTAATGATCTTGACCACCTGGCCGGAGTCAGCGCCGTGGGCGAGCATATTGTCGACCAAGCGGGAAACCTGGGCGCGCAGACTCACCAGAGTTCGCAAATGCTTCGCCGTACCGATGGTTCGGGCAAGGTGGACTAAATCAACTCGCTGCAACGAGAACAGGTCACGTTCGGACACCACACCAATCAGTCGATGGTCAGTATCCACTACGCAGAGATGGGCAAAATGATGTTCCGCCATCAGCAGGGCAGCGTCAAACGCATGATCGGTTGCGCTCAGGCAGCAAGGGTCGGGGGTCATGACCTGGCGTACAGGAGCATCCAATGCGGCCAGATCTTCAGCCACCATGGTTCTGAGATCTCTGAGGGTAAAAATACCGATAGGGTGTCGGTTCTGATCGGTTATGACCATGCTGCCGACACCGTTTTCGTGCATTCGGGCCACTACCTTGCGCACTGGCAGGTCAGGCGAACAAACGATCGGGTTGCGCTGCGCATAACGCTCCAGAGGTGTGTCGAGGGACGTGTTCGGGCTCATTGAGGCCATTGCACTGGTCTGTATGTGCTGATTGACCTGATCCAGAAGACTGCTGACTCCCCGCAAGCAGAAATCACGAAAAGTTTCGCTTTGCGAAAACAGAATCACAAAGCTGTCATAATTCAGGCTCAGGCAGAAGGTGTCGCCACTGGCGCGGTGCAGAGTGCGTGTTGGCCTCTCGCCAATCAGGGCGGCCAGCGGGAAGCACTCACCCTGACTGATCTCGAAGGTTGTTTCGGGTTGGCCGCCGGACGGGTTGATGCGCTCGCCCCGAATACGACCTTGTTTGACGACATTGAACGTTTTAACCGGGCCATCTTCGGGTGACAATACCGTGTCACCATCACCGAAATAGCGTAGCGACGCGTGCTCCGCAAACAGGGCCAGATCACCATCATCCATATTGCTAAACGGCGCATGCTCGCGAAGGAAGGCCATGGTGGCTCGAATATTTTGGGGTCGCACTTCCATTGAGGTCTTTTCCATAATGCCGCCAAGTCTGAACGATAAAGGCAGTGTAGTCTGCGAGTGACCCTAGGGTCGGTTTTCTTTATGGGCCGTACAACCAATGGTACAGTTTCTTAAAATACTATGTTTATCAGATACCGTTATGACCACAAAAGATGAACGGCTCGATTTTCTGCAGGAAATGCAGGATGTTCGGCGCATTCGGCGGCCGAATCGGGCTGATATAAAAGCGCCCAGAGAACTGACACCAGGCCACCTGGAGCGTCAGCGGTCAGCGATGGACAATCCGCACCGGGATCTGAACCCGCTGACGTCCGACAGCGTTGATCCACTCACCGGCCACGACATTCTGAGCTGGCAACGACCAGGCGTTCAGCACGGTGTGTTTCGCAAATTACGGCTCGGACAATACCCGATTGAGGCGCGTCTGGATTTGCATCGCCTGACCGTAGAGGAGGCGCGACGCGAGGTCTACAGTTTTGTCCAGGATTGTGTGCGGTATGGCGTGCGGTCGGTGCTGGTACTTCACGGCAAAGGCGAGCGAAATCCCGACGGCATTGCGCAGCTTAAAAGCTACCTGGCGAAATGGTTGCCAGAGCTCAATGATGTTTTAGCCTTCCACTCGGCCCAGCGCCATCATGGCGGCACCGGAGCGGTGTACGTCATGGTTCGAAAAAGCGACCTGCAGAAACAGCGCAATCGCGAAGTGCATGGTGGTGACTAGTCTGAAGCAACTGTAATACCACGTTTTACCCATCTGTAGTCCAATGAGGCGGGAATTCGCCCATTAGGGACTTTTAGGAGATAAAGTATGAAGAAAATATTGTTGGTCGCTCTGGTTGGTCTGGCCCTGGCGGGATGTAAGGATCGGGTTATCTGGGAAGACAATGGTGCCATCAAGGCCTCTACGGAGGATCGTAAAGTCTGGGATCGCGAAGGACAGATGGAAAATGGTGAACGAAAGATCTGGAATGACTCGAAAGACGAACCTGTCATCAAGTAGTTTGTTGATGCCCTAAACTCCCGCAGCGGTTCGGTGATGTTTGCCCGCCCCGTCATAACCGGACCCACACCCAGAGAGTATTGCAATGCCCCTCACGCTCACAGTTAATGGCCAAAAACGGACCTTTGATATTGAAGATGACACGCCATTGCTGTGGGTCATTCGGGATGAACTGGGCCTCAAAGGCACGAAGTTTGGCTGTGGCGCCGGGCTATGCGGAGCTTGCACAGTGCATTTGAACGGGGCTCCGGTCCGTTCCTGCTCAACACCGATAAGGCTGGTTGCGGACCAGTCCATCACCACCATTGAAGGGTTAGCGCCAAACGGTACCTTACACGCATTGCAGCAAGCCTGGATCGATCACAATGTGCCTCAATGCGGCTACTGCCAATCCGGCCAGTTAATGACGGCGTCGCATCTGTTGGCCACCAATGCATCGCCTACGGAGGCTGACATAGTGGCGGCCATGAGCGGCAACATTTGCCGCTGCGGTACCTACTCGAAAATCATCGCGGCGGTCCAGTCCGTTGCCGGCCAGAAGGAGGAGGCGTGACATGGAGATGAATCGACGCGACTTCCTGAAAACCTCGATAACGGGTTCCGGGGGCTTGCTGTTGGCGCTGTCGTTGCCCGGTTGCGCCAGTGTCGAAACGGGGTATAACGCTGACCAGCAGAGCTGGGTGCCTAATGCCTGGTTGGAACTGACCGCGGATGACGACATCTTCTTTACCCTGGCTCGCGTAGAAATGGGACAGGGGACCTACACCGGCCTAACCACCCTGATTGCGGAAGAGCTGGATGTGCCCCCCAATCGGATTCAACCCCGCTTTGCACCGGCAGCGCCTGAGTACCGCAACCCGCTTTACAAGCTTCAGCTCACCGGCGGCAGCACCAGTTTGTCGACCAGTTGGGAACCGTTGCGTGTGGCGGGGGCCTCTGCCCACCGGATGTTGGTGTCTGCGGCTGCGAAAGTATGGAAAGTAGAGTCGTCCCAATGCCGTACACGGGAAGGCCGGGTTCTGCATCCCAATGGGCAGGACTCATTGGCATACGGACAACTGGTTGCGCTGGCCGCGGTGGAGCCTGTGCCCAGTGCTCCAACACTGAAAACACCGGATCAGTGGCAGTACATCGGGCAACCCATGCAGCGCCTGGATGCGCACGCCAAAGTGACCGGTACCGCCGAGTATGGCATTGATGTGGAACTCCCCGGCATGGTCTATGCCGTGGTCACGCGTCCACCCAGAGTTGGCGGCCGTGTAAAGTCCTTTGACGCCAACGGTGTGCGCACCATGCCCGGGGTCATTGAGGTCTTTGAAATCGATCGCGGCGTTGCCATTGTTGCGGATAAATACTGGCGCGCTCGAAAAGCCCAGCAGGCTCTCACTGTGGTCTGGGATGATTCGGATGCCCTGACACTGTCCAGCGCAGATGTCATGACCCACTACCGAACGGCGGCCGACGCAGACGGGGGTGAATCCGAACGCAGTCAGGGTGATATGGCGATGGCGCTGGCGACAGCCGATGACGTGTTGAACGTCAGTTATGAGCAGCCTTTTCTGGCCCATGCCACCCTGGAACCAATGAACGCGACGGCGCATTACACGGACGGTCACATTGATGTTTGGGCGCCTACTCAAGCGCCAGACCTGGGGTGCATCGCCGCCGCCCGGGCAACCGACCTGTCTCCGGATGAGGTGACGGTTCATACCACCTTTATCGGCGGCGGGTTTGGCCGCCGGCTCACCCAGGACTATATCGGTGAGGTCGCGGCGGTGGCCTACCGGGTGAAACGGCCGGTCAAACTGCTCTGGTCACGGGAAGAAGATACCCGGCATGACTGGTACCGCCCGGCGATGCTGCATCGCCTTCAGGCCAGTTTAAAGGACGGCGATATGACCGGCTGGCAGCATCAGATTGTGGGCCCGCAAATTCTCGATTGGTACGTGCGTGACGCGGCGCCGGCCCAGTATCCCTGGGCCCCGAAGTTTCTCTACAACACGCTGGGCAGCGTGGGCCTGATGGCAGAAGGTATTGCGACGCCGAAAGACATGTCCGCTATCGAGGGCGCGGTGGACTACCCATACGGCGTCGACAACCTGTCCATTCGGCACACCCATACCGATGCGGGTATTCCGGTCACGTGGTGGCGCTCGGTGGGGCATTCCCATAATGGTTTCGCGGTGGAAACCTTTATGGATGAGATTGCCCATAAGCTCGGCCAGGATCCTCTGGCGTTTCGCCGACAACGGCTGGAGCGGGAGCCCAGGCATCTTGCGGTGCTGGAGCGCGCCGCCGAGCTGGGTGATTGGGGCCGGCCCCTGCCCGCGGGAAGAGCCCGCGGGATTGCGTTGCATCGCAGCTTTGGAACCTATGTGGCACAAGTGGTGGAGGCTAGCATCAGAGCCGGCGAGATCCATGTACACCGAGTGGCCTGTGCGGTGGATTGTGGGCAAGTGGTAAACCCTGAAATTGTGCGGGACCAGATGGAAAGCGGCATCCTGTTCGGGCTTACGGCAGCCTTGTATGGCCAGATCACCTTTGAGAACGGGGCCGTCCAGGAAAGTAATTTTCACGATTACCGTCTTTTGCGAGTGAATGCCAAGCCTGAAATGGTGGTCGAGATTATCGACAGTGCGGCGCCCCCCAGTGGTGTCGGGGAGCCTGGTTTACCACCGGTGATTCCAGCGCTTGGCAATGCCCTGTTTGCGCTGACCGGCGAGCGTCAGCGCCAGTTGCCATTGAGAGCCTGATTGAATTGTGAATAGTCCCAATCAGGCGGTACTCAGGGATATTGAACAATGGCTGGTCGCGGGCGACCGGGTGTGGCTCTGCACCATTCTGGCGACCTGGGGGGCGTCGCCTCGCCCAGCCGGTTCCTGGTTGGCGGTCAACCATCGCGGAGAATGGTCCGGCTCCGTGTCCGGTGGCTGTCTGGAAGAAGACCTGATTACCCGCTTGCCCTTGTCGACACTCGAGCGGCCGTACGTGTGTGACTATGGTGTGACCGATCGTGACCAGTCACAATTTCAGTTGCCGTGTGGTGGCCATATCCGGTTGCTGGTTGAAACACTGACACCAGCGGGCGGGCTCGCTCACATTCGGGCTTTGAAACAAGCATTGCTGGCGCGCCAGCCGATGAGCCGGCGTGTCAATCGTGCCACGGGCGCTTTGGCGATCAGTGACGAACACGCATCGGCCCAGCCCATTCAACTTGACGCGTCGTGGTTTCAGCACCATCTGGCGCCGCAGTGTCGAGTGCTGTTGGTCGGCGCCGGCGAGGTTGCCCGATATGTCGCTGAGTTTGCCACGGCGGCAGGTTTTGAGACGACGCTATGTGAGCCTCGGGAGGTGTTCGCCAACGGCTGGGAGAACCTCTGTGCACCGCTGCGGCGGGCGCTGCCTGACGATCTGGTACGCGCAGATTTCAGTGACCGGTGTTCCGCCGTGCTTGCGCTGGCCCACGACCCCAGAGTGGACGACATGGCGTTGATGGCCGCGTTGGCGTCAGACTGCTTTTACGTTGGTGCGATGGGCTCGCAGCGTACCTCCGACGCACGCTATCAACGATTGCTGTCACTTGGGTTATCCGAGCAGCAGGTGGCACGCCTGGTGGCCCCGGTGGGTCTGGATATCCCCAGCAAGACACCGCCTGAAATTGCGATCGCGGTGGTGGCCGACCTGATTCGTGCCCGTTATCGTTTGCTGGCGCCTGCGCCCGACTTATAATGTGTACTCACAGACTTTCCACACCCAGCACCTTGATTCAGGGGATGTATTTTGTTTGATGTCACCCGATACGCCAAAGAGGCCGAATCCATCATCGCTGCCGGTCAGTTCCTCTACCAGCGGGGCTGGTCGCCGGCGACCAGCAGCAACTATTCCGCCCGCATCGATGCCCGACATATTGCGATTACTGTCTCAGGGCGGCACAAGGGCCAATTGGGCGCCGGCGACATCATGGTGGTGGACCTTGAGGGCAACCCGGTGCAAAGTCGTTGCAAATCCTCAGCCGAAACCCGGTTGCACACGGTGCTGTACGACGTGTTCCCAGAGGTGGGTGCGGTGCTGCACACGCATTCGGTGAAAGCCACCGTTTTGAGCCGGTTAGTGCCAAAGGGCGAGTTGCTGAGCTTTCGGGACTACGAACTGCAAAAAGCGTTTGCGGGTGTCGATAGCCATGACTCGGTCGTGACTGTTCCGGTGTTTGAGAACACCCAGCAGATTGATGAGTTGGCGGAACGCACCAAAGCGTGGTTCCTGGAGCGGCCGGAGCAACCCGGATACTTGATCCGCGGTCATGGTCTTTATACCTGGGGCCGCACCATGGCAGACTGTTTGAGGCACGTGGAGGCCTTTGAATTTCTATTTGAATGTGAACTCGAAACCATGAGGGTCCGTGGATGACAACTTTAAGCATTTATAATCAGAACGCCCCCGAGAGCCCTCGCCAGGTCACGAACCAGCCGGGTGATATCCAGCGCTTACTGGCGGAGCAGGGCGTGCGATATGAGCAATGGCCGACCCGCGATTTGCCTGCAGATGCCTCTCAGGAGGAAGTGCTGTCGGCTTATCAGGAGGAAGTGCAGGCCCTGAAGGCCGAGTGTGGGTTTCAAGCGGCGGATGTGATCAGCCTCCGTGCCGATAACCCCCAAAAAGAAGCGTTTCGGCAAAAGTTTCTCGATGAGCATACCCACAGTGAGGACGAGGTTCGGTTTTTTGTCCGAGGGCAAGGCTTGTTTTACCTGCACTTTGGTGACTCTGTGTACGCCATCCTGTGTCAGAAAAACGACCTTATCAGCGTGCCCAATGGCACCCGGCACTGGTTTGATATGGGGCCAGAACCCGAATTCACCTGCATCCGCCTGTTCACCAACCCGGATGGTTGGGTGGCGGAATTCACCGGTGAGGACATTGCCAGCCGGTTGCCACGTTATGAAGCCCTGGCCGCCGGAGCCGCTTGATGATTCGAGTGATTCTCACCGACATCGAGGGAACCACCAGCTCCATTTCCTTCGTTCATGAAGTCTTGTTTCCCTACGCGGCGGAACACATGGCTGACTTTGTCCGTACGGAAGCAAGCAACCCGAAGGTCAGTGAGCAGTTGGCCATGGTCGCTGACCAGTCAGGCGTTGCCGCCGATGACTTTGACGGGCTGATTGACGTCTTGCAGGCGTGGATTCGCGAGGACCGGAAAGCGACACCGCTCAAAGCCTTGCAGGGGATGCTCTGGGAACAGGGCTACCAGCAGGGTGCCTTTCGGGGGCATGTGTACCCCGATGCCGCGGACGCTTTGCGGCATTGGCACGACCGGGGGTTGCGCCTGTATGTTTATTCCTCCGGCTCGGTGAAAGCTCAGAAGCTGATTTTTGGTTTCAGTGACTGTGGTGACTTAACACCGTATTTCAGTGGTTATTTTGATACCCGCATGGGACCCAAAAAAGAGTCAGTCTCCTATTGTAATATTCTGAATGAGCTGGGTGTCGAACCCTCGACGGTGCTGTTTTTATCCGATGTGGAGGCTGAGCTTGACGCCGCCGAGGCTGCGGGGATGCAAACCGCGTGGCTGGTTCGGAATGCAGCCCCGACGGGGTCAAAGCGACCGGTGATGCGTAACTTTCAGGATGTCGATGCCTTATTGAAACAACGTTAAGCTACGATCCAGCCAACATAAAAGCGGGGCCGCTTTTGCTTTCAATCCGCTCACTGTTACTTTGTTTAAGTGTGCAGGCGCTGGCGGGATGCAATCCGTTCTCCGCTCCCGACAGCATGATGGACGAGTATGTCGAACGGGTTGCTCGGGTACTGGACACTGAGCCGGCGCTGTCTGATTTGCCTGCAGTCGAATCCTTCCCTCGGGCCCGCACCCGTCGTCTGTCGATGCCGTCCATTGAAATGGGCATGTTGGATTTTCTTTCGTTGTACGGGTGTGAGCTACAACAGGTAGTCGGAGAAAAAACGTCGATTATGGGGCGGGTGATGCAGCCATTGAATCGGTTGCGCTACGAGGTGCGCTTCATCCTGGCAGCCAGAGCCTGCGTGCCGTTAATAGATGATGACGAACTCATTGCGGATTTGGACAAAGCCATTGTCAGCAAATTGTCGTCATTGCCTATCGCCGTCTGGAACGCGACTTGGGCGGTGGAAGAGGCGGAATCCCTGGTCACGCTGGCCAAAGGTCGCTTACCTGTCAAAGAGAACAACCACAACGGGCGCGTGCTGGCCGCCGACCTCAACCGGCTGGCCGCAACGGTTGCGGCCTTGCGGGTAGGGGACCTGGATCAGGATCTTGATTATGTTGGGGCTGTGCATCAGCGCTGGTTGGCGAATCACACTGTGGGCCAGTTGGTGAACAGCGCCCGGTTGCTCATTGCCCGGCTATCGGATGCAACGGCTTTGATCCACGGGCGGATCAATGGGCGGCCGTTGTGTTTTGACGGGAAAACCAACGCCCAGGCCGACATCGTTCAGTCCATGTTTGCCAGTGTTTACGTGGGTGAAGTTCAGCCCTACATGGCGGCGGTTGGTCGCCAGCGGGATGCCATCATGGGCCCGCTGGCCCAGTTGGCCGCGCGCCAAACCGATGTCATGCCGGACGACTTCAAGGCCTATTACCGCAACATTTTATCGACCCATGACGACAACAGTCTCTGGCAGCAACTGGATCGTTCGATGGCGCGTCACACCAAGGCCTGGCAAACGCTGCTGGAACAATGCGGCTTGCGCCCATCACCTTAAGGCAATGGGCGGGCGTGCAGGTTCCGCCAACGCGACGGTCAGCGCAAAATGATTCAATGGCGTGAAGTTACCGCTGACTCTCGGGGGTGACTCGCAATATCTCTTCAACGGTGGTTTGGCCGGCCGCCACTTTCTGGGCGCCGCTCAGGCGGAGTGATTTCATGCCATCCTTGTAAGCTCCAAGCCGGAGCTGTTCCAGCTCGCAGCGTTCATCAATCTGACCGACCAGTTCACTTGACAGCTGCAGTATCTCATAGACGCCGGCACGACCCATGTACCCGGTATTACGACATTCCAGACAACCAACTGGACGATAGAACTCCGTGGGGATCGGTGCTTTCCAGGGCCTGGTCAGGCTGGCCCAGGCATTCTTATCGGCAGGGCTTGGGCTCTTGCAGTGCGGACACAGTGTCCGCACCAGCCTTTGCGCCATGACGCCAAGCACCGTCGCTCGGATCAGGTAGGGTGGAATGCCAAGCTCCAGCAGCCTGGTGATGGCACTGGGCGAGTCATTGGTGTGTAAGGTAGACAGGACCAGGTGGCCGGTCAGTGCCGCCTGGACGGCCATTTCAGCCGTTTCCAGATCCCGGATCTCGCCAATCATGATGATGTCAGGGTCCTGCCGCAGCAACGACCTGACGCCCGCCGCAAAGGTCAGTTCAATATTGGGTTGCACTTGCATCTGATTGAACGCCGGCTCCACCATCTCAATGGGGTCCTCTATGGTGCAGACGTTCACTTCCGAGGTGGCCAATTGCTTGAGCGTGGAGTACAGCGTGGTGGTTTTGCCCGAACCGGTCGGACCGGTCACCAGAACAATGCCATGGGGCCGGCTGGTGATGTCTTGCCAGCGACTGCGATCTTCTTTTGAAAACCCCAGTTGCTCAAAGGACTTAAGCAGCACTTCCGGGTCAAAAATACGCATCACCATCTTTTCGCCAAACGCGGTGGGCATGGTGGCGAGCCGAAGTTCCACTTCACTGTTATCCGGCTTGCGGGTTTTTATCCGGCCGTCCTGCGGTCGACGCTTCTCGGCCACGTTGAGACGCCCGAGAATTTTAAGGCGACTGGTAACAGCGATGCCGACCTGCTCCGGAAACTCATATACGTTATGCAGCACACCGTCGATGCGAAACCGGACTTGCACAACGCCGCGACGGGGTTCGATGTGGATATCACTGGCGCGCTGATCGTAGGCGTATTGCAGCAGCCAATCCACAATCTTGACCACATGCTGGTCGTTCGCATCCGGGTTGCTGCCACTGCCTAAGTCCAGCAGTTGTTCAAAATTATGCAGGTTGCCAGCAGCGCTGCCGGGGCCCGAACTGGCCTTGCTCACCGAGCTGGCGAGCTGATAGAACTCAATGGTGTAACGGCGAATATCCTCCGGGTTGGCGACCACCCGGCGAATGTCTCTTTTCAGCACGTGTCTGAGATTGGTTTCCCAGTCACTTTTGAACGGCTCCGCACTGGCAATCAGGGCCTCGTGCTTGCCAATTTCAACCGCCAGAATCCCGTGACGCTGAGCAAACGCATACGACATCACTTTGGCGACCGCGGGCGCATCGATTTTCAGAGGGTCAATATGGTAATAGTCTTGCTCTGCCCAATCGGCAAGCCACTGGGTCAAGCGGTCGAGGTTAAGAGTGCGACCGCTTGTGGCACCGGTTAATGCTGCAATCGCGACAATTTCCAGTGGGTGTCGGGCGGTACTGTCTGCGCCCAGATTCGCCGATAGTACCCGCTCCGCATCCTCCTGGAGGATTTCGCCACTGGACACCAGTGCGGTGCACAAATCTCTCAGCGTCAGGGAAGAGCGATGGGGTGCAGGAGGAGTCGCCGCCATAGAGTGAAGTCTCGTGAGAGTTGCTGGCTTAGGCCCGGTTAACTTTGAGGTGCACCATAGCAACAGTAAAGAGCGCGAACGTCAAGACGGCCAACAGCATGGGCCCGAGGTTGCCTTCACTGAGCCAGGCCGTGACGACCGCTTGGGTAAAATAGAATATCACTACAAAACTGAGCCAGATGTAACCCCGGTTGTGGCCCCGAAAAACAGGGATCACAAACAGCAGCAGCGGGATCAGTTTGACGCTCAGCATGAGTGCTACGGAAACGCCAGTGACCGGGGCCGGATAAAAGGTGGTGACGATCAGCGTCATAATTACCGCAAGGTAGATCAGTGCGGTCAGAACCAATGTGATTTTGGCCTTGGGGGAATACAGCATTGAGTGGTCCTGTCAGTTTTGAAGCTTTTGCGCCAGGGCCGCGAGGCGTTGGCCGAAGGCCTGGCAAATGGTTTTTTCATGATCCGTCAACGACCGTTTTTCAGTGGTGCCGGCCCAGTGTGACGGGCCATAAGGCGTGCCGCCCGCGTCGGTCTCGTTCAATGCGCTCTCGGCATAAGGGACACCACACAACACCATGCCATGGTGAAGCAGCGGCAGCATCATACTTAGGATCGTGCTCTCCTGACCACCATGCAGGCTGCCCGTTGAAGTGAACGCGCCCGCGGGCTTGTCGGTCAGAGCCCCGCTGAGCCACAGGTCACCGGTGGTGTCGAGAAAGTATTTGAGCGGCGCTGCCATGTTGCCAAAGCGGGTCGGGCTGCCCAGCGCCAGGGCGGAGCAGCCCCGCAGATCGTCTTTTGTGCAATACGGAGCACCCGCGTCCGGTATCGGTGCTGCTGTGGCCTCGGTATCGGGTGAAACCGGCGCTACCGTGCGGATTTTGGCCTCGATTCCAGTGACCCGGGCCACACCGCGCGCAATCTGCGAGGCCATTTCAGCGGTTTGGCCACTGCGGCTATAGTACAGCACCAAAACGTAGGCGTTGGAGTCCGGCATGGGTGTCTCTCATTCGGTAAATTACCGGGTCGTGCGTCAGAACAAGTCCAGAACCTGTTCCGGCGGTCGACCCAGGACGGCACGATTGTTGTGGATTACGATCGGGCGCTCAATCAGGATGGGTGCTTTCACCATAGCGCCAATCAATGTCTGTTCCGGGAGCGTCTGGTCGTCGAGCCCCAACTCTTTGTATGCCGCTTCACCTTTGCGAAGCAGAGCCCTGGCGGCAAGGCCGAGTTGGCGGAGTAGCACCGTTAATTCCTGCTCACTGGGTGGGGTGTCCAGATAACGTATAATTTCAGGCTCAATGCCGCGTTCCTGAAGCAATGCCAGTGTTTGTCTGGATTTAGAGCAGCGAGGATTGTGGAAAATCAGGGTGGGTTCTGTCATCGTTCTTTGTTTTCCTGCACCTGTCATCAGAAGTCGGGATAGTCTAACAGGAGGCTTGGCCGTGAAGTACCCCAAGATCATACTCGCCGCAACGCTGCTGGCACTGGCAGGATGCCAAAAAACCGAATTCGCGCAGGCCGATGGCCAGGCTTTGGATTGGGACTCTCTGCGCGGGCAGTGGGTGTTGGTTAATTACTGGGCTGAGTGGTGTAAGCCCTGCCTGGAAGAAATTCCCGAACTGAATGCCCTGGATGCCAAGGCCAACGTTACAGTGCTTGGCGTGAATTTTGATGGAATTCGCGGCGACGACCTGATTGCACTTGGCCAGAAAATGAACATTCGCTATGGCATGCTGGCGGAAGATCCGGGCCCCACTTTTGGTTGGAAACTGCCAGTGGCCTTGCCCGCCACGTTTGTGGTGAACCCCGAAGGCGACTTATTGGAAGCCCGCTTCGGACCCCAGACGGAACAGCAGATCATGGACCTGATTCAACCCTGATGCTATGGGCGCAGGCCCAGACACTTACCTTATTCGAACGACGAACTGGAATTACCCGACGTTATGGCTCAGACCTTTGTACATCTCCGTGTTCACTCAGAATACTCACTCGTCGACGGGTTGGTGCGTGTCAAACCCCTGATCAAACGGGCGGTAGAGCTGGGCATGCCCGCCGTGGGTCTGACCGAGCAATCGAATATGTGTTCCCTGGTGCGATTCTACAAAGGCGCGTTGGGGGCAGGGGTCAAGCCGATTATTGGGGCGGATATCTGGCTGGAAAATCCCGATGAAGCTGAAAACCCCTTCCGTGTAACGCTGCTGGCCCGCAATCAGACCGGGTATTTGCACCTGACGGAAATTATCTCACTCGGTTACACCGAGGGTCAGCGATACGGCAAGCCCATCGTTCAACGATCGTGGATTGAATCCCGTGCTGACGGTTTGATAATGCTGTCTGGCGGCAAACTTGGCGATGTTGGCAAAGCGTTACTGGCCGGTAAGATGGATCTGGCCCGCGCGCGCTTGGAAAAATGGCTGACGTTATTTCCCGAGGCCTTTTATCTGGAGTTACAGCGAACTGGCCGGGTCAATGATGAAGAATGCCTGCATCTGAGTGTCGATCTGGCCGACGCCATGAATTGCCCGGTGGTGGCAACCAACGACGTTCACTTCCTGAACGAAGAGGATTTTGACGCTCACGAAGCGCGTGTCTGTATCGGTGAAAGTCGCACGTTGGACGATCCGAGACGGGACCGACGCTTCAGTGACCAGCAATACCTGCGCAGTTCGGAAGAAATGATTGCGCTGTTTGCCGACATTCCGGAGGCGATTGAGAATACCGTTGAGATTGCCCGACGCTGCAATGTAAAAGTTCGCATGGGTGAGTATTTTCTGCCCAAATATCCGATCCCGAAAGGGCAGACCATGGACGAATTCTTTCGCCAAGTATCGGAGGAAGGCCTGGAGGCTCGGCTGGCGAAAACACTGCCCAAGGACGACCCGGACTACGACCAAAAGCGGCAGGCCTATTATGATCGGCTCAATTTCGAGCTTGATATCATCACTCAGATGGGCTTCCCCGGGTACTTCCTGATCGTTATGGACTTCATCAAATGGGCCAAGAATAACGGCGTTCCAGTGGGCCCTGGTCGGGGCTCCGGTGCGGGCTCGCTGGTGGCTTACTGTCAGCTGATCACCGATCTCGACCCGCTGGAATACGACTTGCTGTTCGAGCGCTTCCTGAACCCGGAGCGAGTCTCCATGCCCGACTTTGACGTCGATTTCTGCATGGAAGGACGAGACCGGGTAATTGCGTACGTGGCGGAAAAATACGGTCGCGAAGCGGTCTCCCAGATCATTACCTTCGGAACCATGGCCGCGAAAGCTGTGGTGCGTGACGTGGCGAGGGTGCAGGGCAAGTCCTACGGTCTGGCCGACAAGCTCTCCAAGATGATTCCGTTTGAAGTGGGCATGACGCTTGAAAAAGCCGTTGAGCAGGAGGAGTCGTTACGGGAGTTTCTGGAACAGGATGAAGAGGCCCAGGAAATCTGGGAGATGGCACTGAAGCTTGAGGGTGTCTGTCGCAACGCCGGCAAGCACGCGGGTGGCGTTGTCATTGCGCCCACCAAAATCACCGATTTCTCACCGCTCTACTGCGATGACGAGGGCGGCAGCCTGGTCACACAGTTCGACAAAAACGACGTCGAAGACGCTGGTCTCGTCAAGTTCGACTTTTTGGGGCTGCGGACGCTGACCATCATCGACTGGGCACTGAAAATGATTAACCCCCGTCGGCAACAGCGGGGTGAGACCATCCTGGACATCAATGACATTCCACTGACCGACAAGCCGTCGTTCGACATGCTGAAAAAGGCAGAAACGACGGCCGTGTTCCAGCTTGAGTCCCGAGGTATGAAGGACCTGATCCGGCGTTTGCAGCCGGATACGTTGGAAGACATGATCGCGTTGGTCGCGCTGTTCCGTCCCGGACCGTTGCAATCGGGCATGGTGGACGACTTTATTGACCGCAAGCATGGCCGCCAGCCGGTCGCCTACCCCCATACGGACTTTCAATACGAAGGCCTTAAGCCGGTATTGGAGCCCACCTACGGCATCATCCTGTATCAGGAGCAGGTCATGCAGATCGCTCAGGTGATGGCGGGCTTCAGTCTGGGTGGTGCCGATTTGCTGCGTCGGGCGATGGGTAAAAAGAAAGCCGAGGAGATGGCCAAGCAAAAAGCCATCTTCATTGAGGGTTGTAAGAACAACAACATCAGCGAGGCGCTGGCGGAGAATATCTTCGACCTCGTGGAAAAATTCGCCGGTTACGGCTTCAACAAATCCCACTCCGCGGCTTACGCGTTGGTGTCTTACCAGACCCTTTGGCTCAAGGCCCATTACACTGCCGAGTTCATGGCGGCTGTTTTGACCGCTGACATGCAGAACACCGACAAAGTGGTCACGCTGGTTGAAGAGTGTCGAAACCTTAAGCTTGATCTGGTACTGCCGGATGTCAGCACCTCGGAATACACCTTCACCGTGAATGATGAAGGTCAGATTGTTTACGGCTTGGGCGCGATCAAGGGCCTGGGTGAAGGCCCGATTCAAAGCATCGTTGATGGCCGTGCCGAGGGTGGCGCTTTTAAAGATCTGTTTGATTTTTGCCGTCGGGTTGACCTCAAGAGGGTCAACAAGCGCGCGATCGATGCCTTGATTCGCTCCGGTGCGATGGATAAGCTCGGCCCTGGCCGTGCGCACATTTTTGCCAGTATCGATAAAGCCATTCAGCAGGCGGGTCAGCAATCCCGCAACGAATCCGTTGGTATGGTGGATATGTTCGGTGAAATGCTGGGGGGCGACGACGACGTTGATTTGTTTGCTGAGGTTGCACACGTTCGGGAGTGGCCGGAAAAACAGCGCCTGAAAGGTGAAAAAGATACGCTGGGGCTTTACCTGACCGGCCATCCCTTCGATGAGTATGAGCGCGAGGTGCGACGCTTTGTTCGCTCCTCGATTGCCGAACTCAAGCCGGCACGGTCGCCGCAGCGGGTGGCCGGTCTGGTGGTGGCGCAACGCACAATGAAAACCCGGACGGGTCAGACCATGTGCTTTGTGACGCTGGATGACCGAAGCGCGCGTATCGAAGCGACCCTGTTCTCAGAAGTGTTTTACGAGAACCGGGAGCTTTTGCAGTCGGATCAGGTGATTGTGGTTGAAGGGCAGGTTAGCCATGATGATTATTCTGGCCAGATGAAAATGCGCGTCAGCGAGATCCTGGACGTGGGCACGGCGCGACAGCGCTTTAGCCGGGGGTTGCAATTGTTGCTCCGGACCGATCAATTGAACAACGGTTTGCTCGACAAGCTGGATGAAACGCTGCGGCCATTCCGTTGTGATGGCAGTCCGGTGTGGATCGACTATCAAAGCGAAGAAGCCAGGACTCGCATCCAATTGGGTGAGAGCTGGCGAGTGCAGCCGGATGATAATTTATTGCTCGAGCTGAAGTATCTGGTGGGCGACCAGTCGGTAGAACTGGTCTATGATTAGGGCACTGTTGAGAGAACTCATACCAATGTCCGCTTTTGCCCTTTGGGCAGCACTGGTACTTTGAGTGAAATTCTGAACATGCGGGGACGATCAGCCCCTCGCTCAGCAAAAAATGATGGAACATCATGAATCCAAACTTTCTCGATTTTGAACAGCCCATAGCCGACCTGGAAGCCAAAATCGAAGAGCTTCGAATGGTTGGCAATGACACCGACATCAACATTACCGACGAGATTAGTCGGCTGAAGCATAAAAGCGTCAGCTTGACGGAAAGTATCTTTTCCAATCTCGCGCCCTGGGATATTTCCCGGCTGGCAAGACACCCGAGGCGGCCCTATACGCTGGACTACATCGAACACATATTTGACGATTTCGATGAGCTGCACGGTGACCGGCACTATGCCGACGATTTGTCCATCGTAGGTGGGACCGCACGCCTCGATGACCGGCCAGTGATGGTGATTGGTCACCAAAAAGGCCGGGAGGTACGCGACAAGGTCAAACGCAATTTTGGCATGCCTCGCCCTGAAGGTTACCGCAAAGCCCTGCGGCTGATGGAGATGGCCGAGCGTTTTAAAATGCCGGTGCTGACGTTTATCGATACGCCTGGCGCCTACCCGGGCATCGGCGCGGAAGAGCGCGGCCAGAGCGAGGCTATCGCGTTTAACCTGGCCGTGATGTCGCGATTGAAAACCCCTATTATCTCCACCGTCATTGGTGAAGGCGGCTCTGGTGGCGCCCTGGCGATTGGTGTCTGTGATCGTCTGTACATGCTGCAGTATTCAACTTACGCGGTTATTTCACCGGAAGGCTGCGCCTCCATTCTTTGGAAGAGTGCGGATTACGCGGCTACAGCGGCGGAGGCCATGGGTGTTACGGCGGACCGGCTGAAGGCCCTTGGCCTGGCAGATCGTGTCATTTCGGAGCCTTTAGGCGGCGCGCACCGGTTGCCGGAAGAAATGGCACAGTCTTTGCGCAAGAATCTGAACGAAGGTCTGGCCGAGTTATGCGCCCTTGAGACCGATGAGTTGGTCTCTCGGCGGTATGAACGTTTAACCCGCTATGACACCGGGCGGTAATTACCGCCCCGGCAACCACGTCTGGCCCTCCGATCTCACGGGCGCCCTGCAGTCGCTGCAGGGCGCCCCGAGGATCTGGGTGGCGTTCAGCGGTGGGCTTGACTCAACGCTCCTGCTTCACCTGGCGCACCACTGCCTTGGCAACGCTGCGGACCTTCAAGCTGTTCACGTCAATCACCAATTGCAGCCGAATGCCGCTGACTGCGAAGCCCATTGTCGATTCGTCTGTGCCACGCTTAGCGTGCCTCTGACTGTGGAAACACTGGACCTTCAGCGTCAGCCCAACGCCGTTGGTGGCCTTGAAGAAGCCGCCCGGGACGCGCGCTATGGCGTGTTTGAGCAGGTGCTCGCGCCGGGCGATGTGCTGGTGATGGCGCACCATGCTGACGACCAGGCCGAAACCGTGCTGTTCCGGCTGTTGCGTGGCACCGGTGTGGGTGGTCTGTCGGGCATGCCTGCGGCCCGTACGTTGGGGGCAGGCAAGCTGGTCAGGCCCCTGTTGGGTTTTAGCCGTGGGCAGTTGGCGGAGTGGGCGGAAGAGGCCGGATTGACCTGGCTGGATGATCCCAGCAACCAGGACCTGCGTTTTGACCGGAATTTTCTCCGCCACCGTATTCTGGCGCCACTCAAGGAACGCTGGCCGACGTTACTCCGGCGTATACGGCGCAGTGCCGAGTCCTGTCGTGAATCGAACGAGCTGAGTCATCGACTGGCCGTCCTGCAACTGGCCGGTTGCACAAATGAAAAAGGGCGCATTGAGCTCAATCAGTTTGTTGAACTCAGTGCACTGGAGCAACGCAATGCCCTGCGTTGGTGGATTGCCGACCAGGGCCTGGCCGTGCCAACAATGAAATTCTGGCACAAGAGCCTCCCTCAGTTGATCGGGGCACAGAAAGATGGCAGCCCCGAAATTCGCGGTGATGGGTTTGTCGTCCGTCGTTATCGCGAAGGGCTCTATCTGGTGCGGGATGGCGTGAAACCCCCGGAGCAGTCGATCGCTTTGGTGCCGGACAACCCGGTAATGTGGGGTGATTACCGGTGCGCCCTGGTGCCGGTCACTGACCACGATCAGCCAAGTCCGCCGGTGTTGTATTTGACTCCGCGGCAGGGCGGCGAGGTGTTTCGGGACACTGGCCTTGGGCCTTCGCGACCGTTGAAGAAATGGCTGCAGGAGCAGGGTGTCCCACCCTGGGAGCGGGCTCGTTTGCCGTTGTTCTGGGAGGATCGGAGCCTGGTTGGAATTGGTAGTCTATGGCGTTCACCCCGATTCGCCGGGCATCAGCCGGAGAGCGGTTGGCGAATCCTGTGTGACCGGGATTTTAATTGAGAAGGTGTGGGCTTTCTGGTAGTCTGATCCCCCATCTTGAGATGACAATCTCCCTCCTTCACCGAACCAGATAAATCACACGGAATCTGCATGACGCGTTATATTTTCGTCACCGGCGGTGTCGTGTCCTCCTTGGGGAAAGGTATCGCATCGGCCTCGTTGGCAGCGATCCTGGAGGCACGCGGCTTAAAAGTAACCATTCTCAAGCTGGACCCGTACATTAACGTGGACCCCGGCACCATGAGTCCGTTCCAGCACGGTGAAGTGTTTGTCACCGAAGATGGCGCGGAAACGGACCTGGATCTTGGTCACTACGAACGCTTCATTCGCACCCCCATGACCCGCCGCAACAATTTTACCAGCGGCCGTGTCTATGAAGAGGTGATTCGAAAAGAACGTCGGGGGGACTACCTTGGCGGTACCGTGCAGGTTATTCCCCACATAACTGACGAGATCAAACGCCGTGTGATTGAAGGCGCGGCCGGTGCGGACGTCGCATTGGTTGAAATAGGTGGCACCGTGGGTGACATCGAGTCGTTGCCATTTCTGGAGGCGACCCGCCAACTGAAGGTGGAGGTTGGCCCCCAGCGTGCGTTGTTCATGCACCTGACGCTGGTGCCTTATATTGCCACCGCCGGTGAAGTGAAAACCAAGCCAACCCAACACTCCGTCAAAGAGATGCGGTCCATTGGCCTGCAACCCGATATCTTGCTGTGTCGGTCCGAGCATGAAGTGGACATCAGCTCTCGTCGCAAAATTGCACTGTTCACCAACGTGGAAGAGCGCGCGGTGATCCCGATGCAGGATGCCCGCTCAATCTATGCGATTCCTCGCATGTTGCACAGTTTTGGTCTGGATCAGATCGTCATCGAACGCTTCAATCTGGATGCCGGCCCTGCGGACTTGAGCGAATGGGATGCCGTTATTGATTCCCAGATGAATCCGGAGCACGAAGTCACTGTGGCCATGGTCGGTAAGTACATGGAGCTCTTGGACGCCTACAAGTCGCTGATTGAATCATTGCTTCATGCCGGTATCAAAACCCGAACCAAAATCATCATGAAGTACATTGACTCCGAAGACATCGAGCGTGACGGTGTGTCGGTACTGGAATCTGCAGACGCGATTCTGGTGCCCGGTGGATTCGGTGAGCGTGGCGTGGAAGGCAAGATTCGCACGGTGCAGTATGCCCGTGAAAATAAGGTGCCTTATTTGGGGATCTGTCTGGGCATGCAAGTCGCGGTGATTGAATACGCCCGTAACGTTGCGGGTCTGAAAGCAGCGCACAGTACGGAATTCCGTGAACAGACGCCGGCGCCCGTCGTTGGCCTGATCACCGAGTGGCTGGACGCCAGTGGCGAACGGGAAGAACGCAGCAGCGAATCGGATCTGGGCGGCACAATGCGCTTGGGGGCGCAGGATTGCGTCCTCACCGAGGGTTCGACCATCGAGGCCTGTTACGGCAGGCGCGTGATTAGAGAGCGCCACCGCCACCGCTACGAGGTCAATAATAATTTCGTACCGCAACTGAAGGATGCCGGACTGCGTGTTGCCGGACGATCAACCGACGGTGCCTTGGTGGAAGTAGTGGAGGTGCCTGATCATCCGTGGTTTGTGGCGTGTCAGTTCCACCCTGAATTTACCTCAACGCCGCGCGATGGCCACCCGCTGTTCAAAGGTTTCGTTGAGGCTGCGCTGGCTTGCCAGAAAGCCGATAAGTGACCAATGAGCGCCGGTTCGAAGCCCTTCGAACCGGCGTTTTGATGTCTGAGAACGGAATGAGTAAACCCCATGGAACACAAAACAGTCACCGTCGCTGATCTGCAGATTGCCAATGACCGGCCGTTTGTCCTGTTTGGCGGTATGAATGTCCTGGAATCCAGAGATCTGGCGTTTGAAGTTGCTGAGAAATACGTTGAAGTGGCGAACAAGCTTGGCATCCCCTATGTCTTCAAGGCCTCATTTGATAAAGCCAATCGGTCCTCAATTCACTCTTTTCGCGGGCCGGGGCTGGAAGCGGGGCTTCAGATTCTGCAGGACATCAAGAGTCATTTTGGTGTGCCGGTTATATCGGACGTTCATGAGCCTGCCCAGGCCGAACCGGCCGCTCAGGTTTGCGACATCATTCAGCTACCGGCATTTTTAAGTCGGCAAACGGATCTGGTGGTGGCCATGGCGAAAACCGGGGCGGTCATCAATATCAAGAAAGCCCAGTTCCTGGCGCCTCAGGAAATGCAGCACATCATTCGCAAATGTGAAGAGGCCGGTAACGGCAGGATAATCCTGTGTGAACGCGGCAGCAGCTTCGGCTACAACAACCTGGTGGTCGACATGTTGGGCTTTGGCATTATGAAAGCCTTTGGCCATCCGGTGTTTTTCGATGTTACTCACGCTTTGCAAATGCCCGGTGGACGGGCGGATTCAGCGGGCGGGCGCCGTGCGCAGGTTGCGGATCTGGCGCGGGCAGGCATGTCTCAGGGCATTGCCGGACTGTTTCTGGAGGCGCACCCGGATCCGGAGCAGGCGCGTTGTGATGGGCCCTGTGCGCTGCGACTAAGCCAGCTCGAACCGTTTCTCACGCAAGTAAAGGCAGTGGATGATCTGGTGAAAGGATTCGATCCCATTGATACCGCCTGACCAACGTCGGATCCCGGCCCATGGATTTGTTACGTTTCAAAATTGACTGCTTTGGAGACCCGTTTTTATGACTAAGATTGTCGATATTAAAGCGCGAGAAATATTGGACTCTCGCGGTAACCCAACCGTTGAAGCCGATGTCTTCCTCGAAAATGGCGTTATGGGCCGTGCGTGCGCACCGTCGGGCGCTTCAACAGGCTCCCGTGAAGCGCTTGAGCTGCGGGACCAGGACGCGTCTCGCTATCTCGGTAAAGGCGTGACCAAGGCGGTTGGAGCGATCAACGGCAGTATTCGGGACGCATTGCTGGGCAAAAATGCAGCGAACCAGCGCGAGCTTGACTCTGTCATGATTGATCTCGACGGCACCGAAAACAAAGCCAACCTCGGTGCTAATGCGATTCTTGCAGTCTCTTTGGCGTCGGCAAAAGCGGCCGCGTCAGCTTTGGGCAAGCCGCTGTATGAGCACATTGCCGAACTCAACGGCACGGCCGGCCAGTTTTCCATGCCGGTACCCATGATGAACATCCTGAATGGTGGCGAGCACGCCGACAACAACGTCGATATTCAGGAATTTATGATTCAGCCTGTGACCGCAACGTCCTTTGCTGAAGCGCTGCGAATTGGTGCGGAAATTTTCCACTGTCTGAAAAAGGTGCTGAAAGCCCAGGGCCTGAACACCGCCGTCGGCGACGAGGGTGGTTTCGCCCCGGACCTGCCCTCCAACGAGGCTGCGCTTGCCGTCATCAAGGAAGCGGTCGAGAAGGCCGGGTATGTCCTGGGTAAAGACATCACGTTGGCGCTTGATTGCGCGGCCTCCGAATTCTATAAAAATGGCCAGTACGATCTGGCGGGTGAAGGGAAGCAGTATTCCTCGGAAGGTTTTGCCGACTATCTGGCCGGCTTGTCCGAACGTTACCCGATTGTCTCGATTGAAGACGGGATGGACGAGAGTGACTGGGACGGCTGGGCGATTCTTACCGAAAAAATTGGCACCAAGGTGCAATTGGTGGGCGATGACCTTTTCGTAACCAATACAAAGATCCTCAAGCGCGGTATTGATGAGGGAGTGGCCAACTCCATTTTGATCAAGTTCAACCAAATCGGTAGCCTGAGCGAAACGCTGGATGCTATTAAAATGGCCCAGGACGCCGGTTATACGGCGGTTATTTCTCACCGTTCTGGTGAGACCGAAGACACCACCATAGCGGATCTGGCTGTCGCCACGTGCGCAGGCCAGATCAAAACCGGTTCCCTGTGCCGGTCGGATCGGGTGGCGAAATACAACCAGCTGCTTCGAATCGAAGAAGCGTTGGCGGGCAAAGCGGTCTATCGTGGTCTGGCGGAAATTAAGGGCCAGGGCTGACACGGATCGCCAAACGGTTGCTGGTGGGCTAAACTCCCGGGGATATCGCTGAGCTTGCTGCTTTGCGGTATCCTTTTTGGTTTATCGGGTACGCAAGGATAGGTTGGATGAAGTTGGTCTGGTCCGTTATGGTTGTTCTTATTCTCCTGCTGCAGGTACGTCTGTGGGTTGGGGAAGGCAGCTATGCGCAAGTCTGGAGCATGCACAAGACTCTGGGTGAACAACGCGACGAGAACGCGGTGCTGGCGGCCCGAAACGAGCGTTTATATGCCGAAGTCCGGAACTTGCGCAGTGGCCAGGACGCCATAGAAGAGCGCGCCCGAACGAACCTTGGCCTGATCCGCGAGGATGAAACGTTCTTCCTGGTGGTGAAGCCCTGAGTCAATTTTTTTCGTGATCCCATCATGACCGTACCCCGTTATTGGCTTGTCGTTCCTGCTGCCGGCAGTGGTCAGCGCATGCAAGCTGAATGTCCCAAGCAATACCTCCGTATTCACGATCGTTTTGTGATTGATATTGTATTGTCTCGTCTACTGAACTCAGCCACCTTTGAGGGCTGCATGGTCGCCTTGAGTGGCAGTGACCAGTGGTGGCCGTCGACCAACAGTTGTGCCGATTCCCGGGTTACCACCTGCAAGGGCGGGGCGGCGCGCTGTGATTCGGTTTTGGCAGCGCTACAAGCCTTGGGCCATGAGGCTCGCGATGAGGATTGGGTGCTGGTCCATGACGTGGCAAGGCCGTGTCTGGCGCACACGGATTTATCTGCACTCATGACCGGGCTGGCGCAACACCCCGTCGGTGGGCTGTTGGCCACGCCGGTCACTGATACCCTGAAGCAGGCTGGGCCGGAGCGCCAAGTGCTGGCGACCATTGATCGCCGTTTGCTTTGGCGCGCCCTGACACCACAAATGTTTCGTTTTGGCGCACTCAGGCAGGCGCTGATGTCGGCCGCCGGTGCCGGCCTATCAGTCACGGATGAGGCTTCAGCCATGGAACACATGGGGGCGGTTCCAATGCTGGTGGAAGGCCGGCCCGACAACATAAAGATCACACTGCCCGCCGATCTGGCACTGGCGGGCTTCATTCTGAGCCAATTGCCCGATCAACCCGTTCATTAATTGTTGAGGTAGTCGCATGCGTATAGGGCAAGGATTTGATGTCCACGCCTTCGGTGAGGGCGACCATATTGTCTTGGGTGGGGTGCGAATTCCACACCGGCAGGGCCTGAAAGCTCATTCCGATGGTGATGTGCTGCTGCATGCGCTTGCGGATGCGCTCCTCGGAGCGCTCGCGCTGGGTGATATCGGGCATTTTTTCCCGGACAACAGTCCTGAGTTCGCCGGGGCCAACAGCCGGCATTTACTCCGGGAAGTGGTCGAGAAGATTACCTCCGAAGGCTTCCGGGTGGTCAATGTAGACACCACCATCATTGCTCAGGCACCCAAAATGGCCCCCCACATCGAGCGCATGAAACTCAATATTGCCGAAGACTTACGTGTTGGCGCGGACCGTGTGGGCGTGAAAGCAACGACAACCGAAAAGCTTGGGTTTGCCGGACGCGGTGAAGGTATTGCCTGTCAGGCAATTTGCCTGCTTGAGCCGGCGGCCTCATGACAACGACTCAATGGCGGCTGGACTGGCCGGCGTCGCAGGGGCTCAGGCTGGCACACGCCGGATTAAAGGCGGCGCCGGAGGATTTTCAGGTCGATGAGATACTGGGATTTCCGGGTTTTCCTGAGCATGCAGAATCTGACGTTGGCCCGATGGAAGTCTCCGGCGAGGGTGAACATCTGTGTCTCAGGCTGGAAAAGCGTGGAGACAATACCGACTATGTTGCTCGGGCGTTGGCGCGAATGTCGGGGTGTCAACCCCACGATATTGGGCTCTGTGGGCTCAAGGATCGTCATGCCGTTACCCGTCAATGGTTCAGTGTGTATCGACCGGGCAAAATGGACGATGGCGCCTTCCTTGATGAGGTACGGCAGCACTGGACAGTGATTTCCGCCCACCGCTTCGCACGAAAACTCCGCCGCGGCGAACACCAGGCTAACCGGTTCTGCATCACACTGACCGATGTGGAAGGTGATCGTCTCGCCATCAATGCCGGCCTGGGTCGTATTCGCAGGGAGGGCTGTCCGAACTATTTTGGCGCTCAGCGCTTTGGTCATGACGGCAATAACCTCTTTCAGGCAGTCCGGATGAAGCCGGGGCGTCAGCGTGGCAAAAACAGTCGCGATGGCCTGTATTTTTCCGCGGCCCGCTCGTGGTTGTTCAATGAAGTACTGGCGGAACGGTTAGCGCTTGGGAACTGGTCGACGGCACTGGATGGCGAACCCTTGTCTGGCGAGGTTACGGGGCCAATGTGGGGCGACGGTGGCACCACCGCAACGGGTCAACAGGAGACGTTGGAGCGTTCGGTGGTGGAGCGCCATCCGGAGATGGCGGCCGTGTTCTCTCAAACCCGGATGAAGCCAGAGCGACGCTCGTTGGTGCTTCTACCCGTTGAGTTTGAGTGGCAGTGGGCGACACTGGACCGGCTAACCTTGTCATTTGAACTGCGGCCAGGGCAGTTCGCAACGACCGTATTGATGGACCTGTTTGAAACTGCAGACCAATCCAGGCCGTCCGGGCTCGCAGCTGAACAATAAAAAAGGCATATTAATCTTAAGTAACCTCTATCCGGTCTGTTGGGGTGAGGCAATAATAAAGAAGAAAGCCGGCTTTCATGAACGCTGGCAGGTTAGCGGAGAAACGTGTGCGTATTTTGTTATCAAATGATGATGGCGTTCATTCGCCGGGGCTAAAAGCCTTATACGAAGGCCTCCAGGGGCTGGGAGAGCTGAGTGTGGTGGCGCCTGACCGTGATCATAGCGGTGCGAGCAATTCCCTCACACTCAATCGTCCCTTGACGGTCGAAGATCACCCCAATGGGTTCCGGTCGGTTGACGGTACCCCCAGCGATTGTGTGCATCTGGCGGTGAATGGCTTGTATGAGCAAGGTTTTGACCGGGTGGTGTCAGGTATTAACACTCATGCCAACCTCGGGGATGACGTGATCTATTCCGGTACGGTCGCCGCCGCCACGGAAGGCCGCCATCTCGGGTTGCCGGCCATTGCGGTGTCGCTGGCCAATGAGGGTCGCTTTCACTATGAAACGGCTGCCCGCGTGGCGAGTATGCTCTTGCAGCACCAAGGGCCCGTTCCACTGGGCGCCCGGTGTATTCTCAATGTCAATGTGCCGGATGTCGCCTGGGACGAACTGGCCGGTTTTCGGATGACCCGCTTGGGGCATCGCGGCCGTGCCGAGGGCGCGGTGCCGATGACCTGTCCGAGAGGCAAGGCCCGCTTCTGGATTGGGGCTGCTGGGGAGGGCAGCGATGCCGGCGAAGGTACTGATTTTCATGCCGTACATCATCGCTACGTATCGATCACGCCGGTTCAGGTGGATATGACCCGTCATGAGGCACTGCCAGCTCTTCGTGAGTGGCTGGAGGGGCTGAACTGATGGTTGCAGAGCATCAGGGTATTGGCATGACATCCCGACGCACTCGGATGCGTCTGATTCAGCGCTTGCGCGAGTCCGGGATTTCGGACACTCACGTCCTGAATGCCATGGAAGAAATACCGCGTCATATATTTTTGGACGAAGCATTGTCGCACCGGGCGTATGAAGACACCGCGTTGCCGATCGGTTATAGCCAGACGCTTTCCCAACCCTATATCGTCGCCCGCATGACCGAAGTTTTGATGAGTCATCAGCCCGCCAGAGTGCTGGAGTTGGGCACAGGGTCGGGCTACCAGACGGCGATTCTGGCGAAATTATGCAAGGACGTTTACAGCGTTGAACGCATCAAAGCACTGCAAGACCGTGCCCGGGACCGGCTGCGGACGCTGGGGCTCAGGAACGTCATGCTGCGGCTTGCGGACAGAGGCATGGGATGGCCGGATAAGGGCCCATTCGATGGCATTATTGTCACCGCAGCGCCCAAAGAGTTGCCAGAGGAACTGATGATGCAGCTGGCCGAAGGCGGCGTGATGGTAATCCCAGTCGGTGAGGCGTCGCAAATGCTCACGCAGGTGGTTCGACGCGGAGAGGCGTTTGAGATAACCGACATCGAACCCGTTCGGTTTGTGCCTTTATTGGCGGGTGTCGTGCGATGAGTCACGGCGGCGCGGATAACGCCCCTGAGCCTGTTCGTCACCACCCTGTGGGGGTGTTGCTGAGGGGCATTGCGATGGGGGCGGCCGATATTGTGCCGGGCGTGTCGGGGGGCACGATTGCGTTTATCACCGGCATTTATTTTCGCTTGCTTGGCGCTATTGATTCGGTGCCATCGGCGTTTGCACGGGAGTTATGCCGAGGTCGCGTAAAGGCCTTTTGGCAAGCATCAGACGCCGGATTTTTGGTGACGCTGCTGGCGGGCGTTCTCCTCAGTGTGGTCACCCTGGCGTCAGTCATTAGCCATGCGCTAATTCAGTATCCGATTGTTTTATGGAGTTTCTTTTTTGGTTTGATTGTCGCATCCGTTTGGCATGTCGGTCGTGAGATACGGCAATTGCGGTTGCCGCTGCTGGCGCCATTGATCGTGGGTATTGCGGTGGCCTGGTGGATAACGACTTTGTCGTCCGGCCAGTTGTCGCCCTCGGTCCTGACAATATTTGGGGCCGGTGCGTTAGCGATCTGCGCGATGATACTGCCCGGCATCTCGGGGAGTTTCATATTGGTTCTCTTGGGCATGTACTCGTTTATTCTGGAGGCCATCAACGCTGCCGACCTGTCGACAATCGCGTTGTTTGGTGCGGGTTGTGTGACCGGGTTGTTATCCATTGCACGCCTGCTGACCTGGGCCATTCATCGGTTTCATGATGGCATGCTGGCCCTGTTGACGGGGTTTATGATCGGGGCGCTGAACAAGGTCTGGCCCTGGAAGCAAACGCTGGACTGGCGCCTCAACAGTGCGGGTGAGCAGGTGCCACTTGATCAAGTCAGTGTGAGCCCTAGCCAATATGCCGAGTTGACCGGAGCGGCACCGGAATTGCTGTTTGCCATATTGGCGGCGCTGCTGGGATTGGTGTTGGTGTTAGGCATTGAATGGGCGTCATCGTTGTTCGCAGCCAGGCAGCGGGTTTCTCAGAACTGAGTGAGTGCCACATCACACCTGAACTGCGACGCAGTGTTACTTTTTTGTCACGAATGATGTTCCTGGCGGTAACACTGATGGTGCAAAGGTAACTTGGAAATGCACACAAAATGTGCAATAAATTAGCAAGTTATCGTGACTATCTTAGAAAGCGCACCATTTTTAATATGAATTCGACATAAAAAAGGCGATACATATACCCGTGTTTTTGGTCAGCCAGGTGGATTTACAGGGTTTGCCCATGGCTCCGTTGTCGAAGGCGAGGGCCAAGTGTCCAATACGGCCATCGGGAATCACAAAGCGCCTTGGCCGGCTCAGTTTCGTTTTTCTTCTGATGTTGTTCGTCGCCGGCTGCAATACGACTGAAATTTTTCAGGATGACGGCTACAATCCACCCGTGTATTGGGGGCGCCATGTGGTCAAATCAGGCGAGACCCTGTACAGCATAGCCTGGCGGTACGGCCGTGATTACCGTGAACTTGGCAATGCCAATGGCATCAAGCCGCCCTATCAGGTAAAAGCAGGGCGGGTACTGCGTCTTGATCTGCGCGGCTCCGAACCGTCCGGTCGCTCCCCCTATGTTGCGTCGCAACCCTCCCAGCCCATTGCCAAGCCCACAAGAAAAGTAACGCCCGCTCGAGCCCCACGCGTAGAGAAAGCGCCGGTCCGAAGTCAGCCGCTACCCGAACAGCGTCAGACGGTATCCGGGATAGAGTGGCGCTGGCCTCACGTTGGCACCGTACTTGCAGGATTTTCGACATCGGGCAAAGTCAACAAGGGTGTTGATATTGCCGGGAATTCGGGTGATCCCATTCGAGCTGCCGCATCCGGTAATGTGGTGTATGCAGGGAATGGGTTGCTTGGTTACGGTAATCTGATCATAGTGAACCATAACGAGAATTTTCTGAGCGCTTACGCACACAATCGGAAAATTCTTGTGAATGAGGGGGAGAGTGTAAAAGCCGGTCAAACGATTGCAGAGCTTGGTAGCAGTGGGACGGATCGAAGCAAGCTACACTTTGAAATTCGACGGGATGGTAATCCTGTGGATCCGATGCCTTATCTGCCTCCGCGATAGGTTACCGGCACTGAAGCAATGAGTGACTTGGACAGCAAAACTAATAATAACAAGTCAGTCGTGAGACGACTGGCCCGAAAAACGTCCTGATAAAAGAAATTCGACATAAGAACCAGCAGGCGCTCACGATAATAAAAACCAGTGGGCTGAAAATAAAGGGTCATTGCAAGGCGGGGCTAGGAATATGTCAGCAGAAAATGAAGAGCTCATTATAGATCGTGTTTCAGACACCGAAGATTCAGACGATGACGTTGTAACGGCCGAAGCCGAGGAGAAGGACACTCCGGTTGCCGATGGTGGAGTGGAAAAACCCGAATTTCCCTCCCGTAGTGCCACCGGGCGCTATTTTGGCGCTCAAAAGCAGTTAGATGCCACTCAGCTTTACCTCAATGAAATTGGCTTCTCGCCACTCCTCACACCAGAAGAAGAAGTCTATTTTGCCCGCCTCGCCCGCAAGGGAGAGGATTCCGGCCGCAAACGCATGATTGAGAGTAACCTGCGGTTGGTGGTTAAAATTGCGCGCCGCTATGTTAACCGAGGGTTAACCCTGCTCGACCTGATTGAAGAGGGTAACCTGGGTCTGATTCGTGCGGTGGAAAAGTTCGATCCGGAACGTGGCTTCCGGTTCTCGACCTACGCTACCTGGTGGATCCGTCAGACTATTGAGCGGGCCATAATGAATCAGACCCGTACCATCCGGCTGCCGATTCATGTGGTCAAAGAATTAAATCTGTACTTGCGCGCAGCGCGGGAACTGACCCAGAAACTTGACCATGAACCGTCAGCGGAAGAGATTGCGCAGATGGTTGACAAGCCGGTCTCGGATGTAAAACGCATGCTTGGCTTGAACGAGCGGGTGGCATCGGTTGATACGCCGATCGGCGGCGGTGGTGAAAAATCTTTACTGGATACAGTGGCCGATGAAGCGGCGCAAGACCCTGCGGATCAGTTGCAGGATAACAATATGCGGAGCTGTATTGAAAACTGGATTGACCAGCTCAGTGACAAGCAGCAGGAAGTACTGTCCAGACGTTTTGGTTTGCGAGGGTACCAGACCAGTACGTTGGAAGAAGTCGGGCAGGAAATCGGCTTGACTCGCGAGCGAGTTCGTCAGATTCAAGTGGAAGCGTTACGCCGCCTGCGCGAGATTCTGGAGAAGGAAGGGCTGTCCGGAAGTATGCTTTTTAAATAATCCTGTCGCTCCTCAAAAAAACCGGTCAGTTTTGCTGACCGGTTTTTTTGTGCTTTGCCAAATGAGAACCAGGTTATATTGAGTGACTGAGTGGGCTGATAAAATCGGGTCGCTAACGTGGAACAAGGTGTCGACCGTTAGTGCAGTAAACACAACGTAATAATAACGAATCAAAAGGAATGGACGATGAACAAGGCCCTATCAACACTGTCAGCCTGCTTATTAACGGCAGCCCTCTGCGCACCTGCGTATGCTCTTACGATTGAAGGCGTCGATGTACCGGACACCCTGTCAGCCGATAGCTCAGAGCTGACGTTAAAAGGTGCGGGCACGCGCTCGAAATGGTTTATGGACCTGTATGTTGGCGGTTTGTATGTGTCCAACACCAGCGGTGACGCTCAGAAAATTATTGAAGCCGATGAGCCCCAGGCGATCACTCTGCACATTATCTCAGGCATGATCACCAGTGAGCGTATGGTCTCGGCGACCATGGAAGGCTTCGAAAACTCGACCGGCGGCAATACCGCGCCGATCAAAGCTGAAATTGACACTTTCATGAAGGTTTTCGAAGAAGAAATAAAAGAGGGTGACGTATTTGACCTGGTCTACGTCCCGGCTGCGGGCGTCAAGGTCATGAAAAATGGCAACAAACGAGGCCAGATTGCTGGCCTTGAGTTTAAAAAAGCGCTGTTCGGTATTTGGTTGTCGGAGCAGCCAGCCCAGAAGGATCTGAAAGAGAAAATGCTCGGCCAGCGTTAAGCCGGGTAAGGCTGCAGGTCTTGTCCGGCCTGCAGCCTTTACGTTGAATGCCGAGTTATTCCAGGTAGTCCCGTTTGTGCTTGAATTCACAAAGATCTTCAATGATACACGCCCCGCAGCGGGGCTTTCTGGCGGTGCAGGTGTATCGACCGTGCAAAATAAGCCAGTGATGGGCGTCCAGTAGAAATTCTTTGGGCACCAAACGCATCAGTCGCTTTTCCACTTCAAGTACATTCTTGCCGGGAGCAATGCCCGTGCGATTGGCGACTCGAAATATATGAGTGTCCACCGCCATCGCCGGTTGACCGAATGCGGTGTTCAACACCACATTAGCGGTCTTGCGCCCGACACCCGGCAAGGCTTCCAAAGCCTCCCGGGTATCCGGAACCTGGCTGCCATGATGTTCAATCAGCGCGCGACAGGTCTTGATGACATTTTCAGCCTTGCTGTTAAACAGGCCAATGGTCTTGATGTAGTCTTTCAGGCCGTCTACGCCCAACGCCAAAATGCTCTCTGGTGTGTTGGCGACTGGGTACAGCTTGGCGGTGGCTTTGTTGACGCCCACATCGGTGGCCTGAGCCGAGAGAATGACCGAAATCAGTAATTCAAATATCGAGTTGTAGGCCAGTTCTGTCGTTGGCGTTGGGTTCGCCGCGCGTAACCGTTCAAAAATTTCTATTCGTTTCTGTTTGTTCATGTCTTTACCGTCATTACGACACGTTTCCTGTTACCCGAACTCGTTTGGATCCAGTCGGCCCGGCTACGTCGGCGCGGGCCAGTTGCCGTGTTTTTATACGCTGGTCGATGCCATTCTTGATCGCAATGAGCAGGCCGAGCCCGACAAATGCGCCTGGCGGTAACACCATGAACAGCATGTCTGGATATTCCGCAATGGGCCTGACGACCCAGTCGGCGGCCGCAGGCCCCAGCAGCAGGTCCATGCCGGCGAACAGGGTGCCTTGGCCCAGCAGTTCGCGCATTGCCCCAAGCACCATCAGTACCAGCAAAAAACCAACGCCCATCATGATGCCGTCCAGAATGGCAGGTCCGGGAGCGTTCTTGGAGGCAAACGCATCGGCGCGGCCAAGGATGGCGCAATTGGTGACGATCAGCGGGATAAAAATACCGAGAATCTGGTACAGCTCGTAGGTGTAGGCTTGCATCAGCAATTCAGCGCAGGTGACATAGGAGGCAATAATCATCACAAAGGCGGGTAGCCGCACCGATTCCGACACGAAATTCCGGATCAGCGATACCGCCAGGTTGGAGCCCACCAGCACCATCAACGTAGCAAGCCCAAGGCCAATCGCATTCACCACCGTGCTGGTGACCGCCAACAAGGGGCAAAGTCCCAGTACCTGCACCAGGGCGGGATTATTGGTCCAAAGACCGTCCTTGATGATCTCAGCGTTCGTTTTTGTAGCCATTGCGTGAGGTCCGGTTATTGGTTGCTCGTATCAGACAGGAGCGTACCTTGATGGTTATCAAAATAGATCAGAGCTTTTTTGACGGCCTTGACCACCGCCCGAGGCGTAATGGTCGCTCCGGTAAATTGATCAAAGGCGCCGCCATTTTTGGCAACGGTCCATTGTTCGGGGGCGGGATCGCCCAATGAGCGGCCATCGAAAGTGCGCACCCAGCTGGATTTTCGGAGCTCGATTTTATCGCCAAGTCCGGGCGTCTCGCGATGGCTCGTCACTCGCACACCCAGTACCTGGGTGTCGTGCCCAATGCCCACTAACAAGCGAATGTTGCCAGAGTATCCGTCTGGGGCCATGACCGGCAGGATAACACCTACCGGTTGGTCATTCTGGCGAGCGACCCAGCCGTGGCCAATATCACCGGTGCCCAATAGTGGCGACGGTGGCAAGGTCACGGTATCAGAGAGCAGGTCATTGTCGTGTTGCCGCTCAGGAATGATGTCGAACAATGCTGCCGCTTCCGCTTTGCGGGTCTGTTCGGCGATTCGCTCGGCTGTTACCGCCTGAGTCACGGCAATGATGCCCGCAGTGATAATTGCAAACAGCCCCAGTCCCAGAGCGTTTCGAATGATTGAGCGTTTAATAGCCACCGTGATTACCCCGACGCCTTGGTTGCAATCCCGCGCCGGGCCTTGCGGTGGCCGTAGGTTCGTGGCGGGGTGTAGTGATCGATGAAAGGCACCGCAAAATTCATCAGCAGAACCGCGAAAGCAACGGCGTCCGGGTAACTGCCCCAAGTACGGATGACATAGAGCAGAACGCCGATGCCGGCGCCATAAATCAGCTTGCCCAGAGGGCTGGTCGCCGCCGATACCGGATCGGTGGCGATAAAGAAGGCCCCCAGCATGGTCGCCCCCGCCAACAGATGCAGTGTCAGTGGGGCATGAAGGTCTTCGTTGCTGCCGAAGGCCAGGCTCATGATACCGAGTGCTGCCAGAACACTGGCTGGAATGTGCCAGGTGATGATCCGGAGCGCAATCAGGCCGATACCGCCGGCCAAAAACGCGGCGTTCACCCACTCCCAGCCCTTCGCCACGCCTTCACCAAACGTCGGGTGTTGTCTGACTTCTTCGGCGATCAGGCTGCCTATGTCGTGCTTATAGACGTCCAGAGGCGTCGCCATGGTGTAGGCATCGATGACCGAGTGTTGACCGTGCAGGATAAGGCCCAGCGTTTCGGTAAAACCGGGTGCGCTGTGCCACAGACCGGCCGGTGCCGCCCAGGTGGTCGTCATGGCCACAGGAAACGAGACCAGCACCAGGGCATAGCCCACCATGGCCGGGTTAAAAGGGTTGGAGCCAAGGCCACCATAAAGTTGCTTGGCCATAACAATCGCGGCGAATACCGCTACCAATGACACCCACCAAGGGGTTAACGGGGGCAATGCAAGGCCCAGCAGCAGTCCGGTGACAGCCGCGGTGTTATCCGATAGGCAGAACGCCAGCGGTCGCTGCCTGAGCTTCAGCACTGCAGCCTCGGCGACGATGGCGAGGGCGACACACCAGATCACGTTGATCAGATTGCCCCAGCCAAAAAACACGGTCTGAACGGCAAGGCCGGGGAGGGTGGCCAGTATGACCCAAAGCATGACCCGGGAGGTTGAGCGGGCGGACCGGGTGTGTGGCGAAGATTGCTGTCGTAGGGTCATGGTTGTTCCGTGGTGTCCGTTGCCGGTGGCTGAGCGGCTTTGACTGCGTCCTCAGCCCGTTTGACACGCTCTATATTTTTTGTGACTGCCCGTTCCAGTTTATCGACGTTGTCAGCGTCCGCCGTTCGGGCATCGGCGAGCATCGTTTTCATGGTTGCCAGTTTTTCACGGGCCTGGTCCCGTTGTTGCTCCAGAACCTGCAAGTCGGGCGTTTCGCTGCCATCGACCGTCGCGGCAGGGAACTTGGCTTTGACTTGCTCACTTTTTCGGGCCAGTGCCTGCTGCACCGCGACAGCGCGCGCAGCCCGGTCGTCTGACGGTGCCGATTGCGCCGCCTGTTTTTTCTGAAGCTGGCTTTCGGCAGCCGCACGGGCGCGCTCCTGCCGGCGGGCCTCCTTCTCAGCTTGCTCGCGTTCCAGGCGCGCCTGACGAGCTTCAAATCGCACCCGTGCGCGATCGGCCTTAAGGTGCTCCGCGCGCTGGGTACGAATTTCGCCCTTGGCGAAGCGGTAGTACTGAACCAGAGGGATGCTGCTCGGGCAAACATAGGAGCAGGCACCACATTCAATGCAATCGAACAGATTCTGATGCTCCGCTTTTTCAAATTCTTGCGCTTTGCTGTACCAAAACAGTTGCTGCGGCAGCAACGCCATGGGGCAGGCTTCCGCACAGGCGCCACAGCGTATGCAGGGTTGCTCCGGGGGTGGCTCTGGCAATTCACCCCTGGCCGCGGCGATGATGCAGTTGGTGGTCTTTACGATTGGAATGTCGGTACTTTGCAGGGTGTACCCCATCATCGGCCCGCCCAGCACCAGGCGCTCCAGTCGCTGCGCGTCCACCCCGGCCTGGTCGAGCAGATAGCGCACCGGGGTGCCCAGCCGCACCGCGTAATTCCCTGGATTGCTGACGGCCTCGCCGGTCACCGAGGTGATGCGGGATATCAGCGGCTCGCCGTGAACAACGGCGCGGCAAACGGCCACGGCGGTGCCGACGTTCTGGCACATCACGCCAATATCTGCAGGGATGCCATTGTGGGGCACTTCGAGGCCGGTCAGAATCTGGATCAGCTGTTTTTCACCGCCGGAAGGGTATTTGGTCGGAATCACCACCACATCAATCAATGTGTCTTTGGCGGCCGCCTGAAGCGCCGCTATCGCCTCCGGTTTGTTGTCTTCAACCCCGATGACGCAGCGTTCGGGTTGCAGCAACCAGGCCATGATGTTCAGACCCGATACAACATCGGCTGCGTGCTCGCGCATCAACATATCGTCGGCGGTGATGTAGGGCTCGCACTCCGCGCCGTTCAGGATCAGTGTATCGACTTTGTCCCGACGCGGCGGGCGCAGTTTGATATTGGTTGGGAACCCCGCCCCGCCCAGTCCGACAACGCCGGCGTCACGAATTCTGCCAAGTACGGCGGTGCGCTCGTGGCGGGTATAATTGATTAACGGCAGTCGCTCGCCCCAGCAGTCCTCGCCGTCCGGTTTCAGGGTGATGCACCAGTCCACCATGCCAGAGGGGTGCGGCACAGGATGTTTCGATACCGATTCGATGGTGCCGGACGTGGGCGCGTGCACCGGCACGCCCATGGTGCCGATGGCCCCAGCCAGGCAATCGCCCTTGAGCACCCTGTCGCCCGCCGCCACCTGGGTCTCCGCAGGCGAGCCTATGTGCTGTTGCAGCGGCAGAATGAGGATGTCCGGCAGCCCGGCCGGTTGAATGGGGCGAGTGGTTGATTGATGTTTATGCTCGGGTGGGTGTATACCACCGGAGAAATCCCAAAGCTTGCGCATTACGCATGGGCTCCCTGACGATCGGTGGTTATGATGGACTGACCCGGTGGGCTCCAGGTCCAGTTCCGAATGTCCGGCTCCAGGGTCACCATATCAATGCAATCTACCGGGCAGGGCTCAACACAGAGGTCGCAACCGGTGCACTCGCTTTCGATTACCGTGTGCATATGTTTGGCGGCGCCAAGAATGGCATCGACTGGGCAGGCCTGGATGCATTTGGTGCAACCGATGCACTCGTCTTCGCGAATGACCGCGACCCGCTTGTCCTGCTCCACCCCATGCTCGGCATCCAGTGGCTGGGGTTCAATGTCCAGCAGGTCGGCCAGCGCCTTGATGGTGCCTTCGCCACCCGGTGGGCATTTATTGATGGCATCACCCTGGGCGATGGATTCGGCGTACGGTCGGCAGCCCGGAAAGCCACACTGACCGCATTGGGTTTGTGGCAACAGAGAGTCGATCTGCTCAACCAATGGGTTGCCTTCAACCCGGAATCGCTCGGCGGCATAGCCCAGGATGCCGCCGAAGATGAGCGCCATGGTGAGCAGAACGGCCACCGCAATGAGAATGTTCATCCACATGAGGCTATCACTCCCTTACACGCTGACCAGGCCGGTGAAACCCAGGAACGCGAGTGACATCAACCCCGCGGTAATCAGGCCAATGGAGGCGCCGCGAAACACCACTGGGACGTCGGATACCGCGATGCGCTCCCGCATGGCAGCAAACATCACCAGCACCAGTGAGAAGCCGCCAGCCGCCCCCAGACCATAGAGCACGGACTCCACAAAATTGTTGTGACGGTTGAGATTGAGCAGTGCCACCCCCAGCACCGCGCAGTTGGTTGTAATCAAGGGCAGAAAAATTCCGAGTACCCGATAGAGCAGCGGACTGGTTTTGCGGACCACCATTTCGGTGAACTGAACCACCACCGCTATCACGAGAATAAAGGTAATGGTTTTGAGAAACTCCAGGCCCAAAGGTTCCAGCAGGTAGGTGTAAGCGAGGTAACTGCAAACCGAGGCCAGAGTGAGGACAAACGTGGTCGCGAGCGACATGCCCATGGCAGTCTCCAGTTTCCCGGATACCCCCATGAAGGGGCACAAGCCGAGAAACTGGACCAGCACAAAGTTATTGACCAGGATAGTGCTGACCAGAATAAGCAGGTATTCAGACATAATCGCTCGCTGTTGCCCGCGCTACATAATCCGCATGCCGGGAGTTGCCCCGGAATCTGGCGACAGGATAAAAATGTCCTTGCCGCCGGGACCCGCCGCTAACACCATCCCTTCCGACAGTCCAAACTTCATCTTACGCGGTTTCAGGTTCGCAACCATCACTGTCAGGCGGCCTTGCAATTGCTCCGGCGTGTAAGCGGACTTGATGCCGGCAAAGACATTGCGCTCACCTTCACCAATGTTCAGTGTCAAGCGCAACAGTTTGTCCGCGCCTTCCACATGCTCCGCTTTTACTATTTCGGCGACCCGGAGGTCGACTTTGGCAAAGTCACTAAATTCGATTTCATCGGCAATAGGGTCGGCATGGGTTTCAACGGGCTTGTCACCCACCGCAGCGGGCATCTCGTCCCTGGAGGCCTCGAGCATCTGGTCGATCTGTGGCATCTCGACCCGGCTCATCAACGGGCTGAATTTCTGGATGCTGTGGTTTTCCAATCGAGTGGCGCGATTATTCCAGTCGAGTGATGCGTTCAGAAACGCTTCTGACGCTTCAGCCGTTTTGGGCAGCACCGGTGCCAGGTAGGTCATCAGAAGATGAAACATGTTCAGGGCATTGGTGCAGATCGCCTGGAGCTTGTCGTCCTGGCCTTCCTGCTTGGCGATCACCCAGGGCTGCTCGTCGTTGACATACTGGTTGGCGGTATCCGCCAGCTCCATGATGCGCCGCATGGCACGCCCGAATTCTCGGGTCTCGTAGAGTTCAGCGATCTCATCGCCGGCCGCAACAAAGGTTTTCATCAGTTCGTTTTCGGTGACGTGGCTCAACTGGCCGTCAAAACGTTTGGTGATAAACCCGGCACTGCGGCTCGCAATGTTGACGACCTTGCCGACCAGGTCTGAATTCACGCGAAAGGCGAAATCCTCCAGGTTCAGGTCCATGTCGTCGACGCCGCCGGTGAGCTTGGCCGCAAAGTAGTAGCGCAGATACTCTGGATTCAAATGGTCGAGGTAGGTCCTTGCCATGATGAACGTGCCCCGGGACTTGGACATTTTCTTGCCGTTGACGGTGACAAACCCGTGGGCATAAATGGCACTGGGTGTCCGGTATCCGGCGCTGTGGAGCATGGAGGGCCAGAACAGGGCATGGAAGTTAATGATGTCCTTGCCGATAAAGTGGTAGACCTCGGCAGTGGAATCAGGTTTCCAGAAATGATGAAAGTCGATGCCTTCTCGGTCACACAGATTTTTAAAACTGGCCAGGTACCCGATCGGGGCGTCCAGCCAGACATAAAAGTACTTGCCCGGCGCATCGGGGATTTCGAAACCGAAGTAGGGCGCATCGCGGCTGATATCCCACTCCTGGAGCCCGGCATCGAGCCATTCTGCCAACTTGTTGGCCACCTGGGGCTGCAGGGTGCCGCTGCGTGTCCAGGCTTTCAGGAAGTCGGAAAACTCAGGCAGCCGGAAGAAGTAGTGCTCGGACTCTTTTTCAATCGGGGTCGCACCGGACACAGCCGAGCGGGGGTTGATCAGCTCTGCTGGGGTGTAAGTCGCACCGCAGGCCTCGCAATTGTCACCGTATTGGTCTTCCGTTTTGCACTTGGGGCACGTGCCCTTGATAAAACGATCGGCGAGAAACATATTCTTCTCGGGGTCGAACGCCTGCGTGATCTTGCGGGTCGCAATATGACCGTTTTCCTGCAGCTGCTTATAGATGTAGCTGGAGAACGTGCGGTTTTCTTCGGAATGCGTGGTGTAGTAGTTGTCAAAGCGGATATGAAACCCGCTGAAGTCTTCCTGGTGCTCCTGGTTGATACGGGCAATCAGCTCTTCGGAGGAGATGCCTTCTCGCTCTGCCCGTAGCATAATGGCAGTACCATGAGCATCGTCGGCACACACATAGTGGCAGTTGTGGCCTCGCAGCTTCTGATAACGCACCCAGATGTCGGTCTGAATGTATTCCAGCAGGTGTCCGAGATGAATTGGCCCGTTGGCATAGGGCAGGGCGCTGGTCACCAGGATATCGCGTTGTTTCAGTGAGCTCGCATGCGTCATGTTAATGTCCGAACCTTGATCATGGATGGTTATGGCCAGAAGCGGGCACAGATGATACCTTCCAGACGCATTTTTTTCATCCGGCCAGCCCGATTTTCGTGACCGTAAATGGTTTTTTTACCTGTGTGGAGAGTTCCATGACGCCAATTTCCCAGCAAGCCCTCGAAATGGCGGTACGTCAGTACCGTGATCCCTACCTTGAGCAGGACCTCTATGAGATGGGGGCGGTTAAGTCTCTGGCTTCAGACGGGGAGGGGCGGGTGACGTTGTCGGTTGAGCTGGGATACGCCTCCCAGGGCATTGCCGGCGCGCTCAAGGAACTCGTTCGGAACGCGCTTGAGGATGTGGACGGTGTGACTGACGTAGTCGTTGATGTCCGTCAGCATATTCGTGCCCATCAGGCTCAGAACAATCTGCAATCAATCGCCGGGGTGAAGAATATTATTGCCGTTGCCTCTGGCAAAGGTGGCGTTGGCAAATCGACCACGGCCGTCAACCTGGCGTTGGCGCTGAGTCAGGAAGGGGCCCGTGTGGGCATCCTGGACGCGGATATCTACGGCCCGAGTGTCGGCATGATGTTGGGGATTCCGGAAGGCCAGCGCCCGGATACCCAAGAGGACAAATACTTTATACCCGTACCCGCCCACGGCATTTACGCCATGTCGATGGCGTTTCTGGTGACGGACAAAACCCCCATGGTCTGGCGCGGCCCTATGGTGAGCGGTGCCGTGCAGCAATTGCTGACACAGACTCTCTGGCATGAGCTCGATTATCTGATTGTGGATATGCCACCGGGCACGGGTGATATACAGCTGACGTTGGCGCAAAAAGTGCCTGTCACCGGCGCGGTCATTGTGACCACGCCACAGGACATTGCCTTGCTGGATTGCAAAAAGGGCATAGAAATGTTCCGCAAAGTGGAGATACCGGTGCTGGGCGTGGTCGAAAATATGAGCGTCCACATCTGCAGCCATTGCGGTCATGAGGAACACCTCTTTGGCGAAGGCGGCGGTGGGCGCGTGGCGGAAGCCTACGACACCACGTTGCTGGGCCAGTTGCCCCTGCATATGACGATTCGGGAGCAGACCGACAGTGGAACCCCCTCCGTCGTGGCGGAGCCGGACTCGGAAGTAGCAAGACGCTACCGGGATATTGCCCGACGAGTGGGCGCAACCTTGTCCCAGCGTGCCCGCAATTTCAGTTCCCCCATTCCCAGTGTTTCGATGAGTGACGACTGAGGCAGTCGTGTCCTGATGGTCTGAAAGCCACAGACGGCGCCAGTCTGCGGCCGCTGGCTGGCTGTCAACATGATCCCCGGGCACCGGACGCGAGAGTTAGTAATGACCCGCCTCGCGGGTGCCTGGATTGCGTGCTGTGTGGCAAGCGGGCTAGCTGACCATCGCTGCAGTCTCGGCTCGCTCCACCAGGGATGCCAGCGCGGTGTCCATCAGTTCTGCAAAATGCTCGATGTCGGGCACGCTCTCGTAATTGGCCGTCAGTCCGAAGTCCAGGTTGCCGCAATAGCTCATGAACGTGATGTTAAAAGAAGCGCCATGAAACGGGATGCTGACCGGGTAGTGTGCAAGGACTTTCAGACCACCAAAATACAGCGGCACGGTGGGACCTGGCACATTGGAAATGACGACATTGAACGCTGGCGTGTGGTAGTTCTGAATGGCGAAGTTTTCGTACAGGCGGGCAGCCTGAGCCATTAGGGCCGGAGCCGGTAGCTGGGCCCAGTCGCCCATCAGATTGGCCGGTACCGCGCGCATGCGCTCCTTGGCAATGGCCATTTCCCGGCTGATTTTCTGCAGCCTGACAACGGGGTCCGCCTCGTCGGTGTGCAGCGTTGCCCGTAGAAAGGTCACCTGATTGCCGGCAGCGCCTTTTTGCTCATCGGTGCGTGTTGACATGGGTATGCCCGCAACCAGCGGTTTTTCAGGTAACTCGGCTTTTTCATCCAGATACGTTCTCAAAGCCGCTCCGCATACCGCCATCACGACATCGTTGACGGTGGTGCCGAAGGCATTCTTGACGGTTTTGACCCGATCAAGCGCCAGGGAACCAAATGCAAATGATCGCCGGGCGGAAATCTTACAGTTAAACCGCGTGCGTGGCGCCAATGTAACGAGGTCGGTGAACTTTCCGGACAGTTTGCGTTGCTGCCACAAGGCATGGCCAGAGGAAACAAGGAATGGCCAGGTGTCGCGGATCAGGCGTACGGCTTTTCCAGGCCGCCGGGCTAACGATTTTGTTGTCAGGCCGGCAAGTTTGGCAAGCGAAGGAATAGCATCCGGCCGCCAGCGGGTATCCGGTTCTGTGACAGAGGCGGGTTGGGGCTTCAGGTCGAGTAAATTTCCGAGAATTTCGGCGCCGGAAATGCCATCAATGGCGGCGTGGTGCATCTTGGTAATGACGGCAACCCGGCCATCCTGAAGGCCTTCAACGAAGTTTATTTGCCACAATGGCAGATTTCTATCCAGCCGGGTACTGGCGAGTTCGCACACCAGGTCGGTGAGTTTGCCATTGTCGCCCGGACTTGGCAGGGCACGATGCTTGATATGGTGCACCAGATCGAAATCCGGGTCTTCGATCCAGTAGGGGTGGTCCAGACCCAGTGGTGAACTGACCAGTCGTCGTCTCAGTGGGGGGATCAGGTCAAGGCGGCTTTCAATATGTCTGAATATCTGCCCAAAACCACCGTCTTCCGGTTTGGGGGTAGGTGGCTCCAAAATGACCAGTCCACCCACGTGCATGGGGCACGCATTGCTTTCAATATTCAGGAATGTTGTGTCAAGACCGCTCAGTTGCTGCATCAAACCTGTCCTTCTACTGCGTTGCGGGACTCGCCGTCTCGCCAGGGGTTGCGATAGAGCCAGCGTCGGACCCCACGGGGCGAAAAGGGGGCCCAGCTGTGTTCCGGCTGAGCCAGGCGGTCAGCGATGGCGTAGAGTGATAACGCATTGTGGCCGAGGCCTACGTGGCTGCCCACCACCTCAATGCTCTCAACCTTGGGCCCCGGCTTCTCGGCACAGGATTGCCAGGCCACAATGCCATCGCTGCGGCTGAAGATGGCGGTGGTGGGCACTGGCGGGGTAACCGAAAACCGCGGGTCGGCGTCATCTTGAACCTTGTTGCGACTCAAAATTTCGTAGATGCGCCAAACGTTGGAGGCCTTGGAGGGCCCCTTGAAGGGGCTGCCCAGGGTAACCACACACCGGACATCATGCGGGGCGAGCTTGGCCAGTTCGCGGGCATAGATGCCGCCCAAACTCCAGCCCACCAGGCTCACCGTCGCACCGTGTTTTTGCCGGATCCACGACAACCGGCTTAGCAGTGGGTCCATCAACTCCTCAGAACCATAGTTGCGGCCCTGGTCCCAGCCATAAACTCGGTAGCCCTTATTGGCAAGCACCGTACGCAGAGTGATCGTGGACAAATCGCTCGCCGCCATGCCAGGAAAAACCATCACGGGATGACCGTCGCCCCGTGGGGCCGCCAGTATCAGTGGAAGGCCCAGCGGGAGTAAGCCAAACTCCGTCATCGATCGGCTGGGTTCTGTGATAAACAGGGCTTTGGAAGGTGCTCGTACGTTATTTGGCATCACCATCGGAATCCTTTTAGAAAAAGGCACTGTCTGACTGCTCGGATTGCGACGCCGGCGGATGTTCATCGCCATTGTCGCCCGTAAAAACAGGCGCCTGATGTTGTCAGTCTAGACCAGAACGCCAGAGTCAACGAAACAGGCCTTGCTGGCCGTATTGAAGGAGACTTGCAGTCAGCGGTGTCGGGGTGGGCTGAGTGGAATGTGCACGGCTGTTTTGTGTTCGATGTGCGCTGGCGTTAAGATACGCGTCCCCCATTCGGGACACCTCTTTGAATTCATGATGAGACTGCACAAATGAGCATAAAATCCGACAAGTGGATCCGTCGTATGGCACAGGATCACGCCATGATCGAGCCGTTTGAGAGCGGCCAGGTTCGAGAATCCTCCAAGGGCCGGGTCATATCCTACGGTACGTCCAGCTATGGCTACGATGTACGGTGCAGCAATGAGTTCAAAATTTTCACCAATGTGCATTCCGCCACGGTGGACCCAAAAAATTTCGACGACAACAGCTTCGTCAACATCACCAGCGATGTCTGTATCATTCCCCCGAATTCGTTCGCTCTCGCTCGCACAGTGGAGTATTTTCGAATTCCACGCAGTGTTCTCACGATTTGCCTGGGCAAATCCACTTACGCACGGTGTGGCATCATTGTAAACGTCACGCCGTTGGAGCCGGAGTGGGAAGGTCAGGTCACGTTAGAGTTCTCCAACACCACCAATTTGCCGGCGAAAATATACGCCAATGAAGGCGTAGCGCAGATGTTGTTCTTCGAATCCGATGAAGTCTGTGAGACCAGTTACAAGGATCGGGGTGGAAAATACCTGGGACAGACTGGGGTAACGCTGCCTCGCACATAGTCGTGTACTCGACTTCTGGTTATTCACAGGGCAAGGAGGGTTGGTTTGAACGCCAATCAATTTTTTAAAGCGGTCGAGCAATTGCAGGGCTGGCGAGAGTGTGCCTTCCTGCTGGCACTTGCCGAACGGGCTTTTCCCAATTACGCTCTGTTTTCTGACGCCATTGGAATGAAAAGCGGCGCAAAAATGCGCCACCTTCTGGATTTGGCGTGGGATACTCTGCAAGAGCAAACGACAGAAGCTGCGTTGCCCCAGATGCTGGCAAAACTTGAAAGTTTGTCTCCGGATGTGGATGAATACGACATGTACGGCGTGTACCCGGCGTTCGATTTTTGCCGTCTGTTGGAGCAGGCGTTGCTGAACCGCCTCAACCCCGATCGCCACCGCGCGTCCGAGGCTTCTCAATGGGCCATGGGCACGGTGATGAACTTTATTGAAGTCACTGAAGGTGAAGAGCTGGAAGACGATGAGTTGGTCAAGTTGCTGGATCAGCACGAATTGATGAAAATCGACAAGGCTTTTCAACGGGATATGTTGCTGTCCATGAAGCGTCAACGAACCCCGACGGAACAGTTTGTCGCCAATATGAAGGCACGAGCGGGCAACGAGGGTATCAGCAACCTGGGCATATCGCTCAATGACTGATTCCGACTAAACTGATAGTCATCCATCAAATTTGCGGCTGTAGCTCAGCTGGATAGAGCACCTGGCTTCGAACCAGGTGGTCGGAGGTTCGAATCCTTCCAGCCGCGCCATTTTGACTAAGCACGACCTTATTGAGACATAAGGCTGCGGTTAGAGCCAGGTCCGACAGCGCTGAAGCCGAAAGAGGCTCGACCGAAGCGGGCGCTGGGCCGGAGCACAAAGCTGGCCGAGGTGCACCGTGTGCTGGGGGACGTCGGAACGGCGTGTTCCGGTCACTCTGTGACCTGGTAACTACGTGATCCGGTAACTCCGTAATAAGGGCTCGGCCGCGCTTTCAATCGCGATGCAGTCAAACAACAATGGTTAACCCATGAAACTTTCCGCTTTTGGCCACAAGTTTACCGCTGAATCCGGTATCACTTCGTTGATGGACGATCTCGGCAACGCCCTGTCTTCCGGCAACGACATGATCATGATGGGCGGCGGCAATCCCGGACATATCCCGGAAGTTCAGGCGCGACTGCAAACCATATTGGGCAACATTAGCCGTGATGCTGACGCGACCCGTCGTCTGGTTGGTATCTACGATCCCCCGCAAGGTGAAAAGCAGTTTATCGCTTCCCTGGTTGAACTGCTCAATGCGGAATACGATTGGGGTCTGACGCCCGAGAACGTGGCGTTGACGAATGGCAGCCAAGCGGCGTTTTTTATGTTGTTCAATATGTTCGGCGGGGACTATGGGCAAGGCGACCACAAGCACATTCTCCTTCCGTTGGCGCCCGAGTATATTGGCTATGCCGATGCTGGCCTGAGCGCGGACCTGTTTCGGGCGGTGCGGCCGGATATATCCTTTACCGGCGCCCATGAGTTTAAATATCGAGTCGATTTCGATGCACTCGAGGTAACCGGTGAGACAGGGGCTATTTGTGTGTCACGCCCAACCAACCCCACGGGCAATGTCGTGACAGATGAAGAAATGGCGCGCCTGGAGGCATTGGCCCGGTCTCACGATATTCCATTGATTGTCGACGGTGCCTATGGCACTCCGTTTCCCAGCCTGTTGTTTGTCGACGCAGAGCCGCACTGGAACCAACAGATCATTTTGTGCCTGAGCCTGTCCAAGCTGGGGTTGCCTGCCGCACGCACGGGCATCGTGATCGCCGACGCGCCTATCATTAAAGCGTTGTCCAGCATTAATGCGATCATGAACCTGGCCACCGGCAGCTTCGGGGCGATGCTGGCCCAACCTCTGGTTCAAAGCGGTGACATACTCTCGCTCAGTCGGGACGTCGTGTGTCCGTTTTACAAAGCCAAGATGGAACGGGCCGTGTCGGTGTTCACCGAGGCCATGGGGGATCGATGTCGCTGGTATGCGCATAAGCCGGAAGGCGCCATGTTTTTATGGCTCTGGTTTCCGGACCTGCCGATCACCAGCCTGGCGCTCTATCAGAGATTAAAAGCGCGTGGAGTGTTGGTGGTCTCCGGTCACTATTTCTTTCCGGGCCTGCCAGACGATGACTGGCAGCACCGTCACGAGTGTCTCAGGATCACCTATTCGCAGGACGACGACCGTGTGGCAGAAGGCCTGAGGATTATTGCGGACGAAGTCGGCCGGGTCTGGGACGAGGCCAAACCCTGATGGTTTGACAAACCTGTATGGGGGATCTGGGCTTACCTAACGAATATCGGCATCTCTGACGTTAATTTCATAACGGGTGCCATCGGTTTCCGTCTGCACCAATCGGACCAGTAGGTAATCCAGTTCCGGCGCAAACCACAGTAGAGTTGTCCGCTTGCTGTCCGGATCTCGGACTTTTTCCGCTTTAATTGTCCGCTGTTGGCCCAGTCTGGTGGTCAGCACTTCCTCTCCGAGAACGGCAAATCGGTCTTCGTCATAGCTTCCTTTGTCGGTCACGCTGTAGTGGACGCTGGTTTTGCCCGCCTTGATGTCCTGCATGAGCTGCAGTTGATAACCCAAAGGGTCGAGCGCCCCTGGTTTGAGGTCCATTTTAAATGCCTTACCACGATAATGACCGCTGGCGGTCATAGTGTTCCAGTCATAGTTTATGGCCCGCTCCCGATCTTTAATCATGAAACCCGACAGCTTGTACCGATACTTCAGCGGAATCACCCGGTTGTCCTGCCAGCGAAACCGAACTGACTCGTCAATATCTGCAATGAAAGAGTCGACTTTGAACTGATACAGCCAGGTTCCATCCGGTTGCGGCTGCAAGATGCGCTTTGCACTGCCGTTGATGGCGAGCCCTTTGTCAATGGCGGCGCTGTAGGAGGATTGAGCGGAATGCAGGGTGATGGTGGCAGTATTATCTGGCGTGGCAGGAGCGCGCTCTGCCGCCGCCTCCGTTAAGGCCGGTAATGGCAGCGCTTTCTGGCTTTCAGTCCCGTCCCGCCCGGAGTCGGAATCTGTGTGGGCCCGGATCAGGGTGGGCGCCCATGCCAGGGTCAGTAACATGGAGGCGCATAGCCACCGGTGTGATTTCGGGCGTGCCGTCATGTAGCTTCCTCGTCGCAAGTGACCTTGGGTGCCATTATCGCTAGTGAGTGTAGCCTGCCGATGCATGTATCGGCATGACGCTTCGGTAATGCGAGACGGGGGCCTCCAAGTGCGTTGGTCAGTCCTTCAGGTAAAACGGCCGGGGCATTGGCTCGCCGTCAAACTGCACCGTGTCGCCCGACAGCTGCAGGCGGCCTTCACAGAACCACCGCACAACAATGGGGTAAAGGAGATGTTCTTTCTCACGCACCTTGTCTGCCAACGAGTCTGCTGTATCCCCCGGGGCCACCAGTACCTCCGCCTGGGCTATCACGGGGCCACCGTCAAGGTCTTCCGTGACGAAATGTATCGACACGCCGTGTATGTCATCGCCAGCATCAAGTGCTCGCTGATGCGTGTTCAACCCCGGGTATTTCGGTAGCAAAGACGGGTGTATGTTGAGCATGATGCCGTGATAAGTGCGCACAAACTCCGTGGTCAGAATGCGCATGAATCCGGCCAGGACCAACAGATTGGGCGTGTGGCGGTCAATCTCCGCTCGCAAGGCTGTATCAAATTCAGCCCGTGAGTCGAATTGGGTGTGGTCCACCACAAACGTTTCTATTCCCGCCTGGGCTGCGCGCTCCAGAGCAAAGGCGTGGGGGCGGTTGCAGCCAACCGCAACAACGCTGCCCGGGAACTCCGGCCTTCGGGTGGCTTCAATCAGGGTTTGAAGATTGCTGCCATTACCCGAGGCCAGAACGACAATGCGCGGCGCTGTAATGTCCTGACTCAGCATGCCTTGATCAGTCCCGGCGCATAGCGCACCTCTGCATCCGCCGTTTGATCCGGCAGGCTCTCAATGGCGCCAACGAGCCAGGCGTTTTCGTTTAATGCGTTGAGCGTATCAAGGGCAAGGGATACTTGCTCCTCAGGCACACAGACGACCATGCCAATGCCGCAATTGAAGGTGCGGTACATTTCAGTATCGGCAACGCCGCCAGCTTGTTTCAGCCATTCAAAAACGTCGGGCAGTTTCCAGCTTAGAGTATCGATCGCCGCACAGGAGCCCTTGGGCAGCACCCGGGGAATGTTCTCCGGCAGGCCGCCGCCAGTGATGTGAGAGAGCGCGCGAACATCCACTGTTTTAATCAGTTGGAGAATGTTTTTGACATAGATTCTCGTCGGTTCCAGCAATGCCTCGGCCAGCGTGGCATCACCAATCGGCTGATCAAGGTCAGCTTGGCTGACGTCAAGAATCTTACGGATCAGTGAGTAGCCGTTCGAGTGGGGGCCAGACGAGCCAATAGCGATCAATGCGTCGCCGGATTGCACGCGGTTGCCATCGATTATGTTGCTGCGTTCAGCCACGCCAACGCAAAAACCTGCAAGATCGTAATCATCGCCTTCGTACATGCCGGGCATTTCAGCGGTCTCACCGCCCACCAATGCGCAGCCAGACAGCTCACAGCCAGTGCCGATGCCATCCACAACTTTCGCGGCGATATCAACATTCAACTTACCCGTGGCGTAATAGTCGAGGAAGAACAGCGGCTCAGCTCCGCCCACAATCAGGTCGTTGACACACATGGCGACCAAATCAATGCCAATGGTGTCGTGCTTGCCGAGTTGCATGGCAAGTCGGAGTTTGGTGCCCACCCCGTCGGTGCCGGAGACCAACACCGGCTCTTTGTAGCCAGTGGGAATGGATACCATAGCGCCAAATCCCCCCAGGCCGCCCAACACCTCAGGGCGTCGCGTTCGGGCTGCGGTGGTCTTAATTCGATTCACGAGTTCGTTGCCAGCATCGATATCGACACCCGCATCGCGATACGTGAGGGAGGGTTTCTGTTCGCTCATGGTATGGTTAACCGCCTTGGCCAAGTAGATAAGCGCAGGATTTTAACAGGTGCGGAAGGGCGCTCCAAATGCAATTGGCGGTTCCCATAGTCGTGGCCATTGGCGGAGCTTACCAAACTGTCATTATGCGATGCCCAATCGGCCGGTCGGCTACTCAGCGTCAGGGCCTTGGTGTATCCTATGCGCCATTCCAGCGAATTGCAGGGTGGTCCAAGTTAATGACAGCTCGACTGAAACGAAAAATAGCTCTGGTGGTGTTTGTAGTCCTGTCTGGAGCCTGCGCTCCGGCAATGGCCGTAACGGTCGAGGGACTCTATGCCGCGCAGGTTCCTGTTGCCAGTTCGGCACCCGATGACCTGAAGCAAGGTTATGCCAGCGGTCTTCAGCAGGTAATGTTGCGGGTCTCTGGCGACAGTGAGTTGCTGAATCGCGAAGGCGCTCAAGCGCTTCTGGCTGATGCTCAAAGGCTGGTGCTGTCTTATCAGTTTCTGCGGGCGCAGGAAGCTGGGGGCCAGGATCAGTTGGCCATGTCGTTTGGTGCCGTTGGGGTCAATCGTGCCCTGGCGTCGATTGACGCACCTGTGTGGGGTGCGAACCGGCCACTCACGCTGGCCTGGATTGCGGTGGAAGACCGTGGAGGCCGACAGTTAGTGAGTCGTCAGGCGGCTCAGCAGTCCACGGGAGGCACCCGGGACTGGGGTGTGATTTTCGCTCGCGCAGCGGCGGATCGCGGCCTTCCTTTGACCCTGCCGCCGATCAAGGGTGGCAACGATCGCCGCACTTTATCCGAGGTCTGGGGGCAATTTATGGAGCCTGTAAAACAGGCTTCGGCGGACATTGGCCATGACCTGCTGACCGTGGTTAAAATCAGTCGGCGTGGTGATCAGTGGGAGGCGGCTTGGCGGCTTGAGGGTAACGGTTTTAGCACTGGCGATGAAACGGTTTCAGCCACCAGTCAGGAACAGTTGGCTCGGGCTATTGTGGGTGCCTGGGCGGATATGCTGGCAGGCCGGTATGCTGTCGCGGCGGGCCAAGTGGCAGACTCCGCGACGGTGGAGATCCTGGTCGACGAAGTACAATCCCTGCAAGATTACGCCGAGGTTAAGGCTGCCCTGACTAAAATGACTCCGGTATTGGGAGCGTTCCCGGTGCGCGTGACCGCCAATCAGATGATGGTTCAGGTGGCGTTTTCAGGCGAGCTATCACAGGTCGAGCAATACATCGCACTGGATCAGCGCTTTGTGGAAGTGGCTGCGTCAACAGAACCAACAAAACCAAATGATCCCGGTAACGGTTCGGAGGGCACCCAGTCAGCCATTCAACCGGCCGCAGGCTCGGTTGCGGCAACGCCGAGCGGCATGCCGGATGGTGAAGTATCCGAGGCGCCAGCAACCAACGAAGGCACCTTGTTCGAATATCGACCTCTTGATATTGAACAAGACCAAGAGCTGGCGGAGCAAACCTTCGAATCTCTCTATCCGACCTTGAAATATCGGTGGCAAGGCAGCTCGGTTATCCAAACGGGTGCACCCTCAAATTAATTTGCTGGCGACTGGAGCGGAGTTATAAGCATGGCAGAGCAATGGCGCTGGATTCCCAATGCACTGACCTTTTTGAGGGTGCTGCTGATTATTCCGTTCGCCATGGCCTTGCTGGAAGCTCAGTATCGCTTAGCATTGCTGGTATTTTTTGCCGCTGCCCTTACCGACGGCTTTGATGGCTTCCTGGCGCGCCAGTTCAATTGGCGGTCACGGTTGGGAGCCATTGCCGATCCGTTGGCGGATAAGGCGTTACTGATAACCGCTTACCTGATGCTGACCTGGACGGGTGTCCTCCCTGGCTGGCTTTTCCTCGTGGTGTTGGGGCGGGACCTTCTGATTGTTGTGGGTGGGCTGGCCTTCCATTACGGTGTCGGTCGCTTTGAACTGCAACCCAGCCTGCTGGGTAAGTTGAACACACTGATTCAGATTGTCGTGGTGCTGGCAATCGTGATGTTACTTGCAGGGCTGCCGATGAAACCTTGGGTGTTGCCGTTGGGCATTGACCTGGTGGCCGTTTCAGCCATTGTCAGCGGGTTGCATTATGTGATCACTTGGACGGGACGAGCATGGCGCTCAAAGCAGGGATGACCAGCCCGCAGCTAACCCTGGGCGTACGTCTGAGTGACGACGCCCAATTTGATAACTTTCACGGCGACCGGAATGCGACCGCAGCCATCCGGCTGGCTGAATTGTGTCGCACTCGGGTGCAGCCCGTGGTGCTGCTGTGTGGGGATGAAGATACCGGCAAAAGCCACCTGCTCCAGGCAGCTTGCCATCAGGTCGAGCATCAAGGCGATGTTGCTGTTTGCTTGAGCTTGGAGGAGTTGCTGCGCTTCGGCCCCGATTCGCTCGACGGTCTCGAATACCCCTCACTGGTCGGCCTGGACGATCTCGATCTTATTGCAGGTCGGCCAGACTGGGAAGAAGCCGTATTCCATCTGTACAATCGTGTACTGGACCGTGGGCACTCGTTGATCATCAGTCTTCGGGAGACGCCTGGGTCGTGTAGTCTGGAACTTGAAGATCTGGTGTCGCGGTTGCAGCATGGCATGCTGCTTCAACTGGGAATTTATCGTGACGATGACCGGCTGAAAATATTGCGTGCGCGGGCCGAGAAGCGGGGCTTGTTGGTGAGTGATGATGTAGCGACATTCATTATGAGGCGAGCGCCTCGAAAGCTGGGCGCACTGTTGGCCATACTCGACAGGCTGGATGAGAACTCGTTACGGGAACAACGAAAACTAACCATTCCGTTCGTGAAGTCGGTAATGGCCTGGTAATGCGTCCTTGGCGACAATTCGCATGGGTGCGTGCAAGATATTTTCAGGACTGGAAAGCCAGAGGGCGATATGAGACGAGTGGTATTCAATCAGAAAGGCGGTGTTGGAAAATCCAGCATCACGTGCAATCTGGCCGCAATCAGCGCGGCTCGTGGTAACCGGACCCTTGTCGTTGATCTTGATCCACAAGGTAATTCTACCCACTACTTGTTGGGCAAGCCTGCCAGTGCGTTGCGTGACACGGTTGCTGACCTGTTGGAACAAACCGTGGCGTTCACCGTGTTCAATCGTCGACCAGACGAATTTGTGCATGCCTCACCCTTCGATAATTTGTTTGTGTTGCCTTCCAGCCCGGAGCTGGACTTCCTTGAGCGTAAGCTTGAGGCGAAGCACAAGATTTACAAATTGCGTGAAGCGCTTAAGAAACTGGGTGAGAATTTCGATGAAATTTATATCGATACCGCACCGGCGCTCAACTTTTACACTCGTTCTGCGCTTATCGCTGCCGAACGCTGCCTGATTCCCTTCGATTGTGACGACTTTTCCAGACAGGCGCTGTATAGCCTGTTGAACGAAATTCGCGACTTGCAGGAAGACCACAACGAGAACCTGGCGGTAGAAGGGATCATCGCGAACCAGTTTCAGGCCCGCGCATCGCTGCCTCGCCAGTTGGTGCTTGAGTTGATTGAAGAAGGCTTGCCGGTATTGCCTGTGCGTTTGTCGAGTTCCGTCAAAATGAAGGAGTCCCACCAGGCGGGCCAGCCATTGATTCACTTTGCGCCTAAACACACGCTGACACAGCAGTATGTTGACCTATTCCGTCACCTTCAGGGGGAAACCGTGCAGTTGGCGCCACTGGTCTGAACTCTGTGGGAATGTTATTGGAACGGAGACATGCCATGCAGAATGTCGATGAAGTCGCTGACAGTTTGCTTCGTATCGAGGCCGAATTGAGGCGTTTATCGGTCTGGGCCACGGAGACCCCGATGCCCTCGGCATTGCAGAGCGATAAGCCGTTCTGTGTCGATACACTGGAATTCACCGAATGGCTTCAGTTCATTTTTCTGCCCAAGATGAAGGTGCTGGTTGAACAGGGTCGTACACTGCCTCAGGTGTCTGGTATGGCACCGATGGCCGAAGAGTATTTTCAGGCACGGAGGCACTCTGGTGGGGCCCTGGTGCAGGAGCTTAAGCTTATGGATCGCCTGCTGTCAGGCAAGTAGGGCCGGACTCAACGCCCTTGTGTGTCTTGGGCTCATGACAGGACTCAGGCGTCGTGGCCGAAAGACGCGTCACCCGGTAGGGGCAAAGTATACTGGTCCGCCGGCAGCAATGAGTGGCCACCCTTAAGTCGATGGAACAGACTTGCGAGTTCCTCACTGGATACCGCGGGGCAGAAGCGGTGACCTTGTGCCAAGTGGCAGCCGGCCTTTCTCAGGAACGAATCCTGATCAGCCGTTTCTATGCCTGCCGCCACAACGGTCAGTGACAATTGTCTGGCCAGGTTGATCAGGGTGTGAACGATGGCGCCGGTATTTTCCTCATAAGGTGCGTGGTGCAGTAAATGCTGATCAATCTTGACCTGGTCGAACGGCAGGTCCCGGAGTAGCCTTAGTGAGGATAGGCCGCTGCCAAATCGGTCCAGTACCAGCCCCAACCCTAGCTGTTTGAGTCGTTGTAAGGTTTTGGCGGTTTCATCCAGACGGTCGGAGAGTGTGCGCTCGTCGATTTCAATCAGCAGCAGCGCCGGGTCGATTCGGGTCTCATTAATGATCCGATCGAGTTGGTCGGCCAGTCTGGGGTGATTGTATTGGCGAGAGGATAGATTGATGTTGATCGTGATCGGGGAGCCGCTCATGGTCTGGATCGCGCGAGCCTGAAGGCAGGCGTTGTGGCATACCCACTCGCCAAGAGTCTGGAGATGGCCGGTTTGTTCTGCGACGTCGATGAAGTCCTGGGGCGACAGCAGGCCTTTGGTGGGATGGTTCCAGCGCAGGAGCGCTTCGAGCCCAGAGATGCGTCCGGTTTTCACGCAGAGAATGGGTTGGTAGTGCAGTTCCATCTGACCCATTTTGATGCCTTCCCGTAACTCGCGCTCGAGCGTCATTTGGCGCTGCATCTCAATATTCATATCGCTGGAGAAGAATTGGATGTTGTTGCGGCCCGCTTTTTTGGCTCGATACATGGCCATATCGGCATTCTTCAGCAGATCCTCGTAAGTGTTGCCATCTTCCGGCGCCAACGTTATGCCAATACTGGATGTGATCACCAGCTCGCCGCCCGGCACCTCGATCGGTTGGGTTATGGCATCCAGTAATGCCCGCGCGACCTTATCGCAGCCTTCGGCTCCGTTAACCTGATTCAACAGTACCGCGAATTCGTCACCGCCCAGGCGGGCGATGGTATCTTCTTCCCGTAAGCTGTTCCTGAGTCGGCGGGCCAGTTCCTGAAGCAGTCGGTCGCCAGCGTCGTGACCAAGGGTGTCGTTGACCCGTTTAAAGTGATCAATATCCAGTCCAATCAGGGCGCAATGGTGACCATGCCGCAGTGAACTGGTGATGGCACGGCGGCAACGATCCTCGAACAGACGACGATTGGCGGTATCCGTCAGGACATCGTAATGCGCCAAGTAATGCAACTGGTCTTGGGTGCGTCTGATTTCCGATATGTCCTGGCCGATCAAAATCATCTGAGCCCGACCGTCATCTTCGTCTTCATGGAGCCGGTTCAGGTTCCAGAGAATAATGTGGGTGCTGCCACTGTAGTCGCGGATTTCTGTCTCAATGGTATCTTGGGTCAGACCTGTGTTGAGCACCTTGAGAATTTTCCAGGTCAGTTCATCCTTTTGTGTTGAAGGAATAAACGTGTCGGTTAAGCTGCGGCCAACGGCTTCGTCACGGCTATAGCCGAATAAAGCCTCGGCTGCACCGTTCCACTGACGGACCTTGATCTTATCGTCAATAACAATGATTGGATTGCCGGCTGTTTCGAACAGAGCCCGGTAGTGGCGAGAGGAGCGGCGGAATGACTTCTCGGCCTGCTGGCGGACAAATATTTCGTCCTTTAATTCGTAATTCGTGAGCTGCAATTCGCGGGTTCGTTCCTCCACCTCGGCTTCCAGCCCATTTTCAATCCGCTCACGGTCCTCCAGTAACACGCGGACATAACAGGACGCTGCCACCATCATCGCGATCAGGGTTTCTGACAGCAGGTAGCGGCTATCGGCGTCACCCGCGGGTAATGACATGATCGAGCAGATCAGTCCACTCAGGCCGGCAACACCGATGGCCAACATGGCGCCTGGCAGCGAAAAGCGGGTGGCGGCCCAGGTCATCAGGGGCAGTAGTAAGAAGAGTGTTTGGGTGGGTTGATGGGCTGCCATGGCGACCACAAAGGCGAGTCCACACACCCAGGCAAGCCACTCCAGAGGGCGCCAAAATAGTTGCCTTGGCGACGGTTTTCTTGCCAGAGCCAACACCGTCGGGGCGATAATCAGGCTGCCAAGAAAAGCGCCAAAGGCGCCTTGAAGCAACAGCGTGTCGGACGCTGCAGCAGACGCCGGTCCCAGGAATGCGGCCAGTAACAGGGGCAGTGTTGCCAGTACAGACGCCAGAATCAGTGTCCCTAGCAGCCAGAGGAACGCCACATAGCTGACCAAAGGCAATGAGTGCCTGGATGCCTTGTGATAAGTCCACCAGGTTATCAGGGGTGTGATAATGCCGTAGGCAAAAAGTGCCAACAGCGATAATAGGCCAGTTGGGTTCGCAGCAGCAGGAATTAGTACGACCTGGGCAATCACTGCCAACAGTGTCCCAATAATGGTCGTGACCATTGCCTGAGGGCCCGCGTGCAGTAGCAGCGCCAGGCCATAACCGGATGCCAACCATAAGGCCGGTATATTGGATCCGGGCGTAACAAACAATGCGCTTAGGGTGCCAAGCGCGATAAATACCGCCCAATGGCCGATTGTCGCGAACCAAGACAAAGGAGATCGCTGATGCTCAGTGGTTTTCACGGGTATCCTTGCCTGTCATGCGGTGTTGCCTCTGTTCCATAACGAACACGTGGTTTTCTGAGCGCGGCCGGAATGCCGGGCTTACCATTGCGGGGAGCTTAGACAAGTTCGCTCAGTCGCATGGACAAGTCGATCGCTGTCAAATCTTTGGTCAAAGTGCCAATCGAAATATAATCAACACCGGTTTCCGCGACAGCAACCAGTGTTTTTTCATTGATACCACCGGACGCTTCCAGTTTAGACACGCCTTTAGCCAGCACAACGGCGGTCCGCATGTCACTCAAAGAAAATTCGTCGAGCATTATTATGTCGGCTTGGGCCGCCAGCGCCTGATTCAGTTCGTCAAGATTCTCGGTCTCCACTTCTACCGGACGTCCGGGCGCCAGCTTTCTGGCTGCCGCCACGGCAAGAGCAATGGAGCCGCAGGCTGCAATGTGGTTTTCCTTGATCAGAAAGGCATCGTAGAGCCCGAGGCGGTGATTGTAACAGCCGCCACATGTGACGGCGTATTTCTGCGCAAGCCTCAATCCTGGCAGTGTCTTGCGGGTATCAAGCAGTTTAACCGACGTGTGCTCAACCAGGTGGGCGTACTGCGAGCAACGGGTTGCCACGCCGGATAGCGTTTGCAGCCAGTTCAGAGCGGCTCGTTCCGAGGTGAGCAGGCTGCGGGCCTTGCCTTTGCATGTGAACAGCACTTGATTCGGCTGAGCGGACTCGCCATCCGCTACCTTCCAGTTCAGCGTCACCGTTGGGTCAACCTGTCGAAAAACTTCATCTACCCAGGCTTTGCCAGCGATCACGGCGGGCTGACGGGTAATGACCTGTCCGGTTGTTTCTTTACCTGCAGGTATTAGTGCTGCCGTAATATCGCCGTCGCCAATGTCCTCTCTCAAACTCAGGGCGACACTTTCTATCCGCGCCTGTCGTAATGGTTCTGCAAGGGGTTTAATCATAACTGTGTGCTCTGGCTGACGGCTGAAAAAGGACACCGATTCTATAGCCTCAAACGGACCAGAGCCAACCCAATCCGGTGTCAGGCACTTGTTTGTAACAAAACTGACGCTGAGCGTCGGGTTTTCGCTTCGATGACTGGCTTTGTGGGTTGTTAATCCGCTTCATCGTCCATAATGACGAGGGCTTGACGGTATAAATGTGAACGGGTTCCGGGTATCACAAAAGGTGACAATTCCTGACACAAGATGACGTGTCGAGCGCCTATGATGAAGCAACAACGCGCGAATCAACGCAAAACCGGAGAAAGCCTTTATGGCTCAGGACAACAAAGTCGTCAATCTCACCAGCAAGCAGGGCCATGACCGGTTCAATATGCCTGCTTCTCTGGTTCGATTGCGAGACGTATCCAGTCAGTCACTCAAAAAGCTCCTTACCGAGTTTTTCGATGGCTCGGATGACGCTTTGTTCAAAATGGCCGACCGTGCGGATTCGAATAAGGAGCAAACCGCCTATTTCGACGCAATGAGAGAACTCCGGTTACGACGCAAACACATGTCGCTCTCCGTATTGCAGGGGGTGAGTCGCGCGTTCAACGAGCTTGGCCGATTTGACCCACAGCCCGGCAGTCAGGCCCTGGAGGATATCGACCAGGACTCGCTGACATTGGTGGGCCACGCTGACCTGGAACAAAAAGTGGCCATCGACAATTTGATGACCAAGCTGCGCGGTTTGCATGTGGACTCAATTGCCTTGTTGTTTGCGCGGGTATCTCACTTGGTACCTGGTATCCGGCTGAGTGACCGGCAGATGCCATTGAGTCCAGAAGTGATTTGCACGGCATTGGCGGAAGCCAGCGGTGACCTTGACGTGGATATCCGCGCCAAGTTGGTGGTACTTAAACTGTTTGACAAGCTGCTGGTTGGCAGTCTCGAAGTTCTTTATGACGATGCCAACAAGTTATTGATCTCTGAGGGCGTTTTGCCAGACCTTACGCATACTCAGGCGACGCGCGGCGCCAGCGGCCAGCGAGCCGGGAACAAGGCATCTCGCCGGGCGGTACCACCGAGGGTCGATTCGGGAGCAGACTCCGAGAATGGCTACGGTTATGACGGGAATCCGGTGACCGGCGGCGACGCGACCTTTTCTGAGCTGAGCGCGCTGTTGCACCAAGACGCCTCTGACGGAGTTCTCCGCACGCAAGGCGCCGGTGGACGGCTGCTCGACACCCGCAGCCTGATGGCAAGACTGGGGCAGATTCAGGCGCCGGGCGCAAATACGGGCGGGGCAGGTATTGTGTCCTTGTCGGCCCAATTGCGTCTGGTTTTAAAGCCGGATTCTGGCGAGGTTTACTCAGTCCAGCAGATCGACAACGATGTTATCAATCTGGTCACTATGCTGTTTGATTTCATTCTGGAGGACCGGCAGCTTCCGGCGACGATGAAGGCATTGATCGGACGGCTGCAAATCCCGGTGCTCAAGGTCGCGCTGTGTGATCGTAGCTTTTTTAACCGCGGAGGGCATCCGGCCCGAAAACTGCTCAATGAACTTGCGATGGCCGGAATAGGCTGGAATGAGAAGCCGGAGGGTCAGCGGGACCCACTACGAGAAAAAATCGAATCTGTCGTGGATCGCCTGCTGACGGAGTTTACTGACAACGTCGAGCTGTTTGCCGAGTTGCTGAAAGATTTCAGTCACTTTATGGACCTGGATCGCCGACGTCGAGAATTGGTCGAACAGCGCCTTCGCGACGCCGAAGAGGGCAGGGCGCGCCAGGACGGCGCCCGCGAATCCGTTGATGCCATGCTGACCGGAGTGATGGCAGATTATCAGGTGCCCGCGCCGGTAGCCGCGATGCTGCGGGAACCCTGGCGTAAATATTTACAGTGGGTTTTGTTGCGCGAAGGCGCGGAAAGTGCGCTTTGGTCACAGGTAACCGAATTCACTAGACGCTTGGTTTGGAGTGTCGATCCGCGGCCGACAACCGATCAGACACGGGGCGAATTGCTGCGGGCGATTCCGAATATTGTTGATACCCTTCGCAGCTCGCTGCAGAGCATTGCATGGGATCCGTTTGCAATAGATTCGGTGGTTCGGGATCTGGAGCTCGCTCATGTGGACGTGATGCAGCAGCTGGTTTCATACCGGAAAGAAGCGCCTCAGCCATCAACTCCCTCTGCACAGGGCGCCATCTCCGCTGCACCGCAAACCTCCTCTAACAATGGTGGGCAGGATGATCTGACAGGTAAAGCAAGGCAACCTGAGCCTGCGGTACCTGTCCAGCCAGAAGGGCAAGCCCCGGTCAACGACACCGTGTCCGGGACATTGCCCTCGTCGGCTGGCTCCGAACATTCGGCGCCCGGCGTCGAGCCGCAATGGCTTGAGCTGGCAGATAAAATGCGAGTGGGGTCATGGATTGAATTGATGACCGGCGACCAGAAGGTCCGATGCAAACTGGCGGCATTCATCAAAGCCACGGGCAAGTATATCTTCGTCAATCGTAACGGTGCCAAAGTCGCCGAATATCAGCGGGAAACAGTGGCAAAAGCGTTAGCGACGGGCGAGTTAAGCATGCTGGATGACGGCCTCATCTTCGATCGGGCGCTTGAATCCATTATTGATAATCTTCGGCTCAGTCGAAAAGATTAATCGGAGATAAACTCCGGCTGCGACAGCCTTGGCATTGGGTCCTGGGCTAGCGTGGGCGGGGTCTTTGTGCTTCAATCACAGGCAAAATATAATAAGGAACCGGCCGATAATGGCCGCGTTTGCACTCTCAACCTGCTAACACTGAGGTTGCCCGGGCCTTGTGGATCCACATTGAACACGACCAAACCCTCATCGAAAGCTTTCTCTGACTACCTTGAGCACACCGGAAGGTTTGCTGACGCCCGGTGGTGTCCGTCGCCCAATTTCGGCGTGCGCCCGGATGACGCTGGCATTTCTTTGCTGGTCATTCACAACATCAGCCTGCCGCCTGGGCGTTATGGAGGGCGGGCAATTGAAGATTTTTTCTGCAATCGTCTCAATCCCGGCGACCACCCCTACTTTGAAACCATTGCGACCATGCAGGTGTCTTCCCACGTGTTGATTACGCGTGATGGTCAGGCTGTCCAGTTTGTGAATCTGAAGGACAGAGCGTGGCACGCTGGGCGTTCGTGGTTTGACGGGCGTGCTGAATGCAATGATTTTTCCATTGGTATTGAGCTGGAGGGCACCGATGATGATCCATACACCGAGGCTCAGTATGACACTCTGGCGACATTGGCTGCGGCAATTATGGCGGCATGGCCAGCGATAACCCAGGACCGGATTACCGGGCACAGTGACATCGCTCCGGGCCGGAAGACCGATCCTGGTCCGGCCTTTGACTGGCCATATTTTCGTCGGCTCCTTGCTGAGCGAACGCAATCGGGCACGGATATCGAGGTGTTTCGTCGCACTGCCCCCCCCGGTCCCGATGACCAGGAGCCTTGTTGATGCCGTTTTTTATTTTATTGCTGGCGTATGCGTGTCGGCGCAGCCTTGACGGCGCCAACCGGTTGGAGATGGATTCGGTCTGGCGGCATGGGTTCAAGTGGGGCGCACGGGCGCCGTCGGGTCGCGAGTCGCAATCGTGGTTGGGGGTGTTGATTATCACCCTGCCTGCGCTGGTATTGGTCGGACTGGACTTTACGTTGCGGGCGGCGTCCTTGACGCTGCTCTCGTTTGCGGCGGACTTTTTGATGCTGTTGCTGTTGATGGGGGTGCCAGGCTGGAAAGGGCATTTGACCGCCTACACCGAGGCTTGGCGCAGGGGTGACATGCAAGCGGCCTGGCATCATGTAAAAGATTGCCTGAGCTTCCATGACCGCGGTGCGGCGGCAGAACCCGAAGCGCTTCACCTGTCGTTATCCAGACGTTTTATGATGGCGGTGTTTGAGCGTTACTTTTTGATTATGTTCTGGTATCTGGTTGGCGGCATTGCCGTTGCCTTCCTGGTGCGGGGCGTTTTGGCATTGCGGGATCAATGGCCGCAAGCCGCAGCTCGGCCGGGCTTTGCCTCCGCTGCCAGTCTGCTGGCTTGGGTGCCGGTCCGTTTGTTGTCATTTACCTTTGGGCTCGCGGGTGACCTGTCTGGCTGGCTTAAAGGTGGGCGCCGGTCAATGTCGGCCTCAGTGGCGCCAGAGGACGTACTTCTAAACGGCGCCAACAGCGCGCTGACCGGGTACGCGTTGGATCCTGGACGCTTTGCCAGCGTTCACCCGGATCAGTGGCCGGCATTTGGCGCCCGCAGCTTTGCTGCAATCCGGGACTTGCTCAATCGCAGCATGCTTGTATGGATCTGTGTCCTCGCGTTGCTGGTCATTGCCGGTATTATTCGTTGAGCGGTTCCGCATTGTGGGGATTGCGCCGAATTCAGCGCCGATAATTACAAATAAATACCAAACTATCCTCAAGTTTTGAGTGAAATGTGCGACAACTACTGTATAAAAACACGGTTTCAAAATCGGTGGTCGTACTCGCTTGGGGGTTTTTGTGAAATACCTTATCTATCCGGCTGTTGCTTTGATGAATCGGCTGCCAATGTTCTACAAATTCAGCCTCATCAGCATCTTGTTTCTGCTTCCCATCGTTGCTTTGTCTTCTCTTGTGATCACTGATTTGAATCACTCGGTCGCAACGATTACGAAAGGTGTTGAAGGACTTGACCGGCTTAAAAAGGTCAACCATCTGCTTGATGCCTCCTACCGTTACCGAGACTACCGCGCACCGGGCAAGCTCAAAGAGGAAAGTGCTGCGTTAGCCAAAGCCGCCAAGGCCAGTGACACCATCGACAGTATTCTGACCACACTGTTGGACGAGCCAGCAGAATTTGATGTCAATGGCCATTGGAGCAATCAGGTCGAAGCATTGCGTGACGACTGGGAAACGTTGAAGTCCGAAGACATCTATCAGCAAACCATGGGGCCACAGTTCAAGTACTATCAGGAATTTGTGCAGAAGGTCCGGGCCTTGCTCTCCGCGACAATACAGATTTCCGGACTTGCGCAGGATGCGTCTCGCGAAAATCAGTTGTTGCTGGAACTGGCGGCCGTCACTCTACCGGACACATACAGCAGTGTCGGTCAGGCACGCTCATTCGGTGTATTTGCTCTATTGGACGGCCAGCTTGGCTATGCGCTGGGGGACACGTTGAATGAAATTTTCGATCGACTGATTAACCTCGACACACTGCTGCAGCCAGCGCTGAAGGTTACCGCCAGTGGCTCACCGGCGTTTTCAGAACAAGCCGAAGGCGCTATCGAAGAGGCCTCTGGCAGTCTGGCAAGGGTGAGAAGCGCATTGGAGATGAACGTTATTACGCCTATGCGTCTCGACATGCCCTGGGTGAAATATGACGGCATTATGTTGGCGGAGCTGCACCACATAGATGTCATGGAAAAAGCTATTTTTGACGTCATCGGTACAAATCTGGATCGCCGTTTAGCCGCTGAAATTAACCAGCGCCGCCTGATTTTCTTGGCGTTGTTCACGGTGCTGATAATTGTTGTCTATCTGTATGTTGGTTTCTTCATGTCGGTTCGAACGGCGATTTCATCTTTCAGCAAAGCCGCAAGAGAGGTGGCTGCCGGTGACATGACGGTTCAGATAAACCTCGACAACCGCGACGAGCTGGGCGAGTTGACGGTCGAATTCAACAGCATGACGTCCAAGATCGCTGAGCTGATTCGCTCCGTTACCAGAACCGCCAGCGATGTAGACCAGCAGGCAACCCGCGTTAATGAAACGGCAACGTCAAACAGCAATGCTGTCGCCCGCCAAATGGAAGAAACTCACCAGATTAACGATGCCATGCACCAGATGGTGGAAACGGTCCAGGAAGTGGCGGAAAGCGCCCTGCGGGCATCCGATTCCGCCGGTCAGGCTGAAAAGGATGCGGATCGAGGGCGAGAGGTGGTGGCGGAAACGGTGGCGACCATAAATCGACTCTCATCGGAAATTAACGGCGCAGTGGAGGTGATCCATCGGGTCAGTGCCGACAGCGCCAGCATCAGCCAGGGATTGGTCGAGATCAAAGCGATTGCTGAGCAAACCAACCTGTTGGCATTGAATGCCGCTATTGAGGCTGCACGGGCCGGCGACCAAGGGCGAGGCTTCGCTGTGGTGGCGGACGAGGTGCGTTCACTGTCTCAGCGCACCCACAAATCCACTGAAGAAATCGAAGGTATGATTTCCCGCTTACAGAGCGGTGTGAAGGATGCCGTTTCGGCGATGACAAACAGTCACGAGGTGACGGAAGCCACGGTCAGGAAATCCAGCGACGTCAGTGAAGCGCTGGACCGGATTGTCACCGGCATATCAACCATCGTGGATATGAGTCATCAGATTGCACAGGCGGCTGAGGAGCAGTCCGCTGTGGCCAAGAACGTAAACGCCAACGTCGAACAGATCAGTGTGCTTGGTCGTGAAACGGCCGGCAACGCTGACGAAACGCTCGGCGCCTCGCGACAAATGTCCGATCTCACCGCGTCCCTGCAGCGGCTGGTTGAGGCGTTTAGGGTTTCCTAGCAAGAGCACTCTCTGTCCGTCAGGTGTTCTGTTCCCAGAGCACCTCTTGGGCGCCTTCCCGGCGCGCTAACACCCGAGCGAATACAAATAGCAGGTCGGACAGCCGGTTCAGGTACTGCCGGCCGCTGCTGTTAATGGAGTCCTCGTGACTCAGCGCCACAACAACCCGCTCTGCCCGTCGGCACACGGCGCGTGCCATATGGCAATGCGCTGCGGTCATGGAACCCCCCGGCAAAATAAAGTTTTTCAGCGGTGGCAAAGCTTCGTTGTAAGCATCGAGCGTCTGTTCCAGCCATTGAATGTGTGTATCGTCGATGACGCTGGTACCGGGTATGGCAAACTCACCTCCCAGGTCGAACAGGTGATGCTGGATGCGTCGCAAAATAGGCACCAGTTCATCTTTGCTATCCAAATGTTCGATCAACACTCCGATTTGGCAGTTTAACTCGTCAGCCGAGCCCATGGCGTCAACCCGCTGGGCACTCTTGGCAATTCGGCTGCCATCCGCCAGCCCGGTTGAGCCATCGTCACCGGTTTTGGTGTAAATTTTTGAAAGTCGGTGCCCCATGGGGTGATCCTCATTGTGAAGGGTTTGCGAGGGATTGTACTCGCTCTGTGAGCATTCGGTTCACTGGCGCAGGCAGGTTCAGTTCTTCACAGCGCCGGGCGACATACCCGTTGATAAAGTCGATTTCCGTGCCCCGGCCCAGTTGCACGTCCCGTCGCATAGACGAAGTATTGCCGGCAGTGGCTCGAGCGACATCCTCAATGATTGACCGCAGCTCGGACGATGCCGTCGACTGACCTTCGGCGGTCATCCATGCGGCCAGTTCAGTGCAAAGCTCGTCAATATGACACTGATAAAATGGGTTCGTGAGAATTTCGCCGTTGGTGCAGTCGAGTAATGCAGTAAAGGCGTTGATTCCGGCGTTGACGGCAAGTTTGTGCCGAAGTCGCTGTTCAATGTTGTCCTCGGCCCGGACATCGAGCCGCGATTGACTGAGCAGGGCGACCACATCGGCGTGTGCGTGTTGCCCGGTTACGTTCAACGGCCCCACCCAGGTGGTGCCATGGCCAGCGTGTACGAGTTCATCGGCCACGGGTCGGTTGGCGCCTTCGGTGGTGCTTGCGGCTAGTACGGGACGACGTGGGTATGCGCGTGCAACGGCCTGCTGGATGCCCATTCCATTTTGGAACAGCACGACCGGTGTCGAATCCGGGATCCATTGCAGGGCGGTACTCAAGGCCGCCAGCGTATCCGGGGCCTTGGTGGTGACTAGTAAAGCAGTAACAGGACCTGGCAAGGGCAGGTGTTGCCAGGGTATTGACTGTGGGCGGCGGGCCCCGTCTGACGACACCAACCGGTAGTCGCAAGTGACCCCGCTCTGGTCAGGCTTGGCAACAAAGGCGACCGAGCCGTGAGGCATCAGGGCCGCCCACAACCGGCCGAGTGCGCCGGCGCCAAGTATCAGGCATTCCATGGGATTACATGGCCTCGATGGCGGTCCGCTGATCACCGAGTCGTTTCAGACTGCCTTCGACATCGCGGAGCTTGTCCTGCTCCTTTTCCACCACTTCGGCGGGCGCTTTGGCCGTGAACTTCTCATTGCCGAGTTTGCCCTTGATCCGGCCGATCTCTTTGGTGAGCCGTTCAAGTTCTTTGTCCAGGCGAGCGATTTCAGCCGTCTTGTCGATCAGCCCGGCCATGGGCACCAGCACTTCCATCTCACCGACCAGTTGCGTGGCCGACATGGGAGCATCGCCACCGTCCAGCCACTCAAGGCTCTCGAGTTTGGCCAGGGAGCTTAGGAATTGACGATTTTCTGTCATCCGGCGCAGATCGTCCTGGTCGTGACCCCGGAGCATTACTGGAATCCGGCGGGCCGGTGATATGTTCATTTCGCCCCGTATATTCCGTACGGCAACAATCACACCCTTCAGCCACTCAATGTCGGCACTGGCCTTGTCGTCCTGGCGACTGGCATCCGGAACCGGATAGGGTTGCAGCATGATGCTGTCGCCCTGTTTACCCGCCAGCGGCGCAATTCGTTGCCATATTTCTTCGGTAATAAATGGCATGATCGGATGAGCCAGACGCAGAATGCTCTCCAGTACCCGAACCAGTGTCCGGCGTGTTCCGCGCTTGGCTTCGACGCTGGCATTATCATCGCTCAGAGAGGGTTTGGAGAGCTCCAGATACCAGTCGCAGTATTCGTTCCAGATAAACTCGTACAGGGCGTAGGCGGCGAGATCAAATCGGTATTGGTCCAGATGCCGGATGACATCCTGCTCGCAGTGCTGCAGTTCGCTGATGATCCAACGATCGGCCAGGGACAGCGTTACGTCCTTTTGCTCAACGCCGCAATCTTCGCCTTCGGTGTTCATCAACACATACCGGGCAGCATTCCACAGTTTGTTGCAGAAGTTGCGGTAACCTTCGAGGCGTTTCATGTCCCAGTTAATGTCGCGGCCAGTCGATGCCAGAGCCGTCAGGGTGAAGCGCAGAGCGTCCGTACCATGGGGCGCGATGCCTTCGGGGAATTCCTTTTGGGTGCGCTTGCCAATTTTCTCGGCCAGTTTCGGCTGCATCAGGTTGCCGGTTCGCTTCTCCATCAGCTCGTCGAGGGTGATACCGTCAATCATGTCCAGTGGGTCCAGGACATTGCCCTTGGACTTGGACATCTTCTGACCTTGCTCGTCGCGAATCAGACCCGTCACGTAGACAGTTTTGAATGGCACCTGTGGCGTGCCGTCATCGTCCTTCATGAAATGCATGGTCATCATGATCATTCTGGCGACCCAGAAGAAGATGATATCAAACCCGGTGACCAGCACATCCGTGGGGTGGAAGGTTTTAAGGCGTTCGGTTATCTCGGGCCAGCCGAGAGTGCCAAAGGTCCACAACGCCGAACTGAACCAGGTGTCAAGGACGTCGTCGTCCTGTTTTAGAGCAATACCGTCGGCCAACTGATACTTGGCTCGCACGGCGGCTTCGTCGTGGCCGACGTATATGTTGCCATCGGCGTCGTACCAGGCCGGAATCCGGTGACCCCACCAGAGTTGGCGCGAAATACACCAATCCTGAATATCGCGCATCCAGGAGAAGTACATGTTCTCGTATTGCTTGGGGACAAATTGGATTCGGCCGTCTTCCACCGCTTCAATGGCCGGTTTGGCCAAGGTTTTGGCATCGGCGAACCATTGGTCCGTCAACATGGGCTCGATGATCAGGCCGGAGCGGTCGCCCCGGGGCACACTCAGAACATGATCTTCGACCCGATCAAGCAACCCGGCTGCATCCATGTCGGCCGCAATCTGCTTTCTGGCGTCTTCCCGGGTCAGGCCTGCATAGGCACTGGGGAGCGTTGCGTCGAATTCGGTATTGAGGGTGCCGTCACTGTTGAAGACTTCCGCGCAGGCGCGGATGGTGGCGTCCTGGGTCAGAACATTCATCATTGGCAATTGATTGCGTTTGCCAACGGCGTAGTCGTTGAAGTCGTGTGCCGGGGTGATCTTGACGCAACCACTGCCTTTTTCCGGGTCGGCGTGTTCGTCGGCAATAATCGGAATATCGCGGCCAACCAGCGGCAGTCGCACGGTTTTGCCGATCAAATGCTGGTAGCGCTCGTCCGTCGGATGCACCGCTACCGCCGTATCGCCCAGCATGGTTTCGGGGCGAGTGGTGGCCACCACCAGGTAGTCTTTGCCGTCTTGGGTCTGGGCGCCGTCCGCCAGCGGGTAGCGCAAATGCCAAAAATGGCCTTTTTCTTCTTTATTCTCGACCTCAAGGTCCGAAATTGCCGTGTGGAGTTTGGGGTCCCAGTTGACCAGGCGCTTGCCCCGGTAAACCAGGCCTTCATCAAAGAGCCGGATGAACACTTCCTGAACTGCTTTGTAGAAGCCGTCGTCCATAGTGAAGCGCTCGTGCTCCCAGTCCACTGAATTGCCGAGTCTGCGCATTTGACGGGTAATGGTACCGCCGGACTCCTGCTTCCAGTCCCAGATTCGTTTGATGAACTCTTCACGCCCGAGATCATGCCGGGTCTTGCCTTCTTCCACACCCAGTTTGCGTTCGACCACCATTTGCGTTGCGATGCCCGCATGGTCTGTGCCCACCTGCCACAAGGTATTGTGACCCTGCATGCGTTTGTAGCGGGTAAGGGTGTCCATGATGGTGTGCTGGAACGCATGGCCCATGTGCAGGCTGCCGGTGACATTGGGTGGCGGAATCATCTGACTGAAGGACTCACCCTGACCGGATGGGCGGAAATAGCCCTTGCTTTCCCAGTTCTGGTACCACTGACGCTCGATGTTTTCTGGCTGGTAGGTCTTTTCCATGGAGTTTCTGCTAATGACCGTTTGATGAAAATAATGACGAATTTTGGGAGCCGTAATTATACATGGTCATGGTTGTCGCGGCGAACCATGGTCTTTTCTGGCGCGAAGGCACCAGAGGGGGCGTTCAGTCACGGCGGGCTGTTAGGATTTCTGTCTCTGGTCGTGTACCCGGGGCGTGATTCCCATTGCTCTGAGCTGTTTGAAGTGAGCTCGTGCCTGATGGAGGACATCGGGATCGTTGTGTGCGACCAGAGCCAACCGTTTAAAGAGGTTGGCCTGGGCAGGTAGTGTGGTGGCAAGCATTATCACCGTATCCCAGTCGGTGGCCTCAGGCGCACACGTCAGAATGCCAACCGGGTCGGAGCAGGGCGCCGACGGGTCGGAAACCACGCTGTGGGGAATGAACGCATCGGGGTTGAACTGCCACAGCAGGTCGTCCAGTTCCTCGGCGTGAGCCGCGCTATCACACACAATTGCCACCCGGTCCCCTTGCTGCCAGGCCTTGTCCACCAGCCGCACCGCATGAAGGTTACGGGCAGCTGGGGTGGCCTGGGACAGTATGTGGAACCAGTAGGACGGGTCCCCAGGGGGCGCTTTACTTGCCGACATGGGATAGCAGGTAGTCGACCAGCAAGGGCACTGGGCGCCCGGTGGAGCCTTTGGCTTTACCCGAATTCCAGGCGGTGCCCGCAATGTCCAGATGAGCCCAGCGGTAGTCTTTGGTAAAGCGAGACAGGAAGCAGGCGGCCGTGACCGAGCCCGCCGGTCGGCCACCAATATTTTGCATATCGGCGAAGTTACTGTCGAGCTGACTCTGATAGTCGTCCCACAGTGGCAGGCGCCAAACCCGGTCGCAGGCACGCTCGCCGGCTGCCGTCAATTGTGCGGCAAGCGCCTCGTCGTTGCTGAACAACCCAGTGGCATGACTGCCAAGTGCGACGATGACGGCGCCAGTCAGGGTTGCCAGATCCACGACGGTGGCGGGGTCGAAGCGTTTGGCGTACGTGAGGGCATCGCACAGCACCAGGCGACCCTCGGCATCGGTATTGAGAATCTCAATGGTTTGCCCGGACATGGAGGTCACAATGTCTCCTGGCCGGGTCGCTGTGCCGCTCGGCATGTTTTCGGCTGCGGCAATGACCGCGACGACATTGATGGCGGGCTTGGTTTCGGCGATTGTTTGCATGGCGCCAAAGACACCGGCGGCACCACCCATGTCATATTTCATTTCGTCCATGCCTTCGCCCGGCTTCAGGCTGATGCCTCCGGTGTCAAAGGTGATGCCCTTGCCGACCAGTACATGGGGCTTGTCCTTGGCCTTTCCACCCCGATATTCCATCACGATCAACCGCGCCGGCTGGGCACTGCCGGCCGACACCGACAGTAACGAGTGCATGCCCAGCTTCTTCATCTGCTTCTCATCAAGGATCTCGGTCTTGATCACCTCATGATCCTTGGCAAGTTGTTCAGCCTGCTCGGCCAACCAGCTCGGATGGCAGACGTTCGGTGGCGTGTTACCAAGATCCTTGGTCAGGTTCATGCCGCGACCGGTGGCAAGTCCCAGATCAAAGGCGTCTTTTAATGCCTTGCCCGTGCCCGTGGCTGACACCGTGACCTTGGTCAGTTTAAGTGCCGGCGCCTTTTCGCTTTTAAAACCGCTGAAGCGGTACAACTGGTCCTCCAGTGTGCGGCCAATCAAGCTTAGGCGAGCAGCCTCACTGGTCTCGTCATCACCACCGGTAATGGGAGTGTCAGTCAGTGCCAGGTGCACCTGCTTCGAGGGACCCTCTTTCAATTGCCCGACCGCTGCGGTCAGGGCTTTTCTGAAGTTGGCGGCCGAACGGTCGGAATCGGCGCCGGTCCCAACCACCAAAAGCCGGGGCCAGGATTGCTTGGTCAGCGGCACGGACAATGTGGATGCGTTCTTGCCGGTTACATCACCGGACTTGATGAGTTCACCCAAAAAGCCACCCAGTGCTTCGTCCGCCTGCCGGGTTGATTCAGGCCAGTCGCCTTTTTCTGGCACGGCAACGACCAGGCAATCGGCCTTGGCGGTAGCGAGTGGTTTGTTGCTGAGGGTAAAGTTCATAATCTCTCCGGGCTGTTTACGAAAACGTGGGTAAGCAATACCGTCTACAGTCCTCCACACAAGCAATTTACTCGTTGTTTCGTCAGGGCGGGACTGTATTTTATCAAGCGTACCAGAAAGTTGATGGCAGGCTCGGTCTGTCATTCGGCGATCAGGTTACATAGAATAGCGAGGTCGCCACCGGCCTGCCACTCATTGGCGGCCCTTATCCACCGAATCGACCAGACAGAGAGTGCTTTGGCCATCATTTTCCGATACCTGACACGACAAGTGATGATCAGCATGCTGGCGGTGTCCGGTGTTCTGCTGATGGTATTCATGAGTGGTCGTTTCATAAAATATCTGGCGGATGCCGCTGCCGGAAAAATTTCCGCCGATGTGCTGTTCCAGATCATGGGGTATCGGTTTCCGGGGTTTCTTGAGCTCATTTTGCCGCTCGGATTCTTTATCGGAATTTTGTTGGCCTACGGGCGCATGTACCTCGAAAGTGAAATGACGGTGCTGTTCGCCTGTGGAGTCAGCGATCGTCAACTGCTGGCCAAGACACTGGTCGGCAGTGTGTTCGTGATGCTGGTGGTCGGTGCAATGAGCTTGTACCTCTCGCCCTGGGGAATGAAACAGGTTGAGAACATTTTGAATGAGCAGCGCCAGGCCACCGAATTTGAAATGCTTGCTCCTGGCCGTTTTCAGAATTTGGCGAGCGGTGGTCGGGTGACGTACACCGAATCGCTCAGTGGCGACAAGCGTGAGTTGCGAGGCGTTTTCATTGCGCAGTTCTCGCCCTCGGAAGAGAGCCTCACGTTGATATCGGCGGATACCGGCTCGCAATTTATCGACGAACGGACCGGGAGTCGGTTTTTGGTCCTGGAGGGCGGCAAGCGATTCGAAGGGATGCCCGGAAAGTTGAACTACGCGGTGACCGATTTCGACGCCTACGGGCTGCGTATCGAAAGTGCCAATGGCCGTGAAAAGGTCCTGGAGGAGGCCGTCAGTACCCGACAGTTGATGGACTCTGATGATCTTAAGGCCAGAGCATTGCTACATTGGCGGTTTTCGTTACCACTGATTGTACCTATTGTAACCTTGCTGGCGGTTCGGCTTTGCCGGGTAAATCCGCGCCAGGGACGGTTTTTCCATCTGTTGCCGGCCATGCTGCTCTACATTCTCTACCTCGGTTTGCTCATCGTGGCTCGAGACGCTTTGGCGACCGGTAAGGTGCCAGAGTGGGTCGGTCTGTTGTGGGTTCACGGCGTTTTTCTGGCGTTGGGCCTGTGGATGAACTTCGGTTCCGATTGGCTAAGAAAACGGCGCTTGCAACGTGAGGTTGAGCACCATGCGTAAGCTTGACAACTACGTTATTCGCACCGTTGGCGGCGCCATGTTCTTGGTCATGGTGGTGGTACTGTCGCTGGATTTCATCTTTGGTTTTATCGCCGAGCTTGATGACACCAAAAACGATTACCAGACGCTGCAAGCGTTGATGTACGTGTTGTTAACATTGCCGCGACGAATATACGACTACTTGCCCCTCGGCGCATTCATGGGGTGCCTGGTGGGGTTGGGCACCATGGCCAGTTCGTCGGAGCTTACCGTTATCCGGGCGGCGGGTGTGTCGATTCGACGGATTGTGTGGTCAGCAATGAAGCCGACGCTGATCATTGTGGTTCTGGGCTTATTGATTGGTGAGTACTTAGCGCCCCCGCTCGAACGGGTGGCCCAGAGCGAGAAAGCCGTGGCGCAGGGAGCCGGCCAGAATATCGCGTCCGCCACCGGGATTTGGCACCGGGAAGGCGACACCTTTATCCATTTAAATGCGGTACAGCCAAACGGCGTCTTGCACGGCGTATCATTGTTCGAGTTTGCCGAGGATCGCTGGATGGCCTCGGCCACGTTTGCGAAGCGCGCGATTTATCAGGGGGACTATTGGCTCCTGGAAGAGGTCACGACCACCAACCTTTCCGAGGAAGGCACCACTCAAGATAGCAGGCGCCGGGTTCGCTGGGATACCGGCCTGTCGCCCGAAGTTTTGAGTGTGTTGATTGTGAAGCCTGAAAACCTGTCGATATCCGGACTGTTCACCTATGCGTCCTACTTGAGTGAGCAGGATCTCAACGCCACGTCTTATTGGCTGGCATTCTGGAAGAAGGCGTTGATGCCCCTGGGTACGGCGGTGATGGTGCTGGTGGCGATTTCGTTTGTGTTTGGTCCGCTGCGCTCCGTCACCATGGGTTTCCGGGTGTTTACCGGGCTGATTGTGGGCCTGCTCTTTAAGTATATGCAGGACCTGCTGGGCCCTATGAGCCTGGTATTCGGCTTCAACCCGGTGCTGGCGATCCTGGTGCCCATCGCCATCAACGCCGCTGTCGGGTTTATGCTGATGCGGCGAGTGGGGTAGCGCTTCAGTCGGTTTTTTTGTTGGCTATGCTCACCACTCGGCTTTCCGAGAACCGGTCCGTCCAGGTTGCCTTATTGCCATCCCAGAGCATCCAGAAGTACCCCAGGCCGGCGGTTAGCCAACTGGCCCAGCCCATCATGTAACGGAGCAGCGCCTGGATCCAGCTGATGGATGTACCATTGCTGTTTTCCACGCGTATGCGCCAAACCTGCATGCCAAGTGTCTGGCCGTTGCGAGTCCAGAAATAGGCAAAGAAAAGGTAAAGAATCACGAATAAAAATGAGGACAGCAGAGGGTCGGTGTTCAGCGCACCAGCCTCCGCGAGCTCCATGTAATGATCAAATCCTACCGCCCAGGCGGCCAGTAATGTGTAACCCCAAGTGGCCACCAACAACACCGCGATGCAGATCAGGCCGTCATACAACATGGCCAACAAGCGTTTGACCAACGAAGCGGGCGGCAGCTGTTCATCCGGGGCATGAAAACGGCGGGGCATAGTGACTCCTCATGCAGCGAATCTTGATGGCCGATTCGCAAGTAAATAACAAGGGTGATTGAATGGGCCGCGAGTATAGCCTATTTGTCCTAAAGATTGCGTGCTGATTGCCGATAACAAAGGCAGTTCAGGGCAACCTGAAGCGCGGATATCATTCTTCAGGAGTTTGCCATGGTTTCGCCACTGAGCCCCTTCGTTTCCGGCACGAAATTGGTTGCTGCCGATGCGCCCAATGCGCCAGCCCGCGAATCGAAAACGCAAGAGAGCGATACCGGTCACCGGTCTCGTGTGTTGACGGCGGACGATGGCATCGCTGTTCTCCGCGAGCGCCTGGGGCAGCGGATGCGTTTGTTTGGAGTGGGGCCGGCTGAGCGTCCGGAAACGGGTCGGTTTGAACCCCCCACAGCCGCTCAGGTGGCCAATAGAATCCTTGGATTTGTCGAAGCAAAATTGGCCAGGGAGCAAGCCAGTGGCGCCAGTGTGGAAAGGCTCGCCAGTCTTTTAGAGGCGGCCCGCGAGGGCGTGGAAAAGGGTTTCTCGGAGGCGCGTGAACAAATTGACGCGCTTGGCCTGCTAAATGATGACTTGGCACGCGATATCGACGCCAGCTTTAAGCGGGTGGGTGCGGGCCTTGAAAATCTCAGTGACCGATTTCTGAGGGGTGAGCCGGCAGCTTTGGCGGCCACCACCTCCACCACGATTCAAGCTACCTCGCGCCAGCAGCTGTCTTTCGAGATTGTTACACGGGATGGTGATCGGGTATCGGTCACCATGGATGAGCGGCGATACGACAGCAAGGCGGCCGTCGTCGTGCCCTCGGCTGATGGTTCTGGTGCTACAGGTTTTGAGCAGCAGACCTTTGTCGGCCGGTATGAGGTCAGGGTGACAGGCGAGCTGGATCAGGGGGAGCAGCAGGCGCTGGTGAGCTTGTTTGAAGGGGCACAATCCGTGAGCGAGCGGTTTTTCAGCGGTGACGTTCTCGGTGCATTCAAAGAAGTGCAGTCGCTGGGCCTTGGGGGCGACGAATTGGCCAGCTACAGCCTCAATCTCAGCTACGCCCGCGCCAGTCGTGTGGCTTCCTATGCGAGTGTTGCACCTCAATCAGGGGCCAGACTGACGCCCATGGCGGCGCTGGCCGATGGCCTGCGTGACGTGTCGAATCGGGCGGATCGGGTGAGCGTGCCGGAGGCATCCTTGGGACAATTGCTGGAGCGTATGATGGTAGATGCCAAGGAGAGGATGGGTGTATCTTTACCGCTGGCCACCGAAAACCTTATGGCGGATTTCTGGCAGGCAATGCTGGGTCAGTTCGCAGAATCCCGTGGTGAAGACCCGGTTTCGTAACCTCAAGTGTTTCGTGTCATTAGGCTGTAATCGATATTTTGTTGATTTTCATTGGCTGATTCACGGTCAGGGCCGCCTTTCTCGTTTTTCCTCTTCCAGGCCTATGCTAGAGTAGCGGCTTTGTGCGGCGCTGTCGGCAGCTTTAAAACCAAGTCAAACCGACGTCGCAACCTCTATTCGAAAGACTGATCGATTAATCAGGGCAGGGTTATGAAAACCGCAGAATTGCGACAGGCGTTTCTGGATTACTTCCAACAACAGGGTCATACCATCGTTCCCAGCAGCTCGCTGGTGCCAGCTGATGACCCAACCCTGCTGTTTACCAATGCAGGTATGAATCAGTTCAAGGACGTTTTTCTCGGTCGAGAGAAAAGAGACTACAGCCGTGCCACCACGTCGCAAAAGTGCGTGCGGGCCGGTGGTAAGCACAACGACCTTGAAAATGTCGGCTATACCGCGCGTCACCATACGTTTTTTGAAATGTTGGGTAACTTCAGTTTTGGTGACTATTTCAAGCGTGAGGCGATTCAATTTGCCTGGACGTTCCTGACCAGCGATGCCTGGCTCGGGTTGCCCGCCGAGAAGCTCTGGATCACCGTCTACGCCTCCGATGACGAGGCGTTTGATATCTGGAATAGGGAAATGGGTGTGCCTGCCGACCGCATTATCCGCATCGGCGATAATGGCGGGGCGCCCTACGCCTCGGACAATTTTTGGCAGATGGGCGATACCGGTCCGTGCGGTCCGTGCAGCGAGATATTTTTCGACCATGGTCCTGACGTGGCGGGTGGCCCGCCGGGAAGCCCCGAAGAAGACGGCGACCGTTACATCGAAATCTGGAACGTCGTGTTTATGCAGTTCAACCGCACGGCGGATGGCGAAATGCAGCCGCTGCCAAAGCCGTCGGTGGATACCGGAATGGGGCTCGAACGTATCACCGCTGTGCTGCAGGGCGTTCACAGCAACTACGAAATCGATCTGTTTCAGGACCTGTTAGCGGCCGCTTCAGACATTCTTGGCGGTGTCGAGACCACCGAGGCTTCACTGCGAGTGGTGGCGGATCACATTCGGTCCTGCGCATTCCTGATCGCCGATGGCGTTATGCCGTCCAATGAAGGGCGGGGCTTTGTGTTGCGGCGGATTATTCGCCGTGCGTCCCGTCACGGCAACAAGCTTGGCGCCAAAGGCACCTTTTTTCACAAGTTGACCGGTGCGTTGGTTGAGCTGATGGGCGATGCCTATCCCCAGTTGGTCCGCAGTAAGGCGCAAATTGAAAAGGTGCTGCTGCAGGAAGAAGAGCAGTTTGCAAAAACACTGGAGCATGGGCTCCGGTTACTGGAGCAGGACATTGCCAAACTCAAGGGAACGGTGATTCCGGGAGACACCATCTTTACACTTTACGACACCTATGGGTTCCCCGTTGATTTGACCAACGATATTGCCCGCGAGCGAGGCCTGACGCTGGATTACGACGGCTACGAGCAGGCAATGAATCAGCAGCGTGAAAGGGCTCGGGCGGCAAGTAAATTTGGCATTGATTACAACGCCGGGCTAACGCTGGATGGGCAGACGGAGTTCACCGGTTATGAGCACATCGACGGCCATGAAACCATCCGCACGGTGATTGTGGCGGGTGAAGAGAAGAACGCTCAGGCCGGCGATGAGGCGGTGGTTGTGTTGGAGCGCACGCCGTTTTACGCCGAGTCGGGCGGTCAGGTTGGTGACGTTGGGTTATTGACCTGGAGCGGTGGCCGCTTCCAGGTCACGGACACACGAAAGGAAGGGCTGCACCATCTTCACATTGGCACCGTAATTGAGGGTGAGTTGTTTGCCGGCCTGGAAGTAGATGCCCGAATTGACCATGCCCGCCGTCAGGCAACAGCGCTAAACCATTCCGCCACGCATTTGTTGCATGCCGCATTGCGCAGGCAACTGGGAGATCATGTCACCCAGAAGGGCTCGTTGGTGGATCCGGATAAGCTGCGTTTTGATTTCTCGCATTTTGAAGCATTGACGCCGGAAGAGCTTCGTGAGATTGAGCATCAGGTCAACGAGCAAATCCGCGCCAACACACCGGTTGCGACTGAGCTGACCGATATGGAACAAGCTCAGGCAAAAGGTGCCATGGCTCTGTTCGGTGAGAAATACGGTGATACCGTTCGTGTACTCAGCATGGGTACCGACGATTATTCGGTGGAGCTGTGCGGGGGCACGCACGTGTCTCGGACCGGCGACATCGGTCTGTTGAAAATTACCTCTGAAAGCGGCATTTCGTCAGGGGTTCGACGAATCGAAGCGGTCACCGGTGAAGGCGCTTTGCGTTGGATTGATGAAACCGAGCAATCGCTTCGAGACGTGGCGCGGCTGGTAAAAGGGTCAAGGGATACTGTCACTGAAAAAGTACAGGCGACACTGGACCGCACGCGACTGCTTGAAAAGGAGCTTGAGCAACTGAAGTCCAGGCTGGCGAGCTCGGCTGGGTCCGACCTGGCAAGTTCCGCAGTGGATGTGAATGGCCTCAAAGTCGTCGCGGCTGTGATGGACGGTGCTGACAGAAAGGCACTCATGGAAACCGCCGATCAGTTGAAAAACAAGTTGGGCGAGGGCGTTGTGGTGCTTGCCAGTGTGGAGGACGGTAAAGTCACCTTGGTGGCGGGTGTCACGAAATCGGCGACAAACCGCGTCAAAGCCGGTGATTTGATGAAACACCTCGCCAGTCTGGTGGGTGGTAAAGGTGGTGGTCGGCCAGACATGGCCCAAGGCGGTGGTACTGATCCGTCCAAGCTGGCTGATGCACTTGGCGGTGTACCAGAGTGGGTCGCCCAGGCGACCTCCTGAGCGTCTGTTTTAAAATGAGCCGCCGGTTTATACTCCGGCGGTTGTGAAGCGCTGGCACAGTGTGTCGTTGAACAATCCCTGATTGGATATTGGGAAGCACATGGCTCTCTTGGTTCAAAAATTTGGTGGTACATCGGTTGGCACAACTGACCGAATAGAAGCGGTTGCAGAAAAGGTCTGCCGGTTTCGCAAGGAAGGGCATGATATTGTTGTCGTAGTGTCTGCGATGAGCGGCGAGACCAATCGGTTGATCGGGTTGGCCAATGCTATTATGGAAGACCCGGTTCCCCGTGAAATGGATGTGTTGGTATCGACGGGTGAACAGGTCACCATTGCATTACTGGCAATGGCCCTTAAAAAGCATGGCTGCGAAGCAAGATCCTACACCGGCTCCCAGGTCCGGATACTGACGGACAGTGCCCACACCAAAGCCCGCATTCGTCAGATTGATGAGCAGCGCATGCGCGAAGACTTGTCGGCGGGACGTGTGGTCGTGGTTGCCGGTTTTCAGGGTATTGACGAGCTTGGCAATATAACAACACTGGGGCGCGGTGGGTCCGATACCACGGCTGTTGCCCTGGCGGCGGCGCTCAAAGCCGATGAGTGCCAGATTTATACCGATGTGGATGGTGTCTATACCACCGACCCGCGCGTTGTCGACAGCGCGCGAAGGCTGGACCGGATCACATTTGAAGAAATGATCGAAATGGCGAGTCTGGGTTCAAAAGTGCTCCAGATCCGTGCGGTAGAATTTGCGGGTAAATACAATGTCCCCCTCAGGGTGTTGTCGAGCTTCCAGGAAGGCGACGGCACACTGATTACTCTTGAGGATGAAAGTGTCATGGAACAACCGGTTGTTTCCGGCATAGCGTTTAATCGGGATGAAGCTAAGCTAACTATATCTGGCGTGCCTGATACGCCGGGAAGTGCGCTTCGTATATTAAAGCCTATCAGCAGTGCTAATATCGAAGTGGATATGATTGTGCAAAATGTGGGCGCTGACAATCGCACGGACTTTACCTTTACCGTGCACAGGAATGATTTCAGACGCGCCAAGGAAGTGCTGCAGCAGGTCGCAGATGACTTGGGTGCCCGCGAGGTCAGCGGTGACAGCAAGATCGCCAAAGTCAGTATCGTTGGTGTGGGGATGCGCTCTCATGCCGGGGTCGCGACCCAGATGTTTGAAGCGCTGTCCAATGAAGGCATTAATATTCAGATGATCTCCACATCCGAAATCAAAATTTCGGTGGTGATCAATGAGAAGTATCTTGAGCTGGCCGTTCGGGCGCTGCACAGCGCGTTTGAACTGCATAAGCCCGAGGTCGAGGTTTGATCCGACGGAGCAACAGGTCGATCCGTCCAGACCTTGTACATTAAAAGGGAGCCATTCCCTGGTGCTGGCACCTGAGCAATGACCGTAAAGGATTGTTCGTCTGTTAGCCGGTGCGCGGCCCCAATATAAATAACAGTAGTGTTTTTTCAAAGTCGGAACAGGTAGCTCTGGATATAGGGAGTAAAGGACATGCTAATTTTGACTCGCCGTGTTGGCGAAACCCTTATGGTTGGTGACGAAGTAACGGTCACTGTTCTTGGGGTCAAGGGAAATCAGGTGCGTATTGGTGTTAACGCACCGAAAGAAGTGGCCGTTCACCGGGAAGAGATTTATCAGCGTATTCAGAGTGAGAAAGGCGACTCTGAAGGTCCTGAGCCCGGCAATAGCTAGAGTAGAGAGAACCGCTCAGGATCATCTGGGCGGCTTTTTTTGGGTGCTGGTTTTTCCAGACGAAAATTCGAAAAGAAAAACCGGAGTCAACCCTATGAAAACAGAAAAATTATGGTAGTATACGCCCCGTTCTCAAGGAGAGGTGGGTGAGTGGCTGAAACCAGCTCCCTGCTAAGGAGCCATACGCATTGCGCGTATCGAGGGTTCGAATCCCTCCCTCTCCGCCATTCTCATCGTAGTGAGATAATGAGAGCACGGTAGGCAATTGCAGTAGTTTTTGAAGCGCGGCTGTAGCTCAGCTGGATAGAGTACTCGGCTACGAACCGAGCGGTCGGA
>NZ_WUQJ01000016.1 GCF_011074955.1 Marinobacter caseinilyticus | reverse complement strand
AAAATCCGACTCACTCGGGAATAGTGGATCCCAAAGAAATCACCAATTTCCTTCAAGCCGTACCCGCCACTCGCATACGCTAAATGAATGGCCTCGTTTCGGGAGGGGGCAGAATCTTTGTAAAATTGCAGCGCCTTGGCCAAGGGGCGACGCTGACTCCTGGGTATTTCACTGAGACGTTCTGGCCGTTCAATTCGCTGTTGCATTTGGTCAACGAATTGATCGCTTCCGAGATAGACTTGGTTCTTGAGCTTTTCCCACGGAGATGGCTGATTCTTGCCGTCAGCCACAAAGGTCTCGTAGCTCTCCACGGCCTTGGCTCGTTTTTCACCAAAGGCAGACAGAATCCAATCGATATCGAGTGCCTTTAAACCCCTTTCATACCCCGCCGTTGCGCGGTAACTGCTCCAGGGCCATTCGACAGCCAATCGAACCATCGCGGCGCGAACAGGATTCAGCACGATGTAGCGGCATAGTTCCAACAGGTAGCTGTCCTTCTCAACCAAAATCGCTTTATAACGCCCCTGGAACACGTGCCCAACGCGGCCATGGTGGCGATTGAAAACCTGCGTATAGACACCGTTCAGTTGGCGCATGCCTCTGGAAAGATTGCCTTCCGGCGTCTCAATCAACAGGTGGTAGTGGTTGCCCATCAGACAGTAGGCGTGGCATACCCAGTTGAGGGTCTCGCAGACCTGATCAAGGATCGACAACCAATCGCGTCGGTCATCATCTGATGCGTAAATCATCTCCCGACGATTTCCCCGAGATGTCACGTGATACAGCGCGCCGGCAAACTCCAGGCGCAACGGTCTGGCCATTCCTTGGCTCCTTCCATGGATTCAGTTGAGGCGAGAAAGATTGCGGTGATCCAATTGAAATAGCAAGGTCGAGCAAAACGCAAGACCTGACCCCGACGTCGCGTCGCGTACTCATCGCCATTCCGTCCCGATACCTCTCATTCGTCCACGTGAGCACGGCAGCGCCTGTAGGGCTGTACTCCAAAGTCATTAGATCTACCACCTGCCCACCCATATTGCCGAGAAAGACACGTTGGAAAAGCTGAAAGCGCTGAGGCCCGGGAATGTGAAGTTGCCCGCTCCAAAAAATGTGGCTCAGTATTGCTGATACAAAAGTGTCGGTTTAACGGCGCTTACGACATGTCTGCAAAATAGTTATACACCCCTGCAACAAAATCCAAGTACTCATTCTGCTAAAAGCGGAGTCTGGTCGTGGGAGCTGATTCCCTAGGGCTAAGAGAGGCCCTGGCAAATCAAAATCGATGGAGATTAGACATGAACAAACTAATGATGGGTGTGAAGCGTTTCCTGATTGAAGAAGAAGGTACTGAGGTTGTTGAGTGGGCGCTGGTTGCTGGTTTGGTTGTTGCTGTAGGTGCAGTAGTTTTTACTGAGATTGGAACCTTGGCAGCTGGGCTGCTTGACGACGTTCGGGTTCTGCTGGGTGGTACTCCTTAGTCATTAATCAAAGCTGCCGGGTAGTCTCGGCAGCTTTTCTCTAACGGGACTAGGAAAAGCAATATGTATTCCGAAGCATTAGTCATCACTATGCCGGTACAGGTATTGCTCTGGACTGCGGCAATCTGGGATCTCCGCCATCGACGCATTCCAAATGTTCTGGTTTTGTCCGGCGCCCTCGTAGGGATCGTGCTTCAAATGGTGGTGTTCGGGTCCGACGGCTTACTTAGCGCATTGGCGGGTCTTGGTGCGGGTCTAGTGATTTTGATGCCTGGTTACCTACTGGGCACAACCGGGGCTGGCGACGCCAAACTGATGGCAGCGGTTGGCACCTTTCTCGGCCCATACAACGTTCTGATCGCCGGTCTGGTAAGCCTCATCGTGGGTGGGGTGATCGCCCTGGGGTTCATGTTTCTGGCGCTTTTTTCAGCCAATTCGCCGTCGCCCTGGCAGCGCTATGGCTTGATGTTCCGAACACTGGTCGCCACTGGCCGACCAGTTTATCTGCGCCCTGCCGACGGTGAAGTCATGGGCCGCAAGTTTCCTTTTGCCGTGTCCATCGCTCTGGGCACCAGCATGTTTCTGATCTGGCAATCGCCGCTGAACGGAATTGCTAGCTGACAGGACGTTCACCTTGGGACAGCACTATGAACAATGATCAGTTAGCACACCAGACGCTGTCCGATCAGGCCGGGATTACCGAGCCGCCGATCCTGGATATCCCGGGTTTCAGAACCGACGCTGACACGTTGCCAGCCATGCGTCCCCGTAGCCTGGAAGAAACCGGCCTCAGTGAACTCTACGTTGCAGACCTGATTTCCAAACACCTTTTTGAACGGGGCGTGCTCGACCTTGGAGAGGTGACCCGTTGCACAGCACTGTCGGGCGGAATCATTGAACAGGTGTTGGCCTTTTTGCGGGAGCAGAGCCGGGCGGAAGTGCGCGGCGCCACCCAGAGCGGCCTGTTGCGTTTTGCTCTCACCGAACGGGGCCGGGCCGCGGCCCTGGAAGCTCTCGGGCGGGATGGTTATGTCGGGCCAGCGCCCGTGCCCCTGAGCCAGTACACGTCCCTCGTCGCCCATCAGACAATGAGTGCCCGCGGCCTGGACCGTGAGCAGGTGCGCCTTGCCTTCGAGGATGTGGCCATCCGGCCGGAAGTGCTGGACCAGCTTGGCCCGGCCATGCATTCGGGCCGGTCCATATTCATCTACGGTGATGCCGGTACAGGCAAAACCTTTATCGCCCGCAAGCTCGCCCGGCTGATGTCCGGGGAGGTGCTGGTTCCCTATGCGGTGCTGGTGGCTGATAAGGCGGTTCGACTTTTTGACGCCGGCGCCCACGAGCCCGTATCCGGCACACTGCCGGAAACCTCCCTGTTTCTCGACCAGGGCCATGACCCCCGCTACGTCCTCTGTAAGCGCCCGGTGGTGATCGTCGGCGGCGAACTGACTATGGACATGCTGGAAGTCCAGTACGACACCGCGACCCGCATCCATCACGCTCCGGCTCAATGGCGGGCCAATAACGGCATGTTGATTATTGACGACCTGGGCCGCCAGCGCATGCGCCCGGACGAACTGTTTAACCGCTGGATCGTGCCCATGGAAGAAAGCCAGGATTTTCTCAGCCTGCGCAGCGGCCAGCATTTCCAGGTGCCTTTTGATGTGGCCCTGGTGTTCTCCAGCAACAGGCACCCCCTGGAACTGGCCGACCCGGCATTTCTGCGCCGAATCGGTTACAAGATTCGGTTCGAGGCCCTCACGGCGGATGAATACCGCGGCATCTGGCGGCAGGAATGTAACCGTCAGGGTTTTGCGCCTGACCCCGGCCTGGTCGAGTTCATGCTGCACGAATTGCATGGCGGCTTAAACGTACCCCTGTTGCCTTGCCATCCCCGGGATCTCATCGGCCTGGCAATGGATTACCTGAATTATATGGGCCAGCAGACATTAACTAGGGAGGCGCTGACGATGGCCTGGCAAAACTATTTCGTGGATGCCGGTATCGCCGGCAAGGAGCGTGAGTCATGAAGAAAAAAGGGATTGTGTTAATGGTCGGTCTGTCGGCTGTACTGGCTATGGGCGCGGCGGGCATGGCGAACAGTTGGGTGCAGGAGCGCATGAGCGGCGGCGATGCGGTCTCGGAAGATGCGTCCGTGGTGGTGGCGGCGCAATCCATCCCCTTCGGGCGCCAAGTTCTGGCAACCGATCTCAGGATGATGAAATTGCCGCCGCATGCGGTACCGGAGGGTAGTTTTACATCAATGGATGACGTCATCGGGCGCGTCAGTTCGCAGGCTATTTATTCCGGTGAAGTGGTACTGGAGCGCCGGGTGGCCGAGCACTCCGGCGGTAGCGCGCTGGCTGCCGTGCTGGAGCCGGGTATGCGTGCCATCAGTGTGCGGGTTGACGACGTTGCGGGTGTTGCGGGCTTCTTGCTGCCGGGGGACGAGGTGGACGTGGTGTCCAGTAAACGCGATGGCGGCGGTAGCCGGTCCATTGCCTCCGATACCATCCTGCGCCGCATTACAGTGCTGGCGGTGGACCAGAATGCCTCCCAGGAACGGGACGGTCCTGTGATCGTCAGAGCCGTCACCCTGGCGGTCACGCCAAGGCAGGCGGAGCGCTTATTCGAGGCAACCCAGGAGGGCAAGGTCGCACTGACCCTGCGCAACCCGCTCGAGAAAACGGAAGAGCAACCGGAAACAATTGCAGTGGCTGAGGCGCCTGCTCAGACGCCTCAGCCTGTGGTGAAGCCGGCGCAACAGGCTAAACCAAAAGCCGTTAACCGGAGTCGACACATGCAGGTGAACGTGATCCGTGGCACTGAAACCAGTTCGACCGTTGTTCACGAGTAATGTCTGATTGCAACAATAACGAAATAGAGCGGGGAAGTACCATGCAAAAGCCAGGAATTAATACGCTGACAGGGGTTGTGGCTTTACTGTTTTGCCTCTGTTGGCCGGCGATGGTGACGGCGCAGTCCAGTGATCGTGTCTTGCTCCCGGACCGGGACCCTACCCGTCCGGTCCCGGTGGAAGTGCCGCTCAACAAGTCGCGACTCATGGGCTTTCCGAATAAAGTAAAGATCGTTTCCGTAGGCAACCCGGACATTGCCGACGTGGTGGTAGTGAGGTCGCGGCAGATATACGTGCTGGGTAAAGCCCTGGGTAGCACCAATGTACTTTTATGGGATGACGACGAAAACCTGCAGGGTACACTCAACGTCAAGGTGATCCACGATCTGGAAAATCTGAAAGCCGATTTGCACGCGCTTTTGCCCACCGAACGGATTGGCGTTCGTTCCGCTAACGAAACCCTGGTGCTGAACGGTGAGGTCACCAGTGCCGCGCGGGTGGATGCGGCCATGCGGGTGGCCAGCAGTTTCGCCGGCGCGCGCAAGGAGGGCGGTCAATCACCCATCCTTAACCTCATGCAGGTCGGCGGGGCCCAGCAGGTCATGCTGGACGTCAAAGTTGCCGAAGTTTCCCGGTCGTTGGTCAAGCGCCTGGATATCCAGTTCGATGTGCTGAACATTGCTGGCAGTTCGCTCAAGCTCGGCGCGGTCAATGGCGGTGCCAGCTTTCCTGACGCCGTATTCGCGGACAGTGTTCTGGAGGGCGGCCGTTTGCCGGTGTTCGGTGGCCAGACTCCCATTGGACCCGTGGTCGATGAGTTCGCTCCCAACATACGGTCCATAGAAGACACCGGTATCTTTGCCAGTTATGCGGGTAGCGATTATCTGATCAATGCGGTGCTCGATGCTGCCAAGCGTGAGGGTGTCGCCAAGATTCTGGCAGAACCCAATCTGACCACCCTGACCGGGGAAGAGGCGCGTTTCCTGGCCGGGGGCGAATTTCCGATTCCGGTGCCCCAGGGCGACGGTCAGGTGACCATAGAGCAACAGGAGTTTGGTGTCAGCCTGGGTTTCCTGCCGGTGGTGCTGGATTCCGGGGTTATCAACCTGCGGGTCGATGTGGCGGTCTCGGAATTGACCAACAATAACGCCCTTAGAATAGGGGTGGGGCAAGCAGGGCAGGTGGCGAACCAGTTCTTTATTCCCGCCCTGGTCAAGCGCAGTGCCAGCTCCACCCTGGAGCTGGGCAATGGCCAGACCATCGCCATTGCCGGCATGCTGAACGAGACGCTGCGGGAGAACGTCAGTAAATTCCCCGGCCTGGGCGATATACCCATCCTCGGGGCTTTGTTCCGCAGCCAGGAGTTCATCAAGGAGCAGACCGAACTGGTGATATTCGTCACCGCGCGGTTGGCCAAGCCTGTGGCTCCCGAGGATATCCGTCTTCCCACCGGCAGCTTTGTTGCCCCGAGTGACGTGGAGTTCTATCTGCTTGGCCGGCTTCAGGGTCAGCCCGAAAGTGCTGAGCGTACTGATAATGGCGCTATCGACCCCCTCCGAAACCGGCTTCAGGGTGGCACCGAAGGGCTGTTCGGTCATGACCTTTAAGGGCTTTGCTTTTAACAATTGTTCTTTCAGTCACCACACTTCGAGTTTTCTTGTCGGGAGATGCATATGTTTCGTTCACAGATTCTGCTAGCGGTTGCCACAACCGTTCTGATCACCGGTTGCGCATCGTCTCCCGGGGATGACCTCCCTCCCCACGGTGCGAGCCTCCGGCACACCATGGCCGCACAGGTTTATCGGCCCGGCGACGAGGCACCGCCTATGACTGGCGATAAGGCCGTCAGCGTCATGGAATATTACCGGAACCGGGGCGCGGCGCCGTCGGTGATGACCAGTGAGATACCCGGAATTTAGCGAGGACAGATATGCGCTATCAAATGGAAATACTGCTTGCGGGCTGTTCCAGAGAGGGCTTGAGTACTCTGGAAAATCTGCTGGCTGCGCGCCGTGAAGTTCGCGTGACCACAAAAGTATTGGCCGATAGTCGTGTCGATCCTTTACGTGACGTATCGCCCATGCCAGATGCCATGGTGCTGATGGTGAGTGAGAACTGGCGAGCCGAGCTGGCAGCGTTGACTGAACGCCCCGCCAGTTCCCGGCCACCGTTGCTGGTGATCGGTGAAAAGGACAACGCCGACCTGATCCGCGTGGCCATGCGCGCCGGCGCGAGGGACTTTCTCTCGATGCCGGTCGACGAGGCCGAGATTGGTCAGTTCATCGGCCAGTTGCAGCGGGATCAACGCTCACAGTCCAGCCACAAAACCGCCCGGCTCACGGCCGTTATCAATGCCAAAGGTGGCTCAGGCGCGAGCATGGTGGCTGCCAATCTTGCTCATATTCTCGCGAAATCGATCCAGAAGCGCACCGTATTGCTGGATATGGATATGCAGTTCGGAGCTTTGCCCCTCTATTTTAATCTGACGCCGCGCAATGGCCTTGTGCGGGCATTGGAATTGGTGGACAGCCTGGATCTGATGGCACTTGAGGGCTATGTGCTTAACCACCAGAGCGGCCTGGACCTGATGGCCGCCACCTCCGAGGACAAGGTCACCATCGCCGATGTTCCGGAAGATCGCGTCGAGATGTTGTTGAAGCTTCTCGGCGAAGCCTACGAAGACATAGTCGTGGACCTGCCTCGATGGGTCAGCGGTGCCACGGCCATGACCCTGGAGCACGCCGACCATGTGCTGGTGGTAATGGAGCAGGGCATTGCCCATCTGCGGGATGCCCAGCGTCTGGTGTCGATTCTCCGGACCGAACTGAATGTCCGGAATTCCCAGATAATCGTGGTGGTGAACCGTTTCAGTAAAAGTAATCCGGTTTCGCTGAAAGACATCAGCGGTGCTTTGCCCGAACTGCGCACCGTCACCCTGCCCAATGATTACAAGCGTGTCAGTCAAAGCATCAATATCGGCAGTCCGCTCCTGGAATCCGTCTCGGGCGCGTCGATTACCCGCGAACTGGTCAAGATGGCCCGCTCATTGAGTGAAGGAGAGGGGCAACTACGCACCGTAGGTTCCCGATGGAACCCGCTCACCTGGGCACGCTAAACCTGAGGATAACTATATGAATCTGCGTCAGAAACCGAACGGTACCGACACCAACGACATGGTTCGCAGTGCAGGCTGGACCGCGCCGGCCCGGCGAAATGGCGAGGAGCAGGGCAACTTCTCAGAGCAAGAGCAGGCGTTCAAGGAATCGCTTTTCGATCGGCTGGTCAAGACCCTTGACCTGTCATTGCTGGGCAGTTTGTCCGACCGGGATGCGCGCAAGCAGATCCAGCAGGTCTGCGAGACGCTGATGCGGGAAGAGACCCTGCCGTTCAACGCCAGCGTGCGCCAACGTATTATTGTCGACCTTCAGAATGAAGTGCTGGGCCTGGGTCCGTTGGAGGTACTGCTGGCTGACAACAGCGTCTCGGATATCCTGGTCAACGGCACCGCGCCGATTTTTGTGGAGCGCCATGGCAAGCTTGAGCAAACCCGCCTGCGCTTCAGCAGCGACCGGCATCTTTTAACCATCATCGATCGCATCGTTTCCGGCGTGGGCCGGAGGATTGACGAGTCCTCGCCGATGGTTGACGCGCGCCTCAAGGATGGATCGCGGGTCAACGCCGTGATCCCTCCCTTGGCCATCGACGGCCCCATGCTTTCAATTCGGCGCTTTTCGGTAGACAAGCTGACTGCGGAAAACCTGGTTGAGCTGGGTGCCATGCCGGAGGAAGTGTCTCGACTGCTGGAAGCTGCGGTCAAGTCCCGGCTTAATGTGCTGGTCTCTGGCGGCACCGGCTCCGGCAAGACCACCATGCTCAACGTGTTGTCCAGCTTCATTCCTCATAATGAGCGCATTGTCACCATTGAGGACTCCGCGGAACTGCAACTGCAGCAGCCTCATGTGGTGCGACTGGAAACACGGCCTCCCAACATCGAGGGCCGGGGTGAGGTGAGCCAGCGGGATCTGGTCAGGAACAGTCTGCGGATGCGTCCGGACCGGATCATCATTGGCGAGGTTCGCGGCGGCGAAGCCCTGGATATGCTTCAGGCCATGAATACAGGCCATGACGGTTCCCTGACCACTATCCACGCCAATACGCCCCGGGACGCCCTGACCCGTATCGAAAGCATGGTAGCCATGAGCGGCATAAACCTGCCCGCCAAGCCCCTGCGGGCCCAGATCGCATCGGCCATTGATGTGGTGCTGCAGCTTGAGCGTCAGGAAGACGGCAAGCGGCGCCTGGTCAGCGTGCAGGAGATAAATGGTCAGGAAGGCGACATTATCACCATGTCGGAGATTTTCCAGTTCCGCCGTGAAGGTGTGGATGAAGAGGGCAACGTCACCGGCAGATTCTTGCCAACCGGGGTGGTGCCACACTTCTATGAACACTTGCGGCGGCGCAACATGGCGCCCGGCCTGGAGATTTTCCAACAAGGCCAGGAGCAATGGCGATGAACTGGAACATTTCCGACGAGATGATCTTTATCGGCATGGTCTTTATTGCCGCTTTTCTGCTGCTGCAGAGTTTTATCGTGCCGGCCTTTGGCGAAAACCGCCAGGCCCGCAGACGTTTGAAAAAGCGTTTGCAGTCGGTCACTGACGGGGCGGACGTTAGTGACCCGGTATCGCTGATGCGGCGCAAGCAGCTGAGTGAACTCTCGGGCCTGGAACGGGCCATGGAGTCGCTGCCCGGCATGGAGGCCCTGGAGCGTCTGATAGAGCAGGCCGGTCGCAAGACTCTGGCCTACCGCGTGGTTCTTAAAAGCGCTGCACTGGCGGGTATAGCCGGCCTGTTAATGGGTTCCTGGCTGTCCTCGCCGGTAGTCGGGATCCTGGCCGGAGCTGGTTTGGGTGTGCTGCCGGTCATGGGGCTGATGCGTGCCCGGGCCCAGCGCCTGATAAAGTTCGAGGAACAACTGCCCGAGGCGTTGATTGTCATGGCGCGGGCATTGCGTGCGGGACACCCGTTCGTTGACGCGATGAATTTGGTCGCGGAAGAGATGCCCGAGCCCATCGGGCCGGAATTTCGCATGATCTTCATGGAAATCAATTATGGGGGCGATGCGCGCGCGGCCCTCAAAGGATTGCTGGCACGTATTGGCAGTGTCACGGTCATGGTTTTCGTCACCTCGGTGCTCATCCAGAAAGAGACCGGGGGCAACCTGGCCGAACTGCTGGAAAATCTCGCCGCGGTTATTCGTGACCGATTCCGTTTTCATCGCAAATTGCGGACTCTGTCCGCCGAGGGAAAGCTTGCTGCCTGGATTCTATCATTACTGCCTTTCGCCCTGGCTGGCTTGCTAGCGATCATCACCCCGACTTTTCTACCGATGCTGATCGAAAACCCGACAGGACGTCAGTTGGTCGTAGTGGCATTTGTGCTGACAATCACCGGTATTTTATGGATGCGCCGAATCGTGCGCATTAATGTCTAGAAGGAGCGCGCGATGGATATTCTGAGCCAGTTGCAGGTATTGCTGCATGATTTGATTGCCGATCCACAGCTGGCGCAACTCAGTTTTATTGTCATGCTGGGGGTGGCGGTTTTCGCGTTGATGCTGGCCGGTCTGTTGATTTACCTGGGGTTGAGCAATCCGGTGCGCCGCCGTATTCAGGGGCTGGAGCCGAAGATAGTGGCCGCAGGCGCATCCGGCGGCGCCGACTCCCTCCCTGAAAAGAGCGGTAGCAGCCTGCTGCGTCTTGCCGAGCCGATGGGTGCTCGCCTGATGCCCACCGACAAGGAGGTCAAGAACAGAGCGTTTAAGCAGCTTCGCCATGCCGGCATCTACGCGCCGGGCGCGCTAAACACCTTTTATGGCGCCAAGCTCGGGCTGACCTTGCTGCTCCCGACCCTGGCACTGTTGGCGTGCTCGCTGTTTGGCGTCACTTTCAGTACCACGCTGTTGCTGGGACTGTCCGGTGCCATGGCCGGCTATTTGCTGCCCACTTACTGGCTGAATCGGGCAATCAAGCGCCGGGCCACCAGTCTACGCCGTGGCCTGCCCGACACACTTGATCTGCTGGTGGTCTGTACCGAGGCAGGACTGGGGCTGTCAGCAGCCATCCAGCGCGTGGCACGGGATCTGGAGATCAGCCAACCTGATCTTTCAGAGGAATTGAAGATGTTCGGTATGCAGACGCGGGCCGGAATGGACACGCGCACGGCCTTGCGGGATCTCGAAGATCGATCCGGCGTGGAAGATATTCGCGGCCTGGTTACAAGCCTGATCCAGAGCATGCGTTTTGGCACCAGTATAGCCGGCACCCTGCGCATTTATGCAGCCGAATTGCGGGACAAGCGGACCCAGGAAGCGGAAGAGAAAGCCGCCAAGGTAAGCACGAAAATGCTCTTTCCCCTGGTGTTCTGTGTACTGCCGAGTTTTTTTGTGGTTGCCCTTGGGCCACCGTTGCTGGGAGCCATGGAAGCCATGGCTGGAAAATAATAACGATCAGCCTTCAAAGAGATGAGCGCATGGATACGACATACAAGGGCAAAAGAATTCTGCTGGCGCTGTTAGCCAGTGCGGCTCTGGCCGGCTGTGCCGCAACGCCTTCCAACGGACAGATGGACGACGCCTATGGCGCCTTCTATGACGGAGAATCCTCCGCGACCTATGCCACTGCGTTTCCGGTAGGTTCGGCGGAGGAAGCTTACAGCTACGGTAATAAAGCGGCTCAGAGTGGCGACTATGATCGCGCCCTTTTCGAATATATTCGAGGTCTGAGGCTTGCCGAAGAGCCGACAGCCGACATTCTTTACAAGATCGGCAGCATTCATCATTCCCGGGAGAACAATCGGCTAGCCGAATTGGCCTACCAGTGGGTGTTGCGGCTTGAGCCGGAGCACCTTCAGGCCGGTACAGGCCTGGGGCTCCTGTATCTGGAACGGCGCCAGTACGATGCCGCAAAGATCCAGCTGGATTCAGTGGTCAAGATCACCACCCGGGCGCCCTGGCAGGCCTACAACGCCTTGGGGGTTCTGGCTGACATGGACTCCAAGCCCTGGAATGCCGGACCTTATTACCAGCACGCGCTGGACATCAATCCGGACTCGCCCCAGATCCTTAACAATCTCGGATACTCGCGCTACCTGGCTGGGGATTGGCCCGGAGCGCGTAAGGCCCTAGAAGCGGCGCTGCGAGTAAATGGCAACTACGAGCTGGCCTGGCGCAACCTGGGGCTGGTCCACGCCAGGGAGAAAAATTATCAGTTCGCGCTTGAGGCACTGGGTAGAGCCGGCAATGAATCCGGGGCTTATAACGATGTGGGTTTCGTCTCCATGATGGAGGGGGATTACAACCAGGCCTTGTCGTTCTTCAAGGAGGCAATGCGTCTGTCACCGGTTTATTACGTCAAAGCCAGCGAGAACGCCGACAATACCAGACGCATGATGGACCGTAATGTCGCGCAAAATGGTCAATAGGGGATCAGCATGAAGATGCACTCACTGCGCCGGCAAAAAGGTGCTGAAGTCGTGGAGTTCGCGATTACCTCCGCACTGCTGTTTCTGATTCTGTTCGCAATCATCGAATTCAGCGTGGCTCTGTTTGATAAGGCAACCCTGACCAATGCCGGCCGGGAAGGGGCCAGGACCGGGATACTTTTCCGTCCTTCTCCCCGTGACATGGTCAGTGAAGACACCGCTATCCGGCAGGCGATCGATAATTATGCAGCGGACTACCTGATCTCTCTGGGCGGGGTTGCCACCATGACCACGGATATCCAGCGCACAGATTTATCGGGCAATGGAGTCTTCGATGCCGGTGATGAGCTCACGGTGAACATAACCTACCCCTATCAGTTTCTGATACTTCCGGGGTTTATCGGCACCTTTGGTGGCGCTCTGGACCTTTCTTCCACCATCGTGATGCGGGCTGAGTGATCATGACGAACCGGAACGTGAAGTCTTTGCAGGGAATGCGGTCAGGTCCGGCTCGACAGCGGGGTCTGTCCATGGTCCTGATGGCCATAGCCCTTCTTATGCTGTTGGCGTTCGCTGCGCTGGCAATAGACGGCGGTAATCTCTATGTGGCCAGAAACGAGCTTCACAATGCCGCGGATGCGGGCGCGCTGGCCGGCGCCCGGGTGCTTTATACCGAGGACGGCAGTGCGATTAATACGGGCGCCAACGACATTGCGAGAGCAGCGGCCCTGGCAAACAGTAGCCAGGGCAGTCCGGTCGAGGTGACCAGTGTCCTGCGGGGGCACTGGAGCTTCGCGACCCGGACTTTTACACCCAACCCGTCTCTTGCCACCATTGATCTGTTTTCGGTTACCACCGAGGAACTGGATGCCGATCCCGATTTCATCAATGCGGTTGAGGTGGTCAGCGAGCGGGAAGCAACTCCTGTGCAGGCATTCTTCGGCAGGGTGCTTGGCTTCAATGATTACAAGGTCGCGGCGCGGGCCGTAGCCTATATCGGTTTTGCCAGTTCACTGCGACCGGAAGACGTCGATCAGCCTATCGGGATATGCCAAGACGCCCTGCTTAATACGTCAGGCGAATACGAATGCAGCGTGGGCCGTTTTATTCCGGATAACGCTGATACCGGTGGCTGGACTTCTTTCGAACAGAACGTCAATGGCAGTGCCAGTGCCAATGACGTCAAGGCAGTAACCTGTGAAGGCGGGAATCCGGACGAACTGACCTTCGGGGAAGACCTCCAGACCGTCAACGGCCAATTGCAGTCGGCGTTCCAGAAGCTGTATGACTGCTGGGAAGCGGAAACCGAGAAAAAGCGACTCTGGAACATGACATTACCGGTGCTTTCTTGCCCTTCTGGCGTCGGGCCCAGTAATAAACTGATTGGGGCGGTCAACCTCAACATTGTCTGGATAGTGAATCAGGCGAATTCCATTGATACAAGGGCCCCGCTGGAAATGGAGTTGCCTGCGGTGGACAGCGACGGGACGTCACCGGGAATTTGGAGCAGCAGCGATCCTGATGGCACTGTTCGATGGAATTCTTTCGTGGCCGAGTTCCAACTCGAAAAGCCAGACTTCACGCCGGCTGATTGGGATTCAGATCCTCAGGAGACCGGCTGGCGTCAGAAGTCCATCTATTTCCTGCCGGATTGCTCTGCCCGCGAACCGAAAGGCAAGACCGGAGGGGAAAATTTCGGTGTTCTTGCCCGCATTCCGGTGCTGGTGGACTGACGTTCACGCCAGAGCCTGCTGCAGGGCCGCACCAGGCTCTGTTGACTGCAGGCGGGAATACCGCCGGGGGAAGGCCGGTAATCAGTCAGTGCGTCAATTTCTGCTCAGGGCTTCACGGGCTGAGGATTTTCGGAGGAAAAAAGCACTTCATAGGCAAGAGCCTGTTCCAGGGACTCCACTATGGGCACAGTTGCTGGCTTCTCTCCGACCGCCCGGCGGAAGCGGGAAGGCGTGCTGCCCACATGACGCTGAAAAACCCGAGTGAAATAGGAAAGATCCTGAAAGCCGACGGTAAAGCAGACATCGGTGACGGACACTTTTGGATTGGCCAGTAGACGTTTTGCTTCTTCGACTCTTCGTGTCAACAGATAGGCCTGAAACGTGACGGTGGTGATACGCTTGAACAGCCGGCTGAACTGGAAGGGGCTAAAGCCGAAACGTTTAGCTACCTCAAACTGCACGATTTTTTGGTGAAGATTGCCGTCTACATAGGTCAGGATCTGATCCAGCATCGCCTGCTCTTCCCGGCTTCCGCTACAGCGCAACCTGGCTTCGGGAGGTATGGCGTTGCTCCGGTCCAGTTCGGTCCGTTTTGTGGGTCCGCCCTGTCGTATTTTCGCCAGGGTGTCCGCCACATTGATTAACCGCTTTATATCAATGGGGTGGACAAAGTAATCCCAGACCTGTGCGCGGAATGCCCAGACCGCAAGCTGCTCGGAATGAGCCTGAGTGATCATGATCACAGGCACTGACGGAATCTGTTGTTTCGTTTCCCGTAAGCTTGCGAGGCCGGGCAGATCCGGATAATCGAACTGGAATAAAACGGCGAGGGGCGCCTGTTTCCTGATAGCGGCCAAGGGGCATTGACCCGGGGGGACGTATTCAACCCGGTATCCCCGTTGTTCCAACAGAGCTGCGTAATTCTCCGGTGAGTCGGTTTCAACATTTCTGACAACAACAAGAATACAGCCAGCGTAATCCATATGAACGCATCTCCCTTGCAAGCCTCGGTCCTGTATGTTTTGGACGGGACAAATGGCCGGCACTCTCAGCTTCGTATTGAGGGGCTGTCGGATCAAGATTGATCTACTGCGGCAGTGAAGCTCCGAAGATCGGAAAATGTGTCGCTTTTCCAGATATCTTGTCGTTAATTGATCATGTAGATTAAATTTTGGTAAATCAATTCCAGAATGTTAACTCTTGTTAAAACATATAATATATATTACAAGCTTATGATATTACTAGATATTAATAAATATCTTATGTCTGGCTCAACAGGATGTATACCTATAGCCCGGAGGTTTCATAAACGCTCCAAGAGAAGCTTGCGAGAGAAGCTTAGAGAAGCTTGCGGGGTCAGGTCTTGCGTTTTGCCTCCCGTAAAATCCGACTCACTCGGGAATAGTGGATCCCAAAGAAATCACCAATTTCCTTCGAGAAGCTTGCGGGGTCAGGTCTTGCGTTTTGCCTCCCGTAAAATCCGACTCAC
>NZ_WUQJ01000015.1 GCF_011074955.1 Marinobacter caseinilyticus | reverse complement strand
CCAGTTCCCGCCAGGCCAGCCGAAACAACCGGATAAATTGATCCGTCGGCACCCGCGCCTTGGGCGGGCGAATCATGGCCGGGTCAATGCCGTGCGCCACCAGCAACTCATCCGCCCGGCCACCGGACTTCTCCAGCCCATACAGAATGGCGCGGGCATAGTGGGATGAGAAAGTCAGATTCTTCATGAACCGGCAACTCGACTCGGGTGCGTGGACAAACAGGTGCGTGGAACAGCACCTGCCCTGATTATGGCAGAAGCCGATAGTACAGAACTTGCCCCAGGAATATAACGACGGCGCCAGTGCCGACTGTGGCAAGCGGTCACTGGGGTGGGCGGCCACCATGGCCGCGGATATTGGTTGAATCCACGAATAAAGAACTCAAGCGATTACATGGTGATGTGGCAACAACTGAACTAAGGTGTTGTTAAACTTGGAGCTTGGGCCCGTGAAACATAGCCGAAAAGTGGGAGTTATCGAGAACGCACTTTTTTGCAATATCGTGGAATGCGGTTTAATTGCTGTTAGCACCTAGTGGAGCATGACGATGATCTCACCGCAAAAAATTAGAGAGCTTTGTGACAACTGGTGCAATGCCGTTCAGCAGCCAGACGGAGGAATGGCTATTGGTGGGCAGTCGGAGCAATATAGGCTGTTACGGAATGGTCTTCAGTTTCATGAGCTCGGATTCGATCAGCTAGTTGCGGCAATCGATGGATTAACCAAAGTTCTCCTATTGCCTGGCCTGAATACTATCGTTGATCAAGATCATTTTGGACTTTGGTCCTGGTGTTCGGAAGTTATTCTATATAGAGAAACAGCGTTCTTTGACCACGAAGAGCATGAACTTAGAAAGCTATTTGAAACTTGCATCCGATCTTCTCTTGTTCATTGTAAAAAGCCCGCAGCAGATCAAGAGGAATGGCGAAAGCAAGCTGAAGCAGAAAATCGAATACCGCATAATGCCAAGTATTTTCTTCAAGAGTCATCCTTAACCTTGGCTTATTTAGCCTTTCCCTTGTTGGAGGCAGTTTCGAAGAAGTTCTGTAATGCCTACGTCGCTATGGATGGGAGCGTAATTACGAGATTCGATGTCCCAAATAAAAGTGGTGGCACAAGAGAGTATGATCCAAACGGACGGTGGAATCAAAAGCAGTGTTCAAGCCTGAGAGACTTATTATTCCTCATCCATAAAAATATCGCGAATGATGACCTGAGAAAAGCATTAGATGAATTTAGGGATCATATTTACACCCTTGATAATTCTGAAGACCCTTTCGATATTGTCTATAAGTGGAGAAATCAGTCCTTGCATGGGTCAACAAGCTTTCAAACAATTGGTGGTACTTTACTTAATCTTGTCCTCCTGATCGTAGTCCATCAACTATCAGATCGCTACGATCTACTTAAAGATAAAGTCCTAGAGCACTGTCGTTGGGAGGTTCAACATGGGCATAGAAGTCCTTGGTCCTTTTATCCGCCGTATTAGTGCTAACAAGCGGCAGCACGGTGACCGCTTTTCCGCCGCTTCGCGGCTCCAAATCGGCACGTGTGCCGAGCGTTAGCCATTACTGAGAGGTCCAGGATGACCCGATTAAAATGTTGCTGGCTGTTCTTGATTGCGCTACCCGCCTTTAGTGCGTCGGCAGATACCGCCACCTGCAAAGTCGAAATGGAGGACGTGACTGCTGCGGTGAAGTCCAGTGGTGCGGCAAAGCGGACTGTTCAGTTTGTGTTTGAGCTCACGCCAAAGTCCGATGTGCAGCGGGAATCCTTTCAACTTTCTGAGGGCTCCTACTCGTGCACGCTAGCGTTTTTTGATCTTGATTCCGGCACTTCACTGTCGTGCGAAAGAAAAGACGATCAGGGTCATACATACTTCCAGTCAGACCAGAGTGGAATCAGTGAGCAGGCTGCTAGAAATAATCTAGTTTTCCGCGAGGGCAACTCACACTTTGTATTGAACGCGAGCTGCAAGTGATGGCTAACAAGGCCAGGCACGGCGACGCCTACTACATTGCGGCTTCGCCTCCATTTCGTAGCCGCGCATGCTGGCGGCGTTGAGGCTGTAGAAAAACCCCGAAAATCCCCTCCCGGTTTGATAGGATCAGGCAAACAGACAAGGAGTCGTTGGCATGCCTCGCTTCAAGCATTACAACTACGACCAGAGCGCCCTGGTCGTGATCAACTACCAGGAACAGCTTCAACCCGGCACCTTTGAACACGCGGTGCACTACCTGATCGAACACAAGCTGGACCTGTCAGTTTTCCACCCCAAATACCGCAACGAAGACACCGGCCGCTTAGCCTACAATCCGGCCATCCTGCTGAAGATCATCCTGTTCGCCTACTCCAAAGGCATCACCTCCAGTCGCGAAATGCAGTGGTGCTGCGAGACCAACATCATCTTCAAGGCACTGTCCTGCGATACCGTTCCCCACTTTACGACATTGGCGAAGTTTGTCAGCAGCCATGCCGGGGAGATTGAAGAGTTGTTCGAGCAGG
>NZ_WUQJ01000014.1 GCF_011074955.1 Marinobacter caseinilyticus | reverse complement strand
GGTCCTGTTGGTTTATCAAGTACAGTTATGTTGAACGATTTCGCTATCTTAACAGTGTTGTCGGTTGAATTGTTGTTAACCAAAATAACCTCAAAACTATTTGATGGGTATGTTTGGGAAGCCAAAGAAAATAGGCACTGTTCGATGTATTTCTCTTCATTATGAGCAGGAATAATTACACTAACGAATGGTAAAGTTCCAAAATTTATTTTTATATTATTATCTTTCATTCAATTCCATCCCTGAATTCGGAATTTCATTTAAAGTGACCTCATTAATTACAGATTTAAACTTCCCGTTGGAGCCACGGGGGATATTTTTAACCACTTCAATATCTATTTTAATTTCTGGCCCGGTCCGGGAAATAAAATTATTTTTTAATAATTCTTTATCCAGCTTAATGTTATAATTTTTTTCTACTATTTTTATTAGACAATGATCAGGTCGATCTTGAATAACCTGTGCTTCCCGAATACCCGCGACACCCTTGAAAATGTGATCCATCCTACCAATGCGCCGGCCATCAGGCGTTTCAATATAGTCATCAACTCGGCCGTTAACACGGCCCAGTTTATGAATGACGGTTCCTGCCGGTCCTGGTGGCACGCCCTGTCCCGTATCTCCAATGTTGTATCGAAGTAAGGGCATGGAGTGGTTAGTCAGGGATGTTGCGACCAAGTGTCCAGTGGCAGTCTCTGGATCATGGACTAACAGCTCTGTGATTCCAATAACGGGATTCAGATGATAGTTCTGATCACTACCTTGCGATGCGAAAAGAACATACTCAGCGGTGCCGTAGTAGTCGTATACGGGGCAACCAAAGGTGGATTCAATGGTTTCCCTTTGCCACTCGAGCAACGTCTCTGAGTTGGTCACTATGGCTGTTGGCTGAAAACCAGGCTTGGACTGGCTTTGCTGATAATGCATCGAGAGGTCACAAATCGCCGATGGGTAGCCGATCAGTTCATCGGGTTGGAAGCGACTGAGCTCTCGTTGATACCACGGAAAAGTATCAGCGTTTAGATGGTAGCTTGAGAAAAGTTTTTGTTTCTCCGCATGATTCATTCGGGTGAACGGAGGAGTCATTCGGTCAGAAGGCTGAACCATTCGGCCTGCAAAGGTAGCGCGTCGGGCTCTGAATGGAACGCCATGAAATTCTTCATGCTCTACCAACAATGCCATCGCCAGTTTGTAGGTGTATTCATTGACCTCCAGCGCGAGAGGCGTGCCAGTGCTGCCACTAGTATGCTGAACAATATAGGGTTTGACCCCCGGTTGCCGAAACTGGTCGCTTTTACTCCGGAGTGTCTCCTTATCCAGAACCGGCAAGCGAGTTAAGTGTGTCGTGTGCGTAAAATCATTCTCATGGAGGCCATATTCTGCAAACAACGCTTGATAGTAAGGTATGTTTTCTCGGCAATGTTTGGCCATGAGAAATAGTTGTTCACTCTGATAGGCTTCAATTTGTTCTGGGGTCCAAAATCTGGATTCACGCACCCGCCTGAGTATTTGATGGTAGATTCCAGTGTAGCGTTTATGAAAAAGCTTATATCCATAGGCGGACACCAACACGTTCTGAAGCCAGACTGGGGAAGAGTAATAAAGGCGTTCTGCAGCCGAAGTCACGTCAGAGTGCTCCTGTGTCGGATTTCATAGCCGACACCCCATCAGTTGATGCGAAGCGACTTTTTACTAACCGGGCAGGATTGCCGGCCAGAATGTCGCCTGAGTTTGATGGCTTGGTCACAACACTGCCCGCCGCAACGATTGTATGAGGTTTTAACTCTTCCATCACCAAAGCCTGATTCCCAAGCCAGCAGTTTTCACCAATTTCGATTTTTTTGTACCGTCCACCTTGGTCTTGAATCGGGATTTTTATGTTGCTGAATTCATGCTGTCGACTGCCACTCAGTATGTGGACCCCACTGCCAATCAGTGTGTTTGTGCCAATGGTGCATTTGCCGATATTACATTGTGGTCCGATATAGACACCCCGGTGGATGGAGGTGTCTCGGTGTGAGAATACCGTCAGAAAACCAATGGATATGTCGTCCGAAGTATTCGGGCATGCCAATCGATAGAACGCTGCACGACTGTATATTCCGACTTTTCCGGGTATCAAACTCAAGGTTTGGGAAAATGTCTGGAATGCGCTGTCACTACCAGAAATGATGGCAAGTAGCCAATAACAAGCGTAAACAGGCATTGCGAGTAGCAGGAAAGCATTCTTTATACTTCGTTTGAGTAGGCCTCTGAAATTCATTATCGATCCAACCTTGAGTTGAGCCATGCACGCTCTCGGGTGAGTCGAAATGTGACCAACCCTCTTTTAATTCTCTGAAAAAGCCGAACTAAAAGCTGTGCCCAAGTCAGAGCTGGGTAGCGGTATTCTGGTGCTGTCCAGCTATGCGCTTGTTCGGGAAGGTATGAGGCGTGACCGGGCTGGTGGGGGCCATAATTCTGCAAAAGAATAATCTGGATGCGAGCATAGTGTTTTTCATCACTCTGCTGAAGGTGTTCTACCGTTGTGTCGAGCCACGCCATAGCTTTAGAGCGATAGTCATGGGCGCTGTCCGGGTCGAACGTCGTCGCCTGGTACATTAGCATGGCTTTACGAATATCCTGCGCAACCCACGTTGCATTTGGAAACTCAAGCTGACCTGGCACTGCCAGAAACAATTGTTCGTTTATGTACATCCACTTGGAATAACGAGCCAAGGCATCTCTGGTGTAACACCACATGGCATCGTATTGTCCCACTTCACTTTTCATGGCGAGATATCGGTTGATACTGGTGAGTAATACCAGGTAAGACCATCCGGTTTCGGCATTGAGTAGGTTGCGTTGATCAATGTCGTCAGCGGCATGAAGAGTGTGACAAATCACTTCTTCCGCACGATCAAGCCAGCCTGCTTCGGGGGCCAGTACCCAGGCATCCAACAGGGTATTCAGATAGTTTCCAGTGCCCCGTGTGAAAGGGTACTTATGACTGGAGGGCTGGTGACCGCGGATCAGCGCCTTCAGATTCGGCAGTTCGTACTTCTTTATCGCGAGTATCTGCTCAAGCAGCCCACCTTGCCCTTCATGTGTGACTGTCATCCAGTTTGCGAGGTCGAAAACGGCCTGCCTGGAATCTTCGCACCCGGTCAGAAAATAGTGATACAGAAGGCCCGAGGTGTAGCAGTGTTCTGCTGCCGGCCCACCGCCCGTCTGACCGGGTGTCGAGCTGGAGCTGTTGTGTTTGGTAAACGTTCGGTGAGTGGCAGTGTGGGCATCCAGGTAATGATCGGTATGCCAGAACAGGCCGTTGTTGTATTCGCTTCGGTCTTCTTCCGTATGGTAAATGTCGATATCGGTAACGTGGCGTGCGAGATCATCCATTAATTCAAACCATCGCCGGTCTCCGCTTAAAGCGAACTGGCGTGCAAACCCATAGATCGCATCGTACTGATTGTTGTAATGGGAGATAAAAGGCGGTTCGTCATCGCCTTGGTACAGCGTTTCATGGTCAGCAAAAATATCACCGAAATTTCGCCACCCGTATTCGTCAATTATTTCCCGCTTTGCGAAAAAGTTGCTTGGGCCTTCCAGACCCTCGCGAATTAACTCATCAAGGGCACTTTTGGCCGGGTTGGCACGGTACCAATGAAAAGCGCTTGCGGTCTCATAGTGGCGAGCATCTAGGATCGGGATCAGCGGGTTATGGGTCCACTGTAAAGCATCATGTTCACCGCCATAGTGCAGCCACACTTTTTGCGTTTTGCGTTCGCCGCCCTGTAATTCATAAGGTTTGTTGGTATCTGCCGGGAACAGGCCAACAACCAGTTGTTGATTTTTGAAGCCAATCGAGGATGGGAAGTTCTGCCAAAACTTCGGGAGACTTGCTTGTACAGACGACCCCGAGCCAGAAAGACAAACCGTAGGGCTGGCACGGTCACCGGTATCAATCAATTTATCGCCCGACGTTAATTGATAACCTCGAAACTGCGTGGTGACCGTGCCTTCAGCATTAACGTGATTCCTACTCTGCCATTGATCGCCGCCGCTTGAGTCCTGATACAGGTATAAGTCCGCTTCGGCTTTCGAGGTGGTCGGGGGTAGGGTAGGTGCCGCCTTTAACCAGGCATGCTCAGCATCGGGGTGTTTTATTTGTACGGTCAGCGATTCAAACTCAATAGAGCCGGGATCGCCCAGGTCCCATAGGCCGCCAGAATGCCGCGCTCGCTTGGGGTTGTGGATGCAGGTTTCGAGTTCAACCGTTGGACTGTCATTATAAAAACGCAGCCGGCATTGAAAGTTGGCAACTGGAAATCGGTCTTGTGTTAGCCATGAGCCATTGGCAGTCAGTGTCAGACAAACGGGGCCGCATTCGGTTATCGCCCAGGGTGTCACCAACTCAGCGGAACATGTCATGCCGGAGGAGGCGGTAAGCGAAATGATTTGGGTGCATTCCGGGCCATCACCCGACTGTATGGTCCAGAGCATCTGGTCAATCGGTATGCGGCATTGCAGTGGGCCAGTGTCGATGAAAATCTGATTGTTTTCGAGCTTGTGGCTTATTATCGAGTTTGCTTCGGGGGTATCAGGCTCCTTCGTATCAAGCCGAAGATCCAGGTTCTGGTTTTTAGCCAGATCCACCAAAAAGTTGAGCTTCAACCATCTAACCGTTCCATCAGGCCAGTGGGCCATTGGCTTGGATTGAACGCTAAAGCGCTTGCCGCTGCCAGAGTCGGTCAGAGTAAAGGTCGAACGGCTGTTCAGAGCGCCTTTTGGCAACGGGATGCCCACTTGCACAGGCTCGCCGTTGCGTGCAATGCCAGCGTCTTCCTTGATATGGAGGGTGGTCGGTTCCAGGTCCATGGTTGCAGCTCAACTCCCTTACTGCGAGAAATCAATTATCTGATTTTAAAATACCCAATTCAGGGTAAAAGTTTACCACTATTGCCCCCGACTCTTGTCATTCCAGTGAGGGCGAATCGGACGTGACCACCAGATTTTTGATGGCCTGGTACTGGGTCGCCAACTTTTCACTATAACGCAACATATGTTGTTCAAGTTGAAGAGATTTTTCGTGTCGGTCTTCCAGTAACGAGCGATATTTTCTGATCAGGGTAGGCGATTCAAAATCGTCCAGGTCAACCCAGTATTCGTTCAGCCCTACGTCGTCCAAGAGCTCGGCCGCTTTTCGGTAATAGCAGACACCAAGAACGGGCTTGCCGAGTTGGAGGGGTAATACTGTGCCATGGAATCGGGTTGCGACAACAATGTCTGCACGCCCTATGGTGTCCATTAATTGCGACACTTCGGTGGTTCGAACGACGTTGATCCGCTGGGACCAGTCACTGTATGCCGCGTGGGTTTGCAAGCGATCGATGATGTCATCGATCACATTTTCATCTTTGCTCTGAGTGCTGAAGAGCTCCAATTCATGGCCGTCAGTGAGAATCGCGGCACAGAGTTCGCTGAGTTTGTCGACGTAGGCCCGAAATTTTCGGTCATCAGCTTCATACCAGTAACGACTGTCATAGACGGGCATAGGGTTGACCGCGACAATCAGGTTATGGGCGCTGTCCCGGTGACCAAAAATGGGTATTTCAGTTTGTAGGCTGTGTGCAATATCGGGAAAAACGTTCGGTGCAATCCCGATTTTTTTATGAAGCAGGTCCCTCGAGCCTTCGTCCCGGACCGATACAAAATCCGCTCGACGAAGCGCCCACTTGAGAAACCAAAGACTGAGAGGCCTGTCGAGTGGCCCAGCGCCGACACTGATGAAAGCCACTTTGACATCGGCGGATTTTGCCAATGCGGTCCACTTCATCAGTGTGTAAGGAAAGCCCCAAGGTCCTCCAAAGTTGTCCAGGAACTGGTTGGAGCCAGTTACCAGAAGCAAATCCAGACCGTCCACGTACCTTCTGGCAGTTTTTAGAAAGGCGATTTCCCGTTTCAGTGCCTGGACCCCATCAACGGCGCGAGCGGCTGCTTTCAACGTTTGGCCAAGCAGAGGAATCGTTTTAAGATGTTGTTTCAGACTCGGTGTGGGCTGAGAGATTGGGGCTGAGTCTGACTCTGGTTGCGACTCAATCGTTCGATCAAGGGCTACAGTGACAGGGCCGCTGCTAAAAAAATCGGCTCGAAACCGGATTGGAAACGAATCGACGCTATAGCGGCTTCGACTGTCGAATGGATCGATAGAAAGGCAAATAATCTCGCAACCGGGGATCGTCGCCCGCAAATTTTTAATGACGGCCTCAATGATGGATTCATCACCAAGATTCTTGTTGCCGTAGTGTCCGAATACGCCAATACGAATCTGCTTGTCATTGGGTTCCATGTTAAACGTCGCGCGCCTCGTTTATTGCGTCTTGCGTAAAAAGGGTGACCTTCAACTGACTGTCATTTTTCGCACATGGAACCCTTCGGCAAGGGTGCTTTGCGAATTGCATTCCATGCCGCGGATGCGCATCAACGACCAAAAAAGATCATCGGTGAACCATTTTTTTGTTTTTTGCGAGTTATACGCCTGCTGCAGATGTTTAATCTTTGTTTGCCCGACACCGCCCGATAATGGATAGAACGTGTTCGGTATGCCCATGTCACCGTCCCACTTGGGAATTTCATACTCCAGAATCAGATGATTACGAAATGTGTTCCAGGTGAGGTCGGAAACCGCTTTGTGGTCCTGATGCAAATCATACCGATAATGCGTAAAAATTAGGTCGGGGCTCACGATTCCCTTTTTTAATTGCTCAAACTCATCCTTTAATCTCGCGCTTTCGGTAGGCACATAGCCGTCCTTGAAGTCCAGGATCCGCAGGTCGAGGCTTTTGGCACCCTCGCTGAAGAGCGATGCCCCCCGCTCAGCTTCACTCTTGCGCGAGGGTGTTGAGGCAAATACGACCCAAGTGACATGCAGATTGGGGTGATTTGCCAAGAGTTCGAGTAAGGTTCCTCCGCAGCCTATTTCAATATCATCACAGTGAGCGCCAAGGCATAGAATGTGAGCGTCTTTATCGGGCGTGGCCAGAAGATTGAGTGGAAGCATGACTTATTTCTTCTCTCGCCATACTTGCCAGGGGCATTCACCGTTGGCATCCAGTTCGTCAAAATTCTGCTTATCCTTAAATGTGTCCATGCATTTCCAGAAACCATCATAGCGGTAGGCAACCAGCTCATTTTCTGAGATCAGGCGCTCAAAGGGTTCGTGCACGAGTTCTTCTCCCTCCCGGATGTAGTCAAAAATTTTCTTCTTGAAAATGAAAAAGCCTCCATTGACTGTAAGACCGGTGTTGGTGGTGTCCTGAATGCTGTGCACGGTCCCATCGTCATTGAGGCGAACGTAATGAAAAGACTGTTGGGGTTGGACACAAAGGAAGCAAGCGGTCTTACCTGAGCGCTCGAAAAATCTCAGCATATCGTCCAGCGGTACATCTGAGAGACCGTCTGCATAATTGGCCATGAACATGTCGTCCGGATCGAGATCATCGAGGTATTTCTCCACCGCTTTAAGGCGCATTCCAATGTTGGATTTCAGACCGGTGTCGGCAAACGTAATTTTCCAGTCGTGTATATCCGTTCGCTTGAGTCTCGGTTGGCCACCTTCAAGCACAAAGTCATTGGTAAGGCACTCGTCATACGTCAGGAAATACTGTTTGATCACATGTGCGTTATGCCCCAGGCAAAGAATGAAATCCTTCTGTTCAAAGTGTGAGTAGAACTTCATGAGGTTCCAGACAATGGGGCGATGACCAAC
>NZ_WUQJ01000013.1 GCF_011074955.1 Marinobacter caseinilyticus | reverse complement strand
CCAGTTCCCGCCAGGCCAGCCGAAACAACCGGATAAATTGATCCGTCGGCACCCGCGCCTTGGGCGGGCGAATCATGGCCGGGTCAATGCCGTGCGCCACCAGCAACTCATCCGCCCGGCCACCGGACTTCTCCAGCCCATACAGAATGGCGCGGGCATAGTGGGATGAGAAAGTCAGATTCTTCATGAACCGGCAACTCGACTCGGGTGCGTGGACAAACAGGTGCGTGGAACAGCACCTGCCCTGATTATGGCAGAAGCCGATAGTACAGAACTTGCCCCAGGAATATAACGACGGCGCCAGTGCCGACTGTGGCAAGCGGTCACTGGGGTGGGCGGCCACCATGGCCGCGGATATTGGTTGAATCCACGAATAAAGAACTCAAGCGATTACATGGTGATGTGGCAACAACTGAACTAAGGTGTTGTTAAACTTGGAGCTTGGGCCCGTGAAACATAGCCGAAAAGTGGGAGTTATCGAGAACGCACTTTTTTGCAATATCGTGGAATGCGGTTTAATCACTGTTAGATTTTTAGTATTACTTTAGGAGTCAGGATTATGTCGGATATCGTAAAAATAAATATTGATTTGAATAGCGGTGCAGTAAATATCGAGGCTGCCAGTGAATCGCTCAACATGATATTTGATAGGCTCGAGAGTTTTTTGCCATCATTAATCGACGCTAAGTCTCAGTTCTCAAATGGCGAGGACGAAGGTGAAGAAACCGGGGAAGGGGGCGAAGAAAATGTTGGCGATGGAGCCGCCGAAGCAGCAGAGCCCAAAGGAAAAACTCCTGCCAAGCCAAAGAGAACTTCTTCCGCAAAACCGGAAACCTATAAGACCGTGGAACTTGGGCTGAATGCCGATGAGAGACAAGCCTTTAAAGATTTCTATGCAGAGAAGAGCCCGTCGGGGCAGTCAGATCATGTCTTGACCGTGATTTATTGGCTAATCAAAAATACCAACAGAGAATCTTTGAGCAAAGATGAAGTGTTTACGGCGCTTCGCACAGTGAATGAAAAGGCGCCAAAAAGGCTAACCTCTGTACTTTCTAATCTGGCTATATCCTCATATATTATTAAGAATGGCCCGAACTCAAGCCTTCACCATATCGGCGAGGATTATGTTGAACGAGATCTCCCTAAGAAAAAGGAAAAATAAATAAATGAATCAAGATTTAGATGATTTCGTTCTTCAGATTGAAAATTTCGAAGAGTTAAAAAAAACGGAATTAATTGACTGTTTTGTTTACTTCATCACTGTAATTAAAGAAGAGGATTCTGCTAGCTCTCGCCAGTTGAAAGAGTGCTTTGATATTTTAAGGATTGAACCGTATTCCAATATACCTTCATACCTTTCTGCGAAAAGTAAGCGAGGGAAAGGAAAGAAGTTCATAAAAAGGAAAGATGGATATATTCTTGAGCGCTCTGCCGAACTAGATCTGCAAAAGAATTTAAGTACAGGGCCGTCAAAGAGAGAAACCTCTTATCTTCTAAGAAATATGCTCTCAGATATAGCGGACTCGCATCAAAAGTCTTTCCTTCAGGAAGCCATCGATTGCTATGAAATAGGGGCCAAGCGAGCAAGTATAGTTTTAGCTTGGATCTTGACTGTAAACCATCTATATAAGTACATATACAAGCATAAAAAAAATGAATTCGACTCCGTTCTATCAGCCAACACAGACAAAAGAGTAAAAATATCAAAGCTAACTTCCGTCGATGATTTTACTGAAATTCCAGAGGGTAAGTTCATTGAGTTCTGCCGCTCAGCAAAGATCATCACCAATGACGTTAGAAAAATACTTGATGAAAAACTCGGAACTCGTAACTCAAGCGCTCACCCATCAGGAATATCAATATCTGAACTTAAAGCAACTGAGTTCATACAGGATCTAGTAGAGAATGTAGTCTTAAAGTACAAGATCTAACAAAGCGCTGTTGTCGGAAAAATTTTCCGCAAAGCGCGGCGTTATGCAGGTAAAGAAATTGAGTCTATCTATCTCCTATACCGTTGAAGATGCCGGGTGGGCCCAAATCACCATTTCTGATGGTGAGGGAGAGATAATGAACGACGTTTCTTATTTGCATGACAGCCTTCGGGATCTGGCAGAACTTGCAATAGAAATGAGATCTGGGGCTAAGACTGCGAAAGCAATCTTTATGGATGAGCCTGGAGAACTACAGTTGGTAGTGAGTAAAAATCAAAACCAAATAGCCTTTGAGGCTCGCTGGTTCAAAGATTGGCAGAGTTGGGGGCTCACCTCCTCATCAGATTACGATGTTTTGCTTAAGGGCGAGGCCACGGTGCAGCAACTTGTCGATCAGGTAACCGATGTTCTGACGAAAATCCATAAGAACATCGGCCCGAAAAAATACAAAGAAATGTGGGTTGAACACGAGTTTCCCTCGGAACAATACCGGGAGCTCATCAATGCATAACCAGTGGGTGAAGCTGACCGGTACTACGCTGCGCTCCGCACCGGCAGCTTACCCAAGGCGTTATGTGTGTAAGGCTCATCGATTATGATTTGCCCAAATTGTGGTGAAAAGGCTATCAGTTTTAGCGATTGGATTAGAGCTAGGAACGCATTCTCAACAAGGTGTGCTAACTGCAATGTTCACCTAAAAGCAAATTTGAGTGTGTACCTAAATTTTATAATCACCATTCTCGTTGCCCTTTCATTGCTCCCCTATGCTGATAATGCGTTAGCGTATTTCGATTTTCCCGTCGAACTTTCAAAGTTCAAGATTGTTGTATTGCTTCCTGCCATTTTTATAGGCGGAGCTTTGGGCTGGTGTTTTGGTGGTTATAAGATCAAAAAGAGTACATAACAATTCACAGCACCGGACGCCACGGACGTGGCGCCGGTGTGCTTGGCGTTAGAAAATTTCGGCACTACGGGAGTAACCTTTGGAAATCGACATCGATACGATAGCTAAACTTATTTCGCCGCTCATAGTTGCGGTGTTTAGCCTAGTTCTGAGTAGATATATAGAGGCCAAGCCTAAACTCATTTCGTACGTGGTGCATGCCTCTGAATTTCCGTTGAAAGATCAGAATATTAACGGTGTGAGAACACACGGAATTGTTATCAGAAACATTGGTAAGCGAACCGCTAAGAATATTCGTATCGGGCATGCAAACCTTCCTCACAGCTATCAGATTTTTCCGAACGTCGCTCACAAGGTCGAAGACGGCGCAAATGGCTCCGCAGAAATTGTCGTTCCAACGTTGGTGCCTAATGAGCAGGTGTCGGTGTCATATTTATACTTTCCGCCTCTGCTTTGGAATCAGATCGTTTCCTACACAAAGTCAGACGAGGGTATGGCAAAAGAGATCAATATAATCCCAAGCCCTAAATGGCGCAGTGGCGCATAAATTTGGTGTGGGGATTGATTTTCATTGGCGCCTCTACCGTGATCTATTGGCTTTTACTCGCCATCGTTTACTGGATCCCATAACGGTAGTTTTCTAACAAATAGTTCCAGTTCGTTCCGGGCCTGGCGGCCCTCCACCGGACGCCCTTTTCTCCGCTTCGCTACAAAAAGGTCGCCGCTAAACAAAAGCGTTAATTGTCATCGTGAAGCCTCAGATTTGGAGCAAGACATGGAAAAGTTCACTGAATCTATACGTCGTAGCATCGAAGCAGAGAACTGGAATGCCGCTCTTTTCATGTCACTTACGATGCCGGATCTTTGTGGAGCTATTGCTTATCCAGGTACTGAGCATTCGGGACCACGCTATAAACGTTGGTTTGATGAGAATCTCGCTGACGTAAACAAAACGATTATCGGAGGCGAAGAAGTAGTTTTTTTGACTGCGTCCGACTGCTGGGCTCTGCGATGTTCACTATTACATGCCGGAACCGCTGATATTTCGGAGCAGCGAGCACAAGAAGTTCTCAACAAGTTTGAATTCACAACGATGGGGATGCATCGGATTCGGACCGAGCGCATTCTGACTTTAAATGTCGCCATGTTTTGCAAAGAAGTATGTGACGCTGTGGAAGCCTGGTACGAAACATGTAAAGACGATCCAAGAGTTCAGGATAGAGTTTCAAAAATCCTAAAAATTAGAGAGAAGCCATTCTCACCAATCCCTGGCGTCCAGTTCGGATGACAATTAACAAGTCGCTGTAGTACGCGGTGGCCTTCGGCCACCGGACGGCTTTCAGCCGCCGCTGTGCTTCAGCGTTAGCGAGAAAGACAACAATGCCATCATCTGAGGAAATACTCGCTGGCCTTAAAGCGATAGCCAACGACTGGCAACTGCTCGCCGTCTTGTGGCATGGCTACTTTGCAGTCCTCGTTTTCGGACTCGTCTTCGGCGTTCGCCCGGGAAGACATGTGGTCGGTTTACTTTTAGTGCTCCCATTGATCTCTGTCGGCATTCTGGCGTGGGTCCACGGCAATCCATTCAACGGAGTCTCCTTTGTACTAACGAGTATGGTTCTGGCCGCGATTGCCGCCCGTTTTTCGCGAGAGGCTGTGAAAGTTGCGCCAGCTTGGGTGGCCGTTTCAGGCGCTATGATGATTGGGTTTGGCTGGATATATCCTCATTTTCTCGATAATGCGACACCTATAGAGTACTTGTACGCCGCACCGACTGGGCTCATCCCTTGCCCAACGCTCTCAATCGTAATTGGTTTCACGCTGATATTGGGCGGGTTGAGATCGCGGCCTTGGTGTCTGGTGCTCACCATAGTGGGCCTCTTCTATGGCATTTTCGGAGCTGTTCTGCTCGGGGTTATAATCGACGGGGTTCTACTATTCGGAGCATTGGCGACGGCTTGCGTTGCATTCTCGTCGCGATTGGTGGGAAGCCGCCATGGAGCAACAGTCCGCTAACAAGTTGATGCAGTTCGTTCCGAGCGAAAACCGGGGCAAGTTTATTTTCTAGCGTGGAAGGTCGAACAGCAGGGCCATGGGAACAGCGTTGTCCCAGACACTCAGGGCCGTAGCTCAGAGGCTTGCGTTGTGCCAGCGTTGTAAATGCACAAGGCAGGACCCCGGAGGCCCACACCGTATAGCAAACCAACCAATAGTTTAGCGGGAAAATTATATGTCGAAGAAAGTAGTCATGTTTGAATACGAGAAAGAAACAAAAAACAGTGTTCGCTATAAGGAAGTCCCCAGTGAAGGCACCGCTCCTGTGGTGGGTACTCTGTATGTTCAGAAGTGGTTTGCGGGTAGCAGCAAATCCATTGAGATAACGATAGACAAAAAAGACTAGCGGCCCAGTCAAGAAAATCTGAAAACCGGGAAAGATTCATTTTTTTGTACAGCTTCCTCGCGAGGGTGCCCCCAGTCAGGTGGTGCCGCTTAAACCCTGTTACCCAAACGGTGTCCGGGCGGACTCCCCGTCGGCGACGGTCCTGTTTAAAGCAGGCCAGCCGCGTAGGGGCGCATGGATCGGACCCTCAAATTCGGGTAAACGGAGTCATCCCATCAGTTATTATTCTTCGGTGCATTCACCGTCGTCTGAGCGATGGTCGTATTACCGGCTTCATCGGCACAGGTGACTTCGACCGCGTAGATGCGGCCGTCTCCAGAGCCTTCACGCTCAGCGCGTAACAGGACGTTCAGCGCCGACCCTGTCTGGTCCGGGTTCCACGCCCAATCCAGATCGGTATTGCCATCACCGGCGGTGTTCAGGTGCTCATTGCTCGAGATGCCGGTCACACTGCACACGGGTAATGCGTTATCGCAAAGGTCGTTGACCGTCACCGACACCACGACATCCATCAGTTCATGGTTGGGTGGCCAGAGCACTTCCGTTGAAGGCACAACGGCGCTGATCTCTGGCGGCGTTGTATCCTGAATTTCCACTGTGCTGGTGCAGCTTGTGAACAGCCCTTGAGCGTCCGTTGCCGTATAGCTCAACTCGCTCAGACCGAGCCCGAACGCCTGGGTGTCAGGACGACTGAACGCGACGGTTGTCGAGCAGAGATCCGATCCAGAGGCTGCATCAGGTGTGACGGTGGCTGACTGATTGCCGGTACACTCTCGCACAATTGCGGCCGGGCAACTGATCTGCGGGGGCACCGTATCGACCACCTCAACGAGCTGTGGCGCAGTGTCACTGTTGCCGCTTGCATCCGTGGCTGACCAGGTCACGGTATTGGCACCGATCGGAATAGTGGGCGTCGCATCGTTGCTGATGACCGGTGCCGCATCGCAAACGTCCGCGGCCGCCGCTTGCCCAAGGGCTGGTGATGCGCCCTGCGGCGAGGTGCACTCAATCCCCGTCAGGTCTGCGGGCATACTGGTGATCTGCGGCTGTTGAGTGTCTACTACGGTTACGTTGAAACCGCAGGATTCGACGTTCCGGGCGCTATCGATCACCGCGCAGCTGATACTGGTATCGCCAACAAGGAAGTCCGAGCCCGAGCCGGGAATACAGCCCTGCAATGTGGCCGCACCACAACTGCCATCAATGGCCTCGGGGGCTGGAAACGCCGCCACGGTCTCAACGCCGGTGCACTCGAGGGTCAGTGCCGCCGGGCAGGTGATTCCCGGTGGGGTATCCCCATCGCCTACACACAAGCTGGGGCGGGGGCACGTGAGTTCGGCGGGAGGCGCGTCCGGAATAGGGTCACCATTGGTGATGGCAGCCACTTTGACGGCCTTCTCCCAGACCCGGATATATTCTTCGGCAGAACCGAACAAAGCATCGGTATAAGGCTGTTCCAGTCCGATGTTCTGCATGTCTTTTATCATATCGGGCAGTAAGCCAACGTGGGCCAGGCCGTCGACATTGAAATCGAAGGTCTTGAAACCGGTTTCCTGCCGGTCAAAGGTGCCGAATTCCTCCAGGGTAAAGGGATATTCCAGCCGGTTACCGGCGCGCAGTTGGGCACTGCGGTTTCTGGCCTGATTGATTGAAGCACTTAATGGCAGATCACTTCCGCACGCATCATCACCAAAGCGTGGCCCTACGTGTCCGGCGATACCATTGAAATCGCTACCCAGAGCCACCGGCCCGGCCATGAGGTCCACCGCGTACTGATAGGCCTGGGTAAACGTTTTGGTCGATTGTGAACAATCGTTCTTGATGGCGGCTCCGAACAGTGGCTCGGAATAGGGAAGGGTTACGATCGTGTCTTTCAGGTCAGTGTCCTGGACATCATCCTTGGTCATGGCGGCGATCATGCCACCACCATCCCGTATGGCCTCAAGTTGCTCACGCGTGCGCATCCTTTCATGACGTCCAAGGGTGGATAGCGGAGCGTAACGCCGCTTATGGAGATCGAAGAACTGAACGTGGCTGGCTACCAGTGGGTATTGATACTGGGGGTCGTTCGGGCGGCCAGCGAAATTACGGGTCAGCTCGAGCGTGTGGTCGAGTGATTTCCGCGACATATGGTCAATGTCGATAATCATTCCCCGTTGCATAACGGCCAAGAGCAGCTCACTGCCCAGACCACGCTTATCCGGACCCGGGGTGCTTGTATCCAGGTTAAGACCAAAACGGTTGCACGCAACGCCCTCATAGAGCGGTCTGGGGGGCAGCTCGCCACCAAAACCGATTTCGCCAATAAGAAGCTTGAAGAATTCGTCAAAGGCTCCTCCGCTCAGAAAGCTTCCATAGCCTTCGGCGGCGCAATCTTCAATATCCCACCAACGCTGTTCCGAGTAGGCATTTCCCAGGGCAATGATGTCGTTCCAAGTTGCTGCGCCCCCGAAGGCATTGTCGAAATTATGGATCGGGAAAAAATGCCGTACCCCCTTGGCATAATAGTGGTTGACTGCTTTTTCAACGGTATCAATCGGTTCACCCAGATCGTTTAGAATGAGATTGCCGTTTTCATCCCTCATATTGGGGCAGTCTGCTGACGGGCGGTTGCTGTTTTCTTCCTTGCAGTTAAAAAGGTTGTCGACCTCGATACCGAGCACTACGGCAAGTTTGCCCTCACTGATAATCTGTCTGGCTTGCAGTGGCTCAGTGACAATTCTAAACCAGCCTTCTTCAGCTCCGTCTTCGCCAATGCAGAATCCCGAGTCCTGGCCGGTAATGATGTCCTGGCGACACTGTTCGTCGATAAAGTCCTGAAAATCATAGGCCGCGGCGATCTGGTCATCGATCGGTCCCATGGAGTTGGCGCAATCGACCCCTTTGGTGGTTCTGCACAACGCCTCGTTGGTGACTGAAAACATGGTGGTCAGACGCATGCCGCCGCGAAAGGCGCGCTCCACCCATTTAAAGTACATCTGTTGGTGGGTGGTGGTGGTCCAGGTTGGCCAGTTGTTGAAGTACGGTGCACCCGTGGAGCCGTTTGCGCCATCTTTGGTGCCTGAGCCAACGGGATCACCGGACAGAAAATCGTGAGATTGGTGAATGGCAAGGTCATCGAGAGAGGAGAGCGCGGACATGATGGTGGGCGGCGGGTTCGTCCAGTCATAGGGGTCGTCAGACCGGTCAAGTGCAAATTCACCCTGGCCATCGACCGGCGCAGATTTACCCGCGAAGGTGTTGCCGCCATGGGCCAGATGCCCGAACAGGTGATTGTGCAGGTCGGCATACCCGCGAATGCTACATTCGCCCGGTTCTGACGGCGCCACCCAATCTGTTTCAGGCTCTTCGATACGTTTGGTTGCGTAGCCACTCAGCGCACAGGTGCTGCTGGATTTCGCTGGGAACCCGCCCAGGAGACCCTCCGGATCAGCAGTGGCACAGCTGCAATCGCCAGTGCAGCCGGGAATTTCTACCAGGTTTTCCGTATCACAGGCTGCGGTAGTCCCGGGCTCTCCCACACAACAGGCTCTCTGGCCCTCTCCGCCACAGGCTGTGGGTTTGGCACAGGTGTGTACAGCTACCTGTCCTGTTGAGATATCGCCTCCACAGTAGCAATTGCCTGCGCAGCCCTCCACGGGGATCAGGCCTACGTCACAGGCTCTTAAAGCTCCGGACGAGGTTGGTTCTGCCGACCCATTGCAGCAGGCGCGCTGTCCCTCCCCCCCGCAGGCCGTGGTGGCCTTACAGGTTCCGGAGGCATCGATGCCAAAGGGGTTAAAACCGCCGCAGGTGCAGTCTCCCGAACAGCCCGCCACCTCTACGTTGCCATAATCACAGGCGTCGCCGAGCACTACCTCGAAGGTGCCCGCACAACAGGCGCGCTCGCCATCCCCGCCACAACTAGCGGCATTTGCCGGGCCGGACATCAGGAGAAGTGCGACTATCAGGAGCATACCGGCAGGCGTTAAGAGCTGGAGAATTCTCGTGCCCCGGTTGTGATTGTTCAGGTGTAAGGGTAATAGACCCACAATAAATGAACCCGCGCAGACGCGCCGGTTTATGGTCGGATTCCACATAAAAGCTCCCGGATGCTTGTTCTTGTTTTTTATCAGGCAGACGTCACTGCAACCGGCGCTCCCATGCGTTCTATATTTATCTATAGTCACTCATCAGGATTAGGTAAAGTAATTGGGAAAACCCGTGGATAGTTCCGACAAACACCGGGCCGTAATAGAGTTGAGCCGGTCAGTGAGGTTGGGGCGCTTACCTTCTGGAAAGATTACACTTGTTCACGTTTTAGGTTTTGTACACGTTCGGCAGGCATGGCGACTAAACATTTCAATGTTAATTGCGCGGGTTATCAGCCTTGATGCTCATTATGATCAAAATCGCCGTGAAAGAGCTCTGCGTCAGGTTTTGTCTTTTGCGTTTTATTTAACGTCCTTGGGCATTGGTTGCATGCGTTATCTTATTAACAGCAACGTATATCATCATGGGGTTCGCCATGATGCAGACTGATGACGTTGACCGCTTGATGAGTATGTTAGAAAGAGCCTTAACAATGACATCGCTGATACCAATTATCTGGTTTTTTGCGATAATCACTCAGTCCGGTAAATATCAAATGCGGGTTTTCCGCCCGTTTATCGCGTTTTTTGCAGAAAAGAAGAAAGCAAGATGAGCGCACGTATGTGGTATCTCCTGCTCTTTGGGTGGGTGAATCTGTGCCTTTTTCCCTCTGTCACCTGGGCCGAAACTCTTCGCTTTGCGACGATTGATTATTGCCCGTTCACGTGCGATCCCTCAAGCGAGGGAGGCAAAGAAGGGTTTATGACGGATGTCCTTCGAGAGGCATTTGAACCGGCCGGATACACGCTTGAGATTGAGATGCTCCCCTATGTGCGGGCGGTCAATTCCGTTCAGGATGGCACCCATGACGGGATTGTGGTGGTTGGCCAAGACTATGCTCCCGGTCTCGTGTATCCGGACGGACCGACGGTGGTGCAACGGGTGGCATTTCTCGTGAACGCCGGAACATCCTGGCGATATACGGGCGTCGCGTCGTTAGCCCCGGTCAAAGTTGGCATTGTGCAGGGGTATCATTATGTGGATTCCGACCTGATAAACTACCTTGAACAAGAACGGAGCAATGAAGCGCGGGTGCATGTAATGCATGGAGACAGCACGACCAACAGAGGTTTGCGCATGCTCCAGACGGATCGCATTACCACCTTTCTTGAGGGTGAATACTCGGCGATGTATGAGCTTGATAAGATGGGGGCCAGGGACACAGTGGTGATTGCAGGTCATACCACGGAGGCGTTTGAGGATTACACCGGATTCAGTCCCCAGCATCCGAAGGCCGTTCAGTTCGCCCGGATCCTGTCGGATAGGCTCACAGAATTAAAGAAATCCGGGAGATTGGCCGACATTCTCCGCCGTTACGGAATCACCGCCGAGCCGGTCCCCGAATCTGAGCAGGCCGACGTAAAGGAAGCGGAAACACCCGTTGATATCGAGTAGGGCATTTGAGCCGCGCGGCAATGTCAGCCAGGGTTTCGATCGCTATGTGTTCGTTCGGGCGTGATGCCTCCCAATGATCGGCTTCGCTCTGGCTTAACCGGCGACTGTCGCGGCGACGGGTTTTCCCCGGTAAGCGTCATCCTGATACTCTGTGAGTCTGCTCACAGAGGCAGGTCGGTCTGAAACCCGGGTAGCCCGGTCGTTAATAAGTGTGTCCGCCCGGATTGCTCCTCACCTACAGTAATCCAAAGCCATCTGAATTCACTCAAGGCCATCCAAAGCCGACGGAAGTCACCCAAAGCCACGTTCAGTCATCGCTCTCAAAAGCAGAGTCGTTCGGAGCATTCGCATGAATCATGAATCGAAATCCGCACACCGCTCACGTCTTGTCAGCGCCCTTGCCGGGGGCTGGGTTGCGGACGCTGCCAGCCTTGGGTTGCATTGGTTGTACGACAGCGAGCGCATCCTGGAGGTGGGAGGCCAAACACCGGAGTTCCTGCCGCCCCGGGCCGACTATTTTACCAAGGGGTTCGGGTATTTTGCCCATGAAGGCAAACTGGCCGGCGACGTCAGCCATTACGCGGCCGCCACCGGGGTGCTCTCAGACAGCCTGCTCGCCAATGCAGGGGCTCTGGACATCCGTGATTACCAGCGGCGTTTCCGGGCCTTCTTTGGTCCGGGCGGCCAATGGCGGGGCTTCATTGATAACCCGACCCGGATAACCCTGGACAATCTGAACACCATTGAGCAGACCGCCATTGAGCACGCCAGGGCGACCACCACGGCCGTGCTGACCGACCAGCAGAAGCGGGTGCTCGTCCAGAAGGTATTGCCTTATACCCGGCATCTGACCGGCGATCAACTCGCCGACCCGGTTCGCAAGGCGATTAGCCTCACGTATAAGGAGCCGGACATTCAGGCCGCCGGCATTCATCTGGCTGAAACCATCGACCGCGAACTGAAGCCGGAGAGCGGTGCCGACGACCTGCAACTGCCCGCGGTCTCCAAACTGGCGCCACTGGTCGCCTGCTATTGCGGCGACGAGACGTTGATGGCGATGACCGAAGCGGCTGTGCGGGTGACCAACCACAACGATGAAGCCGTCGCCTGGGCCCGGTGTGCGGCAACGCTTCTGGACGGCCTGTTCCGGGGCGGTTCACTGTCAGAGGCCCTGGACGCTGCAACCCGGGAAGCGCCCGACCCGAAAAGCCTGACTAACGCCTGCTCAGGCACCGCGCTGGATGGCCCGGGCGCTGGCGATGCCTATGGCCGCACCTGTTACCTGCACGAGGCCATGCCGGTGATTTTTCATGTACTCAGCCACGCCCGCAGCTTTACCGAAGCCGTTCGCGCCAACATCCATTGTGGGGGCGATTCCTGCGGGCGGGCCTCGATCATCGGGCCTGCCATGGCGGCCCTGTACGGGGTTGGTGGGGAACGAGGTATTCCCCTGAGTTGGCTGGCACGGGTAACCGATGCGCCGAGAATCTTCGCTGGGTTTGAGGCGATGGTGAACCTGGAGTCGTCAGCCAGGTCGCAAGCCCGGTAAGATCATGACGGGGTCGGGTCTTGCCATCTGCTCAGGCGAAAAGAAGGCCCCGACCCCGGTTTGCGGCCAGGCGTCGATCAGTTTTGCATGGGGATGTCATCTTTCCATCGAAACCCGACGCCACCGGCCTGCCAAACGCCATCGCTGTTGAAGGGGTTGGGCCCGGACACATTAATATACTGTGGCAAGCCAAAGTGAGGCGCCAGGTCCTGTCGTGCCTTGATCGTGACACGGTCCATGATCCTCAGGCCTTGCTGATGGGCCGGCAGGTGCGCTTCAGGCGATGCCCGGTGAGCGAGTGCCCAGTTATCAATGAAGAGTAAGTCGCCGTTGTCATAGTGATAACGTATCCCGTAGCCCTGATCGAACGACTCGTTCATCAGGTCGTTGTAGTCGTTGAACAACGCCTTCATGTCGTCTTCGTCCAGCAAACGAAATTGGTCGGCGGTGGCCGGAGCCTTCTGCAGTTCATCGATGGACAGGCCGTCCTCCGGCAGCCGCTCAAGCACGGCTCCGGTCATGCCCAGATGCAGCCACACGCTTTTGCGTCCGGAAATAGGGTGCGTGTGGACGACAGGGTGCGTCACGCTGGACGCTGAATTGACCGACACGAGGCGTTGCCAGAAGGCCTGCTTTTCCTTCGGCAGCGCATCAAAAGCGGCGCCCTGATGGGCGAAGTGGGTGCCGCCCCCTTGCTCCGGCGCCCGGGCCATATAATAGGCGGAATGGGAAAACGTGGCGGCCTCGAAACTGCCGTCATTATGCCACTGGGGGCCCACCCCCAGAATCCCATGGCGCTGGTCATTGGAGCAGCGAAAGATGTGCCGGTTCCTGCCAGGTGTCGCCGGATGGATGCCGTGGGTAGAGTGGATTTCGCGAGCGCCCCACCATTTGCTGGCGGCGATCAGCTCATCCGGGGAGAGATCCGTTTGATGTTTAAAGACGATGAAGCCCCGATTCGCCATTTCCGCTTCCAGCGCTTCGATCAGAGGCTCGGAAAACTTGGTGCGAACGTCCGCGCCATATATCTCAACGCCAAGAGGGTCCAGTTGTTTGACCGTCAACCCCGCCTGCTCAATCAACGAAACGCGTTGAGGATCCAGGGGCGGTATGGTCGGTAGCCTGCGGCTGGATGTTTCCGGTGCTTGTCCCATAGTGGTGAGGTACCTTGCTGGCTAATTTATAGACAGCTTAACGCAGTGAATGTGAGTGACAACCCCACCCTGCCTCCACGATCAGCGCTGTGTGATTCCGGGTCTGATACACCGGGGTCTGGTTCTGCCTTTTGCCCCGGCTACCGCGTCTTGTCTGCCCGCCCCAGCGGGGTCCGGACAAAATCAGGGATCTGAAACCGGCGCCGGTACGCCCCGGGCGCGAGACCGGTGGTGCGTTTGAACAGGCGCCGAAAAAACGCCGGGTCTTCATAACCGACTTGCCAACTGATGTCGTCGACCGAGGCTTCGGTTCGCTCCAGCCGTCGCTTGGCGTCCTCCACCCGCAGCCGCTGGACATAGGCAATGGGCGCAAGCCCTGTGGCACGGGTGAAACGGCGCTTGAAGGTGCGCTCCGCCAGGCCGGCACGCTTGATCATTTCCTCAACGGGGCCGGCGACGGAGAAATGCCCACTTAACCATTCCTGCGCGGTTCGTATCGCCGTGTCTCCGTGATCCATGCGGCCTTCAAACACCACATAGGGTGTCAGCCCGTCCTGGTGCCATTGCAGCGCAAAGAAGCGTGCGACCTCCAGCGAGGCGGAGACACCAACATAGCGCCCAATCAGGTAGAGCACGAGGTCGTGCCAGGTCATTGAAGCGCCGGAACTGATCAGTTCCTCGTGTCGGCCGGAAACCACCAGCACCTGTTCGGGATGGATAGGCACGGCCGGATACGCCTCTGCGAACGGTCGCGCAAACCCGTAGTGAACGGTCGAATCCATGCCATCGAAGAGCCCGGTTTCGGCCAGCAGGAAGAGGCCCGAGCAGGCCGAGCAGAGTAACGCCCCGCGTCCGTGCATGGCCGTAAACCAGTCCGTCAGTGCGGGATAGCGATGCTTTTCCCAGCCCGCCGGTGGCAGCAGGACGGAGGGCACGATGATGATGTCGGTCGTCGTCAGACTGTCGATGGAGCGCTGCACGGTGACCGGCAGGCCGCTGGCCAGTTCCAGGGGCCCGGTTTCGAGCCCGACAATTTCGATCTCAAAGGGAGGAGGGCTCTCTGGTGCCGCCCCGGGCAGGAATTTGAAGGCATTCATCACGTCAAAGATACCGCTGAGCGTTGAAATCGCCGCATCTGAAATGGCGATCAGGCTGACGTGGAGCGGTCGTGTCCCGGGAGGAGTGGCGGTGGTCATCGCCTGCGTTCCGTGCGGTCAAGGAATGATCAGAATACCGCTGCGCCCCGGAGCCCGCAATTGCCAGCGACACTGGCACAAACGAACCTGTTTTGGACCGTCCCGCACTGCTGCCGCGTCGCGGCTTTTGTCATTCTGAACTCGCTGACAAGGGCGTCCTTGTGAGTCCACTGACCATCAGCTGACTGCCGACCGGCAACGAGAAACTGACCGACTGACAACCGGCTGATACCAACTGATGAAGGGAGATGACGGCCATGACAACTGATATCGAAACAAAGAGCACAAACGAGAACACAACTGAGAACACAACTGAGAGCACAACTGAGAACACAACAGAAACGACGACAGACACACAAACTGTAAACGGCGGTGAACCGGGTACCCTCGACGCCGCGAAACTCGACACGTTCGTCACCCGGGCCATCAGCGATCTGTCCGCCGGCTACGGCGGTGTGATGGTGAGCATCGGCAACCGGCTCGGCCTTTACAAGGCCATGGCTGGCGCGGGCCCGCTGACCTCGGGCGAGGTGGCAGCCCGTGCGGGCTGTGCCGAGCGCTACGTACGGGAATGGCTAGGGGCCCAGGTCGCCGGCGCTTACGTTGATTACCACGCGATCAGCGATACATACGAGCTGACCCCGGAGCAGGCCTTCGTGCTGGCGAACGAGGACAGCCCGGTTTTTATCCCCAACGCCTGGGCGGTTCCCGCCTCGATGTGGTTTGACGAAGACAAAGCCGTCGAGACGTTCCGCACCGGTAAGGGCGTGCCCTGGGGCGACCATGACGGCCGGCTCTATTGTGGTGTGGCTGCGTTCTATCGCAATGCCTATCGCGGCAGCCTGGTTGCGGAGTGGTTGCCGGCCCTGGACGGCGTCATCGAAAAGCTGGCGCACGGTGCCTTGGTGGCGGATATCGGTTGCGGCCACGGCCATTCAACCGTTTTGATGGCGGAAGCATTCCCTAACTCACGCTTCAGCGGTTTCGATACCCACGCCGGCTCCATTCGCGAGGCACGCACCATCGCCCGTGGTGCCGGGTTTGGTGATCGTGTCCGCTTTGAGGCGGCCAGTGCAACCGACTATTCCGGTACCGGCTATGACCTGATCTGCTTCTTCGACTGCCTGCACGATATGGGTGACCCGACGGCGGCCGCACGCTACGCGGCCCAGACCATTGCGCCCGATGGCACGGTGATGCTGGTCGAGCCGTTCGCGAATGACCGGGTTGAAGATAACGTCTCGCCAGTGGCGCGTCTCTACTACGCCGCGTCGACCACCTTGTGCTGCGCCCATGCGATTTCTGAGGGCGGCCACACGGTATTGGGGGCTCAGGCCGGCGAAGCCCGGCTGGCAGACGTATTCCGTAAAGCCGGTTTCACCCGGTTCCGTCGGGCAACTGAGACACCGTTCAACCTCATCCTGGAAGCCCGGTTGTAAGGGTGGGGCGTTAACGCAGGGACCGCGGAAAACGACGGCAGCGGGACGAGGGAACTAAAATTAAAAGGACGAGGGGACTAAAATACAGACAGGGAGGACGACCGGATGACACCCTTCGAGATCGCGTTCACGGGGGCCGTGGCGACTGCCGCCACGGACCTTTGGCAGCAGACGCTGCGCCGGACACTGGGCTTGCCTGCCGCCAACTGGCGGATGATCGGCCGGTGGGTTGGCTGGATGCCGCGAGGGGTGTTCATCCACCGCTCAATCGCCACGGCGAGCCCGGTCTCGGGCGAGCTGGCCATCGGCTGGACGTTCCATTACGTCATCGGTATCGCCTATGCGGCACTTTACGCCGTGATCCTGCAACTGGGGGCATGGGATCGTCCGACCCTGGCGAGCGCTCTGGGCTTTGGCGTTGTGACGCTTGCGGCACCCTGGCTGGTGATGCAACCGGCGATGGGGGCGGGAGTGATGGCACGCAACCTGCCCAATCGTCGCGTCGCCCGGCTGGTCACGGCCACGTCGCACCTGGTCTTTGGTTTTGGTTTGTACATCGGGCTGCGTGTGTTGGGGGTGTAGCCGTGCCGCTGCTGGCGGTCGCTGCAACCGGTCTCGTCCCGGACCGCGAGGGCATCAAAGATGACAGGCATAAACACACTATCGACCGATACATTCACGGTGTCGTACGAGGCATGGCGCCAGGCCGACGATCAGGCAATGGGCGGGGCGCAGCCCCCGCTTGTTCTGGTTCACTCGGGCGGGGCGTCACCGGCCCAATGGCGTCCACTGATGGCGGATCTGGCCGAGATCCGACCTGATCGCCCCATCTTCGCCCCCGCACTCGTCGGCTATGTGGGCACCGGCCGACATGATGGCAGCGCGGCGACTGCAAAAGACGATGGGCCGGTTCTGGTCGCATTCCTCAGGGCCATTGCGCCGGGTAGGGCGGTAGACCTCGTCGGCCATTCCTACGGAGGTGTGACTGCGATAGCCGCGGCACTGGCCATGCCTGAAGCGATTCGAAGCCTGACCCTGATTGAGCCGGTCTGCTTCGACGTGCTGGCGCACACTGGCGCCGACCGGTCATTCCAGACCATCGCCGCTTTCGGTCACGCACAAATCGATCTGGTTGCGGCAGGCGAGGACCGGGGTGCGGCGCAGGCGTTCGTGACTTTCTGGAATGGGCCGCAGGCCTGGCAAAGCCTGACGGAAGCCCGGCGCGCTGCCCTGTCCGCCCGCATGCCCAAGGTGGCCAGCGAATGGCAATGGATTTTGACGGGCCAAACCGACTTGACCGCCCTGAAACGCCTGAGAACGCTTCACCTGATATGCGGGGCGCAAACCCATCCGGTGGCCCGATCGGTTTTCGACGCTTTGTGCTCAGCCTTGCCGGACGCCGAACAGCGCATTATCCCCGAAGCGGGCCACATGGCCCCGATGACACATGCCCGACAGCTAGGGCCTGTGCTGACAGAAGGCCTCGGCATTGAAGCGTGAGCTGAATCCGGGCACGCAAAACGGACGCGCCGACCCCTTCGGTTGCAGGTATGATGTTGGGTTCAACGACATCGGCAGTGTGCTGGCACAGGTCACGGATGGTCGCCGTACATCGCTGACCAGTCCGGTCATAAGACAGTGCGTGCCTAAGGAGAGTCAGTTTGAATATTAAGGATTTACCCTTTGGGGTGACGGACTGGTCTGACGTAGAGAAGACCGAACACACCGGGGAACAGGGGATGGCGTATTGGCAGACCCGCACCTTCGGGGATATCCGGGTCCGTATGGTGGAGTACAGCCCCGGCTATCTGGCGGATCATTGGTGTGCCAAAGGCCACATCCTGCTGTGTCTGGAAGGTGAACTCCACACGGAGCTGAAAGACGGGCGCTGTTTTGTGCTCCCTCCCGGCTCGAGCTATCAGGTCGCAGACAACGCCGAGCTTCATCGGTCCTCGACCGAGCAGGGGGCCAAACTGTTTGTTGTGGACTAATATCCGAGCGTCAGGTCTTCCCCGGCCTTCACCCGGATGCCAGAATTATCGCCTCACGGCGCCTTGGGCGCCTTGGACGGCGGGCGTTACATTGACTCGGAGAATTTAACCTATGCCCTATGTGAACATTAAAATCACCAACGAAGGCGTCACGAAAGCGCAGAAAGCGGAATTGGTGGCCGGTGCAACGGAACTGCTTCAGCGCGTTTTAAACAAGAACCCCGCCACAACGGTGGTTGTGATTGATGAAGTTGAAACCGATAACTGGGGAATTGCCGGGGAACTCGTCACCGAGCGCCGGAAGCGAGGCAGTTGATTCAGGGTATACATTATTGAAAGAGTTGATTTAAATAGTGCTTTGAACCGTGCCTTAAACCGTGCTTGGATCAAACCTCGACTGGGTTCGGGGCAGAGCGCCAGCTGAGCACTAAAAATCGGTCCCGGTCCATTCCGTGGGTAGGGCACGACCGTCTTTGCGCCGCGTGCGACGCGTTCATTCCATTGAAAGACAAAGCAGAGGGTTACCAATGAAAATACGAATATTCGCAGTACTGCTGAGCGTTGCTCTGGCATCACCGGTGCTCGCAGCAAAAAACGAAGGGACGGTGAACGGCAAGTCTTCGGCGGAGCAAAAAGCCGCGCATCAGTCCGCGATGCAGGCCAGGGATGACGACGATGACAAGGATGAATACAGGGCGCGCGACGAAGACGAGGTAAAAAAGCAAAAGCAGAAACAGTCAGAGAAGGCCAGCAGCAGTCAAAAGTATGGTGAAAAGCAGCAGGCAAAGGGCAAAGAGAAGCAGGCAGAAAAGAAGCTGAATCAAGAACAGAAGGAGCTTGATAAGGGGTCAGAGCAAGGCATGGCATCCCGGGAAAACCGAAAGAAGTGGTGGAATTTCTGGAGCGAATAGCGGTGACCGGTCAGCGAACCAGACGCTTTTTTGACACCCGGTTCGACATCCCGCTGAGCACACCCGCCGGACAGGTTTGGCGGGTGTGCTCAGACGTCAGGTTTAACAGGGAAGGCTTTCGGTCTTGCCGGTGGCCACGTCGACGTAGTCAATTTTAACCGTCTTGAAGTTCAGGTCGACAAACAAATGGCAGTAATAGTCCCCATGGCGCCAGGCCATGGCGACGCTGGAGTTGTTGGAATAGTTCAGTTCAAAATGGCCATCAAAGGCCGGGTAATTGCTGCGGAACTTCATCAGACCCAGCAAGCGTTGCACGACCGGTTTTTCAAACTCCTGTTCCACCTCGTCCATGCTGTAAAAGTGGCGATTGATATCCCGCAGCTCGCCGCTCTGCTCCATCAGCTCGTGGTCATTGCAGCCGGCAAACAGCCCAACGTAGTACACCTGTGGAATGCCGGGGGTGAAGAACTGTATCGCCCGGGCGGCAATGTAGGCGTCGTCATTCTGCATCAGCGCATCGTAGAAGGTGCAGGTCAGTTGGTAGATCGCGCCGACGCTGTGGATGTTGGCCGCGGAGCGCCGCATGATCGGGTCCGCACTGCGCGCATCGATGTTGTCGATCAGGACTCTGATCTTCTCATCCGGCAACACGCCTTCAACATCCGGAATGCAGATGCCATCGTGGGTATCCAGCACGGTGATCATGTTGCGCGGACACATCCGCAGCCAGTTCTTCAGGTACACACTGTTGGCGTCCAGCAGCGTGTAGAGCAGCAGCGGCGGTAACGCAAAACCATAGGGGTGCATGTTGCGGCGACCAATGGCGTACTGATAACTGGTGTGATCGTGGACTTCCGGCAAACACTCGGCGCCATGCTTCAGGGCCACCTGGTTCACCCAGTCGAGGATCTGATAGACCTCGGGCTCCACCAGGAAGCAGCTGGTTCCGATACGTTTGGTGGTGTAACCGAAGGCATCCAGGCGCAGCAGGTTAACGCCTTTCGAGGTGAGAAAGCCGATGTAGCTTTCCATCAAGGTGTAGGCCAGATCGGATTCGTAGTTGAGGTCAATCTGTTGCTCGGTGAAGGTGCACCAGACCCGGGTTTTGGTGCCATCCGCCAGGGTGACTTCCCGGAACGGTTCTTTCTCTTTGCGGATATGGATCTTCGCCATGTCGTCCGGCGAGATGTCACCGAACTTGTCGACGTGCACGAACAGATCGGCGTACTCGGAGTCAAAACCGTTGGCGATGAAGTCCCTGAACTCGGGCGACTCGTCGGAAATGTGATTGACGGTCAGGTCGACGCATAAATCATACTTTGCGGTGAAGGCTTCGATGTCATTCCAGGTGCCAAAGTCCGGGTCCACTTCCTTGTGGGTTAGCGGTGAAAACCCGCCATCGGCGTTGGAGGGGAAAAACGGCAGGATATGCAGCCCACCGATGGCATCGGGCAAATGTTTCTCGACCACGGTGTACAGGTCTTTCAGGTCCTTGCCGATCCGGTTGGGGTAGCAAATCAGCTGTACTGCGTTTTTGAGCAGCATGTGTTTGGCTCCTGGATTGAGAGGATGTCGGGGCGCGAAAACAGTGCGCCCCGGTTGCTTTGTCAGCTCAGGCCGCGCAATGACCTATCGGCAGGATCTTTTCCAGTTTGGAGGTGCGTCGCTGTTCCACCGCGTCGATAAACTCCCGCCCCCAGTAGTCGATGTCGTAACGGGACACCACTTCAAAGGCTTCGCTCAGCCGGTTCTGGGCCTCGCTGCGGCTGATCGCCAGGGCGTAGTAACAGGTATCGGCCAGCTCCTGGGGATGGTGGGGGTTGGCCAGGATGACCCCGCGCAGCTCGGCCGCCGCACCGGCAAACTCGGACAGCACCAACACCCCGCTGCCTTTGGTGAGCCCCTGGGTCGCAATGTATTCCTTGGCGACCAGGTTCAGGCCATCCCGCAGGGGCGTAATCCACATCACATCGGCCATGGTGTAGTAGGCCACCAGCTCTTCAAAGGGCAGGGCGCGGAAAAAGAACTGCACCGGGGTCCAGCCGACCTGGGCAAACTGCCCGTTAATGCGCCCGACCGTTTGCTCGATCTGCGACAGCAGTTCTTCGTAAATGGTCATGCCAGACGCTGCCGGTACACAGACCAGCATCAAGGTGACTTTGGTTATCAGCTCGGGGTGCTCGTTCAGCATGCGCTCGTAGGCGTCCAGTTTCTCGATGATGCCTTTGGTGAAATCGAGACGCTCCACCGACAGGATCAGCCGGACGTCCATCAGTTCCTCGCGTAGGGTTTCCATCCGCGCAACCACGCTCTGATCCGACAGGGCGCGACGGACGCGGTTGAGATCAAGCCCGACCGGGTGCGCCCCCAGGCCGATCTTGCGGTCATTGACCGTAATTTCGGTGCTCATTTCATCCAGCCCGACGGCGCAGCCATAGGTCAGGAAACGCGGTGCACACCCCATTTTCTGGGTGACCTCCAGGGGGGTGACGCCTCGTGCCACATCGACAAAGTTTTCGGCCTGCCTGGGGATGTGGAACCCAATGTAGTCACACTGCAACAGGCTGCCGATGATTTCCCGGCGCCAGGGCAGCACGTTGAACACGTCGGCGGACGGAAAATAGGTGTGATGGAAAAAGGCGATGGTGAGGTCCGGGCGCATCTCGCGCAAAAACGCCGGCACCATCCACAAATTGTAATCGTGAATCCAGACCACCGCGTTTTCCGCCGCTTCCGCCGCGGTGCACTCCGCAAACCGTTTATTGACCTTCAGAAAAACCTGCCAGTGGTCGTCCCGGAACGTGGCGCGCTCCCAGAAGGTGTGCAAGGTGGGCCAGAAGGCCTCTTTTGAAAACCGCTTGTAGAAGATCTCAACGTCGTCGTGGCTCAATGGCACCCGAGCCGCGACCAGTTTTTCGTACCGGCCGGTATCCACCTCGGTATGGGTCTGAAAGGGACCCAGCTCAGGATCATCGATCGACCAGGCCACCCAGGACCCCGCCTTGCCATCGGCAAAAAAGCTCAACAGCGTCGGGATGATGCCGTTCGGGGATTTGGGCCGGCGTCGAATCAGCTCGCCGTTCTCGACCACCTCTTCATAGGGCAGCCGGTGGTAGACAATCACCAGGTCGGACTTGCCCGAATTCATGTAGTCGGGGATTTCGGCGTCAATGCCCTCATGGCCCAGATACCCGAAATGCTCAAAGGCCTCCAGGATGCCGCCACAGCCGGTCGCACCTGCGTGCAGCACCCGGGCCTGCTGCTCGGTAGCGGCGAGCAGACCGGTCTCGGAATCACCCACACAGACACCCTTGAAACCGTGTTGATACATCGACAGGTCATTGAGGGTATCACCGGCCACCAGCACCGCTTCCGGGTCTATTCCCAGGTGCTCGACCAGGCGCGACAGGGTGCGCCCCTTGTTCACGCCGCCGGGCAGTATGTCCAGATACTTGCCGGCTGAGAACAGTACGTCACAGGACAGGGCGGCTATGCCCGCCAACAGGTCGTCGCTGACCACATCGTGGTCGCAAAAATAGGACACGCGGCGCTCCTGGGGTACTTCCTGACGCTGTAGGCCGGTAAAGTCCGCCAGGACATTCTCGACCATGTGCTCGCCGGGCCAGAGGTCGTCAATCTCGCCCTGCAATGGCTGAATCGCCTGTTGCGAGTCGCCGTGCACCACGGTGCAGCCGACATCGCAGATGATGTAGTCCGGGTCGGGAATGGTGGGGTCCGAGAGCAAGGGCAATACGGACTCCAGTCCCCGACCGGTGACGAACACCAGATCGATTTCCGGGTGGGCCGAGATGAGCCGGTAAAGCGTGAGGCGGTTTTCCGGATCACCCGCGAGAAAGGTGCCGTCGAGGTCGGTGGCCAGTAGCATGGTGTACTCCTGTACGGACCCTCTGAAGACGTTTATTGACGATTCTGGCGCTCCCCGAAATGCGGAATCAAGGTGGTCTTTGCAGGCAGGCCCCCATGGCTTGCAGAATCGTCAAATGACGTCTTCGGAGGGTCCCATAATCTTTTTTAATTCCGACAGTTCAGCAAACGGTTGCGTCGAGATAGGCGCCGCGTGGCACGGGTAAAGCTTTGCTGAACCAAGGGACCCTGTAGAACAGTGTATGCAGGTTTCATACCGGCTCCGGTGCAAGGCCGTCTCGTGCGGGCCCTGCAAGCGCCCGGCGCTAGCCCTTGCACTGGCACGAATGCAAGGCCCTGGCCTGATTGCCGGGGCAACGCACACAGCCAATGACCGCCTCTAAAGCACCCATCGGCTGCGGCGGCAGGCCCCGAAAGCAGCGTCAGGGCGACGGGGGGCTTGTCGGGGCTCCGATGCCTCCGATTGGTGCGCTTCTGGCCCGCGACGCACTGATGCAACTCGATAATGGTGCGAGCGCAATCTGTTGGTGGCACCGGGGTGCACGTTTCCAATTACCCCGGATTCCTTCTGGCCCATATTTGAAGCCGGTGTTGGCACCGCGAGTTCTCTTTATCATAAGCGAGCGGCTGACACCGGCACCACGGGTTTGTGCCGAACAGCGACCAGGCCAGAGCCATAGAGAGGCCAATTGTCGTTTCCATGGCCGGTCCTCGACATCATCGCGCGTTCTTTGGGTGAGCTTCTACAACAGTCAGTCAGCGCAGGATAGTAATGCTTTTCCCAGCCCGCTCATGGCAGCAGCGCGAATGATTCTGGAGAGGGAAGTGTTGGATATGTCATCTTGGTTTTGGATAAATTGAACAAGTACATTCTTTCAAATAGACTTCAAACCTGTCTTGCCAACCAAGGGATGGAATAAATGGCACAAGGACTCAGTCCGCCAAAAGAAGGCAAACGCCACTCGCTCGCAATCGGGTGCTGAGTGCTTCGGGGCGCTCCCTGTTAAAACGTCTTGAAGGCATCAGCCTCAAACCCTACGACGACCAAACCGGTTTCGCCACGTTCAAGTGGGTAGCCGGCGCAACAATCAGTGTTGGTCACCTCATTAATCAGTCCGAGTGGTCTAAGTTTGCATCCGGAATTAGCCAGCTGGACGCTGAAGCGCTGCTAGTCCGGAATGTTGCGCCCTATGAACGAGAGATCCGAAAGGTCATTACACGCAGCTTGTCGCAAGCTGAGTTTGATGCACTGGTGATCTTTGCGTTCAATATCGGGCAGAGGGCATTTTCAGGCTCATCCGTTGTTCGATTAGTGAATAACCCGAACGCGAAGACTGGCTACCCATCGTTGGAAAGCGCCTGGAGAGCCTGGAATCAATCGCAAGGTAAGGTGATGAAGGGCCTCGGTAATCGTCGAGCGGCAGAATGGAAGCTTTTTGAACAAGGAATCTACCAGTGAATACGTCGTCTGAATTTGGCCGCACGCTTTTACTACTCTTAATCACCTTCACCTCTGCGGCATGCCAAGCCATCGACAACCCCGATGCGCCGGACTACTTGGAGCAATTTAGGGCACAAGCGTCGTCGTATGAGCTAGCCATCAACAATAAGTCACAAACGACCGCAGACATGATTGTTGAGTACCGGGGCTATATCGATTTTCTGGAGCAGGCGCTCCAACTCGTCGAGACCGCGCTGGAAGGCAGTCTCTCTGACTCTGAAAGGGCGCTTTTTTTTGAGACTCAAGCGAAATGGCAAACCTATCGACAAGCGGAAATGAGTTTTGTGGACAGTGTCTGGACCCAGGAGAACTTTGGTAGTTCAGCGTCTGTATCCAAGTTGGCGTTTTACTCCGAAATCCTTAAATCCCGGATTGAACTCTTGCAGACGTATCGGCTGCAGTTCTAACGGCAGCGCCGGCTGATTTAAACAGCCCACAATAAGACCGACCCGTGAGAAGTCTCGAAGGGTTCCGGCTGATTTAAAAGGATACAGTTCAACCAGCCTTTCTGACTACGGTGGCTAACGCTCGGGTGGCTGCCACTTATTCAAACAGCGCCCATTCTTCTGATGTCTTCGGGCCCAGGGTGTCGTTTACTGAGTGGGCGTTTCCCCGACGTTAACCGACCCGCCAACCGAGAAATCCTCAAACTTCGCTCCGTGCATTAACATCGAGCAACGAAGACGCCTAAAACCTGCCTTTAGAGGCACCCGACGCGACTTTCCGAACGCCTTCCTTGAAGGGATTCCAGGGGATTATTCAGGTTTGTCAATCGTCTATCCGCAACCCTCTTAAATGACAAATCGATAAGCCGACTTGGGGGTAGTTTCTGACGTATTCTGGCCGCCTTTACAACACATCTTCGGTATGTCTCGTGAAATATTTTTACGCCATTATTGCCACGCTTTTGCTGACGGTCACTTTGACGGTTCTTGGGGCTTCGCTCTACAAGCCGGACGTTGATTTATCGCTGACGGACCAGCAGTTGTCCTGGATTGCCGACAAAATATTCCAGAACGAATGTTCCGGTGAACTGGATTGCCTGGTTTCCTGGGGGGAGGACGAAGACTATCTATCCCTCGGTATCGGCCATTTTAAATGGTACCCCAAGGACGTGGAGGGATCCTTTGCCGAGAGCTTTCCCGACCTGATCAAGTTTATGAAGTCTGAATCGGTGGAGATGCCGGTTTGGCTGGCTGAGATGGAACCGTTGAACGCGCCCTGGCCGGACCGCGAAACCTTCCTGGCTCAAAGTAAGGAGCCGCAGGTGGAGTTCCTGAGGTGGCTGCTGGATTACAGCCAGCATGTACAGGCCCAGTTTATGTACGAGAGAGCCCAGGAGACCCTGGAGGCGATTTTAAAGGTGACGCCAGAGCCGCAGCAGGTTGCGATGAAGCAGGACATTGACGCCCTGACCAGCACGCTGGGCGGCATTTATGCGCTGATCGATTATGTGAACTTCAAGGGTGAGGGCCTGTCGGCCAAAGAAACCTACGCTGGCGAGGGCTGGGGCCTGCGACAGGTGCTGGAGCGAATGGGCGAGATCGAAGACGGTGCGGCGCTGGACCGCTTCCGCAGTGCGGCCGCGGATGTATTGATTCGCCGGGCTGAAAACGCCCCTCAAGGGATCGAAGCGAAGCGGTGGATTGCAGGCTGGCTGAATCGCGTTGGCACTTACCAGAGTTAGTGCTCATCAGAGATAGCGCTTATCAGAGTCAGCGCTGGTCCTGATGAGTACCGGTTAAAGCGAGTGCGAGGCCCGTGCTGCTGCGTGTTGACTGCGCCGCTTGCATCATGGATGACGGGCCTTCGTTGAAGTGCTCATCGCTGGCTACGCGCTTGTGCCAATCCTTTGAAACCGGACTCACCGGTCTTCTTCCGCTTTATCCCGGGCCTCCATCTCCGCCTTTCTTTTGAGGATCTTTTCCATTTTGTCCTTGGGAATTCGCATGCTGTTGGCGTTGTCGCGCAGGATGAGCAGGCTGCCGACAATCAGGCAGAGGGCGAGAACGAGGAAAAACCATCCTATTACGGGCATATGGGTGACTCCCTGATTACGTTGGTTTCCTTTATAGTGGACCAAGCAGCTTCAGACCTACAACCAGATGCCGGGATAAACCCCCATGTCGTTTGCCAGAATTTATGAACAGGCCGCCGCCCGCAAAGGTGGAGAGGCAGAATTACGTTCACTTTTGCCCCGCGTCGCGGAGGCGGGGGAACTGGAAGCGCAGGGGGACGACCGTTACCTGTCCGAGATTACCCGGTGTGTGTTTAAGGCAGGGTTTGTGTGGCGGGTCATCGAGAACAAGTGGCCGGGTTTTGAGGCCGCATTCCAGGGCTTTGTGCCGCTCTACTGGCAGCAGGTACCGCCCGAGGTCTTGGAGGCGCTGGCGCAGGACGAGCGCATTGTGCGCAACCTGCAGAAAATTCGCACGGTGCCGGAGAACGCCCGGATGATTGTGGATGCCGCCCGTGAACATGGCAGTTTTGGGGTTTTTCTGAGCCAGTGGCCATCGGAAGATCAGGCGGGTTTGCTGCTGTGGCTCAAGCGCCACGGCGCCCGGCTGGGTGGCGCCACGGCTCAGTATTTTCTACGGCGGATGGGATGGGATTGTTTTATCCTGTCCCAGGATGTGGCGACCGCATTGCGGCGGGAAGGATTGCTGGACGCATCGGCGGGCAGCAAAAAATCGCTGCTCCAGGCCCAGCAGGCGTTCAACGACTGGCACCGGGAAACCGGGCTGCCCTACAGCCATTTGTCCCGCATCCTGGCTTGCACGGTGGGGGACTGACAGGCATGCCATTGTTTGCCAGTGGTAGGCCAGTAATCGGCCTGAATTTGGGCAGAGTTGGGGCAGAGTTGGGACAGAGTTCAGCCCCCATCAGGCTCGCATCCGACGGTCCCCCGGTTATCCCCCGACTGACTCACCGCTCACGGGTGACGGCAGCGAATTACCGGCCCAGGTTTCCATCAGCCGGCAGGTCACCAGATCTCCGGTCACATTGATTGCGGTGCGGCACATATCAAGAATCCGGTCCACGCCCATGATGAGCGCAATACCGCTGGGAGGAATGCCCACGGTTTGCAGAACCATTGCCAGGATAACAATGCCGACACCCGGCGTGGCCGGCGAGCCAATGGAGGCTCCGACCGCCATTGCCACGACCAGCGCCATGCTGCCCATCCCCAGGTCAATGCCATACACCTGGGCCAGGAAGACGGTTGCCACAGCCTGGTAAAGGGCGGTGCCGTTCATGTTGATGGTCGCACCCAGAGGGACCACAAACTGTGATATGGACGGCCGCACGTTGAGTTTGGTTTCCGCCGTGCGGATCGATAATGGCATCACGGCGGCGGAGCTGGATGTCGAAAATGCCAGTAACAGCACATCGCGGACGTCCTGAATGAATTGCCAGGGCCGCAGGCCGCTGAACAGCCGCAGCAACACCAGGTAAATCCCCAGCATCAGCGCCAGCCCGAGAATAACAGTGGCTACATAGGAGGCCATCCCCAGCAGCGCTCCGAATCCAATGCTGGTGGTGAGCTGCGCCATCAGCCCGAACACCGCATAGGGCGCCAGCCGCATGGCCCAGCGGACGACGGTCATACAGATTTGCTGCAAGGAATCGAGCAGGTCCAGCATTGGTTTTGCCTGGGCCGGCGCCATGGTCACCAGGGCTATGCCTATGATGATCGAGAAGATCACGACCTGGAGCATCTGGCCCTGCACCATGGCCCCCAGGGGGTTGCCGGGCAGCAGGCCCAGCAAGGTCTGCGGCAGTTCACTTACGCTCGGCATGCTGGCGGCGTCGCCCGGCAAGTCGGTGGCCTCATCGGAGGCCAGCAAGCCGGCCATCATCCGCCCGGGGTTAATGAGCCCACCCACCCACAACCCGATGGACGCCGCCACCGCGGTGGTGACCACAAAAAACAGCGTGACCCGCAACCCCAGGCGCCGCAATTGGTCCAGGTTTTCACTGGCGGCGAGCCCCCGCACCACGGATGCCACGACCAGCGGAATCACGATCATCTGGATTGTGGCCAGAAACAGCTGCCCCGGAAACGCCAGCCAGTTACCCAGTGTCGCCCCCGTTGAGGGCTCAACCAGTCCCACGGAGGGACCGAGCAAGGCCCCGGTGATCAGACCGGCGAACATGCCAATCAATACCTTGAGCCACAGCCGCTCCCTCACCAGGCCGGTGAGGTAAGAGCTTAAGTACTGAAGGGGGCGCGGGCTTGCGGGGCTGTCCCGGTTCGGGCGCTGGGATGACATATCAGTTCCTTCTGATAGCGACAGCTGTGGCGTGGTTAAAACCGGTGGTATGAATCAAAGGGTTCAGGTCAAACGAACGGCCATGCACTAAACATAGCGTGGCGGCAGGGTGAGCGCCAACGGTCTGCCGATGGGGTAACGCCGCGACGGCCATGGTAAACAGGCGATGGTCAATACAGGACCTAGAGCCATGACCGCAGGCTATGTGTATTAATACTGTGAATAGATGGGCGGAACCCGGCCCCTGCGGGGGTGATTAACAACCAATAGCCAGGGAACAGGCTGGCAACTGGGCAACCGTTGTGACGGATGTCACAACCTTTGGCGGGGCAGGCCCTTACACTGCTTGGAATTCAGCGATTTGGCTTATTATCGGTGGAACCCAGGTTCCCTCAACATTCAACCGGGAGTGCCCAGACAATGATCGAAACAGCCATGCGTTTTTTCCAGGAAGGTGGCTTTTTCATGTACCCAATATCCATCGTGTTGGTACTCGGACTGATCGTGGCTATCGAACGCTATGTGTACCTTTCGGCCCAGAAGATGACCAATCGCAAGGACTTTCGACAGCTGCATCAGAAGATCGGCAATAAAGACCTCAAAGGCGCACTCAACTACGCCCAGAGTTCCGGCAGTGCGATGGCGGGCATGATTGGCTCCGGCCTGTTGCGTCTGGCGCGCCGTCAATCGCGGGAAGACATCGAATACGCGATGGAAGAAGGCCTGCTGGAAGTGATGCCGCGTCTTGAGAAACGCACGCAGTACCTGGCCACGCTGGCCAACGTCTCGACCCTGATGGGCCTGTTGGGCACCATCATCGGTCTGATCGCCGCCTTTACAGCGGTTGCGTCAGCCGATCCCGCCCAAAAAGCGTCACTGTTGTCTCAGAGTATTTCAGTTGCGATGAACACCACGGCCTTTGGCCTGATGTCTGCGATTCCGCTACTGATGTTCCACTCGATTCTGCAAACCAAGACCAATGAGATTGTCGACAGCTTTGAGATGGCCGGAATCAAGGTATTGAACCTGATCTCCGATGGCCAGATTACGGCGCCGACGGCGGCCCAGAAGCCAGATGGGTCCAGCGCCAGTGCGGCGGCGAGCCCGGCCGGTTCAGTTGCTTAACCGCTGATTCACTCACACGGTTCCACGGGAGCGTAATCCATGAGGCGCAAACATCGCCGATTGCACAGCGAAGCCGATCTGGACATTACCGCGTTCATGAATCTGATGATCGTGCTGGTGCCGGTGCTGCTTTTGAATATGGTGTTTGCCCACACCCGCGTGCTGGAACTGAACTTTCCCAATTCGGACGGCAGCGTGGCCGAGCAGGAAGAGTCGCTGCAACTGCAAGTGATGATTCTGGACGCTGAACTGGTGGTGGCAGACAACAAAGGCGCCGTGATCAAAGCGATTCCGAAAACCGATGCGGGCCACGACTTCGGCCTGCTGAGCGACGTGATGCAGAGCATCAAGGCGCGGTTGCCGGAAAAAGACGATATCACCATCATGGCGAAAAAAGACACCACCTACCAAACACTGGTCAGTGTCATGGACACGGTGCGGTCCTTTGAAGCCGTTGTGGCAGGCAGTGTGGTGGACGCCGAATTGTTCCCGGAAATTTCCATTGCCGATGCGCCTGAGCTTGCGGGCGCCAGCGGTCAGTTGATAGGGCAGGGTTCCCAGTGAGGGCGAAATAATGAAAGCGTCAGCCAAGGCAAGACGCCTGCAACGTCACTACAAACGCGGTAAGAAAACCGGCGCGCTGAACCTCGTATCGCTGATGGATATCTTCACCATTCTGGTGTTCTTCCTGATGGTGAACTCCTCGTCTGATGTTCAGGTGCTTAATCCCAAAGCCGGTATCAAACTGCCGGAGTCCAGCGCCAATCAGGCGCCAAAAGACGTGCTGGCCCTGACCGTGCTGGACGACGACATTCTGGTTAACGGTCGCCCGGTCATGAAACGGGCGGTTCTGCAGGCGTTCGACGGTGACGTGGAACCGTCCCTGAAAGCGGAGCTGGATTACCAGGCCGGCCGTGCCAACACACCGGCACCGGAGGCCGGTCGCCCGATTACCATCCTGGCAGACCGGGAGTTGCCCTACGAGCTGCTGAAAAAAATCATGTCCACCTGTGTGGACGCCGGTTACGCCAGCATTTCTTTGGCGGTTAGCCAGACTGTGCAGCAGGGGGCCTGATTGTAAAGTATGCGCGGCCTGGCCTGGCGTCAGGAATAGGGGAGAGTGAAAACGGCTGATCGCTATTGCTGCCGTGATCTGCCCGATTTTTCTTGGGATGGCGATTTACATTACCTGGATCAAGCTGCCCGAACAGAAGCGGGAAGAGCAGGAGCAGGTCGTGGCTGCCCCATCGAACTGCTGTCCGGTTAACAGACTGCCACGGACGGCGCCGCATCACCCGGCCACGGTTTCTGGCCGCCAAGGTGTCGATCGGATGCCCCGAGAATGCACCGGAAGAGGCGCCGTTGCCGCGCCCAAAGGATACTATTCCATGCTGTTTCAATGGTTCAGACGAAGACAAGTCGAACAACACCTTTCAAACATGGCGATGGCACTGTCCAATCGATATGGCCGAACTCTGGACTGCACCCAGGGCCAGGTCTCAACAACCCTGGAAGTGCTGAACGCCAAACGATTTTTGTACCCCTACAGCCATGCGGTCTTCTTATCGAAAAGGGCGGCACTCCGGCATTTCAAAGGCGCGAAGCGTTACAATCAGAACTTGCGGGAAATTGCAGACCTGTTGTTTGACGGCGATCTGTCGGAGGTCCGTAAATTCCGGAAAGCCCGTCGGGTGGGAAACAGTGGCCATTCGAGTGTCGGCCATGTATCTGAGTTTTCAGGTGGGCATGATCGGGCCTAACGGAGATTCAATGCAGTGGCGCAGCGTCCGAGCCGGAATCGAGGCTGGTGTTGTGTCTCGAACGTCGCTGGGTGCTGGGGGGGTGGCCACACCCGTTCGTGTCTTGCTTGGGTAAAGTCAGGGCGTAGGTCAGAAAGACTGACAACATCAGTTTAGGGATGGAGATACCTCAATGAAAGCAATCGGGATGCTGATGGTTCTATTGTCTGTTGGTGGCTGCAGTCATCGGGCGGTTTATGAGAACATTCAGATCAATAACCGCAATGACTGTTCAAAACGCCCGCCGTCGGAATACGCCGCCTGTATGGAAAGGGCGAGTAAGTCCTATGATGAGTATGAACGAGAGCGTCAGGAAATTATTAAATAACAGGCGTCACACGGCAGCATTGACGCCGGCGGCAGATGCCTGGGCAATGATGCGTTCAAATTTGCTTTGCTGGGAGGAACCCACGTTGAAACCGAAACTTGATTCAGAGATCACCTGCCCGGCGTGTGGTCACAAGGAAGTGGAGACGATGCCAGAGGATGCTTGCCAGTATTTTTATGAGTGCAAAGGTTGCCGGGCATTGCTCAAACCAAAGCCCGGTGACTGCTGTGTATTCTGCTCGTACGGCGACACGCCGTGCCCCCCCATTCAGCTCGATCAATCGTGCTGTTGACTGGAAGAGCTCCCGTGACCGGTTGATCAGGGTGAAGTCGAAGATGTAGCGTGTTAAAGGCTGTGTGTAGGCAGCGCCGACGCCTCTGGGCTGTATGTGCTGCCTGGTCCTCTCAGTAAGCCGCTCCGACCTGTGTTTTGGGTTGTCCCGGTCTCCGTTCCCTTACGCTTAGCCTTATCCCTACCCTTTATCCCTGGCCCGCGCCGGTCAGTGCCTGGTGCTCAAATGAGTGTATAGTTAATCATTATTGACGTGGAACAGGCCGGCTTTGCCCATGTCTGTTAAGAGAGATTGATTGGTGAGCACATGAAGAAACTATTCATGGTGTGTGGCCTGGCCTTGATATTGGCAACCGTTTTCAGCCTTATCGCCCGCCCGGTTCCCATCGAGCAGAAACTGATAAAGATTCACGCCAGCGATGTGCTGGATGGATTTCCTGGCATCGAAGACGAGCCGGTCGAAGTCCAGGCGATACTGCTGGACCTTGCGGATGACCCGTTGCTGGTCCTGAAGGCACAGGCGGCGTTTATCCGTTACCCGGACATGGCTCGCAACCAGTTTCGGCTCTACGGCACGGAACCGGAATTTCAGGACATCTTGCGGCAATACGGCGAGAACATCCTGCCTCCGATTCATCATTTTATCAGCCAGCCGATCCACTCCATTGAGCTGATGAACCAGGCCGCCCAGCGCTATCAGGCCGTCAAACGTTACTTTAACGGCACCCAGGCCAGCGATGTCCCCAACAGCGCTCCCGACAACGAAGCCCAGAACCGACGCCGGACGCTGTCGCCGGAAGAGCGTGGCTGGTTTGCCGTCAACTTCATTCACAGTGAAGGCCATGATTTTCTCGGCCAGTTTATTGTGGATGACCAAGGGGACACCCAGTGGATCGTGACAGAGCGCGTGCTGGAAGGGGTGAATCAGTTTTTCACCAGTGGCATTCGCGGTCTGGAAACCAATTATCGCGCCGGTGAAGAGCTGACCTTGGGGGATTTCGGCTGGGCATCGGTTGACGTGCTAATGTTCGCCAGCGCAGTGAAAGTGCTCGGTGTGGGACGTGCCGCCGCGGCGACCACCAAGGGCGCCAGCCGAGGCACCCGCTCGGCAGCCCTGGCCGTCCGTGTCAGCCAGAGTGGACGCCTGGTACTGAACAGTGCCCGCTACGCGAAATGGCCCCTGATCATCGGCGCCGGCTACCTCGTGGTGTCCCACCCCAGCCTTATCAGTGACCTGTTTGCCGGGCTTGCGGAAGTCCTGGACTACCCCGTGTTGGCGGTGCAGATAGTGGGTTGGTTCCTGCTCTTGCTCCCGGCCCTTTATCTTGGCCGTTGGCTGCTGTGGCTGTTGAGTCCGCTGCTCACGGGCCTGTTGCGCACGGCTCAGGTCATGCTTGCCAGCCTGAGTGGCCGGGGACGCCGTGGGTCCGGGTATGGGGAGTGGTGAGGTGGGGCGTTATGAAAAGGTCACTCCCGACCGACCTGAAGCGGTCAGGCCAGGAGTGATTCTGTTTGTTGCTCATCAGATCTCAGAATTGGTTTGAATTGAAGATGAAACGTTTTCTTTTATAGGCGGTGTCGGCTTCTTCGGGCAGCTTGTGCTGGCCGTAAACCCGCTCGTTCGACCGCTCCATCATTTGATCCTGCCCTGGTTGTCCCGGACCTGCTGCGGTGGGACCATAGGTTTGATGGATTCTTTCGATTGGGTCCATGGCTTGATCGGTCTGGCGGTCCTGCTTGCGATCCACCAATCCTTCCGCCTGAGCCAGGCCGCATACCAGCGTCAACGCGCAAGCTGGAAGCAGAAGCGCTTTCGTTCGAGTCATCATTGCAAATCTCCCTGTTGGTACGCCAAGTATCCGTTCACAACGGTCTTTGCCGTTTTGAGCGTTTTGATTAGACACGTGGGCAGGGGTTGAATTTCTCCGAATTCTTAATGTTTGAGACTATTTTTCTATATGCATTAACAGTTCAGAAGTAAGCAGTTATTACTAAGCACCCGAAATCTTGACCAGAAGGGTTTGAATGGCGTCCATGTCGTTTTGAGCGACATTCCTGCAAGTCCCGGGGCCGGGCAATTTACGGCGCGTCGCGGATTGTTAACGGAGTCCAGACTCGGGAGCGGTCACCAAGGACGGCTGTGTGCAAAGCTGGCCGACACTTCAGCTTCGAAGCATGCCGGTTTGACCTTCATGACCCTGGCGGGTCCTGTGAAGCTGAAGCGTCGGCTACAACCACTGTTCCACTGTGGAGCCTGGCACTTGGCATTGCGGGGTTACACGGTAAAGCGCCACGTGATATGGCTGTTTTGCGCCTGGATTAGGACAACAAAGAGCCGGGCAACAAAAAGGGCAGCGCGACTGCAACAACGCCGATCTGCCCTCTGTGACGGGTGCATCCGTGATGACGCGGTCAATCCGTCATCCGGTAAACGTATAAGCGATCAGACCGCCTGCACGGATACCCGCGTGCCATTAAACGCCGCATTGCCGGTCAGCTGGTCAATGCGTTGTGAGTCGGTGACGTCGTTGATGCTGACCCCCGGTTGGGCCTCGGCAATGGCCATGCCGGTGTGTTGTCGGTTGTGGCCCCAACCCTGGGGAATGCTGATCACGCTCTCAAACATGTCGTCGTCGATTTCCACCGGTAGCTGGATGCTGCCGGTGGGCGAGGCTACCCGCGCCGTCTGTCCATTCTCAAGGCCAAGCTGTTTTGCATCGGCGGAGTGGATCAAAATCGTGCAGGGGTTTTTGCCTTTGACCAGTCGGTGAGAATTCTGGGTCCAGGTGTTGTGGCTGCGTGGCAGTCGACGGCTGATCAGTGAAAACGGGAAGTGGGGGTCTTTGCTCGGACTCATCACGTCGGAGGCGTCCAGGCGTGCCAGATCGTCAAGGTACAGTTCAGGTGCGATGTGGATCAGGCCGTCCTCGGTCTGGAGCCTTTGTTCCAGGCAGGGTTGCAAGGCGCCAAGATCCACGCCGTGCGGGTTCTCCCGGAGGTGGGCCAGGCTCATGCCCTGATCGGCATAAGCGCCGTGGCGCAAACCACCGTCCAGCATCATCTCTGGCGTAACGCCATCGTCCTCGCGCCCGGTCAGGTGCAACGTCAACTCACGGAGAATTTCCCAGTCGTGCATCTGATCGGGGGATTTTTCAAACAGGGGATCGGAGAACTTGGCGGTGTTGCGCACGGCAAACGAGTTGAAGAAGACATCGTAATGAGGCACTTCCAGCCCGGTGGTCGCAGGCAGGATGATATCGGCGTGCCGGGTGGTTTCGTTCAGGTAAATGTCCACGGACACCATGAATTCCAGGGCGTCAAAAGCCTCTTCCAGTCGCGCGCCGCCGGGGCTGGAGAGCACGGGATTGCCGGCAATCGTGAACATTGCCCTGATCTGTCCTTCGCCGGGCGTGAGGATCTCGTCGGCCAGGGTGGCCACCGGAAATTCGCCGTTAAAGAAGGGCAGCTTTCTGACCCGGGATTCGTGACGGCCATAAGAACTCGGCTTGCCCTTCTTGTCCCGGACCAGATCAAACGCGGGCTGGGGAAACATCGCGCCGCCCCGGCGATCAAAATTCCCGGTGAGTAGATTGAGCACATTATTCAACCACTGGCACAAACCGCCAAAGGATTGGGTGGAGGCACCCATTCTGCTGTAGCAGACTGCGCTTTTGGCGTCCGCCAATTGTCGTGCCAGCCCCCGTATGGTGTCCGCACCAATGCCGCACGCATCCGCGATCCGTTCCGGTGAGTAGGGTTTGACCGCGTCTTCAAGCTGGTCAAGCCCTTCGATCAGGGGGGCGAGGTGGCCGAGGGTTACCCGCCCCTCATCAAACAGGGTATGGGCGATGGCGAGCAACAACAGCGCGTCCGTTTCCGGACGGATAAACAGATGTTGGTCCGCTTTTTTGGCCGTCTCTGTGCGGCGCGGATCGACCACCACCACTTTGCCGCCACGCTGCTGGATGGCCTTGAGTCGTTTGCCGACCCCCGGCGCGGTCATCAGGCTGCCATTGGAGACAAGCGGGTTGGCACCGATGATCAGCATGAAATCTGTGTGGTCGATGTCAGGAATGGGGATCAGCATGCCCGCCCCGAGCATGTAGTTGGACGCCACATGGTGCGGAAGCTGGTCGGCCGACGCCGAGCTGTAGCGGTTGTTGGTGCCCAGGGCCTTGAAAAACCGCGGCAGCATGATGGCATTGCCGAAGTTGTGGGCGTTGGGATTGCCAAGGTATACGCCGGCCGCGTTAGGGCCATGGGTGTCCTGGATGCCCCGGACGCGAGTGGCGATTTCCTCGAACGCCTGTTGCCAGCTGATGTCCTGCCAGCCGTCGCTGGTCCGTTTGAGCGGGGTTTTCAGCCGGTCTTTGTCGTTGTAAAAGTCCTGCAGGGCGACAGCCTTGGGGCAGATGTGGCCCCGGCTGAAGGGGTCGTCGTTGTCGCCCTTGATCGATAGGATGTCTTCGCCCTGAAGTTTGATTTCAAGGCCGCACATGGCTTCGCAAATATTGCAGGTGCGGTAGTGGGTCTTGGATTCGCTCATATCAAAGGACTCGGTCAGTGGCGTTGTCATTTTTTGTGGGTGTCAGTATGGCAGTAGTGGTGGGGAAATCTAACGGTCATAATCGACATAATGTTGGTCATTTTCGCCATTAGGCCTCTGCGCTCGCCATGGTTACGAAACACAGACCATCCAGGTTATGAAACACAGACCACCAACAGCCATGACAAGCCTTGGCTAAACAATTGACTGGTATTCGGCCAGCCACGGCTTCAGGTCTTGCATCGGCAGGGGATGACACAGCCAGAAGCCCTGGAGTTTGTCGCAGCCCAACTGCTTCAGCATGTGAGCGGTTTCTGCTTTCTCAACGCCTTCTGCGACCACACTGTAGCCCAGGCTGTGCGACATATTGATCGCGGTTTCGACAATGACTTTTGAACTTTCACTGGTGCACAGGTCGATGATCAGTGACCGGTCCAGTTTGATTTCCGTTGCGGGTAACTGCTTCAGGTAGGACAGGGACGAATAGCCGCTGCCAAAGTCGTCAATGGATATCCGGAGTCCGATATCAGCCAGCTTTTGCAGTGCGACCAGGCCTTTCTCGGGATCTTCCATGGCCGCCGTTTCGGTCAGTTCCACCGTGAGTCGCGCAGCCTCGACACGGTGCTGAGTCAACGTGGCCGCAATCAGGCTGGTGAGTTCCCTCGATGCCAGGTCACGGGCGGAAATATTGATCGATACGTCCAGCGTCGGGTTGTCATGCAGCAGTTCTGCCAGGTCTCGAATGCCGTGCTCAATGGCCCATCGGGTTAACTGGGTAATAACCCCGGTCTCTTCCGCCAAAGGGATGAAGTCCGTTGGGCAGACCCACCCCCGTTCCGGGTGATGCCAGCGAATCAGTGCTTCCAGGCCCACAATCCGACCGTTGGTGAGGCAGACTTTGGGTTGGTAGTGAAGTTCGGTGTGATTGTTATACAGGGCCTCTCTGAGGTCTGACATCAGGGTCAGGCGGCTTTCACTGTAGATATCGTAGTTTTTCGAGTAGTACCCGGTTTCAAACCGGCCATGGGGTGTGATCTCCATGCCAACGTGGGCATTGCGAATCAGCAGCGCCGCGTTGTCGCCGTGCATGGGATAACTGGCGGCGCCAAACTTGGGGTGGAGATCAATGGCCAGGTTTTTCAGCAGCATCGGTTCAGACAGGAGTTGGAGCGCCTTGTTAAGGCTGGTGAAGTTGTCACCGACTTTATGCGCATCGACCAGCAGGCCAAAGCAGTCTCCAGACAATTGGTAGACCTGTTCAACCCGGCCCCGATCGTCACAAACACTCTGTATTCCGGGCAGCCGGGCGGCCAGCGCCTTCATCTGCTCGGCGACGCGGTTGAGTAGTTGCTCACTGTGCGTGAGCCCCAGTGTGCGGTTTATTTCATCCAGGCGCGTCACCCGGGCCACACCGACCATGAAATGGCCGTCTGGCTCCAGTTGAAGTTGCTGGTTGACCATCCATTCGAACCGGTTACGGTTGGGGAGTTTGGTAACCGGATCGTGGGTCATCGCTTCGGTCAGTTTATTGTGGGCGTCATTCCTGGCCTTTTCTTTACGCAGGCTATCGGCTTGTGCCTCGATTTTGTGCTCACGTTCGCGATACAGGCGATCCGCCAGGGCGACGGTTAAGATAAAGGCTTCAAGCCCGGAGCCGATCTGCATGGCGTATTCGGTGACAAAGTTTTCAGGGAAAAACCCCAACGCCCGGCCCGCCGTGGCTAGCACGCCAATGGTCAGGGGCGTCCAGGCAATGGTGAAAAAAGCGCCTGCGCGCACGCCGGCTGCCCAGGTAATGGGGCCTGCGACAAACAGCAGGGAAAAGAAGAACAGGGCCGAAATCGACGACAGCATGACGGAGGCGTTGTAACTCAGCACCAGGGCTGAGAGGAAATTGAGGACTTCGAAACAGATCATTGCCCGAATGGCGATGTCCAGTTTGGGACTGTGGGATTTTATCCTGAGGAACTCCCGGCAGAACAGCACCGAGAATAACGCCAGAATCGGCATCGATACCAACAGTGCCCGGGCATGCAACAGGGGAGATTGCGGGTAGAAATGCTGGAAGCTATAGCCCTTTATGGATGTGAAAAACAGCAGGTAGCCGGCAATCGCCAGGGCATAGTACAGATACAGTTTTTCCCGCAGGGTCAGAAATACCGCCAGGTTGATCAGGATAATGACGGTCAGGCAGCCGTAATAAAAAAAATGCAGTTTCTGTTCGTTAGCCGCAGCGCCGAAGAATTGGTTTTCGCGCCATATTTTGAGCGGCACAATCATCGACCCGGCGGTTTTGACGCGGACATAAAGGGTCTTCAACTGCTCCGGCGCCAGTGTGAAACGCAGCAACATGTTCGGGTGGTCAACCTCCCGCGGGTAGAAGGGACGGGTATCCCCGGTGGCGAACTCGCGAATTTTGTTGTTACCTGAGAAAACGTAGAACGTCACATCATCAAGCTGGGAATAGGCGAGTTCGGCGATCAGGTTAAGGTTTTGCCGGGTTTGGTTGCGCACAGAAAATCGCAGCCAATAGGTCGATGGGGTGATGCCGAAGGTGGCGCTGCCGGTCGGTATCCATTGCCACTGATCGTCGGGTTGCTTGGCTATTTGCTCAATACTCGCTTGCCCCGAGGTGTCCTCGATGGTTTGGAACTGGCTCTGAATGGGGGAGGACTGGGTAACGATTATGGGGTGCGTTTCGGCATAGGCGTGACTCCCTGCCCAAAAACACACAACGGCCAAAACGGCACGTAGGGCGCGAAATGGAATCACAGTCTGCTAACCAGGAAGTCGGTCATGGAGTTTTGTCGTTGAGCAAGCGTGGCGTAAGCAATTGGAATATAAATATTTACAACTACGCTTCGTCCATGACCGCCACTGAAATTTCCGTTCTTATTCTTGATTTTGGGCAATACAGCAATCCTATCGCCATTAGAGATCCAAGGCGAACGGTTTTGGTGTAGCGATTTGTTTACGAAATGACGAGTCGCAGCTTCAGGGGAGGCGGTGATCGGCAAAGGTCCCATCCCCTGTCTGCCTTCCTTCGCGCATCCACAGTGTTTTAGACAGTCGTCGCGTGCAGGCCATCTCCCGGCCGGCGTTCCTGTGAGAACGATCTATTCTGACCTGGGTCAAACTGTGTAGGCCCAATGAGGATTCCAATAAAGGTTCAGGGTTCATAATGGGATTGATCGCCAATCGATACAGGAGGCGATTATGACAGATACAAGGTTCAGAGATCGGCGGGCGGCCGGGATCGCTCTGGCGCGACGGTTCAAGCAGGGCACGGTTCCGGTCGATGCGCTGGTGTTGGGGCTGGCGAGAGGTGGCGTGCCGGTGGCAGAAGAAATAGCCCAGTTACTGAACCTGGAACTGGATGTCCTCAATCTGCGCAAACTGGGGCTGCCTTACCATCCCGAGCTCGCCATGGGTGCGATCGCCGAGGATGGCACCCGTTTGCTCGACCACGAATTGATCGCCAACGTTGGCGTGACGGAGGCAGAGATTGCCCGAGTGCAGGCTGAAGAACTGGCGACGCTGGTGTCCCGCATTCGCAGCTTCCGGGCGGTACGCCCCCCGGCGGAGGTGTCGGGGCGGACGGTGATCCTGGTGGACGATGGCATCGCCACAGGCACCACGATGACGCTGGCCATCCAATTGCTGCGCAAACGCGGGGCATCGCACATAATTGTTGCGGTGCCGGTGGGGCCGGTGGGAACAGTCAAACGTTTTACCGACCTGGCCGATCAGTGTATCTGCCTTATGGAGCCGCAAGGATTCAGCTCGGTTGGCCTGTGGTACCGGGATTTCCACCAGGTACCGGAAAGCACCGTGATTGAAGCCCTCAAGGAAGCGCAGGCGCGTAGCCGGGATCGCAACACTCAAGGCCGTGCGAACAAGCCCGGCCGCGTGCCATTGACGGACGACAAGAGCAATCACAGGCCAAAAGGGTAGGTGTCCGGCAGCCCGGCCAGTAGGTGAGTGTGCAGGGGCGTGACCGCCCGGGTTTCGTCGAGCCATATGTACTCGTCAAACTGGGCCGGCAGGGAGGCGTCGTAGTAGTGACTCTGGCGCTCGGTTTCCGGGCGGTAGATGACACCGATCGCCCGTTGCAGCCGTTTGAGGCCTAATTCGTACATCAGGTCTGGGTCACCATCGCGCAGCGGCAACAGCACATTGCGCAGTCCGGTGTCGTGAAACAACCGCTCATAACTGCCCGGCAAAGACGGCCTTACCCGCTTTGTCGCCATGGGCCCACCCCAGTCTGAGGCAGCGGCCACCGTCCCGGTGTGCGTACCGAAACCAATGGTGAAAAGATTATCGCCATACTGGGCTTGGGCGAGGCGACCGATGTTGTACTCGCCCCGGCGACTCATATCCGTGGCCTCGCTGTCGCCCACATGGGAATTGTGGGCCCAGACGATGCCACGGCTGTCTGCGCCCCAATGCTCCAGAAGGCGCGCCAACGTACTGAACATGTGCGTGTCCCGCAGGTTCCAGCCGTTGTGCCCGGAAAAGAACATGGTCCGGTAATAGGCCTCGGCGCTGGCCACCAATTGTGCGTTTTGCCACAAGTCGAACACTCGCTCGCCATTATGCCGAGCCAGCTCTTTTTGAGACTCATGGAGGGTGTTCAGGTGTTTCAGTATGGCCTGTTCGCAGCTTTTGAAGGCAGGGCTCAGCGCCGCACGGGCATACCCCACCGGGTCATCGCGGTAAGGCAGTAAACACCGGTAATGTCGTAAGGCTTCTTCGGCCGCATCGGAATCGTATTGTTGGAGATACGTCAGCACCTCATACATGGAGGTGTAGAGGCTGTAGAGGTCCAGCCCGTAAAACGCGACCCGCGACGCCGCCCGGTGATCGCTGTTCCATGCCCGGAGCCAGTCGACGAAACGCCGAACTTCCTGATTGCGCCACATCCAGGTTGGAAACCGTGCAAAGGCCGTCCACTCGGACGGCGGGTACTCCTTGTGTCGCACGTAGTGGTCCACTCGCGCGGCGTCTGGCCAGTCCCCTTCGATGGCAATGAACTGGAAGTGTTCCCGCTCGATGAGCAAACGCGAAATTGCGGCCCGCACCTCATAGAACTCGGATGTGCCGTGGGACGCCTCACCAATCATGACCAGGCGGGCATCGCCAATACGCTCCAGCAGACCTGTCTCTGACAGGTGCTCCAGATCGTCGAATTTGATGCAGGCCGCGCCCAATCCTTTAATGGACGTGGTATTTGAAGACGCGGCACACATAGTCCATCACCTCGGCGGGTTCCATCAAACCGGTTGCATGCATCGCCTTCAGGCGAAGTGTGCCAGGGTGCCGTTGTTCCACAAAGTGGTTGAACTTCTTCTTGCTTTGTCCGGGGCCCAGAAGCAACATCTCGTCCGCTGTCAGCAGGTGCTGAAAGATTTTCTCGTAAAACGTGTTCATCTCCTGCAAGTAGCGATGCTGACGATGATCTTCCGCGACCACATCCTGATGCGCGTTGGGTGCTTTCTGGTGATGGCCGCCCGACGATTTTGACGGGCGATGAGCATCGGATGTGACCGTGACTATCTGGGGCTCCCCCGTTTCCAGCCGCACGATAATGGCCTTTCTGTGATCCATCCAAACGCCGGTGTAGTGTTTCATTGAGCCCTCCTCTCCTTAAGAGCTATACCTTTTGCCAGCATGCACCTACGGCAATGGCGGTGGTTGACGTAACTCAAAAAAGACGTTCTTTTAACAGACTTCCAACGATTTTTTTGTTCCAGCAGTGTTGGTGGTTATTTGCCGCTGAGGTACGTCATGGTCAGGACGCGGCCACCCCTCGCAGAAGGCGCCGCTTTATAATCATTGCTGATTTATTTTCATGTATTCTGGTGCGGCTTTTTATCTTGAATGAACAGGGCGAGCGACTCACCCGTGGCGGGAACATCCGCAGGATGCGCCCGCATTGATAGCGCTCGAAAAGGATCGTCATGCTGACGCTGGGTAGTCTCTATTCCTTGCTTCTGATTGTTTTCGGTCTGACTCCGGACGCCCGGTTGCGCTACGGCGGCGCTGTTCTGGCGATTCTGCTGGCGGTCGCAGTTGGTTATAACCACTGGGATTTCGCCGGGCTGGCGCTGAGTTACGTGGTGTTGACGCTCTGGATGTGCGAACGCCCCGGCCCGACCTGGTTGAATTGGCTGCGTTACGGGCTATGGCTGGTCGCAAGCGCTGCGCTGGTGACCCACTCCGTCCCCGGGTACGAAGGGCTGCTGATCGCCGACCACGTCGTGTTCAAAGAGGGCAGTGTCGCGACTTCGCTCTACCTGAATCACGACAAGGTACTGGTCGCATGGTCGCTGTTGAATTGGCTGCCGCTGTTCGGGCGCAGCCTTGCTTCGCCGGGCGCCTCGTCAGGGCCGGCGACGCTGCTGATTCTCGTGGCCGGTATCGGGGCAGTGCTGTTGCTGGCGGTGCTGCCTGGATTAATCGAGTGGCGGCCCGGGGTGCCGGAGTGGGCCTTGGTGTTTGCGGTGTCCAACCTGCTGAATACCTGTGTGGCCGAAGAGCTGCTGTTCCGGGGTGTGTTGCAGCGTTGCCTGGCGTCCCGATTGGGCCAACTGGTGGCCTTGGCCACTGCCAGTGTGTTGTTTGGACTTGCGCATTGGGCAGGTGGCTGGGCTTACGTTGCATTGGCAAGCGCCGCCGGTCTGCTATACGGTCTCGCCTACCTGTGGACGGGTAGGCTGGTCTGGGCAGTGCTGGTGCATTGGGCGTTGAATATGAGTCACTTTTTGCTGTTCACCTATCCAATGAGTGCCTGACCCGGCCATCGCTCACGGCGTCCGGCCAGGTTCCGGTTGGCTGTGTTGGTGACGGCCTGGAAGCGAACACCAGGATGCCAGCGTCCGAAACTCCGGCTCTACTGATTACCTGTGGCGCTCATGAAGGCATAATGAGGACTCAATGAGCGTGGCGGTAGGTCATACCATCGTCACACACCCTTTAACTGGACCAGATACAGTGCGACGAAGAAGGATGAAAGTTTTATGAAGCAGGCAATACGGAAGATTTTATGGCCTATTCTCAAACACTTTGAAAACGGGGAAATTGGGCCAAATTACAAGAAGTCGTATCGAGCTATCCTGATCGTTGTCGGTGTGCTGTTTCTGGTCCTGTCCTCCATTTCGGTTGCGGGCTTGATTTACACCGGAGAGCTTGGCGCCCTTATCCCGGCGGTGATATTTTCAGTCGTCGCGTTTGTCTCTCTGACGGTGGGCACAGTGGGTTCGGACAAGGCCGTGTCGCGGATTTGGGGCGATCGGTAGGTTTCAGCGGAGCCGGGAAATCCGCAGCCGTCGTTTATTGCCACGGAGGCTGGCCTGCCCGCAAAATAGCTGGAAGTATCGGTCCTGCCGGCGGTCTTAATCCCACTGCGTCCCGTGCGCCACAACTGTTCCATTCAATCAATACCGTGAATCATCCGGTGACTGGGCCCGAAAATGGGCGTCCAGCCGTTCCACTTCCGCGTCGAATTCTCCATCCATCGCCATTTCGCTGCTGTCCAGCCGGTACTGCGCGGTGGGTAGGCGAATTTCAAATTCAACGCCGTTGATATCCAATGGCTCAAAGCCGAGTTTGTGGCCGCCGCGTTTGGGTTGATAGGTCAGGCGCCAGCGCGGGCGTTCAGGTTGACCGGGGTCAAAGCGGTGCTGTTTGCCTTTGTTATCGAAACCGTCGATGCGTTGGGTGCGCTCGCTGACGTTGTCGCCGGTGGTGGTCACCTCGACGCTGCGCACGGGGGATTTAAACGCCCACTCCAGGGCTTTGTCCCATTCGCCGCCGGGCAACCGGCACTGGGGTTTGCCGTCCTGCAGTACGATGTCCACCCGCTCGGTCATGACCTCGTCGTTTTCAAGCTGAATGCGGACCGCATACTGGGTTTCGGGGGTGTCGATGTTGTGCACTGAAATCTGGCCTTCATAGCCTTTAACGATTTCATTGACGAAATACAGGCCCAGGCCGCGGCCATGGTGTTCCCGTACCCGGCGGGTAGAGAACCCGAGCTGGAACAGGTTCTGGCGGTCCTCATCCCGCAGGTGTGGGCCCCGGTTATAGATCCGGAAGCACGCCTGGCCCTGGTATTCCGTCAGGGTCAGCGCAACAGGGGCAAAGGGACTACTAAAGCCGCGTTTGCGGGAGAAGAACTGGGCGTTTTTCAGCAGGTTTTCCAACATCAGGATCAAGTGGTTTTCGTTGCCGAGCAATTCGCCCACGGGGGCAAGCCGGACGCACCATTGCGCATCGATATGGGTGTAGTCACCGGCATTTTCAGACACCGGCAGGGCATCCGGGGAGACCTGAACCAGCGCCCGCAAAGCGGCCGTTTGCGGCGCATAGACCGCCTGATATGGCTGTGAGCCGGTGGCATCGCTGTTGAGCACCTGCTGATAATAGTGTTCCTCACACTCACACAGCAGATTACCGATATGCAGGGCCAGATTGTCAGCCGTCGACAGGTCCAGCAGGTCCCACAGATAGCGCATGGCCTCAAGTGCGGCATCAATTTTCCCGGGTTCGAGGGTGGAGCCTTCGGACCGGGCAGACTGCTGCGCCTGTTGCAGGGCGGTTTGCACTTTGTCGAAGCTGATCACGCCGTTGTGACGGACCTCGGCGGCGATGCTCTTGAAATGCAGAAACTTCTCGTCGTATTCAATGTAGTCCAACAGCTTGTCGCTGATAAAACGCTTGAGCTTGTCGGCATGGTCGGAATAGGTGTGCGCCTTGCGTTGCAGGTGCTTTTTGCTATCCCAGATTTCGTTGACCCGGCGCCGCAATCGTTGCACGTCCGCTTGCTGACGCACGAACTGACGGTGATACCGGCGCAGGTCCATGCAGATAAGCAGGATCAACAGGCCGAGGGCGGCGGTATTGAATTCCGGGCGCAGCCACTGGTCGGGAACGGGATAGTAGCTGCGCAGCAAAGGATCGGTCTGGAGCAGCAGGAAGGCGACCAGGCCTAAACCGGCCACCATTCCCAGCCAGGGGAAGGTAATGGTCTGGACACGGTCATTGGGCTGCTCGGTCATAGTGCTGGTGTCGGCAACGGGTTTGGAGGCTTTCATGATTGGGTCTGGGTCTCTCCGAGGGGTTTCCAGCTGTAAGCACCTTCATCACCGAAGGTCACAATGCCCGCGCCCTGTTTGCACTGGCTCACAAAGTGCCCCTTGCCACCCATGGCCTGATCGATTGACAGCCGCAGGGTTCGGATGTGCTGGCGGTAGTTGGCGTAGGAGAATCGCTCCAGGTCGGCGTCCAGCTTGTCGGCAATCTGCCCGGTGCTGAGTGGGCGTGGCGATGCCTCCAGCAGGTAACGCAGGATTTTACGCGGTGTCGGGGGCAGGGGCCGCTTGGTGTTGCTGGGGTTCATCAGTTTCTGGCCCCGCCAATAGGCTTCCCAGGTGGTGGTGTCGAGCATCAGTTCGCCGCTTTTCAGGACATCGCCGGTCTGTGATTGTCCGGCCTGACTCAGGCTTTGCTGGCGCAGGCGGGCCTTGATGCGCCAGCACAGCACTGACTCGATATTGCGCTGGTGCTTGGCAATGAAGTCCTGGGCGCCCGTGGTTTCAAAGGCTTCCTGCTCAATGTCGGTGCCGCTGTGCTCGGACAGATAGATGATGGGCAAATCCGGCCATTTGCGCTGCAGCGCCCGAGACACCGAAAAGCCCGCCGCGTCGTTGCCGTTCATGTTGGCATCCAGCAGCGCCAGGTCGGGCGGTGTCTGGGGCTCGGCCAGACGAATATGCTGGCACGCGGCTTCCGCAAACTGGAAAACCTGTACCTGGGTCGGGTGATGGTCGAAGTCTGTGGCTTCCAGTACCGGTTTGAATTTGTCGATCCAGTGAGACTGATCTTCAACCCAAAGGATGTTGGCCATGCGCCATGCCTTGTCGAGTTAGCGTTGTAAATGATGACACCAGTTTAGCAAGTCGTGCTGTGGTGCTCGTCCCGGTGCTACAGAAAGCTACAAAACTTCTGGACAGACCGTTTTTTACTCACAGATTTTTCACCGGCTTGATTGACGATGGGGGTGTCAAAACACGAGAACACAAGCGAGGTACTCCCCATGTTCAATGAACTGCTCACCATCTGGTCCGACTCTCCGGCGTTGTCGCTGGCGACCTGGCTGGTGATTGCCATCACGCTGCTTTATGCCGGGCGCCCCCATGCGCATCAACTGCTGCGCAGTTCCGGGCGCGCCATCTACGCCACCTTACGGGTTGCGGGGGTCAGTATCCGCCGACTGGAAGAACGGGTGATCGCCCGCAACCACGACGTGTTGCTGGCAATGGGCCGTGAAGCCACGGAAAAAACCATCGAGCGCGAATTCAATCGCGTTAATACCATCGTAGAGCGGGATCTGAGTCAATACCCGGTATTGCACCGCCGGCTTGCCGACACCCTCAAGAAGATCGAGGGGGATTACCACGAGTCCATCGATAATGCGCCGCTGCCGCCGGCGTGGCAGGAAGTACTGGAAACCATCTCAGCCCTGCCCAAGTCCGGCGATCCGGCCGTCGCCAGTATCCTCGAGAACATCAAGGAAGTGGTGGAAGACTCCCACGACCAGACTCTGAAGGCATACCAGCAGGACACCAACGAACGGCACGGCATCCTGAAAGGCATGCAGCCGGAGTGGCGCACGCTCAGCAGCACCATGAAGACAGTGCAGCAGACCATTACCGGTCTGGAGGACCGGGCGCGCAAGATCGACAACCAGATGGCGGACTACGAAAGCATGCGCAAGGCGGAAGACAAGGCGATCAACGCGCTGACGTCGTCCTCACTGACGCAGTTTTTCATTGCCAGCCTGGTGTTGGCGATCGCGGTATTCGGCGGCATCATCAACTTCCACCTAATATCCATGCCGATGGCAGAGATGGTCGGTGGGTCCAGCTATATCGGGTCTGTGCGTACCTCTGACATTGCCGCCATGGTGATCATTCTGGTGGAAATTGCCATGGGCCTGTTCTTGCTCGAAGCGTTGCAGGTGACCCGACTGTTCCCGGTCATCACCAGCCTGGACGACCGCATGCGCAAGCGCATGGCGATCGCCGCGTTCACCATTCTGGTGATCTTTGCCAGTATCGAATCCTCATTGGCGTACATGCGGGACCTGCTCGCCCTGGACACCGAAGCCCTGCAGCAGTCGCTGGCCGGAACCGCTACCGGTGAGGCGAAGTTCCGTTGGGTACCGTCCATTGGTCAGATGCTGCTTGGCTTCATCCTGCCCTTTGCGCTCGCATTTGTGGGTATTCCGCTGGAGTCTTTTGTGCATTCACTGCGCACGGTGATGGGGCTGGTGGCTCTGGGTGTGTTGCGCACGATCCGGGTGGTGCTGCGCCTGATTGGTGGCTTCTCCAACCACCTCAGTAAAATTCTGGTCAACCTGTACGACGTTTTCATTATGGTGCCGCTGAGTCTGGAGCGCATGGTTCTGCATCATCGGGAGGCTCGTGCATCAGGGGCCGTCGCGGCGCCGGCCGGATCCGCTGATCCGCAAGCGGTGGCCGCTTACGACGAGCCCGAGGCGATGGCAGAGCCTAGCGCAGAGCGCAAAACGCCAAAGCCGGTGCGTAAAGCCCGTAACAGCAAGAAAACCGACGAGGAATCGTTCGGAACCGAGATGCCACTGACCACAGGGGAGGCGTGAGCCATGACTACCCAAACTACTTTTCAGGCAGCTACTCAGACGACAATTCAGACGACTGCCCGGACCAACAAGACGATTCGTTTTTGCTCCGTTCAGATGCGTTTCGCGGTCGCCATGGTCTTGAGCCTGATGATGGCGGGCTGCGGAGAAGCCGCGAATTACAGCCGGGCCGCGTTTGTGCTGGTGGATATCTCCAGGGATTATGCGGTTGAACTGGATAAGGCCAAGCGCCTGACCCACTACCTGCTAACCCGGCTCAACAGCGGTGATTCACTGGCCATCGCTTTCATCGACAACAGCAGTTTCACCGAGCGTAACATCATCGCACAGGAGACCTTTGATTTTCGTCCCAGTGTCGCCAATCAGCAGAAACGGGCGTTCCAGGCTGAGATGAACACCTTCGTCGACAAATTTCGCCAACCCAGCTACCACAGCGATATCACCGGTGGTGTGTTGTTGGCGTCGGACTACCTGGCGGGCATGGACGCCACCGACAAGCAGTTGTTCATCCTGTCGGACCTGCATGAGGATTTGCCGCCCCGGCTGAAGCGAGACATGGCCGTGAACCTCAAGGGTGTCGAGGTCGTCGCGATCAATGTCAAGCGTCAGGTCAGCGATAATAACGATCCGGCTTCGTACCATCAGCGGTTGGCGTCCTGGCAACAGCAGGTGGAACAGAGTGGCGGGCGCTGGCAACTGGTGCACGACATGGCCGAGCTTGAGCGAACCGTCGCCGTCCGCTAATGCAGTGTGTCGCATCTCGCCATGGCTGAAATGGGCCCGCCAATTTGGGGGCCTTTTTTACGGGACCGCGCACTGGCGACGGCGACCTCAGGGGAGCACCGGCCAGTGTTGCACCACTGGCTAAAAAATCAGTAACGGCCGCTGGCGGGCGGGGGTATTTTTAGAAGGGCCGCTGGAAAAAAATCGGCGGCCAAGCCAGCGTAAGCCTGTTGGGGAAACCGATAACCGGGTCTCGAAAAAACGAGGAGCCTGCGATGTCAGACAACGGACAGACATTTCCTGCCGAGGGCGCCTGCGCCTGTGGAGAGGTTCGCTACCGCCTGCTGATGGCACCCATGTTTGTGCATTGCTGCCATTGCAGCAGGTGCCAGAGAGAAACCGGCTCGGCCTTTGCAATCAATGCGATGGTGGAACCGGAGTGTATCAAGTTGCTCACGGGCGCAACCGTCACAACCTGCTTGCCTTCCAATAGCGGGAAAGGGCAGCAGGTTGTTCGGTGCGGTACCTGCTATACGGCATTGTGGAGCCATTACGGTGCGGCCGGTGATCGGGTCAGTTTTCTGCGAGTCGGTACGCTGGACAACCCCGACGTATGCCCTCCGGATATCCAGATTTACACCGCTTCAAAACAGCACTGGGTAACGCTGAGTACCGGGATTCCCGTGGTGGAGGCTTACTATCGGCGCAGCCAGTACTGGCCGGAAGCCAGTGTGTTGAGATACAAGCGTGCGCTTGCAGAGTGACCGCCGATGATGGTGCATGGCACCGGGGCGGTCATCGTTGGTAAACCGCGATGCAGGCGTTATAGCTCGTCCATGAACCGGGCCATGTCTTTCTCAATGCGGCGCATCTGTCGTTGCCACTGTATTTTATAGTCTTCGAATTCCCGCCCCACCGAGTTCAGGGACAGCTGGGTTTCTGCCAGTGCCTTGCTGCCCTGGGAGATGGATCGCAGGTCGGTCTCGTCCCCCAGTTGCTCACGGTTCTGATCCAGACGGATCACCGCCTGGTTGAGCGTGCGGCGGTCATCCGGTGATGCCGAGGGTTGGTCTTTCAGTGCGTCTTCAATGGACTGGGACAGTTCGTCGAGTGCTTTTTCCAGTTGTTCACCAAAGGCTTCCATGGTGCGTGAGAACTGCTGGTCAGCGGCCGTCATTTTGCGCTCGAGTTCTTCTGCCATGCGCTCCATTTCCCGGGCAGCATCGTCTGAGGATTCCGAGAACCGGGCCCGAAATTTATCACCCAGATCACCCAGTTGCCGCATAACCTGGTCAAACATCGGGCGGTCTGCAAGGGCGTCACCTGTGCGGCGGTGATCCACCAGCCACTGCTGATTCTGCCGGGTCAGATAGGTGGCGGTTTGCACGGGGTCACGGTCGCCATCGCCATCGCCATCGCCCAGTCCGTCGAGCGTTGTTACGATGCTGGCCTCGTCACCATCAATGACCACACGTCCCCAGGAAACCGTCACGTCCTGCCAGTCACGGGCGAAACCATCAAAGTCGGCCTCGTCGGTCAGGGTCGACAATTCAGTTGCGTCACCGGCATCGTTTTCAATGACCGAGTGCCAGAAAGCCTCGGTGACCTCCTGCGGCGTTTCCGGTCCGGTACAGGCGGAGAGCACTAACACGGTGATCAGCGCAAGGGGATAGCGAAAAATGCGACTCATAAAAGGGATCTCGTAGGATGGTACACAGTGCAAGACAGGGCACTAGTCTATCGAGGGTGACGCGTGGCTTACACTACTGATTGTTAATGATTGCCGGAGGCCACCCAGGGAGCAGTTGGCGTGGTGGCACCCGAACAAACATGCCACCCGCCCGAGCCTGGCGGCATTGCGCCAGGCTCGGGCGGGTGTGGTTATTTTTTCGCGGGTTTCAATTGACCGCTGTCGATCAACTGCTGAAACATGTCATGCATGGACTCGGACAGTGAGCGGTACTGCATGTCCAGATCCCGGAGGCTCTTGCGGTTATCCGCCGTCCAGTCATAGCCGACGTTGCGGGCGATCAGTGGGCGGGTAAACGCCTTATTGGCCAGTGGGCCAACCAGCCAGAGCAGCCATTTAGGCAATGTCCTGCGCGGTAACGGGTAGCTGTTTCCGTAGGTATCGAGCAGGGTGGCAGCCATCGCCTGAAAACTGGTGTTGTGTGCGCTGACAATGTGCCGACCCTTGGCGTCAGGGTTAAAGGCGGCCCGGAAATGCGCCTCGGCCAGGTCCCGGACGTCGACGGCGCCCATGCCCCAGTGGGGAACGCCCGCTTTCATGGTGCCGTCGCCGAGTTGGCGCACCAGATCGAAACTGGCCGATGTGGCGTGGGGGTTGAGCCCCGGCCCGACGACCAGCGACGGATTGATGACCACCAGTTGCCAGCGTTGCTGGCCTTCGTTAATCGCCCAGGCTTCTTTTTCCGCGACGGTTTTGGAATAGGCGTAGGGGTTGTGCTGTAGATTTGATGAGGTATTCCAGACCTCTTCGGTAAACACGCCCTCAGGGGTCTGTTCCTGGTCGACATTGTCGCCGTAGATCGCGGCGCAACTGCTGGTCAGAACGACACGTTCTACCGAAGGCGTTTGATTGGCCTGTTCCAGCACATTGCGGGTGCCCAGCTTGGCGGGGTCCACCAGCTCGGTCTGGGGGTCAGAAAACTCAACAATGAACGGTGATGCGGTGTGAAACACCACGCCGCAGCCAGCCATAGCCTCGGCGTAGGAGCCATTGTCCAGAAGGTCGGCTTTAAAATACCGAATCGTGCCGGGCGCCGTCTGGGCAATGGCATCCAGATGCTGAACCTTGTTCTTGTTGGCTGGGTCCCGCACGGCTGCGTGTACGGTGAAGCCTTCTTCAAGCAGTTTCTTGACCAGCCAGCCGGCAACGTAGCCGGTCGCGCCGGTCACCATGACGGGTGATGTCGTATCCAGTGTGCTCATGTTCATTGTACCTCTGTGGTCCATGCGAGAGACTGGCTCGGGCGTTCATGTGCCGCCCTTGACAGGCCTGGTCCTGATGAGTTTTTTAACCCAGCGCAGCCGTTGCTGTGCATCCGCTCCCCGCATGTTAGCCCTGAACGGCCAAAAAAACACTCGCACACGGCGCCGCAGTATTGAACGGGAGTGCCAAATGCCAGGAACCCGGGTGCGGCACTGCAGGCCCGTCGCAACGCCATCCAGTCATTAAACGTTCATCGCGGATTGACCTGGAACCACAAACGTCGGTTACCAACAACCATTTGTCGGCGGATGCTGGCGTTTGTACCGGAGGTCGCTAGGTTTATCCCGGTCAAGCGGATGAACAAAAAAAGGGGGCGGCAAGCCCCCTTTGAATGAGTGTTGTCGTGGGTTAACGGGGGTGCAGCCAACCTGGCAGCAAGCTGTAGGGGTCGACATGGACCGCCGGGTTGAACCCAATGTTCTGACGCTGCAAACGGGGCATGAGCGTGCCGTCTTTGATCTGGTCGAACACATCGGTGCAGCCTCCTACGAACTCACCGTTTATGAAGATCTGCGGCAAAGTAACCCATCCGGTTTTTTCTTTTAGCGCAGCGCGGATGAGACCGCCTCTGTTGTCTTGCTGATAGGCCACCGAATCGAGATCAACTGACATATAGGGGATGCCATACTCCTTGAATACCTTGCGGACCGACCAGCAGAATTCGCACCACTCCAGCGCGAACATCACCACTGGGTTGTCCGGATCGCTGATTAACGCGTCGACCTCCGCTACGGCGGCCGGGTCCAGGTCGACCGGCTCGCTTGAGGCGGTGGGGGCCTGGGGCCCGGTGATATCAAACCGATAGCCAGGCGTAGAGCGAGACAACGCCATTTCTTCTTCGGTCATTTCCACCGGTACGTCATCGAACAGCGGGGTGGTCAGATAGCGTTCGCCGGTATCCGGCAGCATGCATAGAATGTGAGATCCCTCCGGGGCATTTTCGGCGATCTGCAGCGCCCCGGCAAAGGTCGCACCAGCGGAGATGCCAACAAAGATCCCTTCCCGCCGGGCAAGATCACGGGCGCATTTCAGGGCATCGTTCCCATTAATGGGCAAGAACTCGTCAATGGCATGAGCCTGCAATACTTCCTCGGCCAGCTTGGGCACAAAATCCGGTGACCAGCCCTGCATCAAGTGGGGCCGGAACATTGGATGACTTTCGGAATGGTTGCCAGCGGCATTTCGTGGCTGGGGGATGCCACTGGCCAGAATGGCCGAGTTGTCTGGCTCACACACCACGATGCGGGTGGTCGGACTTTGGCGCTTCAAGACGCGGGACACGCCGTTAAGTGTGCCGGCGGTGCCAAAGCCCGTGACCCAGTAGTTCAACTTGACGTCGGCGAAGTCGTCCAGAATTTCCACTGCGGTGGTTTTTTCGTGCATGGCGGCGTTGGCCGGGTTTTCGAACTGCCGGGCAAGCCACCAGCCATTGGCCTCAGCCAGTTCCTCGGCTTTGGCCACCATGCCGGAGCCTTTCAGGGCTGCCGGGGTCAGTATCACCTTGGCCCCCAGAAAACGCATCAGTTTACGCCGCTCGACACTGAAGTTTTCCGCCATGGTCACCACCAGTGGGTACCCTTTTTGGGCACACACCATGGCGAGCCCAATACCGGTATTGCCGCTGGTGGCTTCGATGACGGTCTGTCCAGGCTGAAGCTCACCCCGGCGTTCAGCATCTTCGATCACGCCCAGGGCAAGACGGTCTTTGACCGAGCCCATGGGGTTGAACGCCTCAATTTTGACGAACAGGTTAATGCCTTTCGGGCCAAGGTTATTAATACGCACCGTTGGGGTGTGGCCGATGGTATCCAGAATGCTGTTGTATCGCGTACCCATAATGGTCCTCCTTATACACAAACACAGCCGTGTCGGGTCGCCCTATCCTGGTTGGAGGTACGCCAGGGACTTTTTTATTATAGCGCACCCGGATTGACTGAGCGTCTCGCCGATGCTGGCGATACAACGCTTTTGTAGCGATAAAAAGTGCCTCGGTAGGATGCTCAGAACAGACTGGAAGAAGACCGGTTGCGTTTACTACTTCAAGTTCTTTTATCGAAGGACAAAACAGGCCGATACTTTCTAAGGGCAGTATGGATACTCCTCCACCCAAAGACGCAGAGGGATGACATGGCAACTTATCGCAAAGCGTTGCCGCAACTTTCGGGTGATGTGTTTTTGACCGATGGCGGCATTGAAACGACGCTTATCTTCCATGAAGGTCTTGAATTACCGTATTTCGCAGCGTTCGACCTGCTGAAAACACCAGCAGGAGAGGCGGCCTTGCGGAATTATTTCAGCACCTACGCAGCACTGGCCAAACAGTACGGCGTAGGCTGTATTCTCGAAAGTGCCACCTGGCGCGCCAACGCAGACTGGGGCGCAAAGCTCGGCTATACCCCGGAGACGCTGGCAGAGGTCAATCGTCGGGCCGTTGCCATGCTGCAAGAAGTGCGGCAGAGCTACGAAACGGCGCAGACACCCATCATTATCAGCGGCTGTATCGGGCCGCGGGGCGATGGCTACAACCCGGTGGATTTCATGACCGCAACCACCGCAGAGAACTACCATGCTCCGCAGGTGATGGCCTTCCGTGATGCGGGCGCCGACCTGGTGACGGCAATCACCATGACGTATGTCGATGAAGCCATCGGTATCGCGCGGGCGGCAAAGGCGCTTGGTGTGCCGGTTGTCCTGTCCTTCACCGTCGAAATCGACGGCAAACTACCCAGCGGGCAGACACTCAGGCAAGCCATTGAACAAGTCGATGCCGCCACTGACAGGGCGCCGGTCTATTACATGATCAACTGCGCCCACCCTACCCATTTTGCCGATGTGCTGGAGCCGGATGCGTCCTGGGTTGCCAGAATTCATGGCCTGCGGGCGAATGCATCCACCAAGAGCCATGCCGAACTGGACGAGGCCGAGGAGCTGGATGAAGGTGATCCGGATGAACTGGCCCGGCAATATGGCGATCTGCGCAACCGACTGCCCCAACTCAATGTGCTTGGCGGGTGTTGCGGGACCAACCACCGGCATGTCGAGGCGATTTTTCAGACCGTACTGGCAGCGTAATCATCGGTATACAGCGCCGGTAGTGGATCGTTTTGTGATCAGGCCAGAGGAAAGCGGCGATGAAATACATCTTCGAAGTGTATATCCACGAAGGGTGCAGCGTTGAAGAGTATGCGAATGCCTGGGTGCGTGCCAGCGAACTGATCCAACGTGCGCCAGGTGCGCGCGGTACGGCTCTGCATCGGAAAATAGGAGATCCCAGAACGCTGATCGCCATCGCGCAGTGGGACAGCAAGGCCAGCCGGGACGCGATGGAGGCACAGCACAATCCCACCATCGCCAGCATCATTCGCAGTGCGGCACCGTACTGTGAGGTTCACCCGTTGGGTGAGTTCGAAGAGCCGGAGTGGGTTGTCGCCCCCGGCGGAATTCAAGGATTGGCGGGCACCGTCCCCTGAGTGTGATGCCGGGGTATCACCATAACAGGGCGTGATATGAGCACTCTGATTTGTTTGCCGCGGAGTCGTCGTTCGCACTGACATCAATCCGGCCTGACGGGAGGCCGCTGTTTCAGTCGTTTCGCAATTGTATAGTGCTAAATGCAGGTGTGTTCATCCGGGGCTGAATGGTCTCTACGGAGCACCGTTTTATGACAACCTTTTTTATCGTCATGTGGTTGGCGGCGGCCGGTACATTGGTGGCGCTGTGGGTGTGGCGCCAGACCGATCACCGGGCCGACCGGTTAGCCATGAATCGGTTAGCCGCGATGCAGCCCCAAAGCCCGCTGTGCTTCCATCCGTCCATGGTCAGCCAACTGCCGGCTCCGGCACGTCGCTACTTTTTACACTGCATCGCTCCGGGAACGCCTCTGTACACGGTGGCCCGGATCACTATGACAGGGCATTTCGGGTTGGGCACCCGCAGCAAGCCCGGCTATCTGAACATGACCGCGCGCGAAACTCTGGCAATGCCAACCGGTTTTATCTGGAAGATGCGGGCAGGCCGTGGGTTGATTTGCCTCTCCGGCTCGGACAGCGAGCACTGGACACGGTTCTGGCTGATGGGGTTTTTGCCGGTAACACGTTTGGGGGACGACGTGGATCACCGACGATCTGCATTCGGACGTTATGTGGCGGAAGCGGTGTTCTGGACCCCGGCAGCGCTGTTGCCTGGAGCCGGTGTCCGCTGGCTGCCGGTTGATGCCAGCACAGCGAGAGTTCTCATCGAGCATAATGGCCTGAGGCAGGCGGTTGATGTTACGGTCGCCGCCGATGGCGCACTCACGCAGATCTGTTTTGCCCGTTGGAGCAGCGCCAATCCACAGAAAATGTACCGCCGCCAGCCCTTTGTCGGATTTGCGTCGGGGTATCAGGAGTTCAGCGGCTTCCGGTTACCGACACGGGTGAAAGCCGGGAATGGGTTCGGTACACCCGACTATTTTCCTTTTTTTATCGCCAGGGTGACCGCAGTGACCTTTCCCCTTGCCGATAGAGTAATGAAGCAAAACGCAGGACCGCCCGAGATGAAGCGCCGAAATGGAATTTTCTGGTAGCCATTCCGACTGGGCATTGTGTGTTCATGCTTTGCGAGCGCTGGCGGGACGCATTCGGGTCAGGAAGCCCTAGTGTGGGAGCTACCTGACCCGCAGATGATCAGTAGTTGTCGTCGGATTCGAATAGGAGGGAATCGTCGGATTTTTCTCTTACCGTTTGACCGGGCTGGTTGCTGCGAATGCCGGTGGCTTCTTCCGCCAGAATGTAAGGCGTCAGCACGATGATAATCTCGCGCTTCTGATATTCGTCGTCTATGGAGGTGAACAGCTTGCCCAGGTAGGGAATGTCGCCCAGGAAGGGAATCTTACGCTCGACCTGTTCACTGTTCTTGCCAACCAGTCCGCCAATGATGATGGGTGTCCGGTCAGGAACTCGTGCGAAGGTCCGTACTTTTTTGCTGTTTGACCCCTGTTTCTCGGCCAGCAGGACTTGGCCGTCATCCGAATCCGCAAATACGGCACCTGAATTTTCGTCATCTTCGGCGTCTACGGTTGCGTCAATCTCCAGGGTCAACCATTTGCGATCAGCCGATACCCTGGGTTTGAGATTGAGAGTGATGCCGATGGGCAGCGGTTCAAACGTGTAAGAGCTGATTTGCAGCCCACCAAATTCAGTCAGCGTACTGGAGACAATGGGTGTCTGGATGACGTCGACGATCTGGATCAGTGCCTGGCGGTTACTGATGGCCAACACGCTAGGGCGAGACAGCACCTCCGCTTTGCCCTCCTCGATGAGGGCCTTCAGTTCAACCCGGTAGCCTGTACCGGGATTAAAAATGCGCAGCCCCGTTTCTGCATCACGCAGTGTGCTGCGAATGTACGACAGCGACGGACCGCCCGCTTCAAGGGCGCCCAGTCCGAGCGTCCGGTCTCTGAAGCTTTCGGTAAATTCGACGCCGAATTCCTGGCTGTCCTCATCCCGCACTTCCAGTACCATGGTTTCGATGTACACCTGAGCGGCCGGCGCATCGAGTTTGTTAGCGACTAACCATTGGAGTTTTTCGAACTTGCCGGCCTGGTCGGGGTGGTAATACACCAGGAAATGGTCCAGCTCCGAAGAGTTCGGAGATGCTCCCGGGCTGGTGGGGCTGGGAGCCATACCAGGCATTTGCTGGCCATACTGCTGCATTCCAGACGCTTGCTGGCCATACTCCTGAACACTGGTAATAGTGTCTCCGAAGGTCACCTTCATATCACCGGGTTGAGACAGCATGGTGACGACTGGCAAATCCTGGCAGGTGTAGCCTGCGCCGCCCAGAGCGGGCTGTTGCAGGTCCATCACGTTGTAGCCCATAGCAGATAATGATGCCGCGATGGTTGGCAGCGTGCTGTTGGATACACCCAGGGTACCGACCATCAAGTCCCGCAACTGGAAATAGCCACTCTCGCAGCTTGCAATATCGGAATAAAAGGCTGTCACCGGATCGATTTCCGGCATCTGGGCCGCCGCATCCCTTGCGGCCGTAATAAGCTCAACCTGGGGGCTGACCGGCATCGATTCCGGGGTGTCCGAAACAGGCTGACTGGAGCATGCACTGAGAAACAAAGTAGCCGAAAGGGTTATTGCGGACTTTTGAATAGTCAAAATGCAGCCCTGTTATTGGTTGGAAATAATGGTTGGTTATAAGTATTAGGGAAGTTCCTTTTTACGGGTACTAGCCAAAAGAGCTATTTTCACTTGTGCCGGATAGGGGGCGATCCTTCGCCCGTCCCCGTCTTCTGCCCACAATGAACGCGGCGACCGGAGGACTATTCCGGCCAGCGCGACATGGGTTTCGGGTAGCCGGCGTCCACTTTGGTGCCGGTAAACCGGATGTAATAGTCACCCTTGATCATGTAGACATGGCCGTTGCGGAAGGTGGCGGCGTCAATACCTGCGCTGAATTCCGTCGGCATGCCTTGCCATCCGCCGGGTAGCTTCGCCGGGTAACCCGCATCGACCGTCACACCGGTGAGGCGGACGTATTCGTTACCTTTAAAGAAGTAGTGTTTATCCCACGGGGGGAAGTACAGTGCAGCATCAACCTGGCCGCTCCAGCCAGCCGGCATGTTCCGCCAGCCGCCTGGCATCCCAATAGGGTACCCAGCATCGACCGTGAAACCGTTCAGGCGCAGGTAGTCTCCACTAGACCACATGTAGCCTTTGGCCGTGCCCCGATAAGGAAGGCCGGCGTTAATGCCCGACTGCCAGCCGGAGGGAATGCCTTTCCAGCCGCCGGGCATGTTGGTCGGATAACCCGCGTCGAAGCCTACGGCAACATTGCTGCTGCTGCGGGCGTAGCTGCCGTCGCTGTAAAACAGGTAGGTGGCAAGGTTGTTGCCAGCGGTGATGGCTGCGGTTACCGACCTGGCAGCGGTGGATGGTGCACCGCTGCCGGCCAGCCTTTCGGCATCGGCGATCACCGTTCTTAGCATGGCCATTTTCTCTGTGCGCTCTTTAGCCAACGCGGCGGCTTCATTGTTGAAATTATTGAGAGTCTTCATCAGATGACCGTATTGAGTTTTCTTTGGCTCCGGGTATTGCCGCACGCCGTTACCCCACATGCCCAGATACCCATTGATTCGGTCCAGTTGAGTCTTGAGCACGTCTAATTCGGCGGATACAAACTGTTTTTGCGCATCCGTCATTCGGCTGGCATAGAAGGTTGCTTTGCGCTCTAGAGCGAGAAAGCTTTTTTCAAGGGGTTCGCGTTTTGACGCATAGGAGGTCTGCATGCCCGCGTGGAAATTGTCCGTCGCTGCCTTGGCCTCGGCCCGCATTGCATTGATCACTGTGAGTTCACTGTTGAGAAGGTCCAGCCGACGGGCGATAACCGAATACAGTGAGTTGGGATCGCTCATCATGAGCTCGGCCGGGCCGGTCGGGTGTGTCTCCTCGCTGCCGGCTGACACGAGACTGCACACCGGCTTGGTGTAGGCCGCTGCAATACCGAGGACGCCAGAGGGATCCAGTAAGGAGGCGGTGCCCAGCGCCAGTTGGGCAATCTGAAAATCCATTTCAGCTTGGGATATGTCTTTCCCGACAATCTCCTGAACACCGCCGACAAAGGCGATTGTGGTTCGGGTTTGTGCTTGTATGTTGTTGCCCAATTGAGCGGCATCGATGCCTTTTTGGACCCGCCCACTCAGAGAGCCAAGATCACCCCAGCCCTTGGTAAATGAATTGCTGAAGCTTTTGCCATACTGCTTCGCAACCGCCTTGATCCCTTCGGTGGCGCCTTCTTTGACGCCATTCTTGATGGCGCTGATGCCGCCGCTTGCAGTGCCAAGACTTGCAATGCTGACGGCAGCATCAAGCACCGACAACACCATGTCGGTGGTGTTTGACGCACAGGCAGCCGCGCTTGCCGAGCATCCGGCACCGCATTCCACCCATTTCGAGCCCCGGATGGTCGGGCATCGATTCCAGCAGACTGGCCCGACACCGTAAGAGCCAGCGGCGCATGTCTTGTAGCACAGGCCCGCGTCTATCTCTTGATCACTGGCACACTGGGCCTCATAGATCTTTTTAAAATAGGTGTTCTTGGTGCACGACAGATCAAATTGACCGGCGTAACCTTCGGCCTTGCAATCGGGTGTGGGGGGGCGGCAAAAACCGAGGATATGGGTTTCGCCAGCTTGGCATTTTTGCACCACTACGGCCCCGCGTTTTTCGCAGCCGTTGGCACCATATCTTGCTTTGCAGCGGTCCCACATGCCGGAATCGTCCAGCGGGTCACTGAATTGCCAGGGGAATTCTTCGACGTGATATTCCGCTTTGCGACAGAATAGGCCGTCATTCCGGTAGCCAGGCTTGCATTTTTGCAGGCAGGCTCCAAGGGTGCTGGACTCGTAGCCGTCTTCGCAGGGCCGATAACAGAGTGCGCCTTCTTTTTTCATGCCGGCCGGGCAATTGTTCGGAATGGTTCCGACCCCACGCCCATAGCTGTCTTTCCAGCAATAATCCAGGGCGGCGTTGGCAACGCCAAAGGTCCCGATGGTTAACACCAGGATGATCATGATTTGCTTGAACAGTCGCTGGAACAGGCTCATATCCATTCTCCTTAACCCGATCTGAGCTCTTATCCACTGCCTTTCACACGAGGCCAAGGGGCTGAATAGGAGGTCTCTATTTTATTGAACGATTGTTATTGAACGGTTCCTCGCTGCGCTTCAACCAGCGCAGCGAGTTGTGGCAATTCCAGGGCCCCCGGATAGAGCGTGTTGCCAACGATAAATGCCGGTGTGCCGTTCACGCCCAGTTGTTCAGCCAGGGCAGCATTGTCGGTGATGTGTTGATCAATAGCGGGGTCAGTCAAGGCAATGCGCAGGTCGCCATTGCTGATGTCCAGTGATGAGGCGATGTCGAGAAGGCTTTCAACGCTGCTGAGGTTGGCTTCAAGTGCATGGTCCGAAAACGCGGGGTATTTTTCGGGTGCAATGGTGTGGATCGCAATGGCCAGGCGGGCCGCCGTCAAGGAAAGCTCTCCGAGTACTGGGAATTCTTTCACAATAAGCTTGATGCCCGAATCCTGTTCGAGCAGTTCGGTGAGGACTGCGTGACTGCGCTTGCAGTACCCACATTGATAATCGGAAAACATCACAATGCTGACATCGCCGTCGGGGTTGCCTTTGATCAACAGGTTGCTCCCATTGGCGGCTAACTGAAGTGCTTCGGATTGCTGTTTTTGCTGCAACTGGCTATGGGCCTCGGCATCCGCTCGGGCGACGGCGACGGTCGCGTTGAAGAAAATTCGAGGGTTTTCTTCGACGTAGCGGGCTACCTGCGTCTCGACTTCTTCATTGATATGGGCTTTTATAAGGCCATAGGTCGCGGCAATCGAAATAACCACTGTGAGCGATACCGAAAGTGCAAGGGTAATGGCAGGGCGAAGCGTCATGGGGTCTCCGGAATTATTGTGTTTCTGGCCAATCCCAGGCGCATTTTGAAAAGACTGCTCTGAAACGGCCGCCTGGCCGTATGTAACGATCGAAGTAACCGGCAGACCGGAATGCTTCGGACGTCTCGCCGCTTGGGTAAGGCAGTTGGTGAAAGGCCCTTACGGTTGGCCCGACTATTGCTGTTAATTTGTAAATGTAAGTATTAGCCAGCGAGCCGATTAGCGGTACTAGCCATAAGAGCTATTTTCAGTCCCGGCGACGGGTGCCGCGTATTCAAACTCAGAAAAAGGATTCGGAGTGAAGATTCTCATCGTGGATGACCATCAGCTGTTTGTAGACGGAATGCGCTACTTGCTGAAAAAACTGTTGGTGACCAAGGAAGTTGAGGAAGCCTTCCGGGCGGAGGATGCCATCCGAATTCTTGAATCGGGAAAGACCTTTGATTTGGTGTTAATCGATCTCTGCATGCCGGGAATGAGTGGCCTGTCCGTCTTACGACGGATGCGGGCGCAGGGTATTTACACGCCGGTCGTTGTCGTCTCGGCTGAAGAGGATATAACCAAAATCCATGAAACGTTGACGTCAGGTGCCTCGGGTTTCATTCCCAAGACCCACAATGGCGAGCAGATGCGCACCGCTTTTGAGGCGGTATTGGCCGGTGAAGTCTACATACCCCCGGATATCGAGAAAAGGCTGGCCGGTTATGACGCCCGCCGAACACTGGACTGTGGCAGCATCACCCGGCGTCAGAGGGAGGTCCTCCGGCTGTTGGCGCAAGGCTACTCAAACAAGCAGATTGCCGCGACATTTTACCTCACCGAACATACCGTTAAAGCTCATGTTGCGGCTCTACTCAAGGCAACGAAAACCTCAAGCAGGACCGAATGCGTGCATGTCGCCAGTAGCCGGGGATTGCTTTAAGCCAGCGTCTGAACCTAGACCGTCACGTCAGAGAGTGGGGTCGTTGCAGAAAGGTGATGCTGAATGATGCTTCGTAAACTGGCTGGGCGAACCGGTTTCTGAACCAGTTTCAAACCGCTCTCCTCGGCCAACTTGAGTTGCTCAGTTCCGGTTGAACCGGTAATCAGGATGCCGGGGATTCCGGGGTCACCATACTGGTTTCGCAAGCTGTTGATGGCCTCAATGCCATTGTCCGCTCCATTCAAGCTAAGGTCCGACAAGATCAGGTCCGGCCGCCGGTCGGATGTGCGCAGCTGATCCTGTATTTCCGTGAGAGAAGGGGCAGCAATCACGTCGAACTGCCAACTGGCCAGCAGTGTTTCCATGGCATTAAGCACGTTCATGTCATCATCAATCACTACAATACATTGTCCCGAGGCGTGCCAGCTCGGCTTGTTACTGCCGTCGTGCTGAACCTGAGACGATGCGATTTCCCCGACCGGCACCTCTACGCTGAAAATGGATCCTTTGCCTACTTTTGAATGCAGCTCGAGCGGATAATCCAGTAAATTGCACAGGCGCCGGACGATCGCCAAACCAAACCCAAGGCCTTGATCTTGTTCATCCGATGGACGTTCCAATTGCTGAAATTCGGCAAAAGCTTTGTTTTGGCTTTCCTGGGGTATGCCGATACCTGTGTCCCAGACCTGAATCAGAATGGTTGCCTTGCGTCGCCTTGCGGTTAACAACACACCCCCGGACCGGGTATATCGCAAAGCATTCTCGATCAGATTCCGGAGTATCCGCTCCAGCAATGCCTGGTCCGACCATACGGCGTCAGATCGGGCATGAACGATCAGGCGAAGCTGTTTTTTTTCGGCTTTTGCCGCGAATTCATCTCGCAGCTCGGCAAGGCACTGGGCAATATCAAAATGACTGAGTTCCGGCTGCACAACATTGGCGTCCAGTCGGGACATGTCGAACAGTGCATCAAACAGCTTGCGCATGGACTCCATCGACAGGTCAATGCGCCGGAAGATACGGGCGCTCTCGGCCGGTGAGTCGGACTGTTTTAGGGCATCAATGAACAATGATAGTGCATGCAGTGGCTGCCGCAGGTCATGGCTCGCGGTGGCGAGAATGCGGGACTTGGCATAAACGGCGTCTTGTAGCTCTTCGGATTTAACCTCAAGTTTGTGCGTCATGTCGGCGGACTCGAGTCGTAAACGCATTTCGGAACGCACAAGCATGTTGAGCTTTTTTGCAAAGGAAAAGGAGGCCAGCAACGCAAACATCATCATCAGGACGAGGGCGGCGAATGGCAGGGTGCCCATCAGTGCGAAGCGGATCAGCAGTGCCGTCAGAATGGGGACGCCATAGACGAAGTAGAGCGGCAGCCAGTAGGTTCCCGAGGTGATCGAACCAACCCCTAAGGTGACCGACAGGGTAATAATGAATATTTGATGGGGCGGAGAGTCTGGAACATAAAAGGCAAACACCGCGATTGCCCACAGGCCGCCCAGATAGACGGACATCATCAGTAATCGGACGTGCCATTTGCGAGCGTTCTGATAATGCACTGCTTGCCGGTGGTAGGCCGTGGTGAGTACGAAGCGGGCACCAATGCCGGCAAGCACCAGCAGCAGCCAACCCAGCAGCATCCATTGATCAACCTGGGACCACATGACCACCACGACGGTGATCGGCACCAAGGTGGTGAAAAAAGCCCATTCGCGCATTTTCTCGAAATGGGGTACCAAGGCCTCAAAAGTAATCCGCTGTTCGATTTCGGTTTCGTTCATGCCTGTTGCCCTGACCGCCGGTAATGCGCAAGGTGGAGAATGACTCAACTATAGCCGCTAATGCGTCATTAAGTGGGTGAAATGGTCGAATTAAGGCACACATTCCTCAATTTTGGTGTTTGTTGTGGTCAAGGCCGATTTCAAACAAGGGACGTTGCGGCACAACAGTCTGAGTCTGCGACGGCGGGGACGCGGCTGACCGGGATGGTCGTCTGACCGCCCGATCACCGATTGTCAGGCCTCACCGCCGGGTTTAACATGAGACCCGAGGGCTTATTCACCATGAGCAGATGATATGAGCAGCAGACATTGTCGGCTGGGCATTTTCCGCGTTTTGGTGACTGTCTGTGCTGTTTTAATGTTTGCCATGACAGCAACGAATGCGGCGGGGGTGCAGCCATTGGATGGCAGGGTGTTCAGCGGCCAATTCGGCGACGAGGGCAAGCCTGCGGACCGGGGGGATACGCTGTATTTTTCCGACGGCATGTTCTGGTCCGAAAATTGTATTCCCTGCGGGTTTCCGCCCGCGCCCTACTGGGTTCGCGAGACACGGGAGGGAATTCACTTTTTCGGCACATTGCAAAGTGACGAGCGAGGCACTTTTACCTACCAGGGGTTCTTTGACGGTGAGGCACTGGCCGTAGACATCCACTGGACGCGGGTTCGATGGTACCGGACGGTTCATCGCAATTTCTGGTTTCGTGGGCAGGCGATTCGGAGCGTTGATGCCGGTGAGCCTCAGGCCGCAACGGCACAGGCGGTGTCGTCCGCACTTGAGCCCCAGGATGGTGTCGATTGTTCACCATGAAGCGTCGGCGTTTACTGGTGGTGGTATTGATCTATTTTGGACTGCTCATCACGGGCGCCGCTGTTGGACGGTTTTTGCCGGATGTGCTGAACCTGGATGTCCGCCCTGGTAACGAGCCCGAAATACACAGCATGATCATGTTCACCACCCTGGTCTACATTGTCGCGGCTGCGGTGCCCTTTATCCCCGGTGCTGAAATTGGCTTTGCCCTGTTGGTGACATTAGGGGCTTCAGTGGCCGGTCTGGTCTACATCAGCATGGTGGCAGCGCTTACCCTTGCCTATCTCGTGGGTCGCTTATTGCCGGCCCGGGCAATCGCGGGTTGTTTTGGTTTTCTGGGACTCAACCGGGCCCGCAATCTGGTTTTTCGTTTGCAGCCCCTGTCCACAGATGCTCGGCTCAAACTGCTGATGTCAAGGGCTCCGGCCCGCATCGTTCCATTCTTACTGCGACACCGATTTGTCGCACTGGCGGTGGTCATCAACCTGCCCGGGAATACACTGTTAGGCGGTGGTGGCGGTATCGCCCTGGCCGCCGGCATGAGTGGTCTTTACCCCTTTCCCGCCTACCTTGCCACCATCGCTGTTGCCATCGCACCATTGCCGCTGTTGGTCACGTTGCTCGGGTACTGGCACTAACGGCGCCCGGTCGGGTCTGGTTAGCATCAGAAATGGTTATATCCGAATTTCATGTAGGTGATTCCCGGACTAAGAACCAGCCGCCAGGCCAGTTCCACCTCATCATCAAATGCCGGGTCATAGTCCCGCACCGTGCTGATCAGGCTTTCCAGCCACAGGTCGTAGAGGTATGGCTGAATGTTGAGTTCCCTTTCGCTGTGCAGATACGCAATTTTCCTCAGTACGTTATCAACGGCACCACTGGCGTAGAAGGCAATCAGGCTATAGAAAGATTTTTTCAACATACTGCGCTGCCGGGCCATGTCCGTATGGCGGAACAACACGCTAACCTGTGGGGATGAACCTAGAAAACGCTGATAGAACGCCTCGAAAAAGTCGACATGATCGGGCTCAGCGTTGAGGACACGGTCGTAGCTTGCGTCGAATATATCGTCAAAGGACATGGTCCGCTCTGCTCCAACCTGTCATTGCAACTCCGTTAATCCGAGGTTCCCTGACCAAAAGTAGCAGGGTGGCATGGGGAAAACCAACGTAAAGGCCCGGTGAGAAGGTCTTTGAACGCGCTCATGGGCCATTCAACCCTGTTGCTCAAGCCGGATTTACAGTTGTTGGTCAGTCCTCTAATCTTTGGTTAGGAGCACGGAGTTGTAGGCGTGTGGGATAACAGGAGGGTATTCCAATGAGCAAGGCGCTGAACGGGCATTTTACGTCAAAGGATCAGGCAAAGAACGTGTGGGACGATCTGATTGCAACCGGCATTCCCCGCGACAATATCTACATTGACGAGGATGAGGATGTGATCAAGGTCATTATCCCTCAGGAAGAACAGCGGGAGGTCAAAGAAATTTTTGATCGTCACAAGATCAGCTATTAGCCGCACAACCAGGCTTGCGGGCATCGAAGTCCGATTTGGATCGCCCATTCATGCCAGGCGCATCGGAGGCTCTGGGTATGAGGGTTGATGCTGTGTCCGAAAATGCCATGCTGCTTGAATTCGGGGATGTGATTTCCGAGGCTCTGGTCCCGGTAATAATGGCGGTTCAGCGCAGGATTGAAGCAGAGTTGAGTGACGTTGTGATTGACCTGATTCCGTCCTACACCACCATGCTCTGTGTCTACGATTACAATAAAGTGGACACCCAGTGGATGGCGGACGCCTTGCAAAAGCTGACGAGGCAAGTGAACGTTGAGACTGAACGACGCCTGTCAGGTTCACGGGTGGACATTCCGGTCTGGTATGACCCCGAAGTCGGCTATGACCTGGAGACTTTGGCCGATGCCAAGGGATTGTCGGTGCAGGCCATTGCAGACATTCATTGCGCCAAGGAATACCTGGTGTTCACGATCGGGTTTAACCCGGGATTTGCGTTTCTGGGTAAAGTCGACGATGCCATCGCCATGCCCAGGCTGAGTTCGCCAAGGGCTGCCGTCGCTCGGGGCAGTGTGGGTATTGCGGACACCCAAACCGCGGTCTACCCAATGCAGTCGCCCGGCGGCTGGAACATCATCGGGCGAAGCCCCCAACGCATGTTTGATCGTTCCCGCGGGGATCGGTGTGCCTCTCTTTTGCGGGTTGGCGACCGGGTCCGCTTCCGGGCCATTGATCGCCAGGAATTTGACCGGCTCGGGGGCAGCCATGAGTGAGCTGGTGATCCGTCGGCCCGGCTGGCAGTCCACCATTCAGGACGAAGGCCGGCGAGGTTATTACCGCGAGGGCTTATCCGAAGGTGGGGCGATGGATGTTCACGCCTTTTATTGGGCCAACAAGCTGCTCGACAATGACCTGAGCAGTGCCTGTATCGAGGTGCTCATGGGTCAGTTTGAAGCCGAATTCAGCGCCGCTGGGGTGATTTCGGTGACTGGCGCCGACCTGAGTTTCCGGATCAACGGTGTTGAATGCGAGACCTGGTGTACTCACCGCGTCGAAGCTGGCGATGCGATTGCCTTTGAGCGGCCCAGATCGGGGCTGCGGGCCTACTTGGGTGTGGTTGGCGGATGGCAGACGCCGGTCTGCTTTGGTAGCCGCTCGGTGGTGATGCGCGAACAGCTCGGTGGCCTGGACGGTGGCGCACTCAAAAAACAGGATGTGCTGCCTTATGCGTACGATCGAGAATCGGTCTTGCGTCAGGTCAACCCGCACTATGTGCCCGATTATTCACAGGCTCTGACACTGAAGGTTGTGCCAGGTTATCAATACCGAGAGTTCTCCAAAGCCGACCGACAACTGTTTGCCCAGACTGAGTACGAAGTGAGCGATCAGGTCGACCGCATGGGGTACAAGTTGCGTGGACCGCCGATCTCCGCCGCTCGGCGCCACCTTATCTCGGAGGGCATTGCCTATGGGGCGATTCAGGTCCCGCAGGATGGCCAACCCATCGTATTGTTGAAAGACCGTCAGACCATTGGTGGGTATCCGAAAATCGGATGCGTCGCGTCCCTGGATGCCGCCCGGCTGAGTCAATGCGTGCCCGGCAGCAAGGTTGCCTTCGAGTTTGCCAGCGTTGCCCGTGTGCAGTCTGAACGGAAACAGTTTGATCGGTTTTTCAAAACACCGCTCTGGCATGCCGGCAAAAAAGCCTGACACCGGCCTGCCTAATCCGGGCGGCGTTTTGTCACCCGAAATAAAAGCTTACGAAGGAGTTTCCTGAACGGCGGCATCGCTGCGCCACTCGGTGAGCCAGAATAACAACCCGGCGAGTCCGAGGGCGCCACCAAGACCGCAGGCGCCGACCCAACCTGTCCGTTCGAAAAGAAGGGCGGCCCCGGCGGAGCCGACCGCGCCGCCGAGAAAGTAACAAGTCATGTGCGCGGTGGTGATGCGGCTGCGCGCCTCTGGCCGGATCTGGTAGATCGCACTCTGGTTGAGAATCTGATTGCCCTGAACCCCGAGGTCGAGAAGGATGACGCCGACGACGAGGGCGGTGAGTTGATCGGCAAACAGGCCCATCACCAGAAACGACAGCGCAATCAGGCCAAGAAAAAGCCCAGTGCCCTTGCGGGACAGCCCCCGGTCGTGCAGATTACCGGCGAAATTGGCACACAGCGCCCCCGCGACGCCCAATAATCCGAACAATCCGATCATTGAATCCGAGTAGGAATAAGGCGGTTGTGCCAGCAGGAAAGGCAGCGTTGTCCAGAACGCACTGAAGGCGGCAAACCCCATGGCACCGTAAAAAATCCGCCGACGCAGCAGTGGCTCATCGCGCATCAGGGCCATTACCGACGTCAGCAAGCGACCCTATTTGAGGGAATTCTGCCCCGGCTCCCTGGGTAGCAAACGCGACAGCATCAGGGCCTGGACGAGCATCAGGCCAGCGGCAATCCAATACATGGCGCGCCAGCCAAAGACGTCGGCAACCGCGCCGGACACGGTACGCGCCAGCAAAATACCGAGCAGAAGACCGGTCATGACTCGGCCGACCACCCGCCCACGTTCGGCGTCATTGGCGAGATGGGCGGCGAATGGAACCAGAATCTGTGCCACCACGGCGGTGACACCAGTCGCCAGCGCGGTGATAATAAAGGTCTCAATCGTGGGGGCAAGGGCCATGCCTATCAGTGCCACAGCGGTCATTGAGGTAATGCCGACGATCAGGCTCCGGCGTTCCAGTAAGTCGCCAAGCGGAACCAGCAAGATCAGTCCGGCGGCATACCCCAACTGAGTCGTGGTGATAATGATGCCGGCGGTGCCCTGGCGAACGTCAAACTGCCGGGCCAACGTATGCAGCAGTGGTTGTGCGTAATAGATATTGGCCACGGCGACGCCGCAGGCGACGGCCATCACAAAGGTGAGCAGGTCATTGGGGCGCAGGTTGGTCGCCGTCTTGGCGGATGGCTCAGCGCTGGCAGTCGATGATTCTGGCATGGATGCTGTGTCCTTTGGCCAGCCGTCGGGCGAGGTCTCAACGGTTGGGGCGAAAGGGCGGTTTTTCAATTCTGGCCCGCTATGAAAGCATCACTGGATCAGTGATTCTCGGATCTGACAAATCCGCGCGGTGGCCAGCGACGAGCCCCCGGCTGGCGCCGATAAAAGTTTGTGATTTTGACTGAGGCGCGTGACACTCGTTTATCATTTCGGCCCGAACAGAGACCCAGCCATGTTCCAGTTAACCGTAGAACCGCGCTTTAACGATACCGATGCCCTCGGGCATATCAGTAATACCGCATTCCCCGTCTGGTTTGAGCAAGCCCGGACGCCGGTGTTTGCCATTTTCCATCCGGCGCTGACGATGGACGACTGGCCGTTGATTCTGGCCCGGTTGGAAGTGGATTTTAAAGCCCAGACGTATTGGTCAAAGCCGGTTGAGATACAGACCTGGATCGGGCACCTTGGCACGGCGTCGTGCCAGTTGGTTCAGGAGGCATGGCAGGCCGGCAAACTGGTTGCCCGGGCGGTGTCGGTGCTGGTCTATTTCGATTATAAAGCCGAACGTTCCAGACCGATTCCGGACAGCATTCGAGAGCAGTTAAGCGCGCATTTTCAGCATGAAAATCAATGACGTGTGCGGCGCAGTGCCAGGCTTGTCGGTTGTGGTGACGAGGCCGTTCTGTTCTGCCCCTGACCCACAGCGGCAGTGCTACTGCATGGTGTGCTGCAATGCCAGGAACTTAAGAGCGGTATTCCTATGTGGCAGGTGTTACTGAACTGTAAATGTGTTGGCAATACCGCGGGGGTCATGATCGTCATGATAATGGCCGTTGCCAGTCAGAGACTGCCGGCGCAAACCTTGCCGTTGGTGACGGAGGCCTGGCCGCCACTGGTACAGGAAATCGACGGTAAACCGGCGGGTCGGTTATGGGCGCTCAGCGAGCAGGTGCTTAAGCGTATGGGCCACGATGCCACGCTGACGTTTGTGCCCTGGAAGCGTGCCTTGAACCTGGTGGCTCGCGAACAAATGACTGGGGTTGTGGGCGTGGCCCGCAGTCCGGAACGGGTCCGGCAGCTCCAGTTTCCGCAGGAGCCACTGCTGTTGATTGAAACCGTCGTCTTCTCCCGACGGCAAACGCCTGTCAATTTTCAGGGTATTGAGAGCCTGAAAGGCCTGACAGTGGCGGTTTCCGCAGGTTATCGTTATACCAAAGAAGTGTGGACGTCGACGCAGTTTGAACGCTTGGAAGTGTCCAGCATTGACGCAGGCCTGAAGATGGTTTTGTTAGGTCGCGCGGACGCTTTCGTGGTTGACCGCGGCGTCGGCTGGTTTGAGGCGCGGGCATTGGGTGTCGCAGAGGAACTGGTCGCGTCGAGGCAAGCCATCAGTGGCGGGTACGTCTATCTGGCGTTCTCTGCCAATGTGCCAAAATCGCTGGTGGAGGGGTTTGACCGGAGTCTTCGCGAGTACCGGGAAACGCCTGAATACCAGCAATTGAAACTGCAATATGAAGGGCCGATGGAGTAAGACGCGAGACTTGGTGGTAGTCATCAATCGGCTTGGTGTTTTTTCGTCGTTACGTTTTTCATCGTTACAAAGGACAGTGACATGAGAGAATCAGGAAAAATCGATTATCTGGAATTTCCCACCCACGATTTAGCGGCTACCAAGCGGTTCTTTTCCAGTGTTTTCGGCTGGCGCTTCACCGATTACGGGCCGGAATACACGGCGTTTTCCAATGCGGGCATGGACGGTGGTTTCTTTCACTCGGATCTTGAATTTAACACCGCCAAGGGCAGCGCCCTGGTGGTGCTATACAGTGCCGATCTGGAAGACACGCTGGCGCGGGTGGAACAGGCAGGGGGAGCAATGACCAAGCCGATATTCGCATTTCCCGGTGGCCGTCGTTTTCATTTCACGGACCCAAACGGTAACGAATACGCCGTTTGGTCTGAGTTGGGCGTCTAGCAACGTTGATGGGCAACCGCGAGACTGGCGTGCTCAGCATTCGCAAATACCAACCAGGCGAGGAATCAGCGCTGCGGCAGCTGTTCTTCGATACGGTCAGGCGAGTGAACCGCAAGCACTACACCCAGGCTCAGGTCAGCGCCTGGGCGCCGGAAAGCTATGATCCGGCCGATTGGTGTGAGCGCATCCGCGCCTGCGACCCGTTTGTGGCAGTCAGGGACGGCGAGATTGTCGGGTTTGCCAATCTCCAGTCAGATGGCTACATCGACGTGTTCTATTGCCATGCAAACTACCAGGGACAGGGCATTGGTCGGGCATTGATGGAAACTCTGCTAAAGACCGCTCGTGAAAGGGGGCTTGAGCATTGTCACTCCCATGTCAGCCATACCGCGCTGCCTTTTTTTGAACACTTTGGTTTTCAGTCTGCCGGAGTACGGAGTTTTACGATCAACGGTTGTGTATTGTCGAATCACGTAATGATTAAGAGCGTGTGAAGGATGCAGTGACGAACGTCTCAGGTGGGATGAATCGGTCGTCCGGCCCATTACCCGGAGGTTACGCTATCAAATACGCATGGCTGGTGGTGTTTCTGAGTGTGTTGGTCTGGTCTGGAATTGCGCCAAAAGACCCCTTTACGTGGTTCCTGGAGGCTTCGCCGGCGATGATTGCGGGCATTCTGGTTGTCACCACGTACAGGTCCTTTCCGTTAACCCCAATGCTTTACGGATTTATTCTGGCCCATTGCATCGTTCTGATGGTGGGTGGCCATTACACCTACGCCGAGGTGCCGCTGTTTGACACCTTGGCAGAGCTGACGGACTCCGGTCGAAACAACTACGATAAACTAGGCCACTTTTTCCAGGGTTTTGTCCCTGCCTTGCTGGCCCGGGAGATCCTGATCCGCAAGCGGGTCGTGAACGGAAAAGCCTGGCTTTACCTGTTTGTCGTTTCAATCTGTCTTGCTTTCAGCGCATTTTATGAGCTGATTGAATGGTGGGTCGCAATCGCCAGCGGTCAGGGCGCAGATGCTTTTTTAGGGACTCAGGGGTATATATGGGATACCCAGTCGGACATGGCGTGGGCGCTGGCAGGCGCTTTGGTTTCGCTGGCGGTTCTGTCGCGCGTCCACGACCGGCAACTGAGTCGGTTAGTGTCGGGGTAGGGTCTTTGCACATAGGCTATTGGGGCATTTTGAGGTTCATCGCAGCTGGGCGCGAAAGCACAGACGTTGCAAATGGTCAGCGAAGACGGCAGCTTGCAAATGTCACCCCGCTTCCGCTTTAACGCAGGCTAGAGCTGCCTGACAGACCCTCTGGGCTATGGCGGGTTTCCGAAGCTGAAGTGTCGGCGACACAAACCCGTTCGACGGCAAAGGTTGGCGATCCCGCGGGGCATAGCCATGTTTGCCGGGATAGCAACGCAGACAGGAGGCCGAATGTGAAACCCTCGACACTGTATCAGTGGCTTGCGGACGCAGTGCTGGTTGTCCATGTGAGCCTTGTGGGGTTTGTTGTGCTGGGCTTGGTGCTGGTGGTGATAGGCAATGCTCGCCATTGGGGGTGGGTCAACAATGTGTGGTTTCGCCTGCTGCATCTTGCCGTCATATTTGTTGTTGTGGCCGAGGCCTGGTTGGGTGTCGTCTGCCCCCTGACCACTCTGGAAATGTGGCTTCGAACCCAAGCGGATGCACCGGTCTATGGCGGAAGCTTTGTCGCGCACTGGTTGCAAGAGCTGCTGTATTACGACGCGCCGGCCTGGGTGTTTGGGGTGGCCTATACCGTTTTTGCTTTGCTGGTCGTGGCGAGCTGGCGGTATTTTCCGCCCACATCGGCAAAGCGATAGGCCTGAGCTATGCTTAAAAAACCTCGATTCTTGCCGTGGACGGCGTTCCATCGTCCGGGGTTTAGCCAAGAGGTGAGCCGAACTGGAAGGTGGCTGGTCATTCTGATGTTTGCCATGACTCATGGGGTTGCGTGGTCTCCAGGGTGTTTCACAACGACCGTTCAGCAAGCGTTGAGCCATCCCAGGTGAGGTCAAATGACGGAAACCGGAGTGATTCTGACGGGCGGTGGTGCACGGGCCGCTTATCAGGTGGGGGTGCTCAAGGCGATTTCCGACATGTATCCGGACTGGTCGCATCCATTCCGGGTCATCGTGGGCACGTCGGCGGGCGCCATCAATGCGGCGGCACTCGCCAGTGGCAATGCCATCTTCCGACACAATGTCGCCAATCTTGAACGCCTATGGTCGGAGTTGACCATCACTCAGGTCTACAAAGGTGGCGCGGCCGATATCGTTCGCAATATGACCAGCATAGTTAGCCGTATGGCGTTGGGGAGCGATACCGGCAAATCGATGGCGTTACTGAACAACAAGCCACTAAAAAAACTGCTCGCCAGGGAACTGGATTTTCATGCCATTCGGGCGTCTATTTCGGAGGGCCGGATATCCGCTGTGGGTGTCAACGCCTGTGGGTATTCGACCGGTCAGAATATCTGTTTTTTTGAGGGGCATGAGCGCTTGCATAGCTGGACCGTTGGCCAGCGTGCGGGGTCAAGGATCACCTTGGGGGTTGAGCACATACTGGCCTCTTCCGCCATTCCAACGGTGTTCCCGCCGGTACAGATCAACCGGGAGTTCTTTGGTGACGGGGTCACCCGGCAAATGGCACACGTCAGCCCAGCGCTGCGCTTGGGCGCGGAGCGGGTGCTGGTTATCGGCGTCAGTGCCAACCGGATGAGCTCTCCGACACGCCCTATGAGGCCCGCCATGCCCACCATGGGTCAAGTCATCGCCCACGTGTTTAATGGCATGTTCCTGGATACATTGGATTACGATATTGACCGTTTACGATTGATCAACCAATTGATTGAACTCGTGCCGCCGGAAAAACTGGAGGCCAACAACCTGGATTTCAAGCCGGTGCGTTTGCTGGAAATTTCCCCTAGTCAACGCATTGACGAGATCGCCGCCGACTACATGGACGGTATGCCGACCCTTGTCCGAAAACTGGCCGGCGCCACGGATCGAAGTTATATCGCCGGTGCCAGCCTGGGCAGCTACTTACTGTTTGACTACCGTTTCTGTCGAGCATTGATTAAGTTGGGCTACGAGGATGCCCACGATAATGCCCGTCAGATAGCGCGGTTTTTTGATAAGGAATAGGGGTGACCTATTGGCAGGCTGAGGTTGGGTGCCGGGTATCTGGGATCAATAATGACGCTGGATACTATGAACGTTCGGCCCATGCGGCGGTTTTTGCACACCTGGGTCGGCTAACCACAGAAAGGCCAGACCTGATAGATCTTTCGGCACATGAATTCCTGTTCGCAACTTGCCAGTTGTGAATGGTAACTGAGGGATCGAGAAGCGACCCGGTCGGCGACTTTTTTGAGGCCAGGCTTGTGTTCAAAGGTTTTTCGTCGATACCCGGTTCGGCCTTCGTGATATGCGTAGTAGAGGTGCCGTGGATTCTGGAAGGAGATTCCCAGTTGATCGTGGGTTTTCCGGTTGTACCAGCCGATGAAATCCAAAGCATGTTTCATTTGGTCCCGGGTGGCAAAGGCGCTGCCGGCATCGTCCATATAATCGCTCCAGGCCGGGTCTTGCGCCTGGGCGTAACCATACGCGGTTGAGGGCCGGCGCCAGGGAATGAAGCCAAACAAGCGCGTGCGGGGAGGCCGGATATGGCTTCGAAAGGACGACTCGTAATGGACAAAGGCCATTTGGGTGGCTACGGGGGTGCCCCAGAGCTGTTGTGAGTTGACCGCATGGTCATACCAGTTCGGCTGCTCGCGAAATATTTCACAGATGTTGTCCTGATCTCGGGGTGGCGTTGGCGCCATAATCACAAAACCACCCACCAGCCAGGTCATCAGGGCGAGAAACAGGACCGGGGTGGTGGAACGTTTGATGCGGGCAAATAGGGTAGAACGTCGGGCGCGAATACGATCCTCCATAACGATCAAGTGATCAGGCCGTCGGGCTCAGTATAGCGTTGTCGTCGCCTTCAATCGGGACCCTGAACAAATCTTAAGTTTTCGCTTCCCTTATCGATTGCCTCGGTTGTCGCGGTTATCAGAGCGCCACCACCGTGTCATTCACCCACAATAGTCCACCCTCAAGTACCCGGGCATTGATGCCGCCATGACCGCGCAAAGCGTTGTAACCGCCGGGGCCAAAAAGCGTCTCCATCTTCGAGCAGGGGTGGCAGAGCCCGGTCATTTCCAGCACCACATCACCGATTCGGAAAGTACGGTTTTTCAGCGCCAGCAGGTTAAGCCCGCTCACAACCAGGTTGCGCCGGATCAGCCCGGGCTCGGGGGCGGCCCGATGCAGCAGAGAGCCGATGGCCGGCAAATGCTCAGCCTGAATCAGCGTGACCTGGCGTTTGCTTTGGGGTCGGCCTTTAAAGCGGTCTCCCTCCAGGCCATGCCCCACAACGACGGCGGCTTTGGAAACACTGGTCATGGGTTCGCCGCGCCCGGGACGCAGGCCAATCCAGTCCAGTCGGCCGGTTTGAGGTAATTGTTGGATGAGGTCGTGCAGGGTAGGTGTTGTCATAGCGTATACTCTGCCGCAAATTGTGTAGGGAGTCGATCATGGCGCTTTTGATTTGCGTGACGGTGTTGTGGGCCTTTTCATTCAGCCTCATTGGTGAGTTTCTGGCCGGACAGGTAGACAGTGATTTTGCGGTTCTGAGCCGGGTGGTGCTGGCGGGGCTGGCCTTTCTGCCATTCACCCGTTGGCGGGGTGTGCGAAACGAATTGAAAGTGGGAGTCACCGTCGTTGGTGCCCTGCAGTTCGGCATTACCTACCTTTGCCTGTATCGGTCGTTCAGCTACCTGACCGTGCCGGAGGTGCTGTTATTTACCATCTTTACGCCGCTTTACGTGACCGTGATCGACGATCTGCTGAATCGACGGTTTTCACCGATTGCCCTGGTGGCGGCCGCACTGGCCACGTTGGGCGCCGGGATTATTCGTTACGATGGTTTAAGCGCTGATTTCCTGACTGGGTTCCTGCTGCTGCAAATCGCCAATCTGACGTTTGCTGCCGGTCAGGTGGGGTATAAACACCTGATCAAGCGTTTTGACACAGACGTGCCACTGTATCGCTTCTTTGGTTACTTCTACGTCGGTGCGCTGATGATTGCACTGCCGTCCTTTTTGATATTTGGTGATGCCGACCGGATACCGTCGACAGCCATGCAATGGGGCGTACTGACTTGGCTGGGGCTGGCGGCGTCGGGTCTGGGCCTGTTTCTGTGGAATCGCGGTGCCTGCCTGGTGGATGCCGGTACCCTGGCGGTGATGAACAATGCGCTGGTGCCGGCCGGCTTGCTGGTGAATCTGCTGATCTGGAACCGGGATGCGGATCTGGTGCGCCTGGCTCTGGGTGGCGCCGTGATTGTGCTGTCACTGTGGGTGAATCACCGTTTTTCCTACTATCGATTGGGTTGGGTGCAGGTGTCACAACGCTAGTGTCCCGCAGTGGATTAGCGAATGAACCCAACCGGACGCCTGCCGCCTTATACGCCCCACGCCACCCAAAGCCCGGCCATGAGCGACAGCGCCATGGGGCCGGCGACTCGGGTGGCGAGCTGACGGTGACCCAGAACCGCCGCCATGGTGGCCTTCACCGCATTGTTGACCGAGGCGGCCAGGACAACGGCAAACACCGCGGTATGCAGGTCAATTGTTTTTGTCGACATCCGGGTCAGCGACAGTGTAATGGCATCGACATCGGCAATGCCGGAGGACGCCGCCAACAGATAGATCCCGGCGGTGCCCAGCCATTCCCTGAGCCAGTCGCCAAGCACCATGATGATGGTCAGCAGGGCACCGAACATCAACGCGACTTTGAGGTCGAGCGGGTTTTGGGTCAGGTGCGGGGCCTCTGAGCCGGACCCGTTCTTGTGGGCTCGCCAAATCAGCAGCGCCGGCACATAGAGCAACAGCGTCATCACCACCGCAGGCCAGACCATTTTGGGCAGCATGGAAGGACTGATGACCGCACAATACAGCAGGATGCGTGGAAACATTGTGCCGCAGGCCAGAAGCACGCCGCTCGCGAGCAACGGGCTGAGAGCCACTGACTGCCGGGATTGTCGGGCATAGTGCAGGGTGAGCGCGGTAGACGAGCTCAGTCCGGCAAAGAGGCTGGTGAACAGGATGCCTTTTTCGGTGCCACCCACGCGGACGGCAAAATAACCAATGAAAGACACCGAAGCGATCAACACCACCATCCACCAGATTTCGTAGGGGTTGACCATGGCTCCGGGCCCTACGCCCCGGTTGGGCAAAATTGGCAGCATAACGACGGTTATGAGCAGCAGTTTCAGCCCTGCGTCCAGTTCATGAGCGTGAAGTTTGTTGACGAGGCCGTGAATCTCCCTCTTGTTGTCCAGAATGATGGCGGTGATGACGGCCGCTGCTGCCGCCAGGGTGGGGTCTACCGCCACGGCGATGGCGCCATAACAGAAGGTCAGGAGCAGGCCGACCAGGCTGGTGATACTGTAATCCGGAAAGTGCTTTATACGCGCTTGGAAGGCCACCAGGCTGATGGCCACGATACCGATAAACATGGCTGGAAAGGCCCAGAGGGTGACGGCTTGCGACAGCAGCGCTGAAACACCACCGAGCAGGCCAATCAGACCGTAGGTGCGGACGCCCGCGATTCGTTCACCGGCTTTCTGGTCGCGGGCAACCCAGCCCCGCTCAAGGCCAATCAAGGCGCCCAACAAAAGGGCTATGGCGAGGTTAATGGCGGTGTGATTGTTGTTGATAAACTGCTGCGTTAATTCGTCCATGAATCCGTTGTCCTGTGCACGCTGCCTTCTTTCAGCTTCGTCCGTCTTGCCCGTAAGATCAACGTCGTTGGCAGTCGCGGCGAAAAAAAATGTGGGCAGTGACACTAGTCCAGCAGGGCGACCGATTTAATCTGCAGCCAGACCCGTTTGCCAGGCTCAAGCGCCAGATTGCTGGCGGACAACGCGGTCAGGCGCGACAGGACCGGCGTCTGGCCGACCATCAACTTGACCAATGTCATGGCTGGGTGACCGGTGGGCACCCGCTCGCCCACGGTGGCTGGCAGGGTATTCAGGATGCTGTGGTCGTCATGGACTGACAACGCCACGCTCACATCGCGGGCCAGGATACGCAGCCGAATTGAACTGCCGAGCGCCTGTCCGGTGTCCTTTACCCAGAGCTGCCCGCCCGAAAAATCGGCCCGGGCCAAATGCCATTCGCGATCCCGCTCGGCAATCGTGGCTTCCACCACCACGCCAGTGTCCTCATCCTGGCTGCCGGGCAGGTCCAGCCGGGTCAGGGTGTCCGCAAGCCCTCCCGTTGCCAGTATCCGGCCCTGATCCATCAGCACCACGTGGTCGGCTACGCGTGCAAGTTCGTCCCGGGAGTGGGTGACATAGAGCACCGGAATGGCGAGCCGGGCATGAAGTTGATCGAGGTAAGGCAGAATGTCGCGTTTACTCGCCTCATCCAGTGCCGACAGAGGTTCGTCCATCAACAGCAGGCGGGGACTGGTCAGCAAGGCTCGCGCCACGGCGACACGCTGGCGTTCACCGCCGGACAACCGGTCCGGCATCCGCGCCAGCAAGGTCTGCAACCCGAGCCATTCAGTGGCCTGATCAAGGCTGACGTGGCGCTCATTAGCCGGTACCCGCCGGTAGCCGTAGGTCAGGTTTTGTTGCACGGATAAATGCGGGAACAGGCTGGTCTCCTGAAACACGTAGGCCAGGGGGCGCTGGTGCACGGGCAGAAACTTTCGGTCATCCTGCCAGACCTCCCCGTTCATGGTCAGCACCCCATCGGCCCGGGTAAGACCGGCAATGCATCGCAGCAGGGTGGTTTTGCCACAACCGGACGGCCCGAACAGGACCGACACCCCACGGTCAGGGAGCGTGAGATCCACGTCGAGGGCGAAGGCCCCCAGGTGTTTGCAAAGCTGGATGTGAATACGGTTGTCAGAGGTCATGCTGCTCCCCGCGCGTCATACGACCGTTGATCAGGTACAGGCACATAAGGACCGAAAACGCGAACACCAGCATGCCTGCGGCCAGCCAATGGGCGTTGTCGTATTGCAGGGTTTCGACCTGGTCGTAGATTGCCACTGACAGTACCCGGGTCTCGCCAGGAATATTGCCGCCAATCATCAATACCACGCCAAACTCACCAATAGTGTGAGCAAACGACAAGACGGCGGCGGTCAGGAAACCCGACCGGGCGAGTGGAATGGCAACGGTGAAAAACCGGTCCCAGGGCGTTGCCCTTAAGGTTGCGGCGACTTCCAGCATTCGGCCACTGACGTTCTCAAAGGCATTTTGCAGTGGCTGGACGGTAAAGGGCAGGGAGTACAACACCGAGGCTAGCACGAGTCCTTCAAAGGTGAAGGGCAGCGTGCCCAGGCCCAGGCTCTCGGTCAGGCGGCCAACCGGGCCCTGGGGGCCAAGCAGGAGGAGCAGGTAGAACCCCAGTACGGTGGGCGGCAGGACCAGTGGCAGTGCCACCAGGGCGGCAACGGGCTTTGTTAACCAGTGCCGGCTACGGGCCAGCCACCACGCGATGGGCGTGCCGATGATCAGTAAAATAAGTGTGGTGGTGCTGGCCAGTTTGAAGGTGAGCCAGACGGCTTGCCATTCGGCATTCATCAATCACGGTTCCGTTAGGGTAGCTGGGCACCCTCACCGTAACCGTATCCCTCGATAATGGCTACTGCCTGCGGCGATTTCAGAAACCTGAGCCAGGCTTTGGCCGCCGGGTTTTCCCGCGCCCGGGTGAGCAATACCGCCTGTTGGTTCAGGGTGTCGTGTTCACTGTCGGGCACGGGCCACAGCGACCCGGGACGCCCGTGCCAATCCCGGAGTTGTGACAGTGCGATAAAACCGGCGTCAACATTGCCCGTGGCAATGAACTGGAAGGTCTGGGCAATTGAGTCGCCCTGAACCAGCTTGTCACGCAACCGCTCACTCAGGCCCCACCGTTCGAGCACCTGCAGGGCGGCCAGGCCGTAAGGCGCCGTGGCGGGGTTGGCGATCGCCAGATGTTGGAAGCGGCCCTCGGTCAGGTAAGTCCGGGGATCGTCAAATAGCCCGGCCTTGGGGCTCCAGAATGCCAGCTTGCCGCGTGCGTATGTGAAGCGGCTACCGGATACCGCCAGTCCGTTGGCCTCCGTCTTCCTGGGTCTGACCTCGTCGGCGGCTAAAAATACATCAAACGGGGCGCCGTGTTCGATCTGTGCATACAGTTTGCCGGTGGAGCCGAAGCTGGCCCGCACCCGGTGTCCGGTTTGAGCCTCGAAGACGGGCATCAGGGCGCGCGCCGCGGAGGTGAAGTTGGCTGACACGGCAATCAGGGTGTCCCCGGCCTGCGCATGACCGGGGCCGACCAGACCCCAAACAGCCATCGCGATGCCTAGCAATCCGTTGCAGCCGAATCTCATGGAAGATCACTCCTCAAGGATGTAGGCCGTTTTCTCCAGGCTGTTTTCGTCTTCGTCAATGAAGCGGAACAGGTTCCAGCCAATTCGCACACGATCATGGCTGTTAAGTCGCTGTCGGCCGGTCATCCGGACATCGTTGATGAAGGTGCCATTGGTGCTGTCATTATCGGTAATGAAATAATCGACCGCACCATCCAGGTAGGCGTTGTTTTCCACCTCTATGGTGGCGTGTTGGCCGCTGACGGAGATTTCATCAATCCGCAGGTCGCATCCGGCACGACGACCGATTTCAATCCGGGGGCCTGTTAATTCAAAGGTACTGACAACAACGTCGTCGACCAGTTGTGAGAGTGCGGCCATAGCAGAGATTCCTTGTGTTAAATAGACTGAACGAGTACGACGGACACGTTGTCGGCCGCCTGATGATCAAGACTGATGTCCACCAGCCGCCGGGCCTGGTCTTCCAACGACGGTGCCGGGGCCATGATGTCGGGCCAGTCGGCATCGGTCACCGCACCGGTCAGGCCATCGGAGCATAAGATCAGCCGATCCCCCGGTGCCAAGTTGGTGTGGCCAAAACTGGCACGGGCATCGTCCGAGGAGCCCAGGGCACGGGTGAGTACATTGCGAAACGGAACCCGGGGAACTTCTTCCAGGGTGATTGAGCCGTCATCCACCATGTTCTGGGCCACGGTGTCATCGCGGGTCAGTTGGGTCAGTGTCTTGCCTGACAGCAAATAACACCGGGAATCACCCAAGTGCGCAATACAGGCCTGATTGTTCTGAACCCAGGCCAGCACCAGGGTGGTGCCCATTTTGCTGAGTTTGGGGTGGTCGCTTCGGACCGTATGAATGCGCTTATTGGCCAGCGTAATCGCGTCCTGAATCCGGTCCTGGAGCGTGGCGGTGTCCTGGGCGCCGGATGCCAGTAGTGGTGTCAGGGCTTCCATTACCGTGTCGGAGGCCAGTTGGCTGGCAATCTCACCCCCTTCGTAACCCCCCATGCCATCAGCAACCACCGACAAGGCTCTTTGGCCATCGTCTGACACCGCCCAGGCAATGGTGTCCTGGTTGCTGTCGCGCTTGGTACCAATGTCACACAGACCTGCGGCGGTTAATGTCATCAGGAGGTCTCCTTGCTGCTGGCACGGCTGGCGGCCCGGTGCATGGCCTCGGCCATGGCACCCGCGCTGGCAAAACGCTTGGCGGGCTCTTTCTGAATTGCTTTGTTGATCAGACGCACCACGCTGTCAGGAAGTTCCGGGTTGAATTCCCGTACGCTGCGCGCGCGCTTGTTGAGAATCTGATAGGTCAAGTTGGCCAGAGTATCGCCATTGTAAGGCGTTTCACCCGAGACCAGCTTGTACAGGGTGACGCCGAGACTGTAGATGTCGGAAGCACCGGTGACTTTCTGACCCTTGAGCTGCTCGGGAGACATATACAGTGGGCTGCCCATAACACTGCCGGTGCGGGTTCGTGAGTCATCGGTTATCTTGGCAATGCCAAAATCGGTGATCTTGAGTGCCTTGGATGCGGCGTCGTAAATGATGTTGCCGGGCTTGATGTCACGATGCACGATTTTCTGGCCGTGTGCATAGTCCAGCGCCTCGGCGACCTGCGCCAGCACGGTCAGGATAACCGGGAGTGGCAATAGGCGGTCCGCTCTGGCGTAGTCGCTCAGTGGTTTCCCAACCGCGAAATCCATGGCAATAAAGGCCAGGTCAGCTTCTTCGCCAACGTCATAAACGGTCACAATGGCCGGATGGTTCAGACGGCCCGCAGCCTCGGCTTCCCGGTGGAAACGGGATTTGAGTTCGCCGAGTTCGGTTTGTTCAAACTGGTTGTAGCTCAGGGTCTTGATGGCGACGGTGCGGGCAATTTTGGGGTCTTTGCCCAAGTACACAACGCCCATGGCACCGCGACCGATTTCACGGTCAATTTCGTAGCGGCCCAGGGTCGGTTTGCTGACCGATTGATCCGGCATCACCAGGGTGCGGGTGGAATCAAACCCGGCGGCCAGGCTGGTGGTGGAGTCGCTGGTCAGCCGCTGCATGGCGTCGAGACGCTCGCGCACGTCCCGAAAACGCTGCTTTTGTGACAGTATCTGCTCGTAGGTGCGGCTGGCCGAGTCATACTGGCGTTTGCGTTCCTGTTGAATGGCAATGTCGTATTGCAAATCCAGGGTGTCTTCGTCCGGCGGGCAGGTGGCCAGTGCTTCCAGCGCCTGGTCCGGCTGGCCCTGTTGCAACAGTAACTTGCCAAGCTGGTAACGCGCCTGCTGAACATTGGCCCGTAACGACTGTATCTCCCGAAACGGTTGCAGCCAGAACAGCATGGTGACAAACCCGGCCAATAAAAATACGACCACCTGTCCCAGTGGTAGCCACAGATGCTGGTAAAGCATTAAGCCCGCTTGGGTAATCAGCAGGGCGGTGGCGATCAGGGTAACCAACAGCACCGACAGGGCGGCGCCCAATTGTGGCAGCGCAAACATGAGGAACATCAGACTCAAGGCGAGGGCCGCCCGTACCATGGGAAATCCCCAGTCGGGCCGTTCGAGACCCTGGGCCAGCACGCGAGCGTCGAGGCTCTGGGCCTGGGGGGCATCGGTTCCGTTACCGGTGTCCGTGGCCTGGTGAACCAGGTCAAACAGGGTCTGGTCAAGCACGTTAAGGGCCGGCACTTTGTCGGCGCCAAAGACCACCACCAAGGCAAAGAGCGCGATGACGAGTCTCAGGCTGAATAATCGAGTGAGCAGAAAACGGATGGCCATTACTCCGATAAATCTTTAAAAACAGTTTTTCGCAGTTTAGAAACAGATAGCCTCCGGCGATACAGCAACTTTACGGTTTTTTGTAAGGTATTGTTTTCGACCGATAGTTTATCGATGTCAAAGGCCTCTCCTGTGTGACCACAGCGGGGCTCAAAAAACCAGTGCAACCCACCCAAATAGCCGCATGCCGCCGCTGTAATATGTCGCAGAGACGGGGTTAATGGATCAGGTTTAGCTCGGTCATGACCACACGGGTCGTTCATTTCGGGTGTCGCAGTGTTGAGGTATTTTCCGTTTAAAAAGGCGGTTTCTGGCAGAATCGTATTGGTTAAAAAATAGCCAAAATGATAGCGTAGAAATTATGCAGCTGATTCGGCTGCATGCAGGGGGTGTGGTTTTCCCCAATCATGGATGAGTGGTCTGTCAGGGAGACAGTCTTATGAGCACTTTTCGATATTACGCGATCGTGTTTGCGTGTTTTATGGCCCTTATCGGGTGGTCCGCTGGCGCCTTCTCCGACCCTTGGAACGGTGATGCCGAAGTGTGTTCACAGTCGGCTAAAACGGTGTACCAATCCTGCCAGCTGGGCGTTGCCGCCGACGCGACACTGGCAACGGCGAACTGTTTTGATCAACCGGATCCCGAGACTCGGCGTGCCTGTTTCGTAAACGTCAAAACGGAGGTCGGAGAGGAGCGTGAACTCTGCCGTGAGCAGAGAGGCGCACGATTGGACGTATGTGATCTTGTCGGTGAGGGACGGTATCAGGACCCACTATCAGATCCGAATATCGTATTTGTTCACCCCGACGACATTGGCGTGAGTTATCCAAAAAATGCCTATGTGGATCTTGCGGTGGGCCACACCTACGTCCTGAGGGCGGGCGAAGATTTCGAGGAAACCGTTGTCGTGCACGTGACGGATCAAATCCGCGAGGCGGAAGGTTTTTCGGGGCCTGTGTATTGCCGGGTTGTCGTGGATGTGGTTCTGGTCGCCGAGCAAAACGGTGGTGGTGAAAGCGAGTGGGTTGCCGCTGAAGTGACCGATGACTATCTAGCTCAAGATGAGGAAGGCAACGTCTATTACTGTGGCGAAATTGCACGTAATTTCGAAAATGGATTCCTCGACAACCTCGACGGATCATTCTTTACGGGTCTCAATGGGGCAAAAGCCGGGGTTTTGCTCAGACAAAACCCTATGGTCGGGCAGGTTGACCGCCAGGAATACGCGCTGAATGAAGCTGAGGATGTGGTGGAGTATCTCGCGCTCGACGCTGCGCCCGATGTCGATGAAGGCGGACAAAATCCCAACGCTCCCGAATTTCAGTGCGCCGGGAATGGCATGGGTGATTGCCTGATGACCCGGGATTTTTCAGCCCTTAGTCCTGGCGATTCGGAGTTCAAGTTTTATAAAAAAGAGGTAGGGTTCGTATTGGCGGTTGCGCTTGAGGATGGTGAATTTACCGGAGAGCGAGAGGAGCTTGTTTGTGTGGGCGAGTCGCTGGACGTGTTGAACGAGCCGGCCTGTGGGATCGACAACCCTGAAGAATTACTCGATAACCTATGCGCACTGTCTCCGTTAGCGCTGTGCCAATGAGGTCTGGCAACTGACGTTTCACGACTGGAAAATCCTATCGTTGCAAGGCATAGCCCGATCAACGTGTTCAGGTCGCTCAGTGGGCGACCTTTTTTATGGGCCGGGGTACCGGTATGTGGGGTATGTCTGTTATTCCCTGAGAACCAATGGCGGGCCGGATCAGAAAATGTCAATGGACTTCAAGCAGCCCCGCCGGCCGCCACGCCGGATGCCCATGCCCACTGGAAATTATGGCCGCCGAGGTGGCCGGTCACATCAACCACTTCGCCGATAAAGAACAGATTGGGGCGATCGTTCACCGCCATGGTCTTGGACGACAATTGGCGGGTGTCGACTCCGCCCAGGGTGACTTCGGCAGTGCGATAGCCCTCGGTACCAGCAGGTTTGATGGTCCACTCGTTGAGAGCGGAGGCCGCCGCTTCAAGGTCGCTGTTTTTGTAAGCCTGAAGTGGGCCGGTCCAGCCATTGATGTCGTTGCAGGCCTGGGCAAACCGTTTTGACAGGCTTTCATTCAGGTAATGGGCAATGGTGGACGTTGGTGCGCTGGTCCGTCGCTCCAGCAGGTCTTGCAGGACGTTGCGTCCAGGCAACAGGTTGATCTTGAGTGTGTCTCCGGGGGCCCAAAAGCTCGATATCTGCAGCATTGCGGGCCCACTGAGCCCCCGGTGGGTGACCAGCATGGGTTCCTGGAAGTGTTCCCCATTACACCGGGCGTCGACCGGGCAACTGACGCCCGACAGGGGGGCCAGTTGGGATTTCAGTTCCGGGTGCAGGGTAAAGGGCACCAGTCCGGCCCGGGTAGGCAGGATGCGGAGGTTAAACTGACGGGCCAGCTCATAGCCAAACCCGGTCGCACCCATGGTTGGGATGGAAAGCCCGCCACAAGCAACCACCAGCGATGCGCATTGGAGGTTGCCGGCGCTGGTGTAAAGCTGATAGCCATCGGCGGTGTCGGTGACGGAGGTGACCGATGTCTCCATGCTGATGTCGGCGCCGGCCCATTCACATTCGGTGAGCAGCAGATTGAGAATGTCCTTGCTGCTGTCCCTGCAGAACAGTTGTCCGGCGGCTTTTTCTTCATGCTCAATGCCGTGTCGGTCAACCAGCTCCAGAAAGTGTTGGGGGCTGTAACGTTTCAGGGCTGAAATGCAGAAATGGGGGTTGTCCGATAAAAAGTTGGCGGGGGTGCTGTTCAAATTGGTGAAATTACACCGGCCACCGCCAGACATCAGTATTTTCTTGCCTGGCTTATTGGCATGGTCCAGCACCAGAACGCTTCGGCCCCGATAGCCGGCGGTGGCAGCGCACATGAGGCCGGCAGCGCCTGCGCCGATAATGATGACGTCGTATTTGGAAGCCATGGGTTCCCGTTGTTGGGTGTCTTGATGAATCGCCGGGGTGATTATACGGGTTCGGTGCGTCGGCGTCTCTGGCACGACCAAAGCCAAATGGCGGCTCGGACCATCGAAGTTTATACTGCTGGAGCAGAAGGTATTGGTTAACTGCCTCGTCCGGGCTGCAGGGTTGTGCGGGGTTATGTTCCGTACCCCGGACTTTCCATATGACTTCAGTTGGTTACTGGGACACCAGATCCATGGCGATAATGGATGACAAGGGCGGATTCCGTTCTATTACCCAGGTTCTGTTGAATCGCGTCATTCTGGTTGGCGTCGTCCTGACGTTTGTGGTTGGTGGCATTCATGCGTTTCGGGCGTACCAGAACGAACGTGGCGGCGAAATGAAGACGCTTGAAGCCATCCAGACGTTGTTCGTTCCGATGCTAGGCCAAGCCATTGCTGCCGATAATCCCGATGAATACGAACGACAAATTCGCGCGCTTGCGACGCTCCCGGGTGTTCGGACGGTATCGCTGCAACTGACCGACGATCGGTCACTCTTAGTCCACAACGGCATCAGCCGTGCCTCCGATACAACCCATGCCTTTGCCATACCACACGTTGAGACGCCAGAGATCACGCTGGCGGAACTGCAGTTACGTTTAGAGCGACGTTACCTATTACTCCAATTGATTCAGTCGGGACTCACCGGAGCCTTGTTATTTGCCCTGTCCACTTTGCTGGTGGTTTGGGTGGGGTATAGCACGGTATCCCGGCATATCAGACGGCCACTTACTGCCATTGCGGATTACAGCAAGGCCCTGTCGCCCTGGCGCGTTAATCCGCCGCTGATAATCAAGCGGCCAAACCACCCATGGCGGGATGAGGTTGACGTGATTGTCGAACGTTTCAACGTGCTGCGGCTCGATATCGATGATTTTCTCCGCGAGCGGGAAAAAATTACAGCAGAACTGGCTAATGAGCGAGATCAGCTTGATGCCCGCGTGAGAGAGCGCACCGAAGAGATTCGACGGATCAATGTCTACCTCGAAATGCTCTCCCGTTTTTCCATGTTGATGATTGAACTGGAGCCCGATGAACAGCGTGCCGGGATGGAAAATGCGATGGCCGAGCTTTCTGAAAAGTTTGGTGCCGGCGCTTGCGGCGTCGCCTGGTCATCAGGTGGCAGAGACTGGCGTTGGCGGTTTGTTTGGCGAACGCCGTACAATCCTGAGGTGTTTAAAACGACCGGTGCGCTGGCTTTGGTGCCAAACGAGCCGGGCTGGTATTTCGACAATAACCAGCTGATGGAGCATACCGTGTTGTGTGCGTTCACCACCGATGCCGAAGCTTACGTGCTGGCGTTTTATCGACCTGAGCGCCAGCCTCACGAACTGCTGGAGCGGCGATTGTTGCAAATGACTGCCGAGGTCATGTTCAAGCTGATTGAGCGTTGGCAGCACCTGCATGAACTGGAGAAAAGTCGTCGTGAACTGTTCCGGCTGTCTCGTACCGATCACCTCACGGGCCTGGCCAATCGCCGGTATTTTGATGAAGCGAAACTGATTGAGGGGCGCCGGGCGCAGCGGACCAGGAGCCCCGTCTCTGTATTGATGATCGATGTTGATTTTTTCAAAAACTATAACGATTTATACGGCCATGGCGCGGGCGATGAGTGCCTGGTTCAATTGGCGGGTATTTTCAGCCATCACTGTCGGCGGGCAGGCGAATTACCGGCACGGATGGGCGGCGAGGAATTCTCCATTCTGCTGCCGGAGCACGACGCCATTAGCGCTGCGGAGACAGCGGAACGTATACGGTGTGCTGTGTTCGATCTGGCCATTCCTCATGGCAGCTCGGGTCTGGGGCAGGTATCCATCAGTTGCGGTTGCGCAACCTGGGTTGGCGATGGCGTGATGAAAACGCTGGATGTGGTGTTTGACGTATTGATTGCGGAAGCCGATCGGCGGTTGTATCTGGCAAAGAGCAGGGGGCGAAACCAGGTGGTGTCGGACGCCAATGTGGACGTAGGACGCAAAACCGGCGTCGAGTCCGGGCCTGAAGCAGACCCGGAACTCAACTAGCACTGCGATCAATCGGCTTTCAGGGTCGCCATGTCGATCACGAATCGGTACTTCACATCCCCTTTTTTCATCCGCTCATAAGCGTCGTTGATGTTGTGGATGTCGAGCATTTCCACATCGCAACGGATGTCGTGTTCGGCGCAAAAATCCAGCGCTTCCTGAGTTTCCGGCATGCCGCCAATTAACGAGCCAGCCAGAACCCGGCGCTTGAAGACCAGGCTGCCTGCTTGCAAGGGCGGTTCAATGGCTTCCAGCAGACCGACCAGGATGTGGGTGCCGTCAAATTTCAGGCAGTTGAGATAGGGGTTCAAGTCATGCTGGACCGGCACCGTGTCGAGCATAAAATCGAAGGTTTCGGCTGCGGCCTGCATTTGATCATCGTCGGTGGAGATCACGACATGGTCTGCGCCCTGATGTTTGGCTTCAGCCACCTTGCTCTCGGAACGGGTGAAAATGGTGACTTCAGCACCCAGGGCCTTGGCAAATTTGACACCCATGTGGCCGAGACCGCCCATACCAATGACACCGACCTTGTGGCCCGGTTTGACGCCGTAGTGCCGAAGTGGCGAGTAAGTGGTGATGCCCGCGCACAACAGTGGCGCTGCGGCCTTCACATCCAGTTTGTCGGGAATCTTCACCACAAACCGCTCGCTGACCACAATCTTGTCGGAGTAGCCGCCGAAGGTAACAGACTGGTCGTGGCGATCGTGGCCATTATAGGTGCCGGTCATGCCTTCGAGACAATACTGCTCAAGACCGGACTCACAGGCAGCGCAGGTGCGGCAGGAATCGACCATGCAACCAACGCCGACGACGTCACCGACCTTATGATGGGTTACGTCGCTGCCAACGGCGGTGACCCGTCCGACAATTTCGTGTCCCGGCACAACGGGGTACAGACTGACGCCCCAATCGTTCTGGGCAAAATGAATGTCCGTATGGCAGACACCGCAATAATCGATTTCGATGGCGACATCGTCGGGCCTGGGTGCGCGACGGTCAAAACTGAACGGTGCCAGGCCGGATGTTTCTGACTGTGCAGCGTAGGCTTTGGTAGTGGTCATGGTTATTGGCTCCTCTGAACAGGGAGAATTCCCTCACGTTTAAACAACCACGATAGTGTGGGCGGTCACCGGTGCCTTGGCTATTCACAATCCTTTCGGATTTTTGCCTATTTGTCCGAGTTTTCCGTAAGATCGAGGAATTCCAGGACGATGCCGGGCATTATTCCGGTTCGATCTCAGTCCAGTATTATAAGGTGCAAGCGGGAGTATTTTGATGTCATCGACTTTGACAGAGCTTATTCGGCCCCTGGCTGGACGTGACGGATTCTCCGATACGTCGCTGGCGCCGGTGTCTGTTGTTGCCAGTCACCGGCCTGTGGCTCGAACACCGCTTGTTTACGAACCGAGCCTGACGGTGATTGCCCAGGGCCAGAAAATCGGCCATTTGGGTGACCGCGAGATTCATTACAACCCCGGTCATTATCTGGTTCAGACGTTACCGCTACCGTTTGAGTGCGAAACGTTTGCCTCCAGTGAACAGCCGCTGCTGGGCATCTCCATTCGTATCGAACCGGCCGTGCTGGGGGAACTGGTGAAGGAAACCGGGTTTGATGCCCAGTTGCTGGCGCGGGAAATACCGGAGCCAATGGCTTCTGTCGCGATGACGCAGGGCATGCAAGAAGCGGTAGTCCGTTTGCTGAGAGCCCTGCACGACCCGTTGGACGCGCAGGTGATGGGCACCGCACGGATTCGGGAAGTCATCTTCGAGGCCCTCAAGGGCAGCCAGGGGCCGGCCTTGCGGGCGTTGACCCTGAATCAGGGCCACTACGCCCGCATTGTTCAGGTACTGACCCAAATGCACGCCGGGTTTACCGACGACATGACGGTCGAACACCTGGCCCGGCAGGCCAATATGAGCGTGTCCACCTTTCATCAGCATTTCAAACAGGTGGCAGGGTCGTCTCCACTGCAGTACGTGAAGCGCCTGCGGCTGATCAAGTCGCGGCTGTTACTCAGTCATGACGATTTGAACGTGAATCAGACCGCCGCCGCGGTAGGCTATCAGAGCGTCCACCAGTTCAGCCGGGACTACAAACGTTTTTTCGGCGTCAGCCCGATCAATGATCGCCAGCCCAGCGTTCTCGATTAAAGCTGGAATTCTCCACTCATAAAGAAAGCCGCCTGACCTGCAATACCTACCCGATCGTCTCGCAGCGTGCATTTCAGCACGCCACCGCGGGTGGACAGCTGGTGGGCCAATAATTCTGTCTTACCCAGTTGCTGCGCCCAGTAAGGGGTCAACACGCTATGGATGGAGCCGGTAACCGGGTCTTCATGGATGCCAATGCCAGGGGCAAAGTAGCGGCTGACGAAGTCACAGTGATCGCCGGCAGCGGTGATGATCAGGCCGTGGTTGCCGAGCGATTTGAGAATGGCCATGTCGGGCGTGGCGGCACGAACGGCGGCTTCATTGGCCAATACAACCAGATAATTGACGTCGTCAGGGACTACAAATGCCGTGGCGGGAGCCTCAGGCAGGCCTTGGCAAACAATGTCGGGGGTGGCAACCGGATGAAAAGGCAGGCTGGGGAAGTCCAGTTCCAGCCAGCCATCGTCGAGCCGAGTGACGCCGAGAGGGCCACTTCGGGACTGCAGTCGAATGGCGTTGTTGGGCCAGCCCAGCCTGTTGAAAATAACCCAGGCTGAGGCCAGGGTGGCATGGCCACACAGGGGAACTTCCGCTTCCGGGGTGAACCAGCGGATATGAAAATCAACCCCCGAAGCGGGGGGCATCGGTACAAAAAAAGCCGTTTCGGATAAATTGTTTTCCAATGCAATACTCTGCATCAATGAGTCATCCAGCCATGTGTCTAGAGCCACGACGGCGGCCGGATTGCCGCTAAACACCCGGTTGGTAAAGGCATCAACCTGGAACAATGGGTAATGTGTCATATTGAGTCTCCTCTTCGCTGATTGTGGTTTTTGGCGCCCCTATTGAGTCACAGGCATAACTGGCCGCTCGGCCCTGAGCAAATGCGGCCAGTTCGGCCGTACTGTAAAGATCAACTCGCAGTAGTTGATGGGACCTTGATAGTTGCCAATGCTCTGGGCCCAGTAATGTCACGGTGAACCCCATGGCCCGCAACTGCCGGGCCACTCGCTGAGGGGTGTGAGGGCCGCTGACCGACCCCTGCTCTAACGCCAGAATATCCTTGCGTTGGGCGCGTGGCGGGGGTTCCGGAGTATTCCGGTCGTATTGGCATACAGCGTTCATGGCGTGTCTCCGATTCCGTGGATGGCCATGCCATTGTGGGCGATTGGCAAAGACCGTAACAGATCCAGATAAACTACTTTTGCACCGGTACAGAGAAGCGTAATCTTTATCTGTGACGGTCATTCTTCGACTGATCTGTACTGTTACGTCAAGCCAACTGTCTGGCAGGATAGAACCATGGGAATCTTATACAACCGTGTTGCCGATCAGCTTCAGACTTTGATTCACGAGGGCGTTTACCGTGAAGGTGAACGCCTGCCCGGTGTTCGGGTGCTCAGTCGTCAGTTTGGTGTGAGTATTTCAACGGTCCTGCAAGCGCACCAGACACTGGAGAGCCGCGGCTACCTGGTCGCGCGTGAGCGCAGTGGGTATTTCGTGCAGCTGCCGTCGCGTGATACCCCGATGCCGGCGATGCCCAAGCCGCGCGTGCAACCGGTGCCGGTCACGGCCCGGGAGCTGGCGCAGGATCTTTGCTCAGATACCCGTAAGAACATGGTGCCACTGGGGGTTGCAGTGCCACATCCGGACTTCCTGCCGCTGCGCCAGATTCAGCAGGCCACCATCTGGGCCGCACGCCAAGGCTATGAGACCCTCGATTACGCATTTCCGGGCAAGTTGATCTATCGACGCCAGCTGGCGCAGCGCATGACCGCCATCGGAGTGCCGACTGCGCCGGACGACATCCTCGCGACCAACGGCGCACAGGAGGCAATGATTATTGGCCTTCGCGCGGTGACTCAGCCGGGCGATATCGTTGCCATCGAATCGCCGTCGTTCCCAGGCATTTTGCAAGCACTCGATATCGTCGGATTGCGGGTGATCGAAATTCCAACGCATCCGGTGGATGGGGTCAGCCTGGAGGGCTTGCAGCTGGCGCTGGACCAATGGCCTATTAAGGCCTGTATTGTGGTGGCCAATCACAGCAACCCGATGGGCGTGCGTCTGGCGGATCAGCGCAAAAAACAGTTGGTCGAGATGCTGGAAAAAGCCGGCGTGCCACTCATTGAAGACGACATATACGGTGACTTGCCCCATGAGGGTGACCGGCCTCGTCCCGCTAAAGCATTTGATAAGACGGGCAACGTGATTTATTGCAGCTCGTTCTCGAAAACGATTTCGCCGGGTTTGAGAGCGGGCTGGATGGTGCCCGGGCGTTATATGGTGGAGGCGAGCCAGCAGAAAGTATTTTCGAATCTGGCCACAGGGTCGATTCCACAGCTGGCGGTGGGGCATTTTCTTGAACACGGTGGTTACGACCGTTATCTGCGTGCCGCACGGCAGCGGTATCGGGATGCCACGGGACGCATGCGGGCCGCGTTAAGCCGTGATTTCCCGGCGGGGACAGCCATTAGCAAGCCCGTGGGTGGGTTTGTGCTCTGGGTGCAATTGCCGAACCAGGCCTCCGGCACGGAAGTGTTCAGACTGGCGCACAAGGAGGGCATTCATGTGTCGCCAGGTAAGATGTTCTCAACCACCAACAAATACGAAGATTACTTGCGTATCAACTGTGCCAACCCCTGGAGCGACCGCATCGAGCAGGCGGTGAAACGGGTTGGCGTACTGGCGGCTCAGGTAGCCGAAGGCGAATGATCCGCCGGTAAAATAAGCGGCGCCAGAGTGTCCGCCCAGGCGATGTACCCAGCGCGGCCTGGGTGAAATCCGTCATCGGCCATCATGGCGGGATCATCGGCAAAGTCGATCGTGACGAGCTCCGTCTTTTCGTGTTCGTCCAGGAGTGCTTCCAGCAGATGATTGAAGTGCCTCGCCCGCTGTCCCAGATACCAGCGAAGTGGTTGCGGTAACGATGGGAATCGGTGCATGGGAGGCACGGCGGTAAACAGAATCTGTTTGGGTCGGTATTGCTTTTGCAGTGCAAGTACCAACTGACGGACTTGCCGTATCCATCGACTGGCGGAAACCGTGGAGGTCACATCGTTAACCCCCAGAGACACCACGATGACGTCTACCTGGATGCGTGGCAGCCGCTCAGCGGGGGGCAAAAAGTCAGATACTTTCAGCCCCGTATGGGCCTGCAAAGTCCAGTTCACCGTCAGTCGCCGAGCCAGTCGCTGTGCCAGTTGACCTGAAAGAGCGTCCTCCTGGGCCTCGACACCCACTCCGGCGACGGCCGAATCCCCGAGCAGCAACATATTCAGCAACGGACCTTCACCGACCGTGCCACTGCGTGCGCCCTCAGGTTCCGGCAGTTTCACAGTGGATGAACGAACGTGACGGCCTTGAAACAGTAACACCGGCGACAGCGGAATCAGCGTCAGTTTGTGAATCACAGTTGTTTCCCAGGTTGAAGGTGCGAATTCGTTTGGTCATTCTGAAATACTAGTCCGCTTCGGAGCAATCACCAAACACGCCAACGAATGTGGCCAGTAGTGTCATTTTGGCCCGAAATGCGAGCCGGTGGATAACAAAAAACGGTGTGAATAGTGGCCGGCCTGCCAGGATTGGGGTATAAAATGAAGCGACTGCTTTAATTTGACCCGTAACACTGATCTACACAATGATAAGAAAACAGGAGGCCGTAATGGCGATCAGCTCAACACCTGAAGGCGTGTCCGTATCGCCACGGCATGTCAGCTTTGATGTGTCTGAGGAACTTAAAACCCTCTGGCATGGCAATGACGCTTTCCGTACAGCGTTTTTTAATGCCCTGTCATTGCAATTTCCGGATGGAGAGCAGCAGTTTATTAACGCGGTCCGTTTGTACCGGGACAAGATTAAGGACCCCAAGCTGGCACAGGAAATACGCGGCTTTATTGGTCAGGAGGCACTCCACAGTCGCGAGCACAAGCATTACAACGAAGCACTCAAAGCCCGTGGTTATGACATCGATGCATTGGACGAGCGGTTTAGCCGTCACATGGCCTGGGTGGGTAACTTGCCGCCCAGTCGGCAACTGGCAGGCACTTGCGGTGCTGAGCATTACACCGCGGTGCTGGCGAATGCGATTCTTAAAAATCCGGAGTGGATGCAGGGCGCGACACCGACCATGAGGAAACTGTGGCGCTGGCATGCCATTGAGGAAACTGAGCACAAGTCGGTGGCTTTCGATGTGTATCAACACTGCGTCGGCAACGAGCGGTTACGTCGCTTTGTTTTCCTGTTCGTGACCTACAATTTCTTCAAATTTACCTTCCTCAATACTTGCAGTCTGTTGAAGACCGAAGGCAAACTCTGGAGCCTGAAAACCTGGATTGGAGGTATCAATTTTCTCTGGGGTAAGCCAGGCGTCCTGCGCGCCTGCCTGCCGGAATTTCTGGCGTATTTCAGGACAGGCTTTCACCCATGGCAGCAAGACAATCGCCAGTTGCTTGAGGCCAGTCTGAATGAGCTTGATACCGACTACCAGGCGTCATAATACCGCGGTTTACAGGGATCTACGGTATCAATGAGGGATTAGAGACTTAGGTCTCTGAATCCCTGCTCGCTGTGTGATAAACATCCTCGCGTTCACCATCATAATGATAACAAGGACCCGGCCATAATGAGCGGGCTCAAGCATGGAGGCCTGCTATGCGCGTAGGTTTAATTGTTGATTCTGCTTGTGATATTCCCCATGACTTCAGCCGTAAGCACGGCATTTTTGTGCTGCCGGTAACGGCCAAAATTGATCATCAGACTTACATTGATGACCATGACCCGGTAAAAACCCAGGATTTTTACGACAGTGGGCTTTTACAAAAAGGTCATCATGCTCAAACGGAAGCCTTCACCACCAAACAGATCCACGATCTGTTCATGGACAAGATCGTCACTCAGTATGACGTCGCCATTTGTGAAACGGTCACACGCTCCCGCAGTCTCATTTACCAGAATGCCACGGAAGCCATGAACGGCGTCATGTCTCACTATCGAGAGGCCAGGGACGCGGCTGGGGTGAGCGGCACCTTCTCCATGCGGGTGATTGACAGCAAGCAGATATTTGCAGGACAGGGACTGTTGGCGGCTCACACCCAGAGACTGATTGATCAGAATTTGTCCAAAAATGCGCTGCGTCATGAAGTCGAGACATTCGCCAACAAAATCTACACTTGTGTGATTCCCCGCGATCTGCACTACATCCGCGAGCGTGCACGTCGCCGGGGAGACAACAGTGTGTCGGCGATGGTGGCGTTTTTGGGGAAAGCCCTGAGCATCACGCCTGTGATTTTTGGCCTGGGCGCAGAGGGCAAACCGGTCGCTAAAGCCCGCAGTTCTGAGGCCTCGATTGAAAAAGTCATGAACTATGCCATCGGTCGCATCGAGGCAGGCTTGCTGACGCCGTATATCAGTCTTTCCTGTGCTTTGTCGTGGGCGGAGATTGGGCAATTACCAGGCCTGGATCATTTGAGGGCGACCTGTGACAAGCACGGCATAGAACTGCTGTTGTCGCAAATGGGCATTACCAGTTGCATCTACATTGGACCCGGCAGTCTCTGTTTGGCACTGGCTGCGGAGCCTCATGAATTCTCAGACTTTCCATAGCCCCCGAGCCCTCTACTGACCACTTGGCTGAATTGCATCTTTTGCCAGGCGTTTTAGGATAAGAGCTTGAGGCCACCGTCGTGTTAGCCTCAACGCTCGACCCAATGCTTCCGACAGACAGCCAGGAACCTGCCATGACCCAAGGCCAGATGGACACCGCCACTTTATTGCTCGATCAGCACATCAAGCATGAGCTTGCCTCGCTCAAGGGCGCGAAGCTGCGCAAATTTATTGAGCACGAAGTGGCAGAACTCTTTCGACTCGGTGACGTGGTCACCTTTAATCGAATCAGCTCGATTGATCAGGTGATGAGTGTGATCAGGCGCGTGGTGATGAACATGGAGTTGGACGCCGGAATTCCCGAAATGGCGGGGGAGATGGCGACAGAAGTATTGAACGCGCCGGTCCAGTCAACGACTCAGTTGAAACAGGTGCTCAGCCGTGAACAGGCAACCGCCTTTCTGGAAGAGGCACTGGAACTTAGGGAACATCGCGACCGGGTGATCAAAGAGATTATGGTGCACCCGGTGTATCAGGAGCTGGTCTCCAACGTCGTTTACCATGGTCTGGTCAATTATCTGTATGAAGACAACCTGATTACCAAGAATGTACCGGGCGTCGGTTCCATGATGAAATTCGGCAAACGCATGGCCAACCGCGCAGTGCCAGGGTTAGACGAATCCTTTGAGCGAAGATTTAAGGCCTGGCTGGCCGAGAGCTTGCCGGGATTGATCAGTCGCAGTGAGGCCTTCCTGCAAAAGGCCCTGAGTGACGAAGAGGTGCACGATAGTGTGATGGCAGCCTGGATGTCCGTGGAAAATCTCACGATTGGGGAGCTTCGGGAGGGTCTGGGAGACGTTCAGCTTCAGGAATTCGTTGTACTGGGTTATGAGTTCTGGCTCAACTTCCGTCAGACAGAGTATTTTGAAGGCTGTTGTCGTGCGGTTGTTGAGCATTTATTCGATAAGTACGGAGATGAGCCGGTGACCTGCCTGCTGCAGGATGTGGGTGTGGATCAAACCGTTGTGATGACAGAGGCGGATGCTTTCATTTTGCCGCTGATGGACGTGCTGCGGGAGGAGGGGTATCTTGAGGCCTTGCTGCGCCGCAGACTTGCACCGTTTTACCAGTCTGCCGCCGTGAAAAAAATCCTGAAAGCCGGGGAGTGAGCAGGCAACAGAGACTCCTGGTGCTGTGTGAGGTGAGGCATGCCATCTGCAGAATTATTCTGGGCCTATCTGGTTGCGGTTTTTCTTCTGACCGTGACCCCGGGTGTCGACACATTGCTGGTCGTTCGTAATACCGCGCGAGGAGGTCTGCGTGATGGCGTCATCAGCAGCGTGGGCATTTGCAGCGGCCTCTTTATCCACGCCGCACTCTCCGCTGCCGGCATCTCGCTGATTCTGGTGCAAACGACGTGGGCGTTTTCGGCGCTCAAGTGGGCGGGCGCGTGCTACCTGATCTGGTTGGGTCTTGCCAGTCTTTACCAGGCAATCAAGCCGAATGACGGCGTCCGTGTTGCGGCCTCGCCAGCCGTTTCCACCGGCCCCGTCAGGTTTCGGCGCGCGTTTCGCGAAGGTTTGTTGTCCAATGTGCTGAACCCTAAAACTGCCCTGTTTTATATGGCTTTCCTACCCCAGTTTATTGACCCCGAGGGGCCTGCTTTTGCGCAATCCATGGGCTTGGCCGCGATTCATTTTCTCATGGCCATGATCTGGCAGTGTGGCCTTGCCCTTGCCGTGGTGCGGTCCCACCGTGTGTCTGTAAACCACCGGTTAAAACGACTGATGCAGGGCGTGACGGGCACAATGTTCATGGGCTTTGGCGCCAAGCTGGCAATGACGCAGGCGTAAGTTCTGCCCCGTAGGTCTGCGCTGTGCATCACAGGTCTGGCATTGTGCATGCCAGGTGCCGTCGATCATAAGCGGGCTGGGCAAGGCGTTGTCACGCTTTGTCGCTTAAGTCGGCCATGGGCCGTGAGACCGCCAGGGTCTTTCGGTCGATGGGTGCTACCCAGTCGACGCTTCAGCTCAGGAGGGTCCTGATGTTGGAGTCCGGCAGGCCCGGGCCTGCTCGGAAGTCGAAGCGTTGGTTATGGTTGCGTCCTGCCGCAGTCGATGACAGCGCTCAAAACCACGGTCGTTACGCCAATCCGAGATGAGCCACAAAAAAGGGGAGGCTAAGTGCCTCCCCTTTTCATATCCGGTTTGCGCGACCGGTGCCCAATCCAGCGGCACCTGCCCGTTAGCGCTCCAGGTATTGCAGTTTGTCTGGTTTGCCATCCCACTCTTCAGCGTCGGGCAGCGGATCTTTTTTCTCGGTGATGTTGTCCCATTTACCGGCAAGATCGGCGTTGATCTCAATAAATTGCTGTTGGTTCGCCGGCAATTCATCTTCCGAGAATATGGCCTCTGCCGGGCACTCCGGTTCGCACAGTGCGCAGTCGATACACTCGTCCGGGTCGATGACCAGAAAATTCGGGCCTTCGTAGAAGCAGTCTACCGGGCAGACTTCAACACAGTCGGTGTACTTGCACTTGATGCAGTTATCGGTAACGACAAACGTCATGGTCGGGTTCCTGGTCTGAGTAGTCAGTCTCATCAGTGGGCAAGTCGTGCTGGCCTGGGTGGTGATACCCCTATGCGTGGCCGCCGTCTTGTCCCTTTTTCTGAACGTTAAAAGAGTGAGCGATATTGTAGGGAGCAGCCCGCTTTGTCGCAAGCGCCAGAGCGCGATAAGTTTATTCCTGCTTGGCACACTGGAGATTGGCCGGCCAACGTTATCCCTACAAGCCGGTCATGATAATTTCGCTTTGAGCTCATAGAGTCGGTTCAGTGCGTCTCGTGGCGTCAGCTCGTCCAGATCCATCGCCGCCAAGGCTTTCTCCACAGGGCTTGGGTCCATGCTGGCGAACATATCGGCCTGATGACTGGGTTCGGCGGGGGGCGAGTGCGTAACGACGCCCTTGCTGGGTGCTGCACTGCCTTCAAGGTGTTTGAGCTGCAGCTTGGCATTGGTGATTACACTGGCAGGCACCCCGGCCAGTTTGGCCACTTGTAGACCATAACTTTGGCTGGCTGGGCCATCATGGACATTGTGCAGAAAAACAATGCTGTCATCATGCTCGGTAGCGGTCAGGTGCACGTTCACCGCATGCGCCAACTGATCCGCCAGTTGAGTCAGTTCGAAGTAGTGGGTGGCAAACAGCGTGTGGCAGCGGGTCTCTTTGGCCAGATGCTCTGCGGTGGCCCAAGCCAGCGACAAACCGTCAAAGGTGCTGGTGCCGCGACCGACTTCGTCCATCAGCACCAGGCTGTGCTCGGTGGCGTTGTGCAGAATGTTGGCAGTTTCCGTCATTTCAACCATGAACGTGGAGCGTCCGCCTGCGATGTCGTCGGAAGAACCCATGCGGGTGAATATCCGGTCCAGCGGGCCAAGTTTGGCACGGTTGGCTGGCACGAAACTGCCGGTATACGCCAATAATGCAATCAGCGCTGCCTGTCGCATATAGGTCGATTTACCCCCCATGTTGGGGCCTGTAATCACCAGCATTTTGCGCTTGTCGTCGATCAACACATCGTTTGGAACGTAGGGCTCATCGAGTAATTGCTCCACCACGGGATGACGACCCTGTTCTATGTCGAAGCCTGGGGTGCCACTGAATTCGGGTGCACTGAACCGCAGGGAGGTGGCGCGCTCCGCGAAATTGCTCAGTACATCCAGTTCCGCCAATGCCTGAGCGCTGTCCTGCAGTGGCGCCAACTGTGCCGCAAGCGTCTCGAGGACGTCCTCATACAGGCCTTTCTCCCGGGCCAAAGCCCGGCTCTTGGCGCTCAGAGCCTTGTCTTCGAATGTTTTAAGCTCCGGCGTAATAAAGCGCTCCGCGTTCTTCAGGGTTTGTCGCCGGATATAGTCCACCGGTGCGTGGTCTGATTGCGCCCGGCTGATTTCAATGTAGTAACCATGAACGCGGTTGTAGCCCACTTTGAGGGTACTGATGCCGGTGCGTTCCCGCTCCCGCGTCTCCACGTCCAGCAGATACTGACCGGCGTTTTCGCTGATATTGCGCAGGTCGTCCAGTTCGGCGTCAAAGCCATCCCGAATAACCCCGCCTTCCCGGATCACCACCGGCGGGTTGTCATTGATGGCCCGCGTCAGCAAGTCCGACAATTCGGGGTACGTGGCAATAATGGTGGCCAGTTTGACAACGTGATGGGAGTTGACCGGACGCAATGCTGTTTGCAGGTCCGGCAACGCCTGAAAGGCTTCTCGCAGCCGGGCCATGTCCCTGGGTTTGGCGGAGCGCAAAGCCACGCGGGCCAATACCCGTTCAATGTCACCGACGGACTTCAGCAGGTCATGCACCGTTTCGTAGTGGAAGCCGTCGAGTAGAGCCGACACCGCTTGCTGGCGCTGTTTCACCTCGGCGATATCCCGCAGTGGCCGGTTCAGCCAGCGCCGAAGTTGGCGCCCGCCCATGGACGTGGCGGTGCGGTCCATCACCCAGGCCAGGGTATGCTGATGACCGCCCATCAGGTTGGTATCGATTTCCAGGTTACGACGGCTGGTGGCGTCCAGAATGACGGCGTCTTCACGACGTTCCCGGCTCAGTTTACGAATATGGGGCAGGGCCGTGCGCTGGGTTTCTTTTGCGTATTGCAGCAAGCAGCCGGCGGCGGGAATGGCCAGGGTCATATCCTCGCAGCCAAACCCGGTCAGGTCCCGGACTTGCAGTTGCTGGGTAATCACGCGTCGGGCGGAATCCATCTCAAACAGCCACGGTCCCTGGCGACGGATACCGGTATAGCCCTGAAGGAGGTCTTCGTAAGGAAAGTCTTCACTGATCAGTATCTCGGCCGGCCGCAAGCGTTGCAGCTCACCTTGCAGTGCTTCCAGGCTGGACAGTTCCGAAACGGCGAAACGACCGCTGGAAATGTCCAGAGACGCGAAGCCAAAGTGTTCCCGGTGGTTGTATATGGAGACCAGCAGATTGTCGCGTCGATCTTCAAGGAAAGCGTCGTCACTGAGTGTGCCGGGCGTCACAATGCGCATTACCTGGCGATCCACCGGGCCTTTACTGGTCGCCGGATCGCCTATTTGTTCACAGATGGCGATGGATTGACCTGCACGAACGAGACGTGCAATGTAGTTTTCGGCGGAGTGATAGGGAATGCCTGCCATTGGGATCGGGTTGCCACCTGACTGGCCGCGGGCAGTGAGTGTAATATCCATTAACTCGGCCGCTTTCCTGGCGTCGTCGAAGAACAGTTCGTAAAAGTCACCCATCCGGTAAAACACCAGCTCATTGGGATGCTGGCCTTTTATTTTCAGGTATTGCTGCATCATCGGCGTGTGCTTGGAAAGATCGCTTTGCAAGGCTGACATTGAGACATCCGGCGGTCATGGGTGAAATCGGGAGGCCAACACCAGTAACCGGTGTTATGACGACGTGGACGGGATTGTAAGAAAATAATGGCCCGGATGAAACGAGGGAGTTCAATATGACAGTGACGGATGCACAATTGGCGGAGGCCGGTGAGGCTCTGGCGGAGTTGCTTTTAAAGCGGCGGTTGATGATTACAACGGCTGAAAGCTGCACCGGTGGCTGGGTCGCGAAAGTGCTGACCGACCGTGCCGGTTCCTCCGAGTACGTCCACAGTGGTCTTGTGACTTACAGCAATGAGGCCAAGCAGCAACTTCTGGGGGTGACGGAACCGACGTTGACGGAATACGGTGCGGTCAGTGAGCCGGTGGTCAGGGAAATGGTTGCTGGAGCGGTGGCGGTGACCGGCGCGGACATTGCGGTTGCAATCAGTGGTGTTGCTGGCCCGGGTGGTGGCAGTGAGGACAAGCCAGTGGGAACCGTATGGATGGCCTGGGGACAGTCGGCTGCGGACACCGAAGCGGTGCTCATGACCTTTGAGGGGGATCGGGATGCGGTTCGCCGGCAGGCCGTATGGTTCTCCTTGCAAGGCCTTCGAGCCTTTCTCGATAAATCGTAAAACAGGGGTTGGTCTCGATCAGTGGTTATGCTTTAATACTGGTCAAATATACAGTTAATTGCCTGGGCGGCACGCCAGCCTGCTCAGGTTCTGATCAAAACCGCAGACGTGGTAGAGGCAAGAGGGTATGGCAGCGATGGAAGACAACCGTAAAAAAGCACTGAGTGCAGCACTGAGCCAGATCGAGCGGCAGTTCGGAAAGGGCGCCGTGATGAAAATGGGCGATCACCCCCGTGAGGCGATCCCGGCTGTATCCACCGGTTCTCTTGGCCTGGATGTTGCGCTTGGCATTGGCGGCCTGCCCTATGGCCGGATTTGTGAAATCTACGGTCCTGAAAGCTCCGGTAAAACCACACTGACGCTTCAGGTGATTGCCGAAGCTCAGAAGCAGGGTAAAACTTGTGCCTTCGTCGATGCGGAGCATGCTCTGGATCCTCAGTATGCCGAAAAGCTGGGCGTAAACGTCGACGAGTTGCTGGTCTCCCAGCCCGACACCGGCGAACAGGCGCTGGAGATCTGCGACATGCTGGTGCGCTCCAACGCGGTGGATATCATTATTGTCGATTCCGTTGCTGCACTGACGCCGAAAGCGGAAATTGAAGGTGAAATGGGTGACTCCCACGTTGGCCTTCAGGCCCGTCTGATGTCCCAGGCCCTGCGCAAGCTGAACGGTAACGTCAAGAATGCCAACTGCCTGATGATCTTCATCAACCAGATCCGCATGAAAATTGGCGTCATGTTTGGCAGCCCGGAAACCACCACCGGCGGTAACGCGCTTAAGTTCTATTGCTCCGTACGTCTGGATATCCGCCGTATCGGCGCGGTCAAGGACGGCGACGAAGTCATTGGTAACGAGACTCGGGTCAAAGTGGTCAAGAACAAGGTGTCACCGCCGTTCAAGCAGGCGGAATTCCAGATCATGTATGGCAAGGGCATCTATCACATGGCCGAGGTACTGGACATGGGTGTGAAGGAGGGCTTCGTCGATAAGTCTGGCGCCTGGTATGCCTACAACGGGGACAAAATCGGTCAGGGCAAGGCGAACGCCTGCAAGTTCCTGGAAGAGAACCTGGATCTTGCCAAAGAAATTGAAGCCAAAATCCGTGAGAAGCTGATGCCGAAACCGGTCAAGAAAGAGGTGGTGCAAGAGCCAGCGGAAGTGAATGGCGAACTGATTTAAATCGCCCAAAGTGTCGAAAAAGCCGGCCAGATGAGCCGGCTTTTTTGTGTCCGGAAAAGCCAAGATCATTGCGCTGCCACCGAGCCACAGATCGTGCCCTTGTGAAATCGGATTTGCGGACGTGCTTTCACCTGGCGGTTAAAACCGTCCCGGAAAGGCAAGGTTTCAGCGCTTAATACTCCATTGTTGAAGGTGTTAGACTCGAATGAAATGAACGGTTCAGGCTGGGGTGTTATGGGAGATCGGAAGAAATTACTCGTGGTTGCACATGCCCCTTCACCCAACACGCTTATCCTTCGGCAGGCGGTCGAGCGGGGGGCGCAACATCCGGATATTGAGGCAGTTGAGGTGACGGTGCTGGCGCCGTTGGATGCGGGGCCGGAGGATGTGCTTGCCTGTGATGCCATCATCCTTGGGACTACGGAAAACCTGGGCTATATGAGTGGCGCCCTGAAGGACTTCTTTGACCGCAGTTATTACCCCTGTTTGGAAAAAACCCAGGGCCTTCCTTTCACGTTCTATATCCGGGCCGGCCACGATGGCACCGGGACCCGACGTGCCATTGAGTCTATTACCACCGGTTTACGCTGGCGATTGGTGCAGGAGCCGTTGCTGTGTCGAGGGGAATATCGGGACGAGTTTGAGGCTCAATGCGAGGAGTTGGGTCTTTATATGTCGGCCAGCCTTGATGCCGGGCTGTTTTGACAACGGGAATCACAACACCTAGCTGGCAAACCGATTGTAGAAGCCTTCTATCCGGGACAGCGCATTGTCGACGGCGCGAGAATATCGCTTGTGTTCATGGCAGTAACTGAACTGGATACTGACACGGTATCCGGTTTGGTAGGGATGCACAGTGACCACTCTGGCGGCGACCCGGGATTCAGAAATATATTTGCCATTAAAGTCCAGAAACAGGCGGGTACCGGGTTCCATGGCACGGGGTGATAAGACCGCCATGCCGTAACGATTCATGTCGAGACAGGTGACGGCGGTGGGTGCTTTGCGCTGGCGGGCAATAAATCCGCGCTCCCGTAACTGTACCTTGAGGCATTGTGCTTCGTAGCGGTTCTTGATCCGTCGATCCTTGTGATCAATCGTCATACATCTCTATCCATGATGCTGATTGTTTTTATTGCCTTGGGACTCTGTAGTCTAGTTCTGCACCAGCTGTCTGAAAAATGACCGATTCGGAAACTGGGACCCAGTTCGCATAACGCGGATGGCACGCACTGAGCGCACCAAGGTCGGGTGCTAAGGTGGGCGTTGATCCATTAACGCACCGAGACCAGGGCTACGCCCGCGTGCTGATCAGTCGCCCCCGTCTGTCTTCGGTGGCGGTAGGGCGGGCCGTCTTGGGGTCAAGCAGCCCTGGCGATCGACGGGATCTGCGCTTGCGACGGTCGGGGCCACTGAAGCCCTGCTGAGATCGCCTGCGGTCCGGTTGATACCGCCGATCTGATGGGCGCTGACGTGGGGGGGCCACCACATCCGCAGCAGCAGGCGTGCGTTGAGTATTGCTGGTACGGTTTTTGTCCAGCGTTGTGAGCGGCGCATTCTGAGTACGAAAAATATCCATAAGCGTTGTTAACCCTCGGGTTTCCAGTGGCCAACCTCTATGTCGGCTCGCTATTGTCTATCAGCACTATCGACAGTTTACCCTAAAACTTGAGCCGCGATGGCGACAGCGGGGGTGTCAGGTTCTACAATGACCGGCCAGAGTCAGGGAACCCCTGGATAACGTGTTCCCATTAACACCACGTCACCACCGTTACAGGACCGAACCTTGAAGTCACTGTCCCTGAATCAGCTCTACAAAGCCTGCGTACTGAAAGAGTTTCCGTTTAAAACGACCCGTCAACTAGAACCGCTTTCTGAAATCGTTGGTCAGAACCGTGCCCAGGAAGCTGTTCGCTTTGCCCTGGCGATGCCTCATGGCGGCTACAACGTCTATGCCGTCGGCCGTAATGGGCTCGGCAAGCGCACCATGATGCTGCGGTATCTTGAGCATCATGCCGATACCGAGCATAAAAGCCACGATTGGTGCTATGTCGCGAATTTTGAAGAGCCTAGGGTGCCGCAAGTGCTGAGACTGCCCTCAGGCATGGGTCAGATGTTGAAGCAGGATATGGACCGGCTGATGACCAGGCTGATGAAGGTTATTCCCCAGACCTTTGACAGCGACAGCTTTCTGGAGCGCGCCGAGCAGCTTAAAAATGAGTACGCCAAGAAGCAGGAAGACGAGCTCGAAAAAGTCGCCAATCAGGCCAAGCGGAAAAAGGTCAGCTTGACGGTTACCACGCCCGGCGGCTATCGGCTGGTGGCCATGAACGGTGAGGTAGCGCACACCGCCGAAACCTTCGAGGCTTTGACGCAGGAGCAGCGCGACAAGTTTGAAGACTCCATCAACAAGCTGGAAAAGAAGCTAAGGCAGGCATTGCGCAAGTTGGCGGAGTGGGAGCAGGACTACGTAGATGAGCAAGAGGCGCTCAATAAGGAAACCCTGGAAGCGATTTCCGGCCACCAGTTGGATGAGTTGGTCGCCAAGTATAAGGCAGAATCCGACGTAACCGCTTATCTTGAGTCGGTGCGGAAAGACTTGGTGGACAGCCTCGATATTTTCCTGGAAGACAACGAGGAGCAAGCCGCAATTGCCTATGCCTCCCTCGACAAAAAATTGCCCCGTCGGTATCAGATTAACCTGATGGTGCATCGAAAAAACGACGAAGTGCCCATGGTTGTGGAAGACAACCCGAATTATCACAACCTGTTTGGCTACGTTGAAAATGTCACTTTCAAAGGCACGGTGTTCACTGATTTTTCATTGATTCGCCCCGGCAGTTTGCACAAGGCGAATGGTGGCTATTTGCTGATGGACGCGAGCAAGGTGCTGGAGCAGCCGTTCGTCTGGGATGGCCTTAAGCGCGCGTTGCGGTCGCGGTCCATGCAGATTAATTCTCTCGAACGTGAACTGACGCTGTCGGGCACTATTTCCCTGGAGCCTGAACCGATTCCGCTGGATGTGAAAATCGTACTGTTCGGTGATCGTGAAACCTGGATGCTGCTGCAGGAATACGACCCGGAATTTGCCGAACTGTTCCGGGTCACGGCCGATTTTGAAAACGAGATGATGCGGACGTCTGAAAGCCAACTGCTCTATGCAAAGTTTATTGCCAGTCTGGTGAACGAGAAAAAGCTGCTTCACTGCGACCAAAAGGCGGTCGCTCGTGTGATCGAGCACAGTGCGCGGATGGCCGAGCATCAGGATCGGCTATCGCTTCATGCGGCGGACATCGCCAACCTGCTACGGGAATCCGACTACTGGGCTCGTCAGGCTGGCGCCAAGTTCATCCAGGCAACTCATGTGGAGCAGGCGCTGGCGAGTGCGCAGCACCGGAGCAGTCGTATTCGTGATCAGTTTTACGATTCGATCCGTGACGGCACGACATTAGTCACCACGACCGGTTCGCGAGTCGGTCAGGTTAACGCCCTGTCGGTGCTGTCCACCGGTGGATTCGAATTTGGTTTATCCAACCGCATTACCGCAACGTGTTACTACGGCGATGGGGATGTGATTGATATCGAACGCGACGTCAAATTGGGCGGCAATATCCACTCAAAAGGGGTAATGATACTGACGTCCTGGCTGGCATCGCACTTTGCGGTGACCGAACCGATGCACCTGTCCGCGAGTCTGACGTTCGAGCAAAACTACGGCGAGGTGGACGGAGACAGTGCCTCACTGGCGGAACTTTGCGCCTTGATTTCAGCGCTGTCCGGCATTCCTGTCCGGCAAGATCTGGCCATTACCGGTTCGGTCAATCAGTTTGGTGAAGTACAGCCGATTGGTGGTGCCAATGAGAAGATTGAAGGATTTTTCCAGACCTGCCGCCTGACCGGTGCCACCGGCACGCCGGGGGTGATCCTGCCGGCTACCAATGTGCAAAACCTGATGCTCGACAGTGAGTTGGTGAATGAGGTTCGGGAAGGTCGATTTGTGGTCTACAGTGTAAGCTCAGCGGAAGAGGCAATTACATTGTTGTTGGGTAAGCCTGCGGGTAAGGCGGATGCCAATGGTCGCTATCCCAAACAGAGTGTCTTTGGCGTGATCCAGCAACGGTTGGAAAAAATGCGTGAACAGGAGCGTCAGGAGCATGGCCATACCGAGAAAGACCCGTCGATCCATTGATTGTGATGCGACCAATCAGTCGCGAAGCGTGAGGGGCCCCTCCTGGCCAATGCTGGCAAGGTTGCTAGCCACGATGCTGGGCGCATGGGCGCTGTCTTCGTCAGCTTTGGGGTTGGAGCTCTCCGGGCCTCAGCAGCAAGGCGCGCTGTTAATTGGCCAAGTCGCGCCCGGCAGTCAGGTGTGGCTTAATGAGAAGGCTGTCCGGGTGACGGCAGCGGGTCAGTTTGCCATGGGGTTTGGGCGCGAAGCTGAGCTTGAACAGCGAGTGCGTGTTCAGTCTCCCGTCGGACAAACCACCGTCCATAATCTGACATTGTCCCAGCGTGAGTATGACATTCAGCGTATTGAAGGCGTGCCATCCCGCACGGTTACGCCGCCCCAGGAGCGGACCAAGCGAATCCGTCGTGAGGCGGGCCGAGTGCGGGAAGTGCGAGCGACAGACTCTGATCTGACCGGATTTTTGGCAGGCTTTGTCTGGCCCGCGGAAGGCCGCATCAGCGGTGTATACGGCAGTCAGCGTGTCTACAATGGTCATCCAGGATCACCGCATTACGGCGTTGATATAGCCGCGCCCCGGGGGGCGGTGGTTATCGCACCGGCGTCTGGCGTTGTCACCCTGGCGGAACCGAATTTGTTCTATTCCGGAGGAACGCTCATTATTGACCATGGCCACGGTGTCAGTTCCACGTTTTTGCATCTGGATAGTCTGCTGGTGGAGCCCGGGCAGTCCGTAAAGCAGGGCGACCGGATTGCGCGAGTGGGCAGTACCGGCCGGTCAACCGGGCCACATCTCGACTGGCGCATGAACTGGTACGGTGAGCGGGTGGACCCCGTGACGATTGCACCACCGTTGCAAGAGGGACACACACCACCTTTATTGAAGACAGACGGACGGAAGTGACGGCCTGGCCGGCTCACCGGACGATCACGATGGAAACCGAACAGAGAGGAAGCGCATGAGTGATATTCAACAGACCGTCTATGTAGTTGAAGACGATGAAGCCGTTCGAGATTCTCTGGAGCTGTTGCTGAAGTCTGCGAAGCAGGCGGTCAAGACCTATCGCACCGCCAATGCCTTTCTCACTGAATATTCGGAAAAAATGGCCGGCTGCATCGTGCTGGATATACGCATGCCCGGCATGGACGGTATGGAGCTGCAGAAAAAGCTCAATGATCGCCACTCCATTTTGCCGATTATATTTGTCACCGGGCACGGCGACGTCCCAATGGCGGTGGATGCAATGAAAGAGGGGGCCGTTGATTTTATTCAAAAGCCGTACCGCGAAGAAGCGCTGCTGGAGAAGATAGAAGCGGCGCTCGCTCAGGACAAGGAGCAGCGCAAGACGCTGGGCGAAAAGCAGGAGATCGTGCGCCGCGTGAAGACTCTGACGCCCCGGGAAAGCGAGATCATGGATCGGATGATCGCCGGCCAGGCCAATAAAGTCATCGCAATTGAATTGGAAATCAGTCAGCGCACGGTAGAAATTCATCGGTCACGTGTGATGCACAAGATGGGTACTCACTCGCTCGCCCACTTGGTTCGAATGGTCTTGTCCGTAAAGGACCGTATCGACGCCAGATGATTTGGGCATCAAGATTCGCGTATCTTTCGAACCGGCCAAGGCTTTATGACTGAAAACGGTGATACAACAATCGATGCAACGATACTTCTGGTTGATGACAATGCGCAAAACCTGAAAGTTCTGTATGAGACCCTGAAAGATCGGGGTTATCGCCTGTTGATCGCCAATGACGGTGACAAAGCCATTGCCCTGGCACATCGCCACCTTCCCGAAGTCATACTGCTCGATATCATGATGCCGGATATGGATGGCTATGAGGTCTGTCGGCGGCTGAAGGCCGACAGGGCAACGGCGGACAGTGCCATCGTGTTTCTATCCGCATTGGATGATGTCGACGCCAAGGTGCAAGGGTTCTCGTTGGGTGGTGCGGATTATATTTCGAAGCCGTTTCAGGCTCAGGAAGTCATCGCCAGGGTTAAGACCCACGCCCAGGTGATTCGTCTGGAGCGTGAACTGCACGCCCGCAACCGCCAATTAGAGAACGATCAGAGTCGGATTCTGAACGCCATCAGTGAGGGTATCTACGGTCTCGATGCCTCCGGCGATATTATATTCGCCAACCCGGCGGCGGCACTCATGGCGCAGTGCTCTGCGGAGGAGCTGATTGGACGTAACTTTTTTGAGTTGCATTTCGGTCAGGCCAAGACTCTGCAACACCATGGTGATGCAGACGTCACACCGGTCAAGGCGACTTGTCGCCAAGGCATTCCCGAGCACCAGCGTGCGGTCAATATGCAGCGTCTGGACGGCACCTGCTTTCCCGCCGAATACCGCTCTACTCCGAAACTTGAAGGCGACACCCTGCACGGTGCGGTGGTGGTGTTTCGGGATATCACCTCCGAACTGGACAATGAAAAAGCTCTGGAGGATGCCCGCAGGCTGGTGCAAGAACAGCGTGACCAACTCGCGCACGCCTCTCGCATGTCAACGATGGGTGAGATGGCGGCGGGCTTTGCCCACGAGGTCAATCAACCACTGACCGCGATCACCAATTACGCCCGAGTGGCGCTTCGCATGATGGCTTCCGAACCACTTGACCGGGCCCTGATTGAACAGACGCTCGGCAAGATTGAGGCACAGTCTCATCGAGCCAGTGAAGTGATCCGGCGAATCCGGGGGTTTGTAAAAAAACCGGCCGTGGGCAAAGAGGTATTGTCACTGTCGGCGTTGCTGGAAGAAACACGGCAATTTGCTGAAGTCGACGTTCGCAACAACGAGGGCGGTGTTGAGATTTTTGTCGCAGAGGATGTGCCTGACGTTCTGGCCGATCCTGTGCAAGTGCAACAAGTCGCGCTGAACCTGATCCGCAACGCCTTGGAGTCAACCCGCAGTGCCGGTTCGTCAATACCCGTGGAGGTCACCGCCGAGCGCCGAGGGCCCGAGTGCGTTCGCATCACGGTGACCGATCACGGTGAGGGCGTGTCGGATGAGGCGGAACAGCAACTGTTTCTGCCGTTTTTTACCACCAAGGACGAAGGCATGGGCATAGGTCTGGCGTTGTGCCAATCGTTGATCCAGGCGCAAGGTGGGGATATTGGATTTGAACGTCCCGACCATACCGGTGCCCGATTCTTCTTCACACTACCGGTCGCAGGCGCCGCCAGAAACTCTTAAGCCTGGTCTGGTCCGAGTTCTCGGAAAGCGCCCGCGCCAACTGATCCGATGTCACAAGCCGAGACTAACCAAAGGTAATGTTCCCCGTGAGGTGCGGTGCATTGCCTTGGGTGTTGAGCAATTGATAGTCCCAGTGATCGTTGTTGCTTTGCCAGTTCAACTGGGCAGTGCCGGGCAATAACAGCGGTTTCTTGAATTGACAAGCGACGGTCATCGGCCCGCCTGGCCAGTTCTGTTGCTGTTCCAGCAAGGCGATGCAATGCGCCTGGCTCCACATGCCGTGTGCGATCGCCCGGGGGAACCCAAAGACTTTGGCGGTCAACAGGTGTATGTGGATCGGGTTGAGATCGCCCGATAGACGCCCATATTGTCGTCCGATCGACGCCGCCGCTGCCAGCGTCAAGCTGTTGGGGTAATGCGGCAGTGCCGGGAACGTTCTGGTGGGTTTGAGCGAGGCGCCGTTGTGTCTGGGCTCCCTGAAAAGGCTTGTGCTTACTTCCTCCCACACTTTTTTTCCGGCCGACCAGGCCTCGGTGATCAAATCGAACTCCAGACCACGGTCGCTCACGGTTTGTCCGTCCAGATGCGCGCGGATGTCCAGGAGTTCGCCAACGCCGATGGCTCGTTGTTGAATGATCCGGTTGCGCAGATGCACAAGGCCCAGCAGCGGCAGTGGAAAAGCCTGCTCGGTCAGCAGCTTGAGGTGCAGTGGAAAGGCCAGGACATGGGGCCATGTCGGGGGCAGGGTGGAGCGCCGGGCAAAGCCACACAGTTCCCGATAGCGGTGGAGGCGGTTGCCGCCCGTTGCTGTGCCGATGAGTTCAGTCTGCAGCGCGGGAATTCGTATGTCATCGTTTTTTGGACGGCGGGTTCTCGGCACCACGGCCTTGCCATAAAGAGGCCATAGGCGAGGCCCTTGGTTACGGTAAGAAATCCAGTCTTGCATGCCCTGTCACCTCCTGTGTTGAGAAGATATCAATTCGCACTAAATTGAGTTTTGATGGAAGTCATTTAAGGCCACATCCGCCAAGCTACTGTCCCAGGGTTAAATCTGGTACAACTATGCGATTACTAGGCGATATCGATTAATATAGCGCCGAATTGAGCGGAAGTTTGCCAAAGTTGGTTGCTTGGCACATTGACTGGACGTGCCCAGACTCAGGTCGGATAAGCCAACAGGGTTTCATCAAATAACGATAAGCGGAATCATATGCAGGAACTTCGCGATGCAGGTGTGATGTTGCGCCTGATCTACCAGGCCATGAAGACAAAAGGCATTGATACCGACACCATTTTTACACGCTTGGGTGTCGATGAAGCCTATGTCTACACCGAGCAGCTAAGGACGCCTCACAGTGCTCAACCCTATTTCTGGCAGGTCGTCGAGGATGTGTCTGGCGATCCTGATATTGGTCTGCACCTCGGGCAATTGCTGCCGGTCTACAAGGGCCAGGTTCTTGAGTATCTGTTTTTGAGCAGTCCGACCTTTGGTGAGGGCTTACGCCGTGCTCAGAACTATCAACGATTGCTCAGCGATGCGGCCAATACCGATTTTCTGGTCGAGGGCGACGAGGCCTGTATGGTTCTGGACACCGCGTCGGATGAAGTGAGCCGCTTACAGCACTTCAACGAGTGCTTTGTGCAAGGCTTGCTGATTTTCTTCAGGTCCATCACTGAAGGTCGTTTTTATTGTTCTCGCATAGAGTTCGAGCACCAGCGTGAGCGCGGTGCCGACCATGCGCGCGAGATTCTGGGTTGCGAGGTCGTGTTCGGCGCCAAAGAGAATCGCATGTATTTTCCTGCCACGTTGCTGGCTCACCCCTCGCCCCATGCCGAACCGGAATTGCTGGATCTGCATGAGCGCTTTGCCAGCGAGCAAGTGGCCCGGTTAGAGAAAAAAGACATCGTCGGCCAGGTAGAGCGTATCGTGGCTGAGCTGTTGGACAGTGGCGAAGTGACGCTGAACGCCGTCGCCGAGCGTCTGGGTATTAAACCGAGAACCCTGCGCACTCGCCTGACCGAGGCGGAAACCAGTTTCAATCAGGTATTGGCGGATTTCCGCTACCGTCTGGCGCGACAACTGCTGGCAACCACCGATGAGTCGATCGATGAAATTGTCTACTTGACTGGCTTTTCCGAGCCCAGCACTTTCTATCGGGCATTCAAGCGCTGGTCCGGCATGACACCGATAGAGTACCGAAAAACGGCCCAGGGCAAGGACGCCATGGTCGATGCGATGTGACGGACGTTGCCGATCTGCAAACAATGTTGTGAAAATCGTTGACATGAGGGCCGCCCTCTTTATAATGCGCCCTCGTTGTCACCACACAGTCAGCCATTGACTGGGAGATAACGCAGCGCGGAGCGGTAGTTCAGTTGGTTAGAATACCGGCCTGTCACGCCGGGGGTCGCGGGTTCGAGTCCCGTCCGCTCCGCCATTTTCTCTTCTGCTTTATGATGTTTCTTGCCAATTCCTATTCCCGATGTTTTGTCATACTCCGTTCATCAATTCGTCATGTGTCTTATCGTACTCTTGCTGGAAATCGTGTGAGCAAGGAGAGCGTTATGTCCGAATATGAAGATGATCTGATCGAATGCCAACGGGAAGACTATGATGACGATGACGATTTGGATGACGGCATCGAAATGTAGCGTCTGATTTAACCTGAAACACTGCCTTTTGAGTCTGTACCTGTTCTATGAGGTGCCATTATTTGAGGCATCCAACGCTTTTCTGTGCTCGCCCGGGCTCAGACTGAACCAACGTTTGTACGCTTTGTGAAACGCCGCCGGATTTGAAAAGCCCAACAGGTAGGCGACTTCTGCCAGCGCCAGCCGTGTATCCCGAATGTAATCGAACGCCAGGCCGCGACGGGTTTCATCAATGAGCTGTCGGTAGCCTGTCTGTTCCCGGGCCAACTGCCGTTGCAAAGTCCAGGGCGCGGTGCCCAGCTCACTTGCGACTTGCTCCAATGGCGGTGCACCCCCCTCCAGTAACGGCGCTAATGTTTCCCGCACCCGATCCTGTATTTGCCAGCCTGACTGTATGCGATGCAAAGCGATGGCGCAGGATTCTTCAAGCTGCCGGTGCATGGCCGGTTGTGCCTGAAGCGGGGAGACATTCAACACGTCCTCGGCCACGTAGAGGCTGTTGCTTTTCCTGTTGAAGCTGACAGGGCAGCCAAACCATTCCTCGAATTGGTCATCCAGGCCCTGAGACGGGTATTCCAGTGTCACCCTGGACAGCACCGGGAAGCGGCCGGTGATGTCACGCAGAAACTGGGTCCAGGCGGCCAGCACCGAATCAACGACGAAGTAGTTAAAAATGTTGTAGGGCCGAATGGAATAGAAATCGACCCGGCGTGCGCCGACGTCCAATGATGGGTGCCCACGACTGTTGCGGCTGGTGAGGAGCGAATAATTGATCAGGGTGGCCAGTGCTTTTGCCGTTGTCGGCGCGGATTGCGCTGCCAGTCCGGCCAATCCGGCGTCCACGGGGCGGGTGAGTTGCCCCATGGTAAGCCCAAGTGCGGAATTGCCGGTCAGTGTGATGGCGGCCTGACCAAGCCGCATAAACCTCGGGATGCTAATCCGGGCATCGGGTGATGCCAGACGCTGGTCGCTGAGTTTGAACTGGCTGAAGAGATCTTTGCCGTCCACGCCTTCATGGCGCACCGCGCGCGCCATTACGGCGACATAGAGAACGCTGATGTCCCCCAGGGTATTACGGGTGGCGCTGTTGTTAAATTTGGGCATATTGTCGGACAAGTAGTTACAGGATAATAAAATGTTATTTGAAGATATTGAGTGGGGCAAGAATGCAGGATAATTTAGGCCATCGCAAATAGAACGACCGTCAGCCCACCCGCCGCTTGCGCACAGTCTATTGATCCTGAGGAGAGCCCGAATGACTAGTACCGCCAACACCCCCGGAGTTGCCAAATACCCGAACCTGCTTGAGCCCCTGGACTTGGGGTTTACCAAACTACGAAACAGAGCACTGATGGGCTCCATGCATACCGGGTTGGAAGAAGCGAAGAATGGTTTTGAACGGTTGGCCGCGTTCTATTCAGAGCGTGCCCGTGGCGGCGTTGGGCTCATTGTGACAGGCGGCATTGGTCCGAATCCGGAAGGCGGTGTCTTTCAGCACGCGGCCAAGATGGATACCGAGGAGGAGTCTGAGCAACACAAGGTGATCACTCAGGCGGTGCACGATGCGGATGGCAAGATATGCATGCAGATCCTCCACGCCGGTCGTTATGCCTACCATCCGGAACTGGTCGCGCCTTCGGCTATCCAGGCGCCAATCAATCCGTTCACCCCGAAAGCACTGGACGAGGCAGGCATAGAAAAGCAGATCCAGGCCTACGTAGATTGTGCCGCACTGGCGCAGCGCGCCGGCTACGATGGGGTCGAAGTGATGGGTTCGGAAGGCTACTTCATCAATCAGTTTATTGTCGCACACACCAATCACCGCACGGACCAGTGGGGTGGCAGTTATGACAACCGGATTCGTCTGCCGCTGGAGATTGTACGCCGGGTGCGAGAGCGGGTAGGCGAAAAATTCATCATCATCTACCGCCTTTCAATGCTGGACTTGATTGAAGAAGGCAGCACCTGGGAGGAAGTGGTGCAACTGGCAAAAGCCATTGAGAAAGCCGGTGCTACCATCATTAACACCGGAATTGGCTGGCACGAGGCGCGGGTCCCAACCATTGCGACTTCCGTACCTAGAGGTGCGTTTTCCAAGGTGACTGCGCGCCTGAAAGATGAAGTCAGTATTCCGCTGGTAACCACCAACCGGATCAATATGCCGGGTGTGGCCGAAGCCATACTGGCGGATGGCGATGCCGACATGGTGTCCATGGCGCGACCCTTTTTGGCCGATGCTGACCTGGTCAACAAGGCGGCCGAGGACAGCGCCGATGAAATCAATACCTGCATTGGCTGCAACCAAGCCTGCCTTGATCATACCTTCAGTGGCAAATTAACGTCCTGCCTGGTGAATCCGCGGGCCTGTCATGAGACTGAGCTTGCTTACGTCAAGACGGCAACGCCAAAATCACTGGCGGTTGTCGGTGCTGGGCCGGCGGGTTTGGCTTTTGCTACGGTGGCCGCAGAGCGGGGCCACAATGTGACCCTGTTTGATGCCGGGTCCGAGATTGGCGGCCAATTCAATATCGCCAAACGCATACCGGGCAAGGAAGAGTTTTATGAAACCCTGCGTTATTACGGTGTGATGCTGGCAAAACACGGCGTCGATGTGCGTCTGAACACCCGCGTCAGTGTGGATGACCTCAAAGCCGGGGGGTTCGATGAGGTCATTCTGGCAACCGGTATCGCACCGCGTACTCCGGATATTGACGGCATCGACCATCCTAAAGTCATGAGTTATCTCGACGCCATTCTGGGTCGAAAGCCCGTTGGGCAGCGGGTCGCGGTGATTGGCGCGGGCGGTATCGGATTTGACGTTTCTGAGTTTATTGTCCATCAAGGCACGTCAGCAGCCCTGGACTCGGAGCATTTCATGCGGGAGTGGGGTGTTGATCTGTCGGTTGCGCATCGTGGCGGAATCAAAGGCATGACGCCAGAGATGCCGGAACCTGCCCGGGACGTCTATTTGTTGCAGCGCAAAACCTCGAAAGTAGGCAAAGATCTGGGTAAAACAACTGGCTGGATTCACCGCACGTCGCTGAAGCATCGTCAGGTAAAAATGGTGCCAGGTGTTGCGTACCGTAAAATTGATGATGAAGGCCTGCACATTACGGTGACACCTAAAGGCGCCGAGGCCGGGGAAGACAGGTTGTTGCCGGTTGACAGTATTATCATTTGTGCCGGCCAGGAGCCGTTGCGCGAGCTCCAGGCCGGTCTTGAGGCAACAGGCGTGCCTGTTCACTTAATCGGCGGGGCCGATGTGGCCGCCGAGCTGGATGCCAAACGAGCCATTGATCAAGGCAGTCGATTGGCGGCGGCGCTCTGACAGTATGGGCTTCGCATTTGAATAAACGATTCCAGAAAGCAGCCCGAGAGGCTGCTTTCTGCGGTCTGATAGCAAGAAATCATAGCCCGCTCACAATTCTTTGCAGTTTTCATCCTGCCTCATGTTTCGACTGTGGCTACAATATGCGCATAATGCGGTCAAACTGCTGGAACGTCTCACGGTGAGTGAGCGCGCGGCTGGCACAGTCTTGTAGCACAGGAGTATTAGATGGTTTCTGCCGATCAGCCTGCTGACGGATATTCGGCGGTATTCTTTATGGATGGCGCTAAGGTCTCCCGTCAGATGCGGGCAACTGAATTTGGCGCGTTCCTGGACGGCTATGTGGGGTTGTCTGACCTGGCGGACCAGGAGGTGCGGGCGGTCTATGTCCTGCTGGGTAACGATTTGCTGATTCGGTCGCTGGTTTTTTTCCGAATCTACTTCGATGAAGAGGGTCGAGCCGATAGCCATTGGAATATTCCCATAGAAAAACTTGCCTTGAAGGGTGCCAACGGGCCCGATTTGGGCGGCGGGCCAATCCGTCTGGTTTGCAGGAGTCAGTGCCCTAAATCCGCGGCCTCGGACGCGTTTTGGGACCCGGACATGACGCCAGGCAGCAACCATTTCCAGACATTGCGCAAAGCAGTGGACGCCAATGCGTTAAAATTCAGGAAACAAACGCCCAAGCCAGCCGTTGAGGAAGAAATCCCCATCCTGCGGTCAGCGCTGAATAAGCCTGCAACGCCAGAAGAGGACCCGGAATCGGGTGCCCAGCGAACCAAATTGGCGCGAATGATCCGCGAACAACGATTGCGCATAAAAACGCTGAAGAGCGTGCACCGGGACGCGCTGGCGGATATGCAGCGGGAGAACAGGCTTGAATTACAGGCTCTGCGCAATGAAACAGTCGAGCTGGAACAGAAATACGAACGCCAGCGCCTGAGCAATGAGCAGCTTAAAACGCGCCTGGCGGATCGGAATGCCCAGTACCTGTCGATTCAGGAAAAACTGGATCAAGAGGCCGACTCCCGTTCGATGGACAGTCAAGCCAGCAAGGCCGAGGTGGTGTTGCTCAGAGAGCAGTTGGAACGCAAACAGCGTGAGCTGGAAATGCGCAACGACAAAATTGCGTTGCTGGAGCAAGAAAATCACGACTTACGCCACCGCGAGCCGCCGGACGAATCACTGATGAAGCATTTGCAGGATCAGACGGTGTTTCTGGTGGCCTATCATGCCGGTATTGGTCATTTAACGCTTCCGTACGCACAAATAGAGCAGTATTTCGAGAATCCGACCGCATTTGCGGCGCAGAAATGTGGACTCAATGAACCGGCCTACCTGGAATGGCTCAAGCATTACGAGAATCCGGTCTGCGGTTATAAGCAAAAGAACGGTAAGGCCTGTGGCCAGCCTTTGCTGCGCGTGAGCCAGCCGGCAGAGTTCACACCCGGCGAGCATGATCTCTGTGATCAGCATCAAGCCGAAGCGGTCTAGCGCTCCAGGCCTATTCGTCGCTCAATGCCGGCTCGGGCCAGTTTTCCGGCATCACGAAACACCGCATTACCTCGTCATAGCCCTGACCGTCCGACCGTTTGGCCATTTCCGCAAACAGGCGGGGTTTGCCGGTTTCTGCGACAGCCGCCATGGCCTGTTCGGTTTCCGTGTAATCCGGGATTTTTTCGGTCTGATAGCAGCCGAGCCAGTGGGGTTTTCGCAAGGGTGTCCAGCGGGTTGTATCCTGGGCTGAAACCTCACTGTGTCGTATCCAGTGACCGCGCTCATGACGTGCACCGGTCCAATGGGGCAGCACGACAGATTGCGAGTCTCCAGGCTGCGGATAGAACAGGTTGCCGGGCATGAAGACGACGGGGGTAACCGGGCCATCAAGTCCCACGCTGGCCAGGAGGGCCTGGGTTTCTTCACGTTCTGTCATTCGGCATTGGTGGTCGAGCAACCGCCGGGTTTTTAAGTCAAGCCGATCGTGGGCATTGGGACCGTACCATCGTGTGTGCCCGTCCTCGTCAAACCCGAGATAAAATTTAACGGCAATTTCATGATGTTGAAGTTCGTCGTTGAGTGGGTTCCGGACGATAAAGTCGAGCTCTCCCAAAGTTCGGCCATGACGTTCCCGCACAGCTGCATTGCGCAACAATACAGGCCACTCCAGAATGTGCTCCAAAAGAAAGTGGTAAAGGTTTTCGAAATATTGGCCGAGCCTCCAGCTTTGGCTGTCGCCCAAATAGGACAGCAGCGGTGAGGGCGATTGATCCAGTGATTGCAGGCGTTGCTGGGTGTCTGGCGGCAAGTAGTCTGCCAGGCTGAAAACCGGGCCAGTATTGATCAATGAAGGGGCTTCGCAAAGCCATGCCAGATGCCTGACCGCGGGCGTATGCCAGTATGGGCGCTCGGTTATTGTCATCGTTCATTGCTCGCTGTTTCGGGGCGTTGTTGTTCACGCAGGTAAGCGATCTTTCTCAGGACTACCCCGTAATTCGTTAAGATGCCACCATAGTGCATCTTTAAGTCTTAATTTACAGGAATTCGCATGGATCAATTCAGGAATATTGGCGTGATTGGCCGCATGGGCAGTGTCAAAGTGGTCGAATCGCTCAGGCAGCTTCGCACCTACCTGGTCAACGAGAACTATCACGTCATTCTGGAATCGGATACCGCGAATATGTTGCCTGGCCACGGATTGCAGGTTGCCAGTAAAAAATTGCTGGGCGAAATATGCGATCTGGTCATTGTGGTTGGTGGTGATGGCAGTTTACTGGGTGCGGCCCGTGAGCTGGCGAAGTCGAAGATCCCGTTATTGGGGGTCAATCGCGGGCGTCTGGGCTTTCTTACCGATATTTCTCCCTCAGACCTGGAAGAGCGTTTGGGAAGGGTGCTTCAGGGTGAGTACATAGAAGAGAATCGGTTTCTGTTGGACGCCCATGTTGAGCGAAATGGGCAGCCTTTGGGCTTCGGTACTGCGTTGAACGATGTGGTTCTGCATCCGGGTAAGTCCACTCGCATGATTGGTTTCGATCTGTATATCGACGGCCATTTTGTTTACAGCCAGCGTTCCGACGGCTTGATCGTGGCCACACCCACAGGCTCGACGGCGTATTCGTTGTCTGCCGGGGGCCCCATCATGCATCCCAAGCTGGACGCCATTGTGCTGGTGCCGATGTTTCCTCATACCCTTAGCAGTCGGCCGATTGTGGTGGACGGCAAAAGCGAAATAAAGCTGGTGATTGGTGAGACCAATGAAACTTACCCTCAGGTCAGTTGCGATGGCCAGATGGACATTTCATGTGCGCCTGGTGACATCATCCGGATCACCAAGAAGCCGTTTAAGATCCGTTTGATTCACCCCACCGACCATAATTTTTACGCCACCTGTCGCGGGAAGCTTGGTTGGGCCAGCGAAATAGCAGCGAGTTGATTATGACCGTACACAAACCCGCTAGTCGCGGATACGACATTATTGGCGATATCCATGGTTGTGCAAATACCCTGGTCCGACTGCTGGAACAAATGGGGTATCGCAAAGTCAATGGCATCTACCAGCACGCACGCCGGCAAGCCGTTTTCATCGGTGACATCATCGATCGGGGACCGCGCATTCGAGAGGCACTGCATCTGGTGCGCGATATGGTTGATCATGGCTCAGCGCAAATTGTGATGGGCAATCACGAATACAACGCCCTGGGTTACTGTACCCGTGCCCGTCCGGGCAGTGGACGCAAATGGCTGCGCGAACATAACACTCGTCATGACAGGCTGATCCGGGAAACACTCACTCAGTTTGAGCATTACCCGCATGAATGGAATGAATTTCTGGAATGGTTCTACACCATTCCATTGTTTCTGGAAGAGGAGCACTTCCGTGCCGTGCATGCCTGCTGGGATCGGAATCTGATTGATAAATTCAAGGACATTCAGGGGGGCAACCAAATCGATGAGGATTTTCTTCACGCCTCGTCGGTTATTGATTCCTTTGCCGGGCAGGTAATGGACAACTTGCTGCGGGGAACCGATCTGAGGTTGCCGGAAGGGTTGTCCATCACTGGTCGGGATGGCTACACGCGGGTATTTTTTCGTACGCGTTTCTGGGCTGAAAACCCGCAAACATACGCCGATGTGGTGTTCCAGCCCGACCCATTGCCGAAGGAAATTGCGCAACGGCCGCTGACGGCGGACGAGCGTAAGCAGTTACTCAGCTATCCGGAGTCAGAGCCACCGGTGTTTGTGGGTCATTACTGGATGGATGGAGAGCCGGCACCGTTGAAGTCCAATGTCGCCTGCATCGACTACAGCGCAGTGAAGTATGGCAAGCTGGTGGCTTATCGAATGGATGATGAGCGCGTACTTTCAAAGGACAAGTTTGTTCATGTGGATGTGGAGCGGCCGGAGTTGAACGTCGATTATCCATCCGAAGACAGCGTGACGAGGTAACGGAGTGTATCGGGTAAAACAGATTGAAACCGACGTTGATCTGTCCGTGTTCAGCGTGTGGCTGAAGCAGCAGAATGTGGGCCATCGGATTACGGAAGAGGGTGGTCAGCAAGTTCTGTGGCTGGATAACCCGGACCATGCCGAGGCTGTGCTGCAAGCGTTGGAGCAGTTTCTGGCGGAGCCCGAGCTGCGGGCAGCGGTGGACGCGACCATTCAGTCACCCGTTCACGTGGCAGGTCGTTGGCAACCTTCGCCCCGGCATGCACCGGTGGTTCTGGGTGTTATTATAGTCGCCGTGATCATTGCCTGGGCCACGGGCCTTGGACAAAGTCAGCTCTCTACCCTGCTGATGTTTGTCGACCCCCGCGAATACAGTTGGTCATCGATGGATCAGCGTATCGCCGCATTCGCGGATACCATGGTCAGGGGACAGTTCTGGCGCCTGGTCTCGCCCGATTTTCTGCATTTCAGTTGGCCTCACATAATTTTCAATTCGGTCATGTTGTGGTTTCTGGGCAGTCAGATTGAGTGGTTCGACGGTAAGGCACGGTTGGCGGTCCTGTTCGTGGTTGCGAGCCTGGCCTCCAACGGTTTGCAGTACGTGGTCTCGGGGCCGCTGTTTGGGGGCCTTTCCGGCGTTGTGTACGGTGTGCTGGGTTACTGTTGGCTCAGCCAGCATCGATTAGCCAGGTTTCAGTTTCCACCTGCGTTGATTGTATTTGCGGTGGCCTGGATGCTCATTGGGTTTACGCCACTGCCGGAATGGCTTGGTTTGGGCCGAATGGCTAATGAGGCGCATTTGGGTGGATTTGTCGCTGGCCTTTTGGTGGCTACCGTGTTGCCGGTACCAAAAAAAGCCCCGCCAAAAGGCGGGGCATAAAAAGAGCTTTAAAGCTCCTGATGAGAGAGACCAAATGCAAACGACCTTCGCGATTTGGTTTGTTAATGATAATCGTTATCATTTGTGTAGGTCAACCTCTTTAAGGGTATTTTTATGACGTACGACGAACTAATTGAGCGTTTGGACCCGGCGGTCTATCAGAGCCTCAAGCTGGCCATTGAGCTGGGCAAATGGCCGGACGGCCGCAAAGTCTCCGACGAGCAGCGGTCGACGTGTATGGAGGCGGTGCTGTACTACGAAACCAAACACAACATTCCGGAGTCTGAACGTGTGGGCTATATCGATCGGAACAAGTCTGGTGGAGGTGCTCAGGGGCCGGACGATGAAACATCCACTATCCGAATTCTCAACTGAGGCTATCCTTTGACTGCTGTAATTGATGTAACAGGTCGGCTGGTTAAAATGCCGGTCGAGTCGGGATCTCCCGTCGTCTATACGTTAAAGATTGGAGACACCCGTCTCCCGATGAATGACTTGATTGGCCGTGACATTCAGATTGATTTTGACGGTGCAATCCGCTGCATCCATTGCGACCGCGTCACGAAAAAGAGTTTTAGCCAGGGCTATTGCTTCCCGTGCTTCAGAAAACTGGCGGCTTGCGACACCTGCATCATGAGTCCGGAAAAGTGCCATTACCATTTGGGCACCTGCCGGGAACCTGAATGGGGCGACACCCATTGCATGGTGGATCATGTGGTGTATCTGGCGAATTCGTCTGGCTTGAAGGTTGGCATTACACGTGGCACACAGGTGCCCACCCGGTGGATCGACCAGGGTGCGGTCGAGGCGATCCCCATGCTGACGGTTGCCACGCGCCAGTTGGCAGGATTGGTGGAAGTGGCCTGCAAGCAATACGTTGCCGACCGCACGAATTGGCGGGCCATGCTGAAAGGCGATGTGCCAGCGCTTGACCTGGCAGACGAGCGGGAGGCGTTGCTGGCCAAGATTCGCCCGGAGCTGGATGCGCTGAGAAAAGAGCACGGTGAACAGGCGTTGACGGTAGCGGCCGGCGAGAGCATGAAGCTGAGTTACCCGGTGGATGTTTGGCCTGACAAAGTGAAGAGTCATAATCTGGATAAAACGCCTTCGGTTGGAGGCGTGTTACAGGGTATCAAGGGTCAATACCTGATCCTGGACACGGGTGTTATCAATATTCGCAAGTACACCGCCTATCAGGTTCGTTTCCAGGTGCTTGAGCGCGCCGACTGAACCGAGGCCCGTTTATTTCCTCAGTGCGATACGGACGCACCTTTTTTGGAGACTATCAATGCGTACCAGTCAGCCCCGTACAATTTATTTAAGCGATTATAGGGTTCCGGCGTTTCTCGTCGAGCATGTCGATTTGCGATTTGAACTGTTTGAAGAGGGTGCGCGGGTGCACAGTACCCTGACCATTCGTCGAAATCCGGAATCGGGTGACCCGGATGCCAGGCTGGAGTTGGATGGCGACAGCCTGAAGCTGGAGGGCGTGGCACTTGACGACAAGTCGCTGGCTGTCGGCGATTATGATGACCAGGGCGACAAACTGGTAATAGCGGAAGTACCCGACCAATTTCAGCTAACCGTCGTCACCTGGATTGAACCCCAGAACAATACCCGGCTGGAAGGCCTTTATAAGTCCTCGGGAATGTTTTGTACCCAGTGCGAGGCAGAGGGCTTCCGTTGCATCACCTTTTTCCCCGACCGACCGGATGTGATGGCCCGGTTCCGAACCCGGATTGAAGCTGACAAAGCCCGCTACCCCATTTTATTGTCCAATGGCAACGACGTTGAAACCGGCGAGTTGGCGGACGGTCGCCACTTTATGACCTGGGAAGACCCGTTTCCCAAACCCTGCTACCTGTTTGCGCTGGTTGCGGGCGACTTGGTGGAAAAGAAAGACACCTTTACAACATGCTCCGGTCGCGACATTGACCTGCGCATGTACGTCGAGCCGCGCAACGCCGAGAAATGTGATCACGCGCTGGATTCGCTCAAACGCGCCATGCGTTGGGACGAGGATGTCTACGGCCGCGAATACGATCTGGATATCTTCATGATTGTGGCGGTCGATGACTTCAATATGGGAGCGATGGAGAACAAGGGGTTGAATATTTTCAACTCGTCCTGCGTGCTGGCCAGCTCGGATACCGCTACCGACGCGGCGTTTCAGCGGGTGGAGGCCATTGTTGCCCATGAGTATTTCCATAATTGGTCGGGCAATCGGGTGACATGTCGCGACTGGTTCCAGCTCAGCCTCAAAGAGGGTTTTACGGTATTTCGGGATTCCGGGTTTTCATCGGATATGGGGTCGCCAACGGTGAAGCGCATTGAGGATGCTACGCTCATGCGCACGGCGCAGTTCGCGGAAGATGCCGGCCCCATGGCTCACCCGGTTCGGCCTGAGTCGTACATGGAGATTTCCAACTTCTACACACTCACCATCTATGAGAAAGGTTCAGAAGTGGTGGGAATGATTCATACCTTGCTGGGGCCGGACCTGTTCCGTAAAGGCAGCGACCTCTATTTCGAGCGCCACGATGGGCAAGCGGTAACCACGGACGATTTCGTCAAGGCCATGGAGGATGCCAGCGGTCGCGACCTGACACAGTTCCGGCTTTGGTATGAGCAGGCCGGCACCCCCGTCATTACGGTGGAGGACGAATTCGATGCAGAGCAGCAGGTTTACAGGCTGCATGTGCGCCAGTCCATTCCAGCTACACCAGGTCAGCGTGATAAAAAACCGCAGCATGTTCCCTTTGCTCTGGGGCTGTTGAATCAGCGAGGCGAGGATCTGCCACTGAGACTCACCCCGGGGGAAGCGGATGCTCCGACTGAACGGGTACTGGATATCACTCAGGAGCGCCAGGCGTTTGAGTTTCATGATGTGGCAGAAAAGCCTGTCCCGTCATTGCTCAGGGGGTTTTCGGCGCCGGTACGCGTGAATTACCCATGGAACCGTGAGCAATTGATGTTTCTGATGAATCACGACTCGGACGGTTTTAATCGCTGGGATGCCGGCCAGCGGCTGTCGGTAGATGTGATTCAGTCATTGATTGGTGCGGGTTCGGAAACAGTCGTTGAGCCAAGACAGGTAACCGCCTACCGACACCTGGTTTCCAATGCTGATGTCGATCAGGCACTGGTTGCCAAAATGCTGCAATTGCCAAGCGAGGCGTATCTGATTGAGCTTGCGGACTCGGCGGATGTCCAGGGCATATGTCAGGCTCGTACCCGCGTGTTGAACCACCTGGCTTTAACGCTGAGAGATGAGCTGGTGGCCTGCTACCATCGCAATCTCGACATCGGGCCTTACGAGCCGACATCCGAGGCAATAGCACGGCGGGCTCTTCGCAATACCGCATTGGCCTGGCTGCTCCAGGTCAATGATGAAGAAGGGCGGATATTGGCCAAGCGCCAGTTTAGAGACGCGACCAACATGACGGATCAGTTTGGCGCCTTGCGAGCTCTGGTGAATTCAGACTTTGAGGCTGACCGAGAGGTTGCGTTGAGCGAGTTTTACCAGCAGTGGCAGCAAGACCCGCAAGTTGTTGAACAGTGGTTTTCGGTCCAGACCAGCAGCCCGCGCACAGGAGGGTTGGCGGCCGTCAGCAAATTGCTGGACCACCCGGCCTTTGATTGGAAGAACCCGAACAAAGTGCGAGCGGTGGTGGGTGTGTTTGCTGGCCAGAATTTGGTTAATTTCCACGCTCAAGATGGCTCGGGCTATCGGTTTTTGGCAAAACATATCAATCACTTGGACGATAGTAATCCACAAATCGCCGCTCGTTTGGTGTCGCCACTCACGCGCTGGCGCAAGTACACGGAGGTGTACCGGGATGGAATGCGCTCCGCGCTGGAAACACTGAGGGATAAGAAAGGCTTGTCGATGGACGTTTATGAAGTGGTCCACAAGAGTTTGGCCGATTAAAGAGCCGGGCCTGGAAGTGCGATTTAATCCGTGAGACGCGAGCCTTAAAGCTAACGTAAGGTATCACTTGGATACAAAATCGCACTTTCGGTCGATGGACAATTTAATCCGATCAGCTAACCTGAGACCGCAGTAAATTACAATAATTAGAAGCCTTAAAGGCTTTCAGACGCATCTAGGGTCCGACAAATGACATTCAACAAGAACTGGCTTTTTGGCGGTCTTTTCGCTATCTCAGTCGTTGCAACTCCGGTATTTGCCGCAGTCTCCTCCAGTGAGGCGGCCAGGCTTGGTAATGAACTTACCCCCTTCGGGTCTCCCAAAAAGGGCAACGCTGCCGGAACCATTCCGGCATGGACCGGTGGCATAACCAAGCCACCCGCAGGCTACAAAGGTTCTGGACAGCACCACATTAATCCATTTCCGGACGATCAGGTGTTGTTTACCATAGATGCCCGAAACGTGGACCAATACGGGAAATTCCTGTCGGACGGTGTAAAGGCACTGTTGGACACCTATCCGACAACTTTCAACGTCCCTGTCTATGAAAGTCGTCGAACGCACTCAGTGCCAGCTTTTGTTGAAAAAAATACCCGTGAAAATGCCACCAGCGCTGAAGTCGTAGGTCAAGGTGAGGGTCTGGACGGTGCTTATGGTGGCTATCCGTTCCCAATCCTGCACGGCAACAATGAACAGAAGGCGTGGCAGGTAATATGGAACCACTTGACCCGGTGGCGCGGCATTTCGATTACGCGGCGCTCAAGTGAAGTGGCTGTCCAACAGAATGGCGATTACTCGTTGGTCACCTCGCAGCAGGAAGCGTTCTTCAATTTTTATAATCCTGAAGGCAGCGAAAAGGACCTGGAAAACATCATTTTCTACTACCTTTCGTTCACCCAATCCCCGCCGCGTCTGGCCGGTGGTGCGATTCTGGTTCACGAAACCCTGAACCAGATTGTTAACCCGCGGAATGGCTGGGGCTACAATGCAGGTCAGCGACGGGTGCGTCGGGCGCCGAACCTGGGGTATGACTCACCCATTGCCGCTGCCGACAATCTTCGTACCGCAGACGACACCGATGTCTTTAATGGTGCCCTTGATCGTTACAACTGGCGTTATGAAGGCATGCGGGAAATGTACATTCCGTACAATAACTATGAAATTGGTGAGAAAGGTCTGCCATACTCGGAAGTTCTGGGTGTGTCGCACGTCAATCCTGACCTGACTCGCTGGGAACTCCACCGCGTTCATGTGGTGGAAGCGACCCTGAAAAAAGGTGAGCGTCATATTTACGCCAAACGCCGTTTTTATGTCGACGAAGATAGCTGGAATACCGTGATGGTGGACCAGTACGACGGACGTGGCGAGCTATGGCGAGTGACGGTTGGGTTGCCAAAAAATTACTATGAATTGCCCGGAACCTGGACAGTCCTGGACATCTACCATGATCTTCAGGCGCGTCGGTACCATGTGTTGGGTCTCGATACGGAGGAGCCCCAAACACGTGTATTCACCGACGATGTGCCGAATAAACGCTACTTTTCTCCCGCTGCGCTCCGCCGCAGGAGTGTTCGATAAGGTCGGAAAGACGCAGCAAATGAACAGCTTGCTGTCTTGATAAATGCTGGTGCCCTGACAGGCGCCAGCATTTGCATTGTAAGGATCCGGAAAACGGATCTGCATCAGAGTCACTGAAACAACACAACATGAAGGCAATCTGAATGGCTACACGGTTAACGCGCAAGACTATCGGAGCGGTTTGCCTGGGCATGTCCCTTTTGGCAGCGGCTCCATCGGTGGTCGCTATTGGGGATGTGCTAGAGACACCCGCACGGTCGACAACGTTGGCAGCAGAATACCTGCTCAATGACGTGGCAACGGCTGGTGAGCGAATCGTCGCGGTGGGTGAACGCGGGCACATTATTTATTCAGACGATGACGGAAAATCCTGGACTCAAGGGCAGGTGCCCGTCTCCATGACTTTGACCGCTATCAGCTTTCCAACCGCAACCCATGGCTGGGCTGTTGGGCATAGCGGTGTCGTGTTGCACTCATCGGATGCCGGCGAAACCTGGGCTGTTCAGATGGACGGCATAGAAGCCGCCAAGCTTGCCATTGCGGCCAAGGAAGAGCGGATTACAGAGCTTGAAGAGGAGCTCGAAAGCGCGCCGGAAGATCAGCAGGAAGACCTGCAGTGGGCGCTGGATGATGTCTACTTCACGCTTGAAAACATGGAAGCAGATCTGGACGTGGGGCCCGTCAACCCGATGCTCGACGTTTGGTTTGAGAATGAGAACCACGGCTTCGTGATCGGCGCCTACGGCATGATTTTTCGCACCACCGACGGCGGTGAGACTTGGAAAGACTGGTCAGATCAGGTTGATAACTCGACCGGCTATCACCTCAACGGGATTTCCAGAATAACCGGCGGCGCCCTTGTGATTGTGGGTGAAAGCGGCTTGATTCTCGTCTCGACAGACAACGGCGACACCTGGGAGAAGAAGGAGAGCCCCTACACCGGTTCATTCTTTGGCGTGATTGGCACCGGGAATGTAAACGAAATGCTTGCGTTCGGTTTGCGGGGCAATATTTTTCTTTCGACTGACCTTGGTACCAACTGGACAACGGTTCCCAATGAGGCCGGCTCTACTCTCAACGGCGGTGCCGTTGCAAAGGATGGCCGCATCATTCTTGTCGGCAACGGTGGGGCCGTATTGGTCAGCACCGATGGTGGTGAGACTTTCGGTAGTTATTTCCGTCGTGACCGGGAAGGCCTGATGACCGTCGTCCCGGTATCGCAGGACCGTCTGGTGCTACTGGGCGAAAGTGGTGTTGCCAACGCAGATGCCACCGGAAAGAACCTTTAATCACGCCCTGATGTGGCAAGAACAGAACGAATTAAGAGGGTCATTGAATGTCCAACCCGAAGCACGATAAGGGCGAACATTATATAACGACGCCAAAAGCTGAGCCGTTCCTGGAACGACTTATCTTTAATAACCGGGCGATCATATTGATAGCGTTTCTTTTTCTGACGCTTTTCCTGGGCTACAACGCAATCAAGATTCAGCCCGATGCGAGCTTTGAGCGGATGATTCCGCTCGAACATCCCTACATCGTTAACATGCTTGAGCATCGAAACGACCTGGAGAACCTCGGCAACTTCGTGCGTATTGCGGTCGAAGTAAAAGAGGGTGACATTTTCACCAAAGAGTACATGGAAACGCTGAAGCAGATTACCGATGAGGTTTTCTACTTAAACGGTGTTGACCGCTCTGGGCTCAAGTCGTTGTGGACGTCAAACGTCCGTTGGGTTGAGGTTACGGAGCAGGGTTTTCAGGGTGGTACCGTCATTCCGGATGCTTACGATGGCAGCCGTGAGAGTCTTGAACAACTGCGTCAGAATATTTTGCGCTCCAGTGAAGTAGGCCGGTTGGTTGCGGATAATTTCCAGTCGACCATTGTCTATGCACCTTTGTATGAAAGCGATCCGAGCACGGGTAAGCCGCTGGATTACGCCGCGTTTTCGAAACAGTTGGAAGAGAAAATCCGGGCCAAGTACGAAGCCCAGAACGATAACATCGGCATCCACATCGTCGGGTTCGCCAAGAAAGTCGGTGATCTGATTGAAGGTATTGGTGCAATCGCCTGGTTTGCAGGTATCACTATTCTGCTGACCACCATTCTGCTGTTCTGGTACTCACGTTGCGTCGCCGGAACCCTGGTGCCGGTGTTCTCGTCCATTGTCGCGGTATTCTGGCAACTGGGGGCACTTAAGCTGCTGGGTTACGGTTTGGACCCCTATTCAGTACTGGTGCCTTTCCTGGTGTTCGCCATCGGTATCAGTCATGGTGTTCAGGTGGTCAATGCCATGGCAATCGAGGCTGCTAAAGGCTTTGATCCGATCACCGCTGCGCGCCTTGCGTTCCGCGCCCTTTACATTCCGGGCATGCTGGCACTGATTTCAGACGCCTTTGGCTTCCTGACCCTGTTGTTCATTGAAGTCGACGTCATCAAAGACCTTGCGGTTGCGGCCGGCTTGGGTGTGGCGATCGTGATTGTCACGAACCTGGTTCTGCATCCGCTGATTATGTCTTACATAGGCATTACGAAAGGCGGCGTGCGCCATGTTCAGAATCATGGGGAAAAGCAGGATCGTAAATGGCGCGTGATGTCCTACTTTGCACATCCCAGTGTGGCGCCGATCTCTTTGCTGATTGCGGTTATTGGTCTTGGCCTGGGTTTGTACTACAAACAGGGGCTAAAGGTGGGTGACCTGGACCAGGGTGCACCTGAGCTGCGTGCAGACTCTCGTTACAATAAAGATAACGCGTACATTATCGACAATTACTCGACCAGTGCGGACGTGCTCGTTGTCATGGTTAAAACCGCGCCGGAACAATGTACCCAGTACAATGTGTTGCGTGCGATGGACCGTCTACAGTGGGAGCTTCAGAACACGCCAGGTGTTCAGTCGTCAGTATCCCTGGCGGATGTCTCTAAAGTGGTCACCAAGGCTCTCAATGAAGGTAACTGGAAGTGGTACGAGATTTCCCGTAACCAAACCATTATCAACGCCTCTATACGTTCTGCGCCCAGCGGTTTGATCAATACCAACTGCAGTCTGACACCACTACTGGTCTTCCTTGAAGACCACAAAGCCGAAACGCTTGATGCTGCCGTCGAACAGGTGGAGGCCTTTGCAGAAGAGAACAACAATGATGAATATACCTTCCTGCTGGCGGCGGGTAACGCGGGTGTTGAGGCGGCTACCAATGAGGTGATTTCCAGCGCTAAAAACATGATGTTGATGTTTGTCTATGGCGTTGTGAGTCTGCTTTGCCTCATTACCTTCCGATCCATTCGGGCGGTCATCTGCATTGTTGTGCCTTTGGGGCTAACTTCGATTCTGTGCGAAGCCATCATGTCGGTGTCGGGGATTGGTATTAAGGTTGCGACCTTGCCTGTAATTGCCCTGGGTGTCGGTATTGGTGTCGACTACGGTATCTATATTTACAGCAAGCTTGAGCATTATTTGCTTGAGGGTAAGACGCTTCAGGAAGCGTACTTTGAGACTCTACGTTCGACGGGTAAAGCCGTGGTATTCACGGGTGTTACCTTGGGTCTTGGTGTTGTGACCTGGATATTCTCACCGATTAAATTCCAGGCCGACATGGGCTTCTTGCTGTTCTTCATGTTCCTGTGGAATATGGTTGGCGCAATTTGGTTGCTGCCAGCGTTGGCGCGCTTCCTCCTGCGTCCGGACCGCATGTTGGCGAAAGCCCGCGCTAAATAAATTAAAAAAAGTCTTGGATAAAAGCCCGCATCCGCGGGCTTTTTTTTTGCTGCTCATGTAGTTAGCGAACTAAACCATTCTTTATTTCGTGGCCAGATTGAACTATGTTTTAAAGTGAGCGAAGCGTGTGTCTGTTTGTAAAAACAGGCGACGAAATAAAATGAATAAATAAGGAATTGATCATGTCATTTCGATCTGGATTTTCAACACTCGCACTAACCGCTGCTATTGGACTGGGCTCTGCGTCCGGCGTCGTTTCCGCGGAAGAGCAGCGCTTTATTACCATAGGTACCGGCGGGGTGACCGGTGTCTATTATCCTGCAGGTGGCGCGATCTGCCGGTTGGTTAATATGGATCGCAAGGATCACGGCATTCGTTGTTCCGTAGAGAGCACCGGTGGTTCAATTTACAACCTCAACGCCATTCGTCAGGCCGAGCTGGATCTTGCCGTTGCTCAGTCGGATTGGCAGTTCCACGCTTATAATGGCACCAGCGAATTTGCCAGCGACGGCCCAAACAAAAAGCTCAGAGCGGTGTTCTCTCTTCATCCGGAACCATTCACCGTCGTGGCCAGTAAGGGCTCAAATATCAGAAACTTTGAGGACCTGGCAGGTAAGCGTGTGTCGGTCGGTAATCCGGGCTCAGGTCAGCGGGCTACAGCGGAAGTGCTGATGTCGGAAATGGGCTGGACCATGGACAAGTTTGCACTGGCAGCCGAGCTGAAGGCGGCCGAACAGTCGCAAGCGTTGTGTGACGGCAATATCGATGCTTTCTTCTATACCGTTGGTCATCCCTCCGGGTCAATCAAGGAAGCGACGACCTCGTGCGACAGCGTCCTGGTCAACGTCGATAACGATGCCACGAAAAAACTGGTGGCTGACAACCCTTACTACCGCGTAGCAACAATTCCGGGCGGTATGTATCGCGGTAACGATGATGACACCACCACCTTTGGTGTGGCGGCAACGTTTGTTACCTCTTCGGACGTAGCCGATGACGTGGTGTACGCAGTGGTCAAGGCGGTTTTCGAGAACTTTGACAGCTTTAAGCGTCTCCATCCTGCGTTCGGAAATCTCGAAAAATCCGAGATGGTATCGGATGCGCTGAGTGCTCCGCTTCACCCAGGGGCAGAGAAGTACTACAAAGAAGCCGGTTTGCTGAAATAAGTCGTGTCGCAAGTATGACCGGGCGATCACTTGATGCGCCCGGTCATTTTGGTTCTACCACCTCAGTTGTAAAAGCGGGATCTTATTATGGCTAACGGCGAGCCGACTGCTTCTTCAGACCAGGCAGATATCAAAAAAATCAGCGAAGTCCTTCAAACGGAGACCGGTGGGCGAGCCCTCACGGGACCGGCGGCAGTGCTGCTATTTATTGTTCCACTGTGCTGGTCACTGTTTCAGCTCTGGATTGCCTCTCCGCTGCCATTTATTTTTGAATTCGGAATCTTGAACTCCACGGAAGCGCGATCGATCCATCTTGCTTTTGCTGCGTTTCTCGCATTTTCTGCTTTCCCTATGTTCAGGGGGCGGCATATCGAAAAAGTGCCCATTTTTGACTGGGTGCTGGCACTGGCCGCCGCGTTTGCCGCCGGCTACCTCTACATCTTCTATGAAGAGCTCTCCGGTCGTCCTGGCGCTCCTACTACCACGGATATTGTTGTCGCCATGGGTGGCTTGGTGTTGTTGCTGGAAGCGACTCGGCGCGCATTGGGGTTGCCGCTGGCCATTGTCGCCATGGTGTTTATTTTCTATTCCCTGGCGGGACCGTATATGCCATCCGTGATAGCGCACGGTGGCGTAAGCCTCAACAAACTGGCTTCGCATCAGTGGCTTGGCACCGAGGGCGTGTTTGGTGTTGCGCTCGGGGTATCCACCAGCTTTGTATTTTTATTTGTTCTATTTGGCGCACTGCTGGAGAAAGCCGGTGCCGGTAACTACTTCATACAAATTGCCTACGCCATGTTGGGGCACATGCGAGGGGGACCTGCCAAAGCCGCGGTCGTCTCGAGTGGTCTTAGCGGTATAATTTCAGGCTCCTCCATTGCCAATGTTGTGACCACGGGCACGTTTACTATTCCGCTGATGAAGCGAGTGGGCTTCCCCGCAACCAAAGCGGGCGCCGTGGAAGTCGCCGCTTCAACCAATGGGCAACTGACGCCACCGATTATGGGGGCCGCTGCCTTCCTGATGGTGGAATATGTGGGTATTTCCTATCTGGAGGTCATTAAGCACGCCATCCTGCCCGCGCTGATTTCCTATGTTGCGCTGATCTACATCGTTCACCTGGAGGCCTGCAAACTCAAGATGAAAGGCATTGAGCGGCTGGACAAACCGACTCTTGCCCAGCGTATGTTGACGTGGGTAATGATGTTGATTGGCCTGAGCGTACTGACCTTTCTCGTTTATTACGGTATCGGGTGGACGAAAGATATTTTCGGTGACAAGGCGATGTGGGTTCTGTCGCCCGCAGTTGTCGGTATTTACATTGCGCTGGTTGCCTATTCCGCTCGGTTCCCCGAGTTGGAAGAGGATGACCCCAATGACCCTGCCGAAACGTTGCCGCCGGTGGGGCCGACGGTCAAAACCGGTCTGTACTTCCTGCTACCGGTTGTGGTGTTGGTCTGGTGTCTAACCGTAGAGCGTTTCTCGCCGCAGCTGTCGGCATTTTGGGCCACTGTGTTCATGATTTTCATTGTGGTGACGCAACGGCCTTTGCAAACCTTTTTCCGCAAGTCCGGTCCACTTCTTGAACCCTTCAAACAGGGCATTTCAGAGCTGATACACTCACTCGCCACGGGTGCACGCAACATGGTGGGTATTGGTGTTGCAACGGCAACCGCCGGTATCGTTGTAGGAACGGTGACACTGACGGGTATCGGCCTGGTGATGACGGAGTTCGTCGAGTTTATCTCGGGCGGCAATCTCATGCTGATGCTGGTGTTCACAGCCTTTATAAGCCTGCTGCTGGGAATGGGGCTGCCCACCACGGCAAACTACATCGTAGTCTCGACCCTGATGGCGCCGGTCATTGTGACCCTCGGCGCTCAAAATGGTCTGCTGGTGCCATTGATTGCGGTCCATCTATTTGTGTTTTACTTCGGAATACTGGCGGATGATACGCCGCCCGTGGGGTTGGCCGCTTATGCGGCCGCCGCGATTTCCGGAGCAGATCCGATCAAGACGGGGATTCAGGGTTTTACCTACGATATCCGAACAGCCATTTTGCCGTTCATGTTTATCTTTAATACCCAGCTACTGTTGATCGGACTGACTGGGTGGTTTGACCTGCTGGTTACGATCGCCAGCGCGGTGACGGCGATGCTGGTTTTTTCTGCCGCCACTCAGGGGTATTGGTTCACCAAAAGTCGAGTCTGGGAGACCGCGCTGCTGCTGGTGATTACCTTCACGCTCTTCCGGCCGGGGTACTGGTGGGACATGATATATCCGCCAACCGAAGAGCGTTCGGCGGTCAGTATTGTCGAGCACCTGGAGACGGTGCCGGCCGACCAGGAAATCATTATTAAGGCCTCGGGCATGACGATTGACGGCACAGAGGTGTCAACCTACCTGCAGTTGGCCATTCCGGGTGCAGCTACGCCAAAAGAGCGGCTCGAAAAGACCGGTATGGAGCTAAGCCCGGACGGCGACAGGATGATGGTGGACTTCGTACAGTTTGATAGTCCGGCCGAAGATGCCGGTATTCAATTTGGCTGGACGATTGATGCCTACCTGATGGAGCTTCAGCGTCCTCCCAAGGAGCTGATGTTCATTCCCGCGTTGATCCTGCTCGGGCTGGTTGCCTTTAATCAGTTCCGCCGGAGGACAGACGAAGACAGGGGGCTATCTGCCTGAATATATCGGTAAAACCGGCGGGTAACATGACAACATCAGCGGTGAGCTGATAGACTGGCGTGCTTTCAAACCGCGATCGTAACGCGGTCTATGTAAACACGTGGTCTTTGGTACGGATCACCGCTGATAGGAGTTACCCCGAATGCCTGTTGTTACTCTGCCGGATGGCAGTCACCGCAGTTTTGCCGAGTCCGTTACCGTTTATGATGTTGCTGCCGATATCGGCGCGGGTCTTGCGAAAGCGGCCCTCGCTGGACGCGTTAATGGCACCCTGGTGGACACCAGTTATCTCATTTCGGAAGACGCCGAGCTCGCCATTGTGACTGAGCGCGATGACGACGGTGTTGATATTGTTCGTCACTCCACTGCGCACTTGCTGGCAATGGCGGTTAAAGAGCTGTTTCCTGCTGCCCAGGTGACTATCGGGCCGGTTATCGAAAACGGGTTTTACTACGACTTCAAATTTGACCGTCCCTTCACCAATGAAGACCTAAGCAGCATTGAGAAGCGGATGGAAGAGCTTTCCAAGCAGGACCTTGCCGTCTCTCGCTCTGTCATGTCGCGAGACGAAGCTGTCCAGCTGTTTGAGAGCATGGGTGAGGAATACAAAGTCCGTATTATCCAGGACATCCCTGGCGAAGAAGATCTTTCGTTTTACCAGCAGGGCGATTTTGTCGATCTCTGCCGCGGCCCCCACGTGCCCAGCACGGGCAAGCTGAAAGCCTTCAAGCTCACTAAGGTCGCCGGTGCCTATTGGCGTGGTGATACCAGCAATGAGCAGCTTCAGCGGGTTTACGGCACTGCCTGGGGAAACAAGAAAGACCTTAAGGCGTACCTGAATCGCCTGGAAGAGGCGGAGAAGAGAGATCACCGGAAAATCGGTAAAAAACTCAACCTGTTCCATATGCAGGAAGAGGCGCCGGGGATGGTTTTCTGGCACCCGGATGGCTGGGCGATTTATCAGGAAATTGAGCAATACCTTCGCCAAACCCTGCGCCGTCATGGTTATCAGGAGATCAAGACACCGCAAGTGGTATCCCGGGTGCTTTGGGAGAAATCCGGGCATTGGGACAAGTTCCGTGATGACATGTTTACCACCGAGTCGGAAAAACACGACTACGCCATCAAGCCAATGAACTGCCCATGCCATATTCAGGTGTTCAATCAGGGGCTCAAGAGTTATAAAGACCTGCCATTACGGTTGGCCGAATTCGGATCTTGCCATCGGAATGAAGCGTCCGGTGCGCTTCATGGCCTGATGCGTGTGCGCGGGTTTACCCAGGACGATGCGCATATTTTCTGTGAAGAAAATGCGATCCAGGAAGAAGTGTCGCTTTTTATTGATCTGCTGCACGAAGTTTATGCCGACTTCGGCTTTTCCGAAATTCTGTACAAGTTGTCAACGCGCCCTGAAAAGCGGGTTGGGTCCGACGAAGTCTGGGACAAGTCGGAAGCGGCGCTCGAAAAAGCGTTGAACCGCGAAGGTGTGGACTGGGAATTGTTGCCAGGCGAGGGCGCATTTTACGGGCCCAAGATAGAATTTTCTTTGAAAGACTGTATCGGCCGAGTCTGGCAATGCGGTACTGTTCAGGTGGATTTCTCAATGCCGGGTCGTTTGGGTGCGCAATACGTAGCGGATAATTCCGAGCGTCGCACTCCCGTGATGTTACACCGCGCCGTCTTGGGTTCCTTTGAGCGCTTTATTGGTATTTTGATTGAAGAGTATGAAGGTGCATTCCCGGCCTGGTTGGCGCCGACACAGATTGCGGTGATGAATATTACCGATAATCAGCGTGAATATAGCCAAAAAATAGCAAAAAAATGGGAATCATTGGGTTATCGGGTAAATGCTGACTTGAGAAACGAGAAGATCGGCTTTAAAATCCGCGAGCATACTATTAACAAGGTTCCGTATCTGATCGTTGTCGGCGATAAAGAAGTCGACAATAACGCCGTTGCGGTGAGAACCCGCAAAGGTGAAGATCTCGGAACCATGACGCTGGAAGCGTTTGAGGCCTTGTTGGCTGACGATATCAAACGCAAAGGCAGAACCAAAACGGAGAACTGATTATTAAACAGCGAGCGAATCGGAGTCGCGCCCCACGCGCGTCAATCAATGATAATATTCAAGCCACAGAGGTTCGTCTCATCAATGCCGAGGGTGATCAGGTAGGGATTGTGACGATTGAGGAAGCCCTTAAACAGGCGGAAGAGGCCTCTCTGGATCTGGTTCAGATCACGGATTCCGATCCGATCGTCTGTAAAATCATGGACTTCGGTAAAAAAATCTTCGAAGAGAAGAAAGCAAAAGCGGCTGCGAAGAAAAAGCAGAAGCAGGTGCAGGTTAAGGAAGTCAAGTTCCGGCCGGGCACCGAAGAAGGGGATTATCAGGTAAAACTACGCAACCTGGTACGTTTCCTTGAGAATGGGGACCGCGGCAAAATCACTATTCGCTTTCGCGGACGTGAAATGGCTCACCAAGAAATTGGTATGAAGCTCATGAATCGTGTGGAAGCGGACATTGAAGAGCTTGCCCAGGTAGAACAGCGGCCGAAAATGGAAGGCCGCCAGATGACCATGGTTGTGGCACCCCGCAAAAAGAAGTGAACCTGAGGGAATCACTTGTCCCCCGACATTTGAGCGGGGGATTTGTCGTTCAGGGACACAATTGACACTAAAAGAGAATGCGGAGTTATAAAATGCCCAAGATGAAAACCAAAAGCGGGGCCACTAAGCGGTTCAAGAAGACCGCCAACGGCTTCAAGCACAAGCAGTCCTTCACCAGTCATATTTTGACCAAGAAGAGCCCTAAGCGTAAGCGTCAGCTTCGTGGTACTAAGCTGATTGCCAAATCTGATGTGGCTTCCGTCAAACGTATGATCGCGCTTTAAAGCGCTTACTGGTTAAAGAGAAGGATTAAACTATGCCTCGCGTAAAACGTGGTGTCGTCGCTCGTCGTCGTCACAAGAAGATTCTTAGTCAGGCCAAAGGTTATTACGGTGCTCGCAGTCGTGTTTACCGCGTAGCCAAACAAGCGGTAATCAAAGCCGGTCAATATGCCTACCGTGACCGTCGTAACCGGAAGCGTGCGTTCCGTGCACTGTGGATTGCTCGCATCAATGCGGGAGCCCGTGCCAACGGCCTGTCATACAGCCGTCTGATCGCTGGCCTGAAAAAGGCGAACGTTGAAATCGATCGTAAAGTTCTGGCCGATTTGGCCATGAACGAGCAGCAAGCATTTTCTGCTGTTGTCGAAACAGCAAAAGCGTCTCTGACGGCTTAAGCTCTTTCATCGATTGACGGTCGATAGGGCGCCCTGCATAGGGCGCTCGGTAATAGGGGAAGAGCGTGGTGCTCTTCCCCTATTTTTTTGACTGATGCATTCTTGGGAAAGCCTTTTGAGCGCTTTCGTAACGCCCCATATTCAGATTTGGAGCAGGGTCAATGGAAAACCTGGAGCAACTTGTTCAGGATGGGCTGGCTGCGGTCGCGAGTGCCGACAATTTGCCGGCGCTGGATCAGATACGTGTTGAGTACCTGGGTAAGAAAGGTGTCATCACCCTGCAGGCCAAGACCCTGGGTAAGCTTTCTGCTGAAGCGCGGCCAGCCGCGGGCCAGAAAATCAATGATGCCAAGGGTCAGGTTGAACAGGCCATCAATGCCCGTCGCAATGAACTGGAAACGTCGGCCATGGCGCAGAAGCTGGCTGGCGAGTCCATTGACGTGACCTTGCCAGGCCGAGGTCAGGATCTGGGTGGCTTGCACCCGGTGACCAGAACTTTGCAGCGTATTGAGCGATTCTTCGCCAAAGCCGGTTACACCGTCGAGCAGGGTCCGGAGATCGAAGACGACTACCACAACTTTGAAGCGCTGAACATTCCCGGGCACCATCCCGCGCGCGCGATGCACGACACCTTCTACTTCGACCCCGGCACGCTGTTGCGCACCCACACCTCGCCCGTTCAAATCCGGACCATGGCCACGTCAGAGCCGCCGTTTCGGATGATATGCCCTGGGCGCGTTTATCGTTGCGACTCGGACATGACACACACACCGATGTTCCATCAGGTCGAGGGTTTGCTGGTTGAGAAGAACGTCAGCTTTGCGGATCTGAAAAGTACCGTGGAGGCATTTCTTCGTGTGTTCTTTGAGCGAGACTTGCAGGTTCGCTTCCGACCCTCTTATTTCCCGTTTACAGAGCCGTCCGCCGAAGTTGATATCGAGTGGGGCCGTGAAGCGGACGGCAGCGTCAAATGGCTGGAGGTCATGGGCTGCGGTATGGTCCATCCTAAGGTATTCGAGCACTGTGGTGTGGATTCAGAGGTCTATCGCGGTTTTGCATTCGGTCTCGGAGTAGAGCGATTGGCCATGCTGCGGTACGGCGTCAATGACCTCCGTATGTTTTTTGATAACGACTTGCGGTTTTTACGCCAGTTCCGATAGCGCCCGCAGAAGGGCGGTGGAACATCATCGATACGGCGACACCGAATCAGGACAAGGTTTAGACCATGAAATTTAGTGAACAATGGCTGCGAGAATGGGTTAACCCTGCCAGCGATACACATGCGCTTGTGCATCAGATCACCATGGCAGGACTTGAGGTTGACGGCATTGAACCCGTTGCGGGCAAATTTTCCGGGGTCGTTGTGGGTCAAGTGGTCTCAGTGGTTGAGCACCCCGATGCCGACAAACTGCGGGTTTGCCAGGTGGCCGGTGGTGGCGAGACGGTGCAGGTTGTGTGTGGCGCGCCGAATGTTCGAGAAGGGATGAAAGTACCCTTTGCGGTTGTGGGTGCGGTGTTGCCCGGCGATTTCAAAATAAAGAAAGCCAAACTTCGGGGACAGGCGTCGCAAGGCATGCTGTGCTCTGAATCGGAACTCGGTCTGTCGGACAGCCATGATGGTCTGATGGAACTGCCGGCCGAGGCGCCTGTAGGTGATGATGTTGCTGAGTATCTGGGCTTGAATGACGTGACCGTCGACGTCGACCTTACGCCCAATCGGAGTGACTGTCTGTCAATCCGGGGCATTGCCCGAGAAGTCGGTGTGCTCAACCAACTAGTTGCGGAAGGACCGGAGATCACACCGGTACCCTCGGTGCATTCGGAGGTTGTCGATATCGCTGTCACGGCCCCGGAAGGATGCCCAAAATACCTGGGTCGAGTGTTGCGGAACGTTGATTTAAGCGCCCAGGCACCGCTTTGGATGCAGGAAAAATTGCGCCGATCGGGTGTCCGTTCCATTGATCCCGCCGTGGATGTGACCAATTACGTGATGTTGGAGCAAGGTCAGCCAATGCATGCCTTTGACCGGGATGAAATCAAAGGCGGGATTGTGGTCCGGTGGGCCGAGGCGAATGAAAAACTGGTGCTGCTCGACGGCCAGGAAGTCACGTTAACCCAAGACACGCTGGTGATTGCCGATCACGAAAAGCCGATGGCAATTGCAGGCATCATGGGGGGAGAGCATTCGGGCGTCAGTGCCAGAACCCGTGACCTAGTACTGGAAGCCGCCTATTTCGATCCGATTTTATTGGCCGGCAAGGCCCGCCACTACAGCCTGCATACCGACGCGTCTCACCGCTTTGAGCGGGGCGTTGACTATGAGCTTGCGCACAACGCGATGGAGCGAGCGACGGAGCTGCTGATGTCAATTGTTGGCGGAGAGCCGGGCGAGATCGTGGAAGTGGTCAGTGATGAGCATTTACCCAAAGCCCACGTGATTGACCTTCGTGAGCAGCTGGTTGCCGACGTACTGGGTGTGGAGATTGACCGTACCACTGTGGAGGAGATCCTCACGCGGCTAGGCTTGCACATCGATAAGCTGCTGAAAGGTGGCTGGCGGGTGCGAGTGCCCAGTTTCCGGCCCGATATTTCAATTGAAGTCGATTTGATTGAAGAGATAGGCCGAATTTTTGGCTACAAAAATCTGCCGGTAACTCAGGTTGAAGGTTCTCTGGAGCTGCGGCCAGAACCGGAAGCAATGCGTCCGATTTCGGCGATACAGGATTTCTTTGTATCCCAGGGCTACCAGGAGGCGATCACTTACAGCTTCGTGGATCCCAAGATCCAGGGGCTGATAGACCCCGGCCACCAGGGCATTGCGCTGGCTAATCCGATATCCGCTGACCTGGCGGTTATGCGAACCACTTTATGGAGTGGCTTGCTCAAGACGGTGGGCTATAACCAGAAACGCCAGCAGTCGCGGGTGAGACTGTTCGAAACCGGGCTGCGCTTTATCAGGAACGGCGATGGAATCGATCAGCAACCGATGCTGGCAGGGGTGGTTACTGGCGACCAATTGCCTGAAAACTGGGCCAATGGCCGAAGAAATGCAGATTTTTTTGATGTTAAGGGTGAGCTGGAATCTCTCTTTCGGTTGCTGGGGGTTAGTGTTGACTTCAGTGCTGGCCAGCACCCAGCGCTGCATCCGGGCCAAACCGCCGAGCTTCAGTTAAATGGACAGTCAGTGGGTTGGTTTGGTGTCTTGCACCCGCAGGTGCAGAAAAGTCTTGACCTGAATGGCACGATCCTTGTGTTTGAGCTATTCTTGAATCCAGTGCTTTCCGGATATGTGCCTAATTTCAAAGAATTTTCAAAATACCCTGAAGTTCGGCGTGATTTGGCTATTATTATCGGAAGCGACGTTGCGTTTGCAGACGTGGAGCGTGTTGTTAAGCAATACGCTGGTGAGCGTCTCACTGCGCTGCGTGCGTTTGATGTGTATGAGGGTGAAAGTCTGGGTGAAGGCAACCGCAGCCTCGCCCTTAGCCTGTTCTGGCAGCATCCGGAACGTACGCTCAATGATGATGAGGTGCATGCGCTCTTCGACAGTGTAATAACTGCACTGCAGAAAGAGCTTGAAGCAACACTGAGGAGTTGATGAATGGCGGCTTTGACGAAGGCGGAAATGGCCGAGCGGCTGTATGAGGAGTTAGGCCTCAATAAACGTGAAGCCAAGGAAATGGTAGAAGCTTTTTTCGATGAAATCAGAGACGCTCTCAGTCACAACGAGCAGGTCAAATTGTCTGGGTTTGGCAATTTTGACCTTCGTGACAAGAAGCAGCGACCGGGACGGAACCCCAAAACCGGCGAAGAAATTCCAATTAGCGCCAGGCGTGTCGTTACGTTTCGCCCAGGACAAAAACTAAAGCAAAAAGTAGAAGCGTATGCTGGAACCCAGTCATAACAACGAATTACCTGCAATACCCGGAAAGCGTTATTTCACCATCGGAGAGGTTGCCGATCTGTGTGCGGTAAAGGCTCATGTCTTGCGTTACTGGGAGCAGGAGTTTCCACAGCTGTCACCTGTCAAACGTCGGGGTAACCGCCGTTATTATCAGCGTGCCGATGTTTTGACCATACGCCAGATCCGGAGCCTACTCTACGATCAGGGCTACACGATTGGCGGCGCGAAGCAAAAACTGAGCAGTCACGAAATTAAAGACGATACGTCACAGTACAAGCAACTCATCCGGCAGATGATTACTGAGCTGGAAGAAGTACTGACCGTGTTGAATGCGCCGACCCACTAGGTCGACCTCACAGGAAGTCTCGATTTGATTGGGGTGGCCTGATTGAAGGGCAATTCAATAATCTGCGTGATTGGCTGTTTATTTTTAGGGTGACCTGGTGTAGACTTCGCTCCCGCTAAGCCATTGAGATTACTCTCTTTGGCCGTGCGAATCGGGGCGTGGCGCAGCTTGGTAGCGCATCTGCATGGGGTGCAGAGGGTCGCAGGTTCAAATCCTGCCGTCCCGACCAATTAAATCAAAAAAGCCGTCACTTGTTGACGGCTTTTTTGTGTCTGGTTTTTCTGCGGATGCTAACGTCATGGGCCTGGTTCCGGCGGGGCGACCCGCTTAACTCCAGTTAGTGCAGTTTGGTGTCTCGCAATTTGACGATAAAGGCTGGCGGCTCAAAACTGTCGGGTTGAGCCTCGTTCCAGTATTTCTCAAAAACCGGATTGTTAGTGTGGCCATCCACCAGGACGCCGGGTTCCAGGAAATTGAACAGGTCCATATAAGGCTGCACTTCGTTTTTGGAAACCCTTCGCAGTATGTGTTCGGGGCCGAGCTCTGAGGGATGCTTGAGTCCAGCGGCTCCAATCAGGTTTGAAAGAGCGTCCAGGGTGTTCTTGTGGAAGTTGTACACTCGTTCACTCTTGTCGGCTACGTCGAGTTTGTTGCCACGTTGGGGGTTCTGAGTCGCTACACCGCTGGGGCAGCGGTCGGTGTGGCAATTCATCGCCTGAATGCAGCCCAGTGAGAACATGAAACCCCGGGCAGCGTTGCACCAGTCGGCACCCAGTGCCAGGGTCCGTGCGATGTTGAATGCGGAGGTGATTTTGCCGGCTGCCCCGATGGCGATGTGTTCCCTCAAGTTGGCACCAACCAGGGTGTTATGAACCAGAAGCAGCCCTTCAGTCATAGGCATGCCCAGGCGGTTAATAAACTCCAGTGGTGCTGCCCCAGTTCCGCCTTCGCCCCCATCAACCACGATGAAATCGGGGCGTTTATCAGTTTCCAGCATCGCTTTTACAATCGCAAACCATTCCCAGGGGTGGCCCAGAGCAAGCTTGAAGCCAACGGGCTTACCTCCGGATAAATCCCGCAGCTTTTCGATGAATTCCAGCAGTTCCAGCGGCGTTGTAAATGCTGAGTGTCGGGGTGGAGAGACCACGTCTTCGCCAGCCGCGACGCCCCGCGCCTCGGCAATCTCCGGCGTGACTTTGGCGGCAGGGAGTATGCCGCCGTGCCCGGGTTTGGCACCTTGAGACAGTTTGATTTCGATCATTTTGACTTGGTCGAGGCGTGCATTTTCTACAAACATTTTTTCATTGAAGGTGCCATCTTTGTTGCGGCAGCCAAAATAGCCGGAACCAATTTCCCAGACCAGATCGCCGCCGGGTTTGCGATGGTAACGAGATATCGAGCCCTCGCCGGTGTCGTGGTAAAAGCCGCCTTTCCTGGCACCGGTATTCAGGGACAGGATGGCGTTTGCCGACAACGACCCGAAGCTCATAGCAGAAATGTTGAAAACGCTGGCGTTGTATGGACGCTTGCAGGTCTTGCCGATAACGATTCGAAAGTCACTGTTGTCGATGTCAATGGGCGCCATTGAGTGGTTCATCCACTCGTAACCCTCGCTGTACATCTCCTGTAGCGAGCCGAATGGGCGTTTATCCAGAACGTTCTTGGCCCGCTGGTAAACGATGGCCCGCTGCTCTCTTGAAAACGGTCGTTCATCGGTATCGGATTGGATAAAGTACTGACGGATTTCAGGGCCGATGGATTCCAGAAAATACCGCACATGGGCAAGGATGGGGTAATTTCTGCTGACGGTGCGCTTCCGCTGAAGCAAGTCGTAAGTGCCAAGCAGTGACAGCAGGGCCAGCGTGACCGCCACCAGTGTCCATGTCGGATAAGCGATGGCAGCGGGTATCGAGACGACAAAGCCGATCAGGCTGAGTGTGTAGGCGCTGTACCTTGCAGGCAAACGATGCATCAGCTTTTGCTTCACTGAGTTTTCCTTTTTGTGGCTGGATTTTGATGTGAGTGAGTACGGAGACACTACACCAGAGGATGATTCGTTGAACATATTTAGCGCGCTCACCAAATTCAATGCCCTATGGGAAAGTTTGGGCTACATTTATAGGGATACACCCTACAGTTGTTCAGTTTTGATATTTTGACCTCAAAACAATAAACTAACGATCTCGTAACTTTTGAGTGCTTAAATTCAAACGTTCGATCAAAGAAGACTTAATCAGGAGGCTCCTTGTGAGCGAAATTACCAAAGACGAATATCAGACCGACTATGTGGCGGGGCAAGATAACGTCACTCCATTCGGCCTCGATCTTCATAACGTGGTTTTTCCAGTAACAGCCGTTTTAATCATATTGTTTGTGGTTGGGACGTTAATATTTCCTTCGGCCTCGAAGGAAATATTGGACAGTGCAAAAAATGGTGCCATCGCAGGATTTGATTGGTTCTTTTTGCTCAGCGCCAATGTGTTCGTGGTGTTTTGTCTGGCGTTAATTTTCATGCCTGTGGGTAAGATTCGAATCGGGGGTATGGATGCCAAGCCCGAATTCTCGACGATGTCGTGGTTTGCCATGCTGTTTGCAGCAGGTATGGGTATTGGTCTCATGTTTTGGGCCGTTGCCGAGCCAGTAGCTTATTACACCGACTGGTACGGCACGCCACTGAACGTGGCCGCCAACAGCCCTGAGGGCGCCAAGCTGGCGATGGGCGCAACAATGTACCACTGGGGTCTGCATCCTTGGGCCATCTATGCGGTTGTGGCTTTGTCGCTGTCCTTTTTTGCCTACAACAAAGGCATGCCATTGACCATCCGTTCTGCCTTTTTCCCGATCCTGGGTGACCGGATTTGGGGATGGCCTGGTCATATCATCGATATTGTCGCCGTAGTGGCAACGATCTTTGGTCTGGCAACATCATTGGGCTTCGGCGCCCAGCAGGCATCGGCCGGGTTGGCGTACCTGTTCCCTGAGTCTATTTCTGGCGGCATCAATGTCCAGATGGCCATCATCGTTGGCGTAACGTTTCTAGCGTTGCTGTCGGTGCTTCGTGGTCTCGACGGTGGCGTCAAGGTGTTGAGCAACATCAACATGGTGATTGCGGGGCTGCTGTTGTTCTTTGTGATTTTTGCCGGTCCTACCATGAGCATCATTGAGACGCTCTGGACGACTACATCGTCCTACGTGGGCAATATGGTCGCTCTCAGTAACCCGTTTGGTCGCGAAGATGATACCTGGTTCCACGGCTGGACGGTGTTCTATTGGGCCTGGTGGATTTCCTGGTCACCGTTTGTTGGTATGTTTATCGCCCGGGTTTCGAAAGGCAGAACCGTCCGTGAATTCATCATCGCCGTGCTGCTTGTCCCAACCGTGATCACCGTCCTTTGGATGAGCACGTTTGGCGGCAGTGCCCTGGATCAGATCCAGAATAATGTCGGTGCCCTGGCCTCCGGTGGGTTGACGGATGTTTCCCTGGCGATGTTCCAGATGTTGGAGAACATTCCGTTTACAGCGATCAGTTCATTCCTGGCGATCATTCTGGTGTTGGTGTTCTTTGTCACCTCATCGGACTCCGGTTCGCTGGTAGTCGACAGCATCACCGCTGGTGGCAAAGTGGATGCACCGACGTCTCAGCGCGTGTTCTGGGTGGTTATGGAAGGTGCTATTGCAGCCGCCTTGATCTTCGGTGGTGGCGGGGATGCGCTCGGTGCACTCCAGGCAGGTGCCGTGAGTGCTGGTCTACCGTTTACCTTCGTGTTGCTCGTGATGTGTTACAGCCTTTATAAGGGCTTGAATCACGAGCGTGGGTTGTTGATCGCGGAAGGCAAGATGTAACGCAGTTGGTGATCAGAAAAAGGGCCTCTTTGGAGGCCCTTTTTTTATATCGCGGATTGTCGTAAAAGCACCGTCGTTGCCAGCGGTCATCGGAGACTGTTTTTGATAATGCAGCCGACGGCTTCAGCTTCGCAGGGCCTTGATGGTCAATCTGGCAGTCCGGCGAGCCTGCTCTGAAACTACAGCGTCGGCTATACAGGCCCCGTCGCCGGACGCGGTTGGGTGCTCCCGTTGGGCATAGTCGTGTCCCGCTAAAGCGCGATAACCTTATTTACAGATCCTTGAACTCTTTGATCACGAACTGAACGCGTTTTTCCGGTCGGAAGTGGGGGCGTTTGAGCGCTTCGACAGCGCGTAATCTCGGTAATAGGCCTCGACCGTTTGCCATCTGAATCGCAAGCCCTGGTCGTGCATTCAGTTCCAGCAGAAGCGGACCCTCCTGAGCATCCAGAACCAGGTCAACCCCCATGTAGCCGAGCCCGGTCGCTTCATAGCAATGCGCGGCCATGTGAAGCATGTGCTCCCAGTTCTCGATAACAATATTTTCCAGGGACAAGCCAGTGTCAGGGTGAAGGGTTATGGGTCGGTTGAACTGGACGGAATTCAGGCTCCGGCCATTCGCAATGTTGAGACCCACGCCAACGGCGCCCTGGTGGAGATTGGCCTTGCCGTCGGAGGCTTTGGTGGCCAGTCGCAGCATCGCCATCACCGGATAGCCCTGAAACACCACAATGCGAATATCCGGCACGCCCTGAAAGGAATACTTGGCCAAAGAAGGCGAAGATTCCACAAGGTTCTCGACAATGGCAACATCCGGAGCCCCGCCCAGCGAGTAGAGCCCGGCGAGGATGTTGGAGAGATGCCGCTCCAGCGCGGCGACAGTGACGGCGGCGCCGGAAGCCTTGATATAGTGATCGCCCTCGCGCCGGATGATGACCAGAATGCCTTTGCCGCCCGAGCCTTTTGCCGGTTTGATGGCAAAGCCTCCCAGTGCATCCGCACGCTCACGAAAGTGTGAGATTTCGTGTTGTTGGCGAACCACCTGGAGCAGGCGCGGTGTTTTAACTTCGTACTCGGCCGCCACCAACTTGGTTTTAAGCTTGTTGTCTACCAGAGGGTAGGACGAGCGCTCGTTGTAACGGGAGATATAATCCACGTTACGCTTGTTCATGTTTAGAAGACCCATCCTGTTCATGGCAAAGGGCGAAATCCAGCTCATCCCTCATAAACCTTCATTGGATGAAAACGTCTCAGCTCAGTCAGTTTGTAGCCGGTGTACTGACCTAACAGAAGAATAACCCCAAGGATCACCAGGTGTAGCTCCGGAAAATTAAACGTCAGGTGACCCGACAGCGGTGCACTCATCACAAGGTAGGCGCAAATGGCCACAAACAGACTGCCGGCACCCTGTACCACAACCTCACGAGCACCTTCTTCCTCCCAAAGAATCGACACCCGCTCGATGGTCCACGCCAAAATTACCATTGGGAAAAAGGTCACTGTCATGCCGGTGTTAAAGCCCATCTGGTAGCCGACAATGCTGAGCCCCGTGGTAATGAAGATCACCAGAATAATCAGCGCCGAAATTCGCGATACCAGCAATAGATTCAAGCTTGATAAATAGCCCCGCATCAGCAGCCCTATGGACACCACCGAGATGAACGCAATCAGACCGGGCACCAGAGTCGTCTGGACAAATGCAACCGCGATCAGCACGGGCATGAAGGTGCCGCTGGTACGTACCCCGATCACTATCCGCATAAAGGCAACGACCAGTGCCCCGAGTGGAAGTAGCAGTAGCATGCGAAACATGCTTTGTTCTTCAATGGGCAACTGGTAGAGACTGAACAGCCCGAGGCTGTTGGCGTCGGATTCTGCCTGAGCCAGCTGGAGTGCGGGTACGGTTTGTTTCAGTATCGAAAAGCTGACCTGAGAGTTATTGCCACCCAGCACGTCAATCAGTGAAGAGGCATTCTGACGCCAAAGCACGACGTCGTCTGGCAAGCCTTGTCGCCCCGTTTGGGGATGAAAGGTAAGCCACTTCTCACCATCGAAAATTTGCAGGAACGGCTTCAACAGTTGCCGTCGGCGTGCATCCTCAAGCTTCAGCCCGTCGGCAATGCGAGCGGGAATGTTGGCGTGATTCAGCATCCGGGTCAGAAGTTCAATGTAGTTACTTTCAGACAACAGCAGCGTTGTGTTCTGGTCGGGGTCCGCTGATTGCATCAGTTTGATCAGCTCGCGGGTCATACTTTCTGGCGTGCTGGATCTCAGCGCTGCCTGTTGCAGGGTCTCGCGAACGGCAGTTGCCTGGGGCTCTTCCCAGAACACCGAAGCCGGGCGCGGCGGACGTTTGGGCTTGCGGGTGGTTGCGGTATCGTCAGGGACCAGTTGGGCCTTGAAGTACAGGGTTTGTTGTCCGTTCGCATTGCGAATGGACCATTCACCTCGCCGGTTACCGGATTCATTGATGATCGAAAAACCATACCCGGGAGACGCCGCTTGTTCCGTTAGGATGCGGAATCCCGGGGGGCTCTCGGGTATGTTCAAGCTCGCCAATACGGGTTCATCCAGGGCGTCAAAATCGATTCGCGCCTCCACCATCCAGACGGGCCGCTGCTCGCCCGTCAGCCAAGGGATGCCGAGTTCAACATGGCGCCAGACGGCCAGGGAAATACCCGCGCTGATTAATAAAAGAAGCGCCAGATAGAACGGGTAGCGAGACCGGGAACTCAATTGTCGCTATCCTTGCTAGCTTCTATCAGAGAGTCGGGCAGTTCTGTGGCGTATTCTTTACCTACGTCGATCAGCATGACGTCTCGCAAAATATTGCGCCCGATCAGGACGGGGTAGGTCATTTGCTCCCTCTCAGACAAAGTGAATTCGGCTTTTTGTTTATGGTTGCCGATGGCGAACTGGAGTTCCACAACGGCACGTCGCTCATACCCTTCCTCGTTGGACTGGATGATCCTGACATTGCGAACAATTTCCCGTTCAAGTGTCGTCAGTTTGTCCGCCGATTTCGGCACCGGAACTTCAAAACGCACCCAGTTTTTTCCGTCTCGTTCAAACCGTTTAACGTTGCGCGCATCCAGTGAGGAGGTATTGGCGCCACTATCAATTCGCGCGTCGTACACATAGCCGGGACCGACGAGATAAAATTTCTCCAGCTCACCGACAATCACCTTGCCCCGCAACCTGTCAGCACGCCCAACTGCGCGTGGATCCGTCGCGCCATTGGCGCAGGCCTGTTGCTTCAGCACCGGTGGGCAGGAGGGTCTTTCCAGTCGTTCACTGAGGGTGTCGATAATGCGTTGTGTGACGCTGTTGTTCAGGTCCATCAGGTTCTGGTGCTGGATCAGGGTAGTGGTTTTCAGGTCTGAAATCTGGTCGTGTTGGCTTGCCAAGGCTGCATCCATTTGATTCAGATCACTTTTTTCTACAAGAAGCGTGTTATTTGCACAGCCTGTCGCCAGCAAAGCGCCAGTAACAATAAGCGCGTTTGAGACAGGACGTCGGAAACTGCTGAAAAACATTCTGAACCTCTGATTCGACAACCGAGTTACGCATTATACCCGGAGACCATTGGAGTTTGAGCTGCCAGAAACCACCCGTTAGTGAGAGGTGGTGGCACGAAAGCACAAAAGTATACATCAGTCTGTCGTTTTTATGACTATACAGAACGTTAAGAACAGGGCCCGTGACGCGAAGTGTAAACGATTCAGGTAAGGTGTGCGGTAGATGGGCTGTGGCCCGGCAGGCTCTTCATGACGATTGGGACAGGAAGTGATCAGGATTCACGATGTCTCTTGAACGTAAGTATTCCTGCACGGCGGGAGAGCAGTTAAGGTAAAAAAGTAAGAATTCCCTTTGAATGTCCTGATCCTGTATGCGCGCTGCAAACTGCACAAGCTGTTTCAGACTCTCATCCTGATCGTTGGTGAACGCGCGGTCATAGCGCTGCTCTATTAACTGTTTGAGGCGTTCCAGATGAAACTCACCGGTGTGGGTCAGGTGCGATGACAGGCTCAACGCGCGACCATGCCTGGACTCACCGGCCAGCGAAAGGCTGGGATGTCCTAAAGTTTTACGCCAGAGTTCTTTGAGCATGGTTCAATCCTTTTGTCTTCGACACAATAAAGACGTCAATCAAAGGGTAAAGGTTCCGAAGACGCAGTTGATATCCTAAGTATAATACGACAACAGTCTATAGGCAGATGGTTTTACTCGACTACGGTGTCTCATAATTGCCGGATTAATTTACGTATCTTGAATCGTTATCACCATGGGAAGGAGTATTGAGTGTTTAAAACGGCGGTTGAAGGTGTGGTGTCCGAGCCGTTGGTGCTCATGGTTATGGCGGTTCTGGCCACTTTGTTGATGGCCGCCATCGTTGCCTTATGGTTCCAGCACAAGGCTCGCATGGCGTTGACTCAGCGAGAAGCGGCACTGCTGGAAGAGCTGGGCGTTGCGAGAGACGAATTGCGAGAGCGCGAACACACGTTGGCGTTGCACCATCAGCAAGCGCAACAGACCACGGATTTGGTTGCGCGGTTGCGAGAGTCCAGCAGTCAAACGACTGAGGAGTTAGAGCGATGGCGGCACCAAGCCACCACGCTGGACCGTCGGGTGGCCGCCTTGACGTCGGAAAGCGAGGGCAGACATCAGCGTTTGGATCAGCTTGAGAAAGAGAAGTCTGAGCAGCACCTGAAGATTGATGGGCTCAGCCAGCAGTTGCATGATGCCCGCATGGCACTCCGGGAAAATGAAGTAACCCTTGATGAGGAACGCCGTGCCACCAATGAGAAGCTGGCGCTGCTGGAACGAAACCGCGATGCGCTGAAACAAGAGTTCGAAAACCTTGCCAATAAAATCTTTGATCAGAAAAGCGAACGGTTTACGGTGCAGACGCGCACCAGTCTGGACAGCTTGCTCACGCCGTTCAAGGATCAGTTGCAGGATTTCAGAAAACGAGTGGATCATGTCTACAACAGCGAAACCCAGGATCGACAGGCGTTACGAAGCGAAATCAAATCGCTTCAGGAACTGAACAAGCAGATCACAGAAGAAGCAGCCAACCTGACGCGTGCACTGAAGGGTGATAAAAAGGTTCAGGGTAACTGGGGCGAGCTGATTCTCGAGCGAGTTCTTGAGCGCTCAGGACTGCGCAAGGGCATTGAATACGACACGCAAGGCAGCTACCGGGGCGGGGAAGGGCAGCTGTTACGACCCGATGTGATCGTCCAGTTGCCGGATAGCCGAAATCTGGTGGTGGATTCAAAGGTGTCATTGGTGGCCTATCAGGCGTGGATCAACGAGGACGATGACACACAAAAGTCCGACGCTTTGAAAGCGCATGTCGAGGCCGTGAGAAATCATATCAAGACGCTGAGTGAGAAAGACTACAGCCAGTTGCATGGTATACATTCGCCGGATTTTGTCTTTCTCTTTATGCCGATCGAGCCTGCCTTCGTAGCGGCCTTTCAACACGATGACAGGCTGTTTGTGGAAGCTTTTGAGCGTAAGATCATTGTTGTGACACCGACAACCTTGCTGGCGACATTGAGGACCATCGAGAATATCTGGCGGTACGAACGCCAGAGCCAGAATGCTCGCTTGATTGCGGATCGGGCCAGCGCCGTCTATGACAAGCTTAGGGTGTTCGTCGAGACAATGGAGAAAATGGGGACTCAGTTGCACACGGTGCAAGGTACCTACGACAATGCCATGAATACCCTGATGCGAGGGCGTGGTAATCTCATTTCTCAGGCAAACCGATTCGTGGAACTTGGGGTCAGGGTAAAAAAGGAGCTGCCCAAGGCGGTCATGGAGCAAGCGGAAGTCAGTTCGGATGATTTCGAGGATGCGCCGTCGACTGGCGGCGAGTAACAGATGAGCATGGAGTAATGGAATGGTCAATCACACAGGGTGTTTCTGCCGCCGTTTTTGTCAGGCGCTGTTGTTAGCAACCACCTTTGCGGCAGGCAGTGCCTCGGCGCTGGCGCCGGAGCATGAAACGCGCCGCCTGATGCTGGCAACCGAGCAGGCGGTCGCCGCCGAAAAGTGGGGTGAGGCCGGGGAATACCTGAACCGGCTGCAGAACCTTAAATCTGAAAAACCAGGGGAATACCTGTATTACCGCGGGCGTGTCATGCTGGAGTCAGACCACCTCAATGAGGCACAGTCGGCATTGGAAAATTACATTCAGCAGACGGGGGAGAAGGGCCAGCATTATAATGATGCCCTGAAGCTCATCACCGACGTTGAGAAAAAACAGCGGGCAGCGTCAAAGCGTGCGGAGCAAACCAACCGTGAAGAGCCGGTTGCGGTCATTGAACCCGCTGGCGGAGAGCCACTGGCGCGGCTTCAGCAACTCTACCTGGTCAACTCGCCGACCGAAGCTCTGACGGTTCATCTCAATAACCTGCTGGAGCTCAATGGGTGGCGAGAAGATCAACGCATCGTGCGGACCGGGTCTGCGCCCGATATTCGTTACCGTATTTCGGTGGAGTCCGGTCAGGTCAATATTCAGGAATCGCGCAAGACCGATGATGGCCAGGTTCGACTATCCAACCAATCGCTGCCGGTTTACGGCGTTAGCCCGTCGGTTCGTTGGGAATGTGTTGCCTCCGATCATTCCTGCTGGGTCTACGATCCCCGTGATGAGTCTCGCCTGTTTCGGTTAGGTAACAGCCAGAAGAAGACCGCAGAGGCGGCCGAAACCTTTGGCCGCTTGATCAAGTCGCTGCAGAGCCCGAATTAATCCCCGTTACCCCGGTCGCCGTCACGATAGGCGCCGGGGGTGACGCCGGTCCATTTCTTGAATGCGCGATGAAACGTTGACGGTTCTGTAAAGCCAACCCGGTGTGCAATATCGTTGATGGGGAGTTCGGGCCGGGCAAGAAAATAGATGGCCAGATCCCGTCGCAACAGGTCTTTGATTTCCTGAAAGGATGTATTCTCCTGCTTCAGACGCCGCCTGAGCGTTTGTGGGCTGGTGTGCAGTTCGGCCGCAATCCATTCGAAATCGGGTAACGGTTTGGCGAAGTCGCGACCTATCAATGTGCGAATGCGTCCGGTAAACGTATTGCTCTCATCCGGACGGGAGAGCAAGTCCGCCGGTGAGGTCTTCAAAAACTGGTGCATTTCCGGCCTGTCGCGAATGACGGGTGCGGATAAAAAGCGTCGGTCAAAGTGCAACTCCGTGTCAGGCGCATCAAACTGCAGTGGGCAATGAAAAATATGCCGGTACTCATCACCGTGGGGGGGCCTTGGGTAGCGAAAGCGGGCCAGGTTTAACTCCACTGGCTGACCAATAAGCCAACTGCCCAGGCGGTGCCAGATCACCAGCAGGCTTTCCTGGAGGAAGCACATGGGGTCGTGCAGCTCGCCTTCAATGGCCATAACCAGGCGCGCTGTCTGGCCATCGTCCTCCAGGCGCAAGCAAGCGCTTGGCTCGAACAAAGATGAGAACTGAAAGGCGCGCTGATACACCGCCTCAAGTGTCGGGCAGTCGATTACCAGGGTGCACATGGTGGCAAACGTACCCGGTTTGCAGCGTCGAGGGCCAAGACCCATAAATTCGTCCGCCATGTCCGTCCAAATCGCCTGCATGAGACGGCTGTATTGAGCACTGCTCACACGGGCCATATCGATCTTGAGCAACTCCGGTGATATAGCGGCTTGGCGGAGCAGCGCGTTTTCATCAAAGCCCAGTCGCTTGGCACCTGTCAGTGCCGCCTCAACAAAATGTCTGGAAACCGTCAGGTTCGCCATCAAACAGATCCCGGAAGAAGAAGTGAGGACCATCATAAAACCCCTTGGCAACAATGCAACCCGTTTGCCATGGGTGCGCCGGCGGCGATGGCAGAAATGGTCAATGGGATTGATAAAAGCAGCGGTTGGCCTGATGGCTAAAACACGGCACGATCAAACGTTGTTTTGATCGAGTGTGTACTCGTTCAATAATGATATTGGCGGGATATGGCCAGAACCGCCATTAAATTGCTACGGGGAGAGTGTATGTCGGGTCCACTGAGAGGCTTAAAGATACTTGATTTCACAACGTTGTTGCCGGGCCCCTACGCCACCATGCTGTTAGCGGATATGGGCGCAGATGTGCTTCGGGTTGAAGCGCCGGGCAGGCTCGATCTGACACGGGTCATGCCACCCCATGATGGTGGCGTCAGTACCGCCCACACGTATTTGAATCGTGGCAAACGTTCGCTGGGACTGGATTTAAAGGCGCCGGGCAGTGTCGATGTGATCAAGGGCCTGGTGACGGACTACGACATTGTCATTGAACAATTCAGGCCGGGTGTTATGGCGCGGCTGGGGCTGGATTACGAGGTTCTGAAGGCGATCAATCCGCGGCTTATCTATTGTGCGATTACGGGCTATGGTCAAACCGGACCTTATCGGTTGCGGGCGGGGCACGATATTAATTACCTCTCCATTGCGGGAGTCAGCAGTCACTGCGGTCGGAAAGCCAGTGGGCCGCCACCTCTGGGGGTGCAGCTGGCCGACGTGGCCGGGGGCTCTCACCACGCCGTCATGGGTATCCTGGCGGCCGAGGTGCATCGCCAGCAAACCGGCGAAGGTCAATTCATTGATATCAGCATGACCGATGCAGCATTCGCCATGAATGGTATGGCCGGTGCCGCCAACCTGGCAGGGCAGGAAGAGGTTGAAGCTGAAGGATCGCTGTTAAACGGCGGCAGTTTCTACGATTACTACCAAACGGCCGATGGTCGCTGGTTATCGGTAGGCAGTCTTGAACCGCAATTTCTGGCACAGCTGTGTGAGGTGCTTGGTCAGCCCGACCTGACACGTTATGGGCTAAGCCAGAAACCCGAGGATCAGGCGCTGCTAAAAAAGGCATTACGACAAGCGATCGCCGGTAAAAGTCTGGCGCAATGGCAGCGCGTATTCTCCGAACGCGACGCCTGTGTGGAGCCAGTATTGACGATTACAGAGGCGGCCAACCACCCGCAGATCAAAGCGCGGGATATGGTGATATTGGTTGCTCGTGAGGACGGTACTGCGCAGCGCCAGATTGGTCACCCAATCAAGTTCAGCAAAACGCCCTGTCAGAGTCGCTTTATTGGTAAAACACTGGGTGCCGATACAGACGCAATTCTGCACAACGCAGACGTGCATAAGAGGTGATCTGAATTACCGAAACGTCACTGTTTTTTACCCTGACCTAGCGCTTAAATAGCATAAGGAGTCGCGTGGTCTCGGGGCCGATTCTGCTGGACCTGGTGCACTCCCAGGCCCCGTCTATCCAAATAGAGCTCTGGGGCTCACCCTCTGATAACCGGTGGCCCGCCTGGCTGAATGCACAGTGCGGTCACCAGGCAGTGGTTTAGATCAGGTTTTTAATGTGGGAAAAAGGAGAAACCTCATGAAAATCAGAAATATAGCCTTAGCTTTGTTGTTGTCGGGCGCGCTGGTTTCGCCAGTTGTTATTGGGGGTACCACTGGCGATAAAGATAAAATGGCCGACAGTGACACAATGAAAGGGGAAGCTCCCAAGTTTGAAGAACTGGATGCTAACCGCGATGGGTTTATCAGTGAAGAAGAGCTGAACGTTTATGGTGCCACCGCTGCTGGCAGTTCTGGTGACATGATGGACAAGAATCGTCACATGATGGAGGATCAGGACATGGATGGTGATGGCAAGATTAGCCAGCAGGAATACGAAGAGAAGACCAAAAAGTCCTGGTAAGCTCACCACCGCAAGGCCCGGGATCTACTCCCGGGCTTTTTCAGGTTCGATGGTTGTATCCAGGGCTTCGTTCGAGAGTCCTATGGAAAGCTCTACCCGATTACGCCCGGCTTCTTTGGCACGATAAAGCGCACGGTCAGCCCGTGCGATGGTGTCATCCACGGTTTCGTCGGCCTCATACTCGGCCACCCCAATAGATACAGTGACGCGAAATTCCCCGTTGATGTCCGGAAACGGAATCGATGCAATCGCTTGTCTTACCCGCTCAGCCTTGATCATGGCGCCGTCAGCCGGGGTCTGGGGGAGTATCAGTAAAAACTCTTCACCACCATAGCGCCCGAAACAGTCAATGGTTCGGATACTCGTCGTCACACTAGCGGCTACTTTGCGGAGTATGTCATCGCCTGACTGGTGCCCGTAGCGATCATTCACCTGCTTGAAATTATCGACATCCAGAATGCAGACGCTGAAGGCACCCGGTGTACGGGTATAACGGTTGTATTCCTCAGCCAGCACTTCAAAGATACGACGGCGGTTGCAGACCCCCGTCAACTCATCAATGTTGACCAGCTCCTGAATACGGCCCATAGCAGCATTGAGCTCTTTATTTCGGTGTCGAAGCTGACCGCGCAGGCCGCTGATAAAGCCCCCGATAACCGTAATCTGCGCCATGACTAGAACAAAGGCCAGAGTCTGAATTACATCCAGCGTGCCGGTGAGCACCTGAGGTTTGTAAATGTAGAAACCAAGGTAGAGCAGGCCGTAAAAAAAGAAAAACCATAATCCAACGACAAGAAATCCGCCCATCCGCAACGCCAGAATGCCGTAAAGAGACGGCACCATGGCGATCATCAAGAACGCGGCCCGGGCTTGGCCCGCTTCCAGAAAAAACATCACCCACAGAGCCGGTAGCAGCGACAGTGCCATTTGAGCCTGAGTCATGCTGGGATCGCTCAGTCTCAGATTAATACCGGATTGAATCAACAGGAAAAAGAAACCATTCAAAAGCACGGAAAAGCCAGCAAACTGGGCCACCACCTGGCCTGGGATCAAGGCCTCCAGCCAGCAGAAAAATACCAGCGCAAAGGTCATTGTGTAAGAGGAGAAAGACATGCCTAGACGGCGTTTTCGTAACCGTTGCTCCTCGCCCGTGTTGAGTGGTGTGGGAGAAGTGAGCGCCGACGGGGAGGGCAAATCTGGACTGTAGACTTCCATGGCGGTGCCTGTTGTTTCTTTTTAATTGTTAGCTAACGATATTTTAAAGCAAATCAGTTCTCGCACCAGCATTGCACGATCGTTTTGATGCTCTTTTACGGCCGAGTTGTGGTCCGTGTTTCAAAAAAATGAATTGGGTCTCATTTATTGGGCGTGGGGGTTGATGCTTGACTAACATGAGAGAGACGGACCACTGAATGGCGCCGGCTAATAACAATGGAAAGGGGATAGTGAGTATGAAATGCACAGGTTTAAAACCAGGGAGCACGCCCGCGGTCAGTTGGCGAGGCATTGGAATCGTTATGGCAAGCACATTACTGTTGGGGGGGTGTTTTCATGATGACGATGACTCTTCAGGTCAGGGTGAGGCGGTCAATGAGCAGTTGTTTCCTGCCAATGGCACATTGAAGGCAACCATTCGCCGTACGACGAATGGCGTCCCGCACGTGCTGGCAGACAATCTCAAATCGGCCGCGTTTGGTGCAGGCTATGCCCAAACTGAGGACAATGTGTGTTATTTGGCCGAAGCCATTGTGAAAGCTCGCAGTGAGCGGTCGAAGTACTTTGGTCCGGGCCCCGGTGATATCAATATCATCAACGATTTCAGCTTCAAAGCGCAGGGCATTCTGAGTGGTGCGCAATCTGAATTTGCGACATTGAGTGCGCCATCCAGGGCACTGATTGAAGGGTTTACCGAGGGCTACAACAAGTATGTTGCTGAAACGGATCCTGCAGACCTGCCGGCTGAGTGTCGCAGTCAGCCCTGGGTGAAATTGATCGCACCCGAAGACCTCTTCGCCCATTATCGCGTTGTTGGTCAATACGCCAGCGGGGCGCTGTTTGCTACTGGCGCAGTGTTTTTGGCGGTGCCGCCGGGTGAGTCTCCGGCGCCGCAGCCTGTCATGCCCGTCACCAGTCTTGAAAAAATGGACATGTTGAATTCGGTTGTTGCAAATGCCCGGGCCGGAGCCGGCCGCATCAAGAACTTTCAGGACATGGGCCTTGCCAGCAATGCCTGGGGCATCGGTAAAACGATGACCGAGCAGGGCAAGGGCGCGCTGCTTGCCAACCCCCACTTTCCGTATACAGGGCATCGCAGGCTGTATCAGGTGCAAATGACAGTGCCTGGGTATTTGAATGCCAACGGTGCGGGTTTGTTGGGTACGGCGATTCCGCTCATTAACTTCAATGAGAATCTCGGCTGGTCTCACACGGTGACAACCAGCCGCCGGTTTACGCTGTATGAACTGACGCTTAAAAGCGGTGATGACCTTGTGTATATCAAGGATGGCAAGGAGAAGCCGATTACGTCCGAGTCGTTCCAGATTGAAGTGTTTAATGGGACCCCGAACCCGACAATTCTCGAGCGGTCTTTCTATTTTTCTGAATACGGTCCAATGCTGTCAGCCAATGCCGTCACCAGCGGTGGGTTGCCGACATGGGGCGCGAGTGGCACCGCCTACAGCTATCGTGACGCCAATGCAGGTACAACAAGATTGCTCGACTCATGGTTACAGATGAGTCGCGCGTCAACATTGACCGAATTCCAGGATGTGTTCCGAAACTGCGGCACGACGTTTTGGACCAACTCGACCTACGCCGATGATCAGGGCAACGCGTTCTATATTGACAGCAGTTCGGTGCCGAACCTTTCCCCCGCAGCTCTGGCCGTTATTGATTTCAAGCGTGGCGCCAGTGCCGCCTATAACCAACTGTTCAACGCCGGTTTAACATTGCTGGATGGCAACACTTCAAGAGACGACTGGGTTGAAGGGCAGTGCGATGGCCTGGTGCCCTATGAGGACAAGCCAAAACTGTTACGTTCTGACTGGGTGCAGAATTCAAACGATAGTTATTGGTCAACGAACCCCTCGCAGCCTCTGACAGGCTATTCGCCACTGTTTGGACCGGAAGAGACTCAACTGGGGCCGCGAACCCGATTGGGTATTTCAATGCTTGAGAATCCGCTCTCGACAGGTCCGGTCTCACCGGGTGCACCGGTGCCCGCGGGACAGGATGGCAAATTCGGAGCAGAGGACCTCATCAATGTGATTTACAACAACCGTGCTTGGTATGCGGATCAGTTTTTGGTGGAGCTTCGAGCCCGTTGCGCTTCGATCGGGGCAACGCCCGTCAACTTACCCGGCGGTGGCTCGCGGACCGTCGATCAGGCCTGCGGCGTTTTGCAGAGCTGGGACGGTGTCTACAATACGGACAGTATTGGCGCCCACGTATATCGGGTGTTCATCGGTCATTACCGCAACTCGTTTACCAATGATCTGACGGTTGGGTTTGATCCGGCCAGTCCGGTATCAACACCATCAACGCCTTCACCCACCAACGCCGGCACCGCGGACGATGTCATGCTGCAAGCCTTGGCAGAGGGACTGGAAGCTTTGGATTCTGTAGGCATCGCCTACAACACTACACTGGGCAGCGTGCAATATTATCAGCCTTCCGGCGGTGCACTGCCGGGTCTGGCGGGCGGCAGCCTGTCCGGGGGTACTCCAGTTGCACAAGGTGTTTCATTTCCATGGCATGGAGGTGATGGCGGTATCGATGGCACGTTTAACGCAATTGGGGTGGTGACCGACGGCTTTGCCGAAGATACGCGGTTTCCGCGCCTGGCACCGACCGTGGTTGCGGATACTGCAGGTCTTTCAACGGCCGCGGGGCAAGGATGGCAAATGGCCAGAGGTACCAGCTGGCATTTTGGGCTGGAGTTTACCGGTGATGGTCCGGAGGCTTATGGTTTGATCAGTTACTCGCAATCAACCGATGCAAGCTCACCGTATTTTAATGATCAGAGCCTGCGCTATTCAGAGAAGGATTATCGGCAACTGCTGTTCAAAGAATCCGATATTCAGGCGAATCTTCTGCCGCAAGGGGAGGTGGTGATCACCCAGTAATTGTGGCGTGTTAATAAGCCGGGCGATGCCCGGCTTTTTTATGCCTCAATTTAAGTGATCACGGCGTGTCGTTTCGCTACTTGGTCAAAAACGCCTACAGAAATAAGTCCGGATTGTTGGGTTCCTGACTGGTATTTCCGAAATACGAAAGCCGCCGTTGCCAAGCCAGTGGAGCCAACCCCATAGAAAAGGGGCAGCCGAGGCTGCCCCTTTTGGGTTACTGCTGTGCAGAGGTTTAGTCCTGCTGAACTATTTCCGTAATATTAGGATCCAAAGCCCCGGCATTTGGTACCACTGCGTCACCCATTGCGGCCTGGAGGCTGGCGGTTTCAATAACCATCTCAATAAACACCCTGACATCCAATGGACCGCCCTGAGGCAGCACGGGCGTGCCGTGAGTTCCGGCAAGGTAGCGAGTGATTGCCGCATTGCTCAGCGCTACCGGAACGCCGTTACCGGTAACCGACGTGGCATTTAGCAGTCTGGCGAATGGCTCAGTGCCAGATAGGTATGCATCGAAAGCCTGCCCTAACGGATTAGCCAGCGGATCATTCGGGATAACCTGATCCCCGTTCACCTGCGAGAGCAAAATTTTCGAGCCCGCCAAGTCATCCGCGAAGTTGATTGGGTCCGCCGAGTCCAGTGTCGCCTGGAAGATGTTAAAGAACGTCTCCAGGTTCGCATCGCCCTGCTCGAGACCAGCCGCAGCTTGCAGGCCACCCAGGATTGCGGGCGCGAAGGCCGGGGAGTTTTCCAGCAGTCGGACAATACCAGCACCTGGTGTCAGTAGCTGAGCGGCAACAATATTGTCCTCAACAGCCACCGTTCCGTTGGCAACCGCAACGAACGGTGCACCCACAATGGTACCCAGGGAGTGGCCTGCGAAGTAAACGTTGGTAGCATCAAGATCGGCTCCGGCAGTGCCGTCGAAGTCAAGTCCGACCAAAGATTCACGCAGGTTCAGCAGGTCCATAACCGCCTGACGATTCTTGTCACGAGAATTTGTGAAGTTGGTCAGGTTGATGAACAAGCTGCCGGAGTCGCCGGATGTCGCTGTCATGGGTACCGGCTGGTTTGCCGCACCAGCGGTAAAGTCAAAGTGGCGCTCGTTTGCCGTTTTCACAAGTCCGGGAACAGTACTGCCAGCGTTGGCTGCCGTGTTCTCGAAAGAGCGCAACGATCGGATGGCCGCATCCAGACCAAGGTCACCCGTTGAACCACCAGCTACCACTGAGTTGACAGTGGCCGCCGCCGTAGCGGCGTCTTGGCTGAGAGCCGCCGACGTAAACCCAATGGCAAGTTGACCCGCGATTACTGCCTGAATGTTGGCAGGAGAGGACGCCAGTGATGCGGGCAATTCAGCCGCTTGGCCGGCGTCCAGTAGCAGGCTGGCAAGCCCTTCCTGTTCCGCCTGACTGAACGGTGCTACTCCATGAAGCGGTTGGTCAATGGCAATGACCGCCACGCCAGCATTCGCGACAAGCTTGCTACCGAAGGTCAGCGCCGCACTACGATCCGTTGTAATACCATGCTGGTAAATGAAGGTTTCCAGTGGGCCGTCGACCGAGCCGTCGTAACCGGCCGGGTACATGACAAGGACCGGCACTGTCAGCGCTTCACTGGTCTCGACCGGGAACGGGAAGCGGTAGTTGACGACGTCGCTCACGGAAGCGTCGGATTGAGCCAGCTGGACGCCAAGCGCGCCACCTATGTTGGCGGCCGCCGCAAGATCGGCAGCCCAATCCTGGGTATTGATGACCGCGCCCTCGGCCTCAGTCTGGCCTGTGGGGATGCCCAGGTAATAGGGTAGGTCAATTGTGCCCTGCACAATGTTCACCTGGCCGAAATCTACGAACTGATCCGTAATCGCAGACACCTGAGTGACGTCCTGCGGAGCACCGAAACTTGCTGTGGCGCTGCGGTCTGCCGGTTCCGGCAGAAGGCCTCCCAGCGCGCCTTGCAGCGTAGCGGCTGTCGCATCGACATCGGCGCCGGCAACCGCTAGCCCAGCTGCGGTGGCCAGGTCAGAGTACGCAGTCTGCCCATTGGCCAGCGCCTGCTTGACGCCCGCTACACGTGCGGCACCTGCGACAGTGTCCCGGAAAAATGTTTCAGGATCGGCAATGTACTTCAGCACTTCCTCGTCGTTTGAAGTGGTGAAGCTGTATGACAGCGCAATGTCATCTGCGGTCAAGGCATCGGCCCGAGCCGAGTTGTTCAGCCCAAAGTAACTGCTGGCGACGGCCTCCCAGAAGCTATTGATGATGGTTCTGACCGGGGCCAGGGATGAGCTGCCTAGCGGCTGATTGGCGTCGGTCAGGTTGCTGTAGCTGGGTGATGAAACAATTGGGTCGCCATTCACGTCCAGAACTTCTTTGGTCACTACGACCAAATAACGCTTCTTCGGGTTCAGTGGAACCTTGGGGTGGATACGGATAGCGGACGTTCCGTCAAGATTGACGACTTCGTGAGTGTAGGTTGGGTTCTGCGCGATCTGACCAAGGTAAGCACCCGCTGCTGCCTGGTCGCGACCGGAAAGATCTTGTGGAAGTGCACCCAGTGCCACTTGTGCTGTGATCGCCAATGGAATGGTCGGTGGCTCACCCATGCCGAGACCTTGAAGAGGGTCATCACTGGCGTATTCCAGCTCAATCAGGAAAACGTTCTGGTTAGGGTTCGGAATCGGGGTCATGCCATTCAGGATGAATGGTCGGGAGTCAACCGAGTCAACATCAATCTGGCCATTCAATCTTACTACCGCGGGGGCCACGGTTGACGCACCGCTCAGGCTGTTCAAGGCAGTTGTGACAGGAGGTGAGCTGTCAGCAACGCTGAATGTCCCGTCGGCTTCAATGATCGCCGTCGCCGGGTTGTCAGACTTGAAAATAAGGTCGTTCGGGAGTGGGAGTGCACCAGTAACCGGGTTAAACAGTGGCCAGGTTTTTCCGGTAATGTCCGGATTATTGATGTTGTACTGCGGATCAGCATTACCGCCCGAATCAGCACTGCTTAAACAGCCCGTAAGTCCAAGCGAGGACGCCACGGCAAGACTAATAAGAGTTTTCTTGAACATGGGTGGAACCCTTTCCTGTTGTTGTGTCGTTATTGTCAGCCGCTGATAGGGCCGGTTGGGACCGGTAAGCCTGTTTTCAGCCGCTGGTATTCCTGGAAATCCTGGCCGGCACTCGCCGCCACTTTCTATCTATCTGACTATAACGAAAGACAAAGCAACCTGTTGATCGCTCTAAAGTGTGATTCTTGATGGCGCAGTCAAGAGATGTTGACCTGTTTGAAAAATAGATGGCTGTTTGAGGTTTGTCGAGCACCTCCGGGGCATCCTATGGTTGATTGGCCGTGCCGGGGGGCTCCAGGGGAACTTCCCAAAACGCTTTATTTAAAACTTGAAAAGTCGGGCTTGCGTTTTTCGGCAAAGGCGCGGAACGCTTCCGCGGCCTCAGGCGACTGGAGGCGCTCCCCGAACAGTTCGCCTTCGGCCAGCATTGCGGCTTTCAACGCCTCTTGATTGGGCCGGTTGAGCAGCTCTTTGGTTGCCCGGATCGCCGCCGGTGGCTGCGCTGCCAACTGGTTGCACGCGGCCACGGCCATGGTTTCTGTTTCTGCAGGATCACAGATGCGGTTGATCAGCCCCAGTCCGAGGGCCTCTTCGGCTTTAAATGTGCCCCCCAACATAAGCAGCTCCGCTGCGCGAACCCGTCCGAGCCAGGTCGGTAGCAACAGGCTTGAGCCGCCCTCGGGGCACAGGCCAAGATTGGCAAAGGGCATCTGGAACCGTGTGTTGCTGCCCGCAAACACCAGGTCACAATGCAGCAGCATAGTGGTGCCAATGCCCACCGCCGGTCCATTCACTGCCGCAACCACCGGTTTGTTGGCGTTTGCCAGTCCGAACAGGAACCGTCCGACCGGGGTTGTTTGGAAGTCTCCCGGCAGGCCCTCGGCAAAGTCGCTCAGGTCATTGCCTGCAGTGAAGCAGTCATGCGTGCCGGTGAACAGGATGCAGCGAACGTCGTCATCGTCATGGCCCGCTTGCAGGGCGTCGCCCAGCGCTGCGTACATGTCGTGGGTCAGGGCATTTTTACGCGTTGGCCGATTAATCCGGACGATCAGTAGCTGGTGCAGTTTTTCGGTGACAATAAGGTCGCTCACATGGGGCTCCTGTTATGTGGGGGCGGGACGGAGTCAAGGATTTAACCCCATCGCTCTATGGAATTGCAAAGGCGTTGGACCGAAACATCGCAATGTGCCCAGTCTGTATAAAGCGGTCGCTCGCTGGTAAACTCTGCGCCCGTTCGATTGTTTTAACAGACTCATAACTTCCAACCGATGAGATTGCCATGACCACGACTATTCGCCAGGACGACCTGATCGAGAGCGTAGCAGACGCGCTGCAGTTCATTTCCTATTACCATCCGAAAGATTTCATTCAGGGTGTGTACGAAGCGTATAAAAAGGAAGAGTCCCAAGCGGCGAAAGACGCCATGGCGCAAATTCTGATCAATTCCCGGATGTGTGCCCAGGGTAAGCGGCCACTGTGCCAGGATACCGGCATTGTGACGGTGTTCGTGACCGTTGGTATGGACGTCCGCTGGGAAGCCGATATGGCATTGGACGATATTATTAACGAAGGCGTTCGACGGGCCTACATGCACCCGGACAATGTGCTTCGGGCATCAATTTTGGCAGACCCGGACGGTAAGCGCACGAACACCAAAGACAATACACCGGCGATTATCCATTACAAGATTGTACCGGGTAATACCGTGGACGTTCATGTTGCCGCCAAGGGCGGTGGCTCGGAAGCCAAATCCAAGTTTGCCATGCTGAATCCCTCCGATTCCGTGGTCGAGTGGGTCTTGAAGATGATTCCTCTCATGGGCGCCGGTTGGTGTCCGCCAGGCATGTTGGGTATTGGTATCGGGGGGACGGCGGAGAAAGCGATGCAACTGGCCAAGGAATCGCTGCTCGATCCGATTGATATCCATGACCTGCAGGCCAGCGGTGCATCCAATCGTGCTGAAGAGCTGCGCCTTGAGCTGTTTGACAAGGTGAACGACCTGGGCATCGGCGCCCAGGGACTCGGAGGCCTGACCACCGTACTTGATGTGAAAGTGAAGGACTACCCGACCCATGCCGCGAACAAGCCGGTGGCAATCATTCCCAATTGCGCCGCAACCCGTCACGCCCATTTTGTGCTGGATGGCTCGGGCCCGTCATTGCAGACCCCCCCGAGCCTGGAAGACTGGCCCGAGATCACCTGGGAGGTGGGCGACAGTGTTCGCCGGGTCAACCTGGATACGGTTACCCCGGAAGATGTAAAAGACTGGAAGCCGGGTGAAACGGTATTACTGTCGGGCAAGATGTTGACCGGCCGCGATGCCGCCCATAAAAAAATGGTGGATATGATCGACCGGGGTGAAGAGCTGCCGGTCAGCATGAAAGGCCGCTTCATTTATTACGTGGGCCCGGTGGATCCGGTCCGGGAAGAAGTAGTGGGTCCCGCTGGACCGACCACCGCCACCCGGATGGATAAATTCACCCGCACCATGCTGGAGAAAACCGGCCTGACTGGCATGATCGGTAAGGCCGAACGCGGTCAGGTTGCCATTGATGCGATTCGCGAATTCGGCGCTGTTTACCTGATGGCCGTGGGTGGTTCCGCGTATCTGGTCTCCAAAGCCATTAAGAAAGCCGAAGTGGTTGCTTTTGAGGAGCTGGGCATGGAGGCGATCTACGAGTTTGAAGTTGAAGACATGCCAGTCACAGTGGCAGTGGATTCCAAAGGCACGTCGGTGCACCAAACCGGCCCGGTCGAGTGGCACAACAAGATCATTGCCGCGAAGGCGGTGTCATAGAATGAAGGCCGTGTCAGGGCGCGCTAACCTCTGCTGTTAGAGGGCATTTCGTAGCCGATGCTTCAGCTTCGGAGGGCCCGCCAGGGCCCTAGGGGTGAGTTTGGCAGGCCGGTGGGCCTGCTCCGAAGCTGAAGCGTCGGCTACATTAAAACGGCAGTGTTCGCGGGTATCTTTCACTGTGACCGGCTTGCGCCTCTTGAGCGGCAATCAACTCGAACAATAGATGTTCAAAGGCTTACCCCGATCCGGTGGCAACTTGGCACAGTCTTCGTTCTCTGCCGTCGAAGGGTTTTCGTAGCCGATGCTTCAGCTTCGGAGGGCCCGCCAGGGCCGTGAGGGTCAATCTGGCAGGCTGGGGCCACTTGCAATCAAGTGCTCGGCGGGCTAGTTTCTTTCGGGCGTTTATGCCCAAAAAACAATGTCAGTAATTCCAACGGAATGGAAGAATGTGATCAGGGAGATCCGTCAATGAGTGTTCCGCAAAAAGTCAGCTTTCATGTTGTCCGCCGTCAGCAATCGCTTGCCGAATTAACCAGATACCTTTACGGCGATCTTGTGTCCGCCTCGGCAAAAGATTTCATGAGGCTCAACGAACCGGCGCCGGACAGTTTTGGTGCTCTGATCCCCGGGCAAATGCTCTATCTGCCGGAACCGGCCTGTTTCCCCTCGAATGTTGAAGCCGATATCCAGGCGATGGTCGCTAGCTTTAACATAGTGATTGTTAACCAGATGGATGCGGCTCAGAGGCAGACCTTTGCCGAAAATCCCGCGATGATAAAAAATGCGGCGGAAAATCCGAGCGTCGTAAAAGGTATTGCCAACGGGGCTAATACGTTCGCCAGTGGGCTTGTTGCAGGCGTCTCGATTCAGACCAAGGCACTTGGCCGCACGCTGAAAAATCTGGAAAGCCGTTATGTCCAAACATTTAAAGCCCATGGCAAGCTGACATCGCAGTTCTATACCCACCGACAGCACCTGTATGCCGCACTGGATACCGATATGGGCCGGCTCTCACGCACTCTTGCCCTGGGTACACCCAGAGACATGGCTGCCAGGAGTGCGCTAAAAATAAGCACCAAAAGCCAGGTTCTGCACTGGGAACGCCACGGGATCGATGGCGGGGTAAAAGGCTTTCAGCCACATTTTGACCGCCTCGCACAAACCACTCGGTATTTGAAAAACGGTGGCTATCTGACCATCGCGATTGATGGTGCGCTGACGCTCGATACAATTGTAAAGGCTTGTGCCTCTGGAGACGACAGATTTTGTCGTCGAACAACCGTTGTAGAGTCGTCAGGTTTTGCGGGCCGAGTTGGTGGTGGGGTTGTTGGTGGCATGGCCGCATATGCTGTCTGCAATGCTATTTTCGTTTTGCCTTCTGGGGGGCGAGTTTACTATGGTGTGGTTTAGTTGCTGGTGCTGCCGGTGGTTTTGTTGGGGGCACGGCTGGTGATGTTTTTGGTAGAAGTCTTGGTAGCGAAGCATCGGACGGTGTTGAATATTTGTACAAAAAAGCTTTTTCGGTACCAATAAAATGAACATCAAAAAGCTTCGTGTTTTTCTCGCTTCATTGTCTCTGATTTGGTTGGTTTTATCAGTCGTCATACTTTGGTTGGGCCACCAAGCGAATGAGCACTTGCTTTTCTATTCAACGATGATTAGCGGGATGTTTTTTTTACCTGGTAGCTTCGTTTTCATTGGATACACTCTTTACGTCATGTATAGGGTTGTCCCAGAGGTGGACAGGATAGTTGAACCAGGCTTGTGCAGCATCCTTGAGAGTCGCAGTGATGACTGGTTCCATAAATTTCATCGACTGACCATCTATTCGCTTTCAACAATGAGCCGTCGGCTAAATCATCGGGACCATCCACACTTTGATTTCCAGCATTTGCCCAAGGAACTGAGCATGCCACTACGAGTTTTTATGCAGTGGCTTATCTTGTGCGCACTATCGTTGTTAATAGGGTTTGGCTCAATAAAGTTAGGAGGGGTGGTTGGCGTAAATATTTAGCTTGCACTCAGGTGTTCAGAGCTGTCCTGTGCTGCATACTTTCAACTCGAACAACAGGTATTCATAGGCTTACCTCAGTCCGGTTGGTAAATTAGCGCATTTGCTGCCTCGAAGGGTTCATTATAGCCGACGCTTCAGCTTCGGAGGGCCCTGTAGGTCAATCCGGCAGGCCGGTGTGCCGCTTGCAATCAAGTGCTCTGCGGGCTAGTTTCTTTCGGGCGTTCATGCCCGAAAATACGAAGTCAGTAATTCCAACGGAATGGAAGAATGTGATCAGGGAGATCCGTCAATGAGTGTTCCGCAAAAAGTCAGCTTTCATGTTGTCCGCCGTCATCAATTACTTGCCGAATTAACCAGATACCTTTATTGCGATCTTGTGTCCGCCTTTGAAAAACGGTGGCTATCTGACCATCGCGATTGATGGTGCGCTGACTTACGAAACGATCAAAAAAGCCTTCGTGTCTGACAATGATCGGTTCTGTCATAAAACGAAGGTTATTGAGTCTTCTGGTTTTGCCGGTCGTGTCTTTGGAGGTGTGGCGGGCGGTTCGTTAGCATATGGTGCTTGTAGCGCAATCTTTGCATTACCTTCTGCTGGTTCAAGTTTTCTGTGGTGCGGTCTGGTAGCTGGCGCTGCCGGTGGTTTTATAGGTGGAACGGGGATCGGGCTTTTGGGCGGCTTTCTTGGTGAGGTGGTTTTCGAAGCAACTTATCCGGTTAAAACACCATGAATTTGCGGGTTCTGAACTTCCTGATATTTGCTCCTTTATTCATTTGGTTAGCGCTGTCAGTCTGGGTTGTTGGAGTTTTGGAAGATCGTATTCTTATTGTGAAGTTTACGGTTGTTGCCGGTTTTTTCATTTTGCCCAGCATTTTATTTTGGTTTGGGTTTACTTTCTATCTTATGAATCGGCTGGTCCCAAAGGTCGATGATATTGTTGATCCTGAAATCGTTGAAACATTGAAGCGTCGCGGTGACGACTGGTTCTCTAAGTTCCATCGGCTTACGCTGTATGCGCTGTCGTCTGTCAACACTCGATTGAACCGCAGAGACTTTGACCATTATGACTTTAGCCAGTTGCCTCCCCAATTGTTGCTCCCACTGAAGGTTTATCAATATTGGCAGTGGTTGATTGGGGTCGCGATGGCCATCGGTTACAGCTTCATGAAATTGGTAGAATGAGTTTCTCTAATAAGGCACTGAAAGCGATATTCTGGCGGTTGCCGGCACCCTGCGGATGAAGAACTTACCTTGGGGAGGGGATGACTAAAACCCACCCACTCGAACAAATGATATTCAAAGGCTGACCCCAGTCTGGCGGCAAATTGCCACAGTCCTCGTTCTCTTCGGTCGAAGGGCTTTTCGTAGCCGACGCTTCAGCTTCGGAGGGCCCGTCAGGGCCCTGCAGGCCAATCCGGCAGGCTGGGAGCCTGCTTCAAAGCTGAGGTGTCGGGTGCATTAAAGCAGCAGCGTTTGCGGATATTCGTGACTGCGAGCGGCTTGCGCCTCTTGAGTGGTCATCAGCTCGAACAACTGATGTTCAAATGCTTGCCCCAGTCCGGTGGCAACTTGGCGTAGTCCTCATTCTCTGGCTGTTCATCGAACGGCTTTTCCAGCACCTTCAACAGCCGGTGCAGGCTGTCGTATTGGCCAGTCTGGGCGTCCTGTATGACCTGCTGGGCCAGATAGTTTCGCAGGATGTATTTGGGGTTAACGCGGCTCATGGCGGCTTGACGCGCCTCCGGTGTGCGGGTCTCCTGTTGTAGCCGTTCGGCATAGCGCGCCAGCCAATGGTCTGCCGTTTCGCGATCAACAAAGAGGTCGCGTATTGGTGCTGCGCCTTTCGCGGGTAGTGTCGATAAGCCACGGAAGAACAGGGTGTAATCAACGTGGTGTTCATGGAGCATGCTGAACAGATCCATGATGATGTTAATATCCGATTCCAGCGGGACCTCCAGCCCAATCTTCCTGCGCATGGTGGTCAGAAAAGTCTCGTTGTAGGCTTTTTCGTAAGTCCGCAGGGCCTGGTGGATGTCTTCTTCCGGCATCACCGAAACCATGGCGCGAGCCAGGAACTGGCAGTTGATGAAGCCAATTTCAGGCTGGCGGTTATAGGCGTAGCGTCCACCCTGGTCGGTGTGGTTGCAGATATAGCCGGCATCAAAGTCATCAAGAAAGGCGTACGGCCCATAATCGAAGGTATCTCCGATGATCGACATGTTGTCGCTGTTCATCACTCCGTGACAAAAGCCAACGCTTTGCCACTGAGCGACGAGCCGGGCTGTGCGCGCCACCACTTCGGCCAGCCATTGCTGATACCGGTCACGCTCGGGGAGCTTCTCCAGGTGAGGGAAGTGCAACCGAATGGTGTGATTCATCAGGGTGGTAAGCGCTTCTTTGCCTTCATGGTGAGCGGCGAATTCAAAGTGCCCAAACCGGATGTGGCTTTCGGCGACCCGCAAGAGCGTTGCGGCAGTTTCCAGGGATTCACGCCGTATCGGGTCTTTCGCGCTGACCAGGAACAGTGCCCGGGTGGTCGGGATGCCCAAGTGGTGCATTGCCTCGCTGCAGAGGTATTCCCGGATAGATGAGCGTAATACCGCGCGGCCATCACCGAAGCGGGAGTATGGGGTTTGCCCCGCGCCTTTCAGGTGCCAGTCCCAGCGCCGGTTGTCCGGTCCAATGGTTTCCCAGAGCAGCAGCCCGCGTCCGTCGCCCAGGTCCGGGTTGTACATGCCAAATTGATGCCCGGTGTACTTCATCGCTACCGGGTCCATGCCCTCAAGCAATGCCTGCCCCGTGCCCACGGCCGTCCAGTCCTCGGGGTTGTCTGTGTGGAATCCCATTTCGGTGGCAAGGTCATGGTTAAAGCACACCATACGACCGCCTTTCAGCGGGTTCGGCTGCACACGGCTGTAAAACGCATCGGGTAGATTGAGATATTGATGTTCAATGTGGAAATTGTTCAGAACGCTCACCTGTCGATGTCTGTGTGGCTGGCCTATGCTCAAGGTGTCAGTGTTATGGTGTCAAACCGGCCCACTTTCTCGAGTGGATTCGGAAATTAATGACCGGTCGTTAGATTAAACTGAAACTGGTACAAATACTGCAAAACCATACGGTATGGATGAGGGCATGGATGAAAAAGACAAGGTGAAACAACCCGACAGTGAGGCAGACCTGTCTGCGGTCCAGGACAGGGTCCGGGCGCTGACACAGGCTTTGGTACAGGCGGAACATTTGCCTGAGGCATTTGTTGATACGGTCATGGAGTTTTATCTTCCATTGGCCTCGGACATTGCCCGCCGCCAGCGCAGCCTGTCGCGGCCGTTGGTGGTGGGCATCAACGGCGCGCAAGGCACCGGCAAGTCAACGTTGGCGCTCTTTCTGCAGCACATACTCACTCAGTGTTTCGCATGTCCGTGCGCGCGGTTTTCCCTGGATGATCTCTACCTCACACGGTCAGAACGGATCCGGTTGGGGCAGCAGGTACACCCCTTGCTGGTGACCCGAGGCGTGCCTGGAACCCACGACCTGGTGCTGGGTAACCAGGTCATTGACCAGTTGATGGCGGCAGGTGTGAACGACACAACGCCAATCCCGGCCTTTGACAAAGCCTGCGATGATCGTGCGCCGCGTGCCCAGTGGCCCGTTCATGAGGGAGCCACAAACGTGGTGCTGTTTGAGGGGTGGTGCGTTGGGGCGCGGGCAGAGGCAGACAGCAAGACACTGATGTCTCCGCTCAACAGCCTGGAGGCAAATGAGGACTCGGACGGTCGATGGCGACACTATGTGAACCAGCAACTCCGGGAAGGCTATGCCGCTTTTTTTGGTCGGCTGGACATGCTGATTATGCTGGAAGCGCCGTCAATGGACTGTGTTTTAACCTGGCGCACACTTCAGGAGCGCAAGCTTGCCAGCAAAACGGCGGGTGCACCAAATGAAGGCGGAAGCAACGCCGAGGCCCCGGCCTTGGACTCTCAGGGCAGTGAGCAGTCGCAGCGCCTCATGACAGACAGTGAACTGTTACGGTTCATCATGCATTACGAGCGCCTTACCCGGGCGATGTTGTCTGAGATGCCCGGCCGCGCAGACGTGGTTGTAGGTATTGCGGAGGACCACCGCATCAGGGGTCTCAAATGGAAGGAGATGCCTCATGGCTAAGCGTCAGTTGGTCGTGTTCACGGATCTGGACGGCACTCTGCTGGATCACGACAGCTACGATTGGCGACCAGCAAAACCGGCTTTGGATGCACTTTGGGCCGCGAGCGTTCCGGTTGTATTGAATTCAAGCAAAACCCGCTCGGAAATCAGGTCGCTGCGCGATGAACTGGGTAACAGGGACCCGTTTATCGTTGAGAACGGGGCGGCAGTTGTCATCCCCGAGAACTATTTTGAACCCGGCGAAGAGCAGGTGGTGCCGTTTGCACCCCATCGCGACATCATTCTCGATGTCCTGGATGTGCTCAAAGACAAAGGTTTTGCGTTTCACAATTTCGATGCGATGACGATCTCCGAACTGGCCCGGATAACCGGGCTCAGCGAAGCCGCTGCCGCGGCTGCCAAAGCTCGGGATGCCACTGAGCCTTTAATCTGGCAGGGCGATGATGCGGCTCTGGCAGAGTTCCGGCGAGTGCTGGCAACGCACCAATTGCAGCTCCTGCAGGGTGGTCGGTTTTACCATGTTATGGGGTTTTTCGATAAGGCCGGTGCCATGTTGTACCTGATGGAGCAATACCGGGAGAAACATCTTGGCTTCGACGTTGTGTCGGTGGCGCTGGGTGATAGCCCGAACGATGTCCGGATGTTGGAGCAGGCGGACATACCGGTAATCATCAGAGGCATCAATTCGGCCCAACTCGTGTTAACCGGTGGCCGAGAACCTTTGCGATCAATAAAAGTGGGGCCGGCAGGCTGGAATGAATGCATTCTGGGACTGCTGGCTGATGCACTGAACTGATATTAATAAGCGATTAAGCACAGGGGTAAGGATATGGGTGATTTTTACCAGAATGGTATTGTGACGACCTTGCACAACCTCTGTCGGCGGCCAGTTGAAGAGCTCGAAGCGGAGCTGATGTCGTTCCGGAAAGCTCGTCCGATGTCGCTGGTATTGCCTTCGTTGTATTCCGAGTTGGAAGGTCCGGCGCTGAAACACATTGTCAGTGAGTTGGCCAAGGTGCCTTACCTGGAACAGATTGTTATCGGTCTTGACCGCGCCGATGAAACCGAATACCGGCACGCTTTGGAGTACTTTTCCGAACTCCCTCAGCATGTGCGGGTGTTGTGGAATGACGGTCCCAGGTTGCGGGCGATAGATGACCAGCTCAGTGAGCATGGTCTGGCTCCCACAGAAATGGGCAAAGGCCGGAACGTGTGGTTCTGTTTTGGCTATGTGCTGGCCTCCGGTATGAGTAAATCCGTCGCGCTCCACGATTGCGACATCCTGACCTATTCCCGTGATTTGGTGGCCCGTCTGATTTACCCGGTGGCGAACCCGAACTTCAACTACATGTTTTGCAAGGGGTATTACGCTCGCGTGGCGAACTCCAAGATGAACGGCCGTGTCAGCCGGCTGCTGGTGACGCCGTTGATTCGGGCATTGAAAAAAGTCTGCGGCCCAAGTGATTTTCTGGATTATCTGGACAGCTACCGGTACCCGCTGGCGGGCGAGTTCTCGTTCCGCACCGATGTCATTAATGACTTGCGCATTCCCAGTGATTGGGGACTGGAAGTGGGCGTGCTGTCGGAAATGAAGCGCAATTACGCCACCAACCGATTATGCCAGGTGGATATTGCCGACACCTACGACCATAAGCACCAGGAGCTGTCACCCGAGGATGCCAGTCGCGGCCTGTCTAAAATGAGCACGGATATCAGCAAAGCCCTGTTTCGGAAGTTGGCGACCAACGGTGAAATATTCTCCAACGAGAAATTTCGCACCATCAAGGCGTCCTATTACCGCATCGCCCTGGACTTCATCGAAACCTACCAGAACGATGCCACCATCAACGGCTTGAAATTTGATCGTCATTCCGAGGAGCAGGCGGTCGAGTTATTTGCACAGAACGTCGTGCGCGCCGGGGCGTACTTTCTGGATAACCCGATGGATACCCCGTTTATTCCCAGCTGGAACCGCGTCGTGAGTGCCATACCGGACATTATGGAGCAGCTCCAGGCGGCTGTGGATGAAGACAACCAGCAATTTGCCAGCTGAACTGCATAGTGGGAATGATCGACGATGACGAATGAACTGACCAGCAAGTTGACGGGTATGCTCGCGACCGTCTATCCGGGCCAAGACTCCGAGCGTCTTGCCGCCCAGTTGCTCGATGTGATGGGCCTGGCCCCAGATACGGTGTCGCCGCCGGCCCATCGTAATAACTGGGATGAATCGGACGTACTGCTCATTACCTACGCCGATTCTATTTGCCGTGATGGTGAAAAACCGCTGGTGTCGCTGCATCAGTTTTTGATGCATCAGCTCCAGGACACAGTGACGGGTGTTCACATCCTGCCGTTTTTTCCGTTCAGTTCAGACGACGGGTTCTCGGTCATGGATTATCTCTCGGTCAATGAATCCCACGGCAGTTGGGAGGACATTCGGCGTATTGCGGGTGACTTCAAGCTGATGTCTGACCTGGTGATCAATCACATGTCGGCTCGCAGCCGGTGGTTTGAAAACTATAAGAAACGGATAGACCCCGGGCGGGACTATTTTTTTGAGGCCAGCCCACAAGACGACCTGAGTGCGGTGGTTCGGCCACGAACCTCCCCATTGTTGACGCCGGTTCAGACCGAGGGCGGTGAACGATTTGTCTGGTGTACCTTCAGTGAAGACCAGGTGGATTTGAACTTTGCCAACCCACAAGTGTTGGTGGAGTTCGTTAATATCATCCGTTATTACCTGGAGCAGGGTGTGAAGCTCTTCCGGCTGGATGCGGTCGCGTTCCTGTGGAAGGAGATTGGAACCCGTTGTATCCACCTGCAGCAGACCCACGAACTCATAAAAATACTGCGCGTACTGATAGAACATCACACGCCGGACGCCGTTATTATCACTGAAACCAATGTGCCCAACCGGGAGAATCTGACCTATCTGGGCAACGCCAATGAAGCCCATGTGATTTACAATTTTTCACTGCCGCCGTTGCTGATCAATACATTGGTTACAGGCAGTTGCCGCCATCTGAAAACCTGGCTAATGAGTATGCCGCCGGCCCAGATGGGCACCACCTACCTCAATTTTATTGCCTCACATGATGGCGTGGGTTTACGTCCGACCGATGGCTTGCTGGCAGAGGATGAAAAACAGCAGTTGGTGGACACCATGACGCTGTTTGGCGGCAAGGTGTCCTACCGCCGACTGCCGGAAGGCGGCGAACAACCCTATGAGATGAATATCAGCTTATTTGACGCGCTCAAGGGTACTGCGGACGGAGGGCCGGATCAGTGGCAAGTTGCCCGTTTTGTCTGTGCTCATGCGGTGATGTTGGCGCTGGAGGGCATTCCGGCTATTTATGTGCACAGCCTGTTTGGTACGGAGAATGACAATGCAAAGGTGGAGCACACGGGCCGTTTGCGCTCCATCAATCGCAGCCAATGGAACATTGACACCCTGGAATCTGAATTGACTAACCCGGTGGGGCATCACAGTCAGGTGTTCTGTAAGCTTAAGCGACTGATTAGTATCCGTAAGCGTCAAAGTGCTTTCCATCCCAATGCCACGCAGTTCACGCTGCACCTGGGTCTGAAGCTGTTCGGGTTTTGGCGCCAGAGCGTGAGGCGCGATCAATCCATTTTTTGCATATACAACATCACCAGCACCCCACAGGAAATTGCCTTGAGTGACATCAACTTGATAGGGACCGACCAGTGGCAAGACTTAATCTCGGGCCAGGTGATAGAGGACTTGTCCGGTACGCTGACGTTAAGCCCTTACCAGTCAGTGTGGCTGTCGAATCGATAAACCGGCGGATACGGGCAGGATGTTTGGCATTGAGTGACACCGAAACATGAGCCGTCGACCACGAGTCTTAATATTGTCGGCCTATGACGCCGGAAGTCATCGACGTTGGCGTGAGCAGTTGGTGGCCAGTCAGCCGGATTTCGAGTGGCAGACGTTGACGTTACCACCCCGGTTTTTCCGTTGGCGCATTCGAGGCAATGCATTGAGCTGGCTCAATGAGCCGCAGCTGCAGGAACCATGGGATCTGCTGGTGGTGACCTCCATGGTCGATCTGGCGTCATTGAAAAGTTTTCAGCCTCAGCTCAGTGCCACCCCCGTGCTGCTCTATATGCACGAAAATCAGTTTGCCTACCCGGATTCCGGTGATCAGCACGGCAGTATCGACCCCCAAATGGTGAATCTCTACAGTGCGGTTGTTGCCGACCGGGTGGTGTTTAACAGTGAGTGGAACCGACAGAGCTTTTTAGCCGGCGGCACGGCGCTGCTGGCAAAAATGCCGGACGCGGTGCCTGGCGGGTTGATGGCCTCTCTTGCCGAAAAATCGGTGGTATTGCCGGTACCGATCGATGACCGCCTCTATGTCCGGCGGGGGCAAGCGCTCAACTTCAAGACACCACACCTGCTGTGGAACCATCGCTGGGAATACGATAAGTCACCGGACCGGCTCTACCTACTGCTGAATGGCTTGCGGGAGGCAGGACAGGCTTTCCGGCTGAGTGTCGTCGGCGAGCAGTTCCGCAATCAGCCCCGCGAGTTTCAAACCATACAAGCGGCCTTCAAAGACGAGCTGGTCCACTGGGGGTTTTTATCAACCCGGTCGGAGTATGACCAATTGTTGCAATCCGCCGACGTGGTCATTTCCACTGCCGTGCATGACTTCCAGGGGCTGTCGATGATCGAGGCTATGGCGTCTGGGTGTCTTGCACTGGCACCGGACCGACTGGCCTACCCGGAGTATGTTCCGGAGAATCAGCGCTATCGGAGCTTTAAAGACCACCCGGAAGCGGAGGCTGGTGCCGCTGTCGATACGCTGATCCGGCTGATGGCGCAGCGAGCGACTACGTCGCCTCCCGATTTATGGCGATTGTCGCGATTGCGGGAAGAGTACCAGGGGGTGCTGATGGGCTTGCTGTCGCGCCATCAGCAGACAGGGGGCACCGAGTAGGATTGCAGTGCCCCTGATTCGCACGTGTGCATTGGGGTAGGCAGAGCAGCGGATGGTCGTTGCTCATTGCAAACGGCTGAGTGCAAGACAGCTCGAACGCCAGGGCGCGAAAGGCGTTAGACGCTCCCTAGTACTTTTGGGTAATGCATTGGCGGGTATTTACGAGTCCATAGTGTGTGTTGTGACGGTAGACAGAGAGTGTGGCCGGCACATTCGTCAGGCGCCAGGGGCTAATAATATAGTTAGAGGTCAAATTAAATTAACGGGGAATTTGGTGGTCCAGGATTGTAACAATGTGTAACTTTGCCGGGCCGTTCAGGTAATTTAACGCACTGATTTGGGATTGAAAATGCGAAGTTGCACGGCTCGAAACGCATAAAACCAAAGTGCCGGAGATCGATTAGTTTAGTTTCGACCCGTTAAATCAATGTAGAGGGCTTAGTTTAAAAGGCTTTTTTGACGTGCGTCAATAGGCTCTGGAAGGTGCCTGTTTTCACCAAAGCAGCCTTGAAATTCGAGTGTTGTGTAACCGGAAAGTGAACGCAAAGGCATAATTTACCAGTCCATTTTCTTGTCATGTTTAGAATGTTTTGCCATTCTTATATTGCTCTAAGAGATTCTGAACACCTTCGGCTTCGAGCTAAATGAAAAACGACGTGGCCGAGACTCTGGACCAACCGAAACAAGCCTAGGCCAAAATCAAGGCTTACGGCACAAGGAGGCTAGCACAATGTTCAATCGCAAAACGCTAAAGCACCTGGTGGGTGTATCCTGCTTCACACTGGCAGCATTTGGTGCCGCAAGCGTGGCGAACGCCGACAACTGGCGTTATGCTCACGAAGAGTATGAGGGGGATGTTCAGGATGTGTTCGCCTACAAGTTTAAAGAATACATCGAAGACAACTCTGACCACACACTGCAAATCTATCGGTTTGGCGAGCTCGGCGAATCTGACGATATCATGGAGCAGACGCAAGCCGGCATTCTGCAATTCGTCAACCAGTCCCCGGGCTTTACCGGTTCGCTGATCCCCGAAGCTCAAATTTTCTTCATTCCTTATCTCATGCCGACCGACATGGACACGGTGATTGAATTTTTCCGTGAGAGTAAGGCCATCAATGAAGACTTTCCCAAACTCTATGCCAATCAGGGCCTCGAACTTCTGCAGATGTATCCGGAAGGCGAAATGGTCGTCACGGTGGATGAGCCGGTCACATCGCCTGCTGATTTCCAGGGCAAGAAAATCCGCACCATGACCAACCCCTTGCTGGCGTCCACCTATGAAGCGTTTGGCGCAACACCCACGCCATTGCCCTGGGGCGAGGTATACGGTGCGCTGCAGACCAACATGATTCAAGGTCAGGAAAACCCGATCTTCTGGATTGAATCCGGCGGTCTTTATGAAGTGTCACCGAACCTGGTCTTCACCAAGCATGGTTGGTTCACTACGGCGGCCATGGCAAACCAGAAGTTCTATAACGGTCTGCCTGAAAACGATCAGAAACTGATTCAGGACGCTGCGGACTACGCGTTTGAAGAAATCATCCAGCACATTGATGGCTTGGCCGAAGAAGCACTCGCCAAGATCCAGAAAGCGAGTGACAAAGTGACCGTCACACGTCTTAACGATGAGCAGATTGAAGCCTTCAAGGCACGTGCGCCAAAGGTTGAGGAAACCTTCATTGAAATGACCGGTGAAAGTGGTCGTGAGCTGCTCAATCAGTTCAAGGCTGACCTTGAAGCGGTAGAGAAGTGAGTTGGTAGGCGGCCTGATTGGCTGCGAATGCGGCGGTGACTGTTGCGCACCGCCGCATTTTTCCGCATGGCAGGATCATTGAAGTGCTCGGTTGAGTGTGCCGGCACAGTGTGTTCGAAACACACCGGGTCGGTATCGGTGGTCTCGGCTCATGTTGTAGGCGTTGATTGAAGGGAAGGTCGTATTATGTCTGACGAAGAAGACAGCGAAAACTACGAGTCTGGTCTACCTGGGATTCTTGGCACTATCGACGTCGTTATCAGTAAAGTCGAAGCCGTTATTCTGGCTGTTGGCGTGCTCTTGATGGCCATCAATACCTGCGTCAATGTCATTGCCCGGTTTGTGTTTGGCCAAGGATTCTTCTTCTCCGGAGAAGTGAATCGCATACTGATTATCATGATCACCTTCGCAGGCATCGGCTACGCGGCCCGCCATGGCAGGCATATTCGAATGTCCGCCATTTACGATGCCTTGCCCGTGATCGGGCGTAAAATTCTGATGGTGATCATTTCGCTTTTCACCAGCGCGACGATGTTTTTCGTGTGCTACTTCTCGGTTATCTACATCACGGATGTATTTTCAACCGGCCGAATTTTGCCCGCCCTGGGCGTACCGATCTGGTTTATCTACATATGGGTTCCAATCGGCCTGGCAATTACGGGTATTCAATATTTTCTAACGGCTATTAAGAATATGACGTCCAAAGATATTTATTTGTCGACGGGTGTGGTTGACGGTTACGCCGATACGGAATCTGAGGTGTAACTTCGGGGACCTTATTTCAGAAGCCTCGTAAGCTCCAGACATTTTATTGAAGGAAGGATTCATGGCTACGACCTTGATGTTAATAATGATCGGGCTGTTGTTACTGGGGTTCCCGATGATGGTGCCGTTGATTACGGCGGCCCTGGTTGGCTTCTACATGATGTTCAATGGCATGGGGCAAATGGACACGTTTGTCCAGCAAATGATGGGTGGCATCCGCCCGGCATCCCTGATTGCTGTGCCAATGTTTATCCTTGCCGCCGACATCATGACCCGAGGGCAGTCCGCCAATCGATTGATTGCGATGGTCATGGCGTTTATTGGGCACATCAAAGGTGGATTGGCGGTCAGCACAGCGACGTCCTGTACGCTGTTTGGGGCGGTGTCTGGGTCTACCCAGGCAACGGTTGTGGCGGTGGGTTCCCCGTTACGTCCCAAAATGCTGAAAGCGGGCTATTCGGACTCGTTCACACTGGCCCTCATTATTAATGCCAGCGATATCGCGTTTTTGATCCCCCCAAGTATTGGCATGATTATCTACGGGGTTATCTCCCAGACCTCCATTGCCGAACTATTTATCGCCGGCATCGGGCCGGGACTTTTGATTCTCTTCATGTTTTCGGTTTATTGCCTGATCTACGCACACAAAAACGATGTGCCTACTGAAGAAAAGTCGTCCTGGGGTGAGCGCTTCAAGTCCACCCGTGAAGCCCTGTGGCCTTTATTCTTCCCGGTCATCATTGTAGGCGGTATCTACGGGGGTATTTTCAGCCCCACTGAAGCAGCGGCCGTCTGTGTGCTTTATGCGTTTTTCCTGGAATTCCTGGTATTTCGTTCGCTGAACATGCCGGATGTTTACCGGATCGCAAAATCTACGGGCCTGATTACTGCGGTAGTGTTCATACTGGTGGCCGTAGGTAATGGCTTTTCCTGGATCATTTCTTTTGCCCAGATTCCCCAGGCCATTCTGGAAACTGTTGGTGTAAACGATGCCGGTCCGGTTGGTGTTTTGATCGCAATCTCAATCTCGTTTTTTGTCGCCTGCATGTTTGTTGACCCGATCGTCGTGATTCTCGTGCTCACCCCGATTTTTGCACCGGCCATAGCCTCCACAGGATTGGACCCGGTCCACGTTGGTATCCTCATTACACTTCAGGTGGCCATTGGTTCCGCGACACCGCCATTCGGTTGCGATATTTTCACCGCCATCGCAATATTCAAACGTCCGTACTGGGAAGTCATTCGAGGCACACCGCCTTTCATTTTCATTCTTGTACTTGCAGCAGCACTGCTTATTGCGTTTCCGCAGATTTCGCTGTTCCTGAGGGATTTGGCGTTCCGTTGAGTGGGCGCCATTCTGGACAAAGGAGTGGGTGATGTTTAAGAAAATATTGGTGGCTGTGGACGGGTCGCAAGCGGCTGTAAAAGCACTCGATACTGCCATTGAGTTACAGAAATTTCTCGACGCGGAGCTTTATCTTATCTGCGTGTTTAAACATCACAGCCTGGGAGAGGCATCGCTGTCGATGATTCGCACCAGCCACCCACAGATACCGGACGAGGCTTTGAAAGAACACGCCACGGAAGTGGTGGAGTTCGCAAAATCTTACGCCCAAGAGCATGGGGCGACGAAAATCCGCGGCTTTGTGAAAGGCGGGCGGCCTTCGAAAACCATAGTTAAGTTTGCCAAGGACAAGGCAATCGATTTGATTGTAATGGGCTCATGCGGTGCGGATAGCGATAAAGACGGCATGATCCTGGGTAGTGTTTCACACCGCGTTGCGAGTATGACCAAATGCCCGACGTTGTTGGTGTAAGGCGCAGTCGGATTCCGGCACTGTATCTTGTGGGAGTCCTGCTAACGGCTAGCCTGACCATGTGCAACGACTCTGTTCCGGCCGCCTTCCTTGGCACTGTATAGGGCTTCGTCGGCTTGCTGTAACCATTGCATGTAATTTTCCGGACCATCCGTCAGCGTTGATATGCCAATGCTCACCGTATATTGGATATCAGCCACGGAGGTTTTGACAATACTGGTCTCTATATTGGCTCGTATACGCTCGCAGATGGTTTTGGCGCCGTCTGTATCGGTCTCCGGTAATATAATTCCAAATTCTTCGCCGCCGTATCGTCCCGCCTGATCAGATTGGCGTAGGCTTCCCAGTGTCACCTTGGCGGTGTGCTTAATCACTTCGTCGCCGGCCAGGTGACCATAGGTGTCGTTCACTTTTTTGAAATGATCAATATCAAACATTACGATCGAGGTGTCTTGGCCATAACGTCGATAGCGCTCGAATTCGGCATCAATCAGGTTTTCCCAGGTGCCGCGATTCAACATGCCGGTCAACCGATCAGTCATGCTCAACCGCTCTAGTTGTTCATTCGCTTTCTGCAACGCAATGCGGCCAGTGGCAACGTCTGTCACGTCATAAATCATCAGACAGATTTTTTGTACATCGCCGTCGGACCCCGAGAGTGGGCTGATTGTCAGATTCTGGAACATAAACTCTTCGGTGCCGGTTATGGGCCGGGTATTACGGAATCGGAACAGGTATGGGCGCTGTTCCCACGACGTAAAGGTGCGAGTGTTTAACAACGCCACCGACTCTATTTTTCGGGACAGCCAGTGTTTCGGCAAATCAGGGACTGCGTCAAAAAGTACCTTGTCCCGAATCCGAGAAGCCGAAATGCCACTGTGGTTCTCCATGAAGCCATTCCAAACCTGAACACGATAATCCAGATCCAAAACCACCAGGCCGACTTCAACGGATTCAAGCATATCGACCAGCCAGTGAAAGGCATGGACTTCGTTCTCATTGATGGCCATGGCTTACTCCGCGAGGTAGTAGAGGTTTTTTTCAAGGAAAGGGATGGAGTCTTCGGTTAATAGTACGAGCAGGTCACAGGCAATCTCGTGATCCTCAATCTGGTAATTGATTTCAATTGAAAGTAATCGCTCGCTGCGATTGCTGTGATGTTCCAGCAGCTGATTCACCTGCTGGTGCTGGCCGAGAACCGTCGGATGGCCCAGGCCCAGCTTCAGGTCCATTTGATCGCCCAGGCCTTTCAGAAAGGCACCGAACAGAATGCTCGACATGTCCATCAATACCTCGACTTCGAGGGAGTCGTTGTGGGCCTCTTCATAACGCAGTAGTCGAGCCATGTCGGTAAAATTCGAGTCCGAAAAAAGCAACAGCGCTTCGCCAGCGACGCCCGCTCCGGTAAAACCCTGGCACACGACCGAGCATTGGTCGTCATTGCTTGCGGCAGCCAGTGCCATGCTGAGTTCGGAGCGTTCAATCATCGCGACGCGCGGTACCGGAAGCTTAATAAAAACATTCAGCAGACGTGCCAACAGGTCTGCGGCTCGGCCCATGGCAATGTTGGCAATTTCTTGCAAAAAGTCGTTGAGGTCGATAACGCTGTCTGGGGCGGCTTTTTGATTCGAATGCGGGAGGGTGGAACTGGCGTCTTCTCCGGGTCGGTAAAGTCCATAATCTTGGAGCAGGTTAACAATGACCTCAGGACTGGTGGGCTTTTTGATAAAATCGATCGCGCCCATTTTCTTAACCCGTTCCCGTGCCTGAGGCTGTATATCACCCGATACCACCACCGTTAACACTGGCAAATCGTCTTTGTTGATCGCTTCGAGAACACCGTAACCATCCAGATCTGGCATATTCAGATCCAGAAACAGGATATCACCAAGGCCGGCCTTGAGCTTCTCAAGGGCGTCGAGGCCATGTTCGGCAAAATTGATTTCCGTATCCCAGTCTTTTGGCAATGCCCTGGTCATTTGCTTTCTGGCCATTCCGGAGTCGTCACAAATCAGTATGCGCGTGGTCATTCGGTCGGTGGCTCTTTTGATGCTTCGGAAGTGGGTCATTCATGGGGTAGAAGTTAGGCAAACCGGTCAGTTCTTGTGGCGGTAAGTGTAGCAGCCACCCAATTGGTTCGCTTAATCCTGTTGGCTAAAAGCGACCAGGTGGGAGCGCGTTACCGCCGTGCCAACTGGCTGAAAACCAATGGAAACTGCGAACTCCCTCAAAAAATTCACTTAATACCGGGTTGTCGTGGCCCGATGTGACCAGTATCACGCTATTGGCTCGGCCGCCTTGGTTATAGTGTCAGCGTGACAATAGGCAGGTTCAACAACAATTCGCTGCCAGCGACTGATGCAGTCAACACATTTTTCAGAGACACATCAACATATGACCAGGGAAGCGTTTAAACACGCCGCTCCTGCACTGCTCTGCCTGTTTTCGGCGGTCCATGCCCACGCAGAGCTGACGCCTATTTCTGACAAAGAAATGGGCGAAGTGCAGGGACAGGCAATGATCGCCGTCGACAGGACAATCGGCACCAGTGAGCAATTCACTCGGGTCACTCTGGGAATGGATGCAGAGATTCAGACCAATATCGATAGCCTGGCGCTTGGTGAAACCGTCAATGGAACCGATCTGGCGGTCGATCATCTGTCGCTTGGCCACATTTCTTCCAACGCCGCTCAGGTGCAATTGGACGGCCAAACCTATGCTGTGGGCGATATTGTGCCATTTGTGGGAGCGGATCCGTACTTTGAGTTGGCCGAACAAAACGGTGAGGTTGTTGGCTTTCGATTTGGTTTGAACAAGGCGCGCGGGACCCTTTCAGGAGATATTGGTAGCTTTAGCGGTAACATTGGCCTGCAGATTGATGATGGCAGTGGTGTGGGGCAGGCGGCGACCTTGTTTGACGCGGCAGGTTCAGGCACGTCTTATCAAGCCACTCATATTGGTTTGGTGGGGGCCGACTGCGCCACGGCGGGTGGACAATGTGCGCCGTTAAGCAACCTTCAAACCCTCGATGTTGGTGTTGATAATGGTGACGGGACTGTCGGCTTTGCGGAGGACTTCTTCCTGTCGTTCCAAAAACAGGCCGTTGAGTGGACCGATGTCGATGGTGCTGGCGCCGTGGCAGCCAATCCTGGTGTCTTCTTCAACGTTCCTACCAGTATGACGTTGGACCTCCAAACCCTGCAAAATGGCATTCCCAGAGCCAGAACCGAGTATATCGATCGGGGCATGGGGTTGTTCTGAATCAATCAGCAACTCTGCTAGACTGCCCCAAAGCTTGTTTTAAACACTGGGGCGGGAGCCGAAGACCTTGATTCGCAGTTTTTATTGGCACGATTACGAAACCTTCGGCGTGGATCCTATGCACGACCGGCCGTCACAGTTTGCGGGTGTCAGGACAGACGCTGACCTCAACATCATTGAAGAGCCTTTGGTTATCTACTGCCGTCCCAGTGATGACTACCTGCCGGCTCCGGAAGCCTGCCTGATTACCGGAATAACCCCTCAAAAAGCCATGGAGCACGGTTACCCCGAGGCCGAATTCATTGCCCAGATCAATGAGGCTTTCAGTCAGCCAGGTACCTGTGTGGTGGGTTACAACAGCCTTCGATTCGATGATGAGGTCACCCGGTATACGCTGTATCGAAACCTCCGCGACCCTTATGCCCGCGAATGGCAGAACGGGAATTCCCGCTGGGATATTATCGATATGGTCCGGCTCACCTATGCTTTGAGACCGGACGGCATCGTTTGGCCAAAGAAAGAGGACGGCAGTCCGAGCTTTCGGTTGGAAGACTTAACGGCAGCGAATGGCATCAGTCATGAGAGTGCTCATGATGCGATGTCGGATGTCGAAGCAACGCTGGCCGTGGCGCGCCTGATTCGTGACAAACAGCCGAAGTTGTTCGAGTTTGTTCTGCAGAATAAAGACAAGCACTCAGCGCGTGCCCTGCTGGACACGAGCCATCACAAGCCGGTATTCCATGTCTCGTCCAAGTACCCGGCCAGCCGCGGTTGCTGCGCGTTGGTGACGCCGTTAGCCGACCATCCTACCAACAAGAACGCGGTGATCGTCTACGACCTCCGGGACGATCCCTCCGAATTAATCAACGCCAGTGTTGAACAGATTCAGCAGCGGGTTTTTACCGCTCAGGCGGATCTGCCCGATGGGGTTCAGCGGTTTTCACTCAAAGCCATTCACACCAATAAGTGCCCTGTGTTGGCACCGGCGACCATGTTGAAAACGCTGCCGGTTGAACGTTTGCATGAATTGGCACTGGATGGGGATCGGTTAAGGGCGAACCTGGCATTGATCAAGCAACACGGAGGGGACTTGCCGGCCCGAATCGCGGCGGCATTTGATCGTCCTCATGACAACGATTTGAGCGATCCCGATGAGCAGCTCTATTCTGGCGGCTTTATCTCCAAAGCGGATCGGTCGAAGCTTGATGACATTTTACGGTCACCCATTAACGAGTTGGGCAAACGGGAACTGAGTTTTGATGATGAGCGGCTGGCAGAGATGGTCTTTCGCTATCGGGCGCGAAACTATCCGGACACGCTGTCGTCGGAAGAACAAGAGCGCTGGGAGGCGTTTCGCCAACAGCGTTTAATGCAGCCACCCAAGGGGTGGCGCTCGATGGAGGCTTACTTTAAAACGCTCCAACAGTTGGCTTCGGATCCTCAGTTGAGTCCCGAAAAAATGCACCTCCTGGAAGAGTTGCACCTGTACGGCGAGTCCCTCATGCCTTACGTATAATCGGTTGTCGCTTACACACCAAGCCACCTACTCGGGTGATCACGACCCCAAGCCTTGGTTCGGCTTGGGGTTTCACAGTGACTACCGGCGGCGGAGGAAATAGACCGACAACGGCTGTCCCACCAGGCTTTGTACTTCACTGCCCAATGCCTCTGCCTGCAGCTGTTTCTGTACGGGCGCCAGCGCCAGTGTTTGACCATCGTTATCCTGGGCTTTAATGAGCTTCCAGTCCACCTCATTGCTCATTAATGTCAGGGCTTGCTGCAGTTGGCGAATGTCCTGAGTGCGGAACCAGCGGTCCCGGCAGCCGCCAAGACCGTAGAAGTCCGATGACGTAAGCAGTGTCTGCCATAACTCGTCTTGTTGGTTGTTGAGTGCCATGCGCCGCAGTCGGCGTAATGTGGTGCGAGTCGGTTGCAGGTTGTGTTGTTCAATCAAATGGCGGATTTGGGCATCGCCCGGAGTTTGTTCCGCGACCGCCGTGTGCATGTGAACCACGGAGCCATTGTCGGTCGCCGAGTTGATCAGGGCGGCCACTGAAACGCTCGTCATATGTGTCGACGGCAGGCGCCCAATGTCGATCCATTGGACGCGATGGCCATCCGCGACAAATTGCTGTGCCACCGACCAGGGCCAGAACACGATATTGTCCAGGCCCAGATCGTCCGCTCGCCGGGTCGCTTTGGCGATGTTGGCGAGTGATTCGTCGATGGCGATCACTTCCACATCGTCCAGATAGTGGGCCAGTTCCAGTGCGCGCTGACCTGACTCCGCGCCACAAATCATCAGCCGCAGTGTGGCCGGCAAGGCATCGGTATTCAGTTTAAGTGAGCTGGCCATCAGCGTTTTCAGGCTGCTCTCGGTCCGGTGCGCCAACTGCGTCCAGCTCGGCCAGGCTTGCGGGATATCGACTTTGTCGAGAGCCAGCTCGTTGGCCTTTTCGGGGAAGCATTGTTTGACGGCCTCTTCGGTGGCGCGGTCATAGTAGCTTGAGGCCATCAGTGACTGCAGGCCGGCTGGCCAGTCCACCAGTCCCCACTGGCCGAGCTGGACGGCAAACGACTGATGAAACAAAGCATCGTACTGTGCGCTGACGATCAACGATCCCACCAGCGCGTCCATCGGTTCCGCCATGGCAAACTGGGCGGTGAGGCTTTCATTAATGGCACTGACAAGCGCCTCCTCGTCTTCCGTCGTCAGCAAGGCGTAACCGGTACGGTCCGCATAACGGGCAATCGCCATCGCCAATGGCTGGAGGTCGTCTCGCAGTTCCGCCGTGAGGGCAATTTCGGTCAGTATGGACTGGCGTATCAGTGTCACCAGCTCTTCAACCGCGGCATCCGGCATCAGGGTTTTCTGAAGTGCAAGGATCAAAAGCTCATCGTGACACGCCACCTCCAGGAGCACCTGGGACTGTGGGTTATCCAGATCGTATTGCTGCCGTAAAATGGCGGCCACAAAACCACTCATTTGCTGGTGAGGGAGGTTGTCTCGTCGGAGCAGCATGATGGCATCTTCAGCCAGCTTCCGGTCGGCCTTGGTCACCGCCAGGTTTTCGGCGCAAGCGAGCATGCCGCTGTAGACGGAAGGCCATTCAAACTCCATTTCCAGCAGCTTGCGATAATGCAGGTAGGCGACGTCGAACTGACCCTGGCGGCGCTTTGCGTGCGCAATACCGCAGAAAGCGGCGGCGGATTGCCGGTCCAGGGCCAGTGCCTCCAGGAAATAATGTTCTGCCAGGGCTGGGCGCTCTGACGCAAGGGCCCAGTAACCCAGGTTGGCGAACTGCTGGGACTGAGCCGGATCTTGTTCGAGGCTTTTGTTGAACAGCCGTTGAGCCTGATCGAGGTCACCATCATCCATGGCGATTCTGCCCATCAGGCCCAGAGCGTTGGCGTCCCCGGGGGCCAGCGCCAGCACTTCCGTCAACAATCCGCGGCATTCGAGGCGTGACGCCAACCGCTCACTGTGCCGCAGGTTAGCGGCATTGGATGCCCGGTAGGCTTCGTTAGCCTGAATTAACAAGCGGGCTGTTTTGGCCTTGCCGGAATCGTGAGCCTGATTGTGCTGATGTGCGTGCATTGAACACCTCGTTATTGTCGAGCCGCAGGGATCGGACGGGCGGCAAGAGTCTGCAGTTTTTGACATATTGGCAGTTGTTTGAAGGGACACTGCGAAAGGTGTGCCAGCTTGTCTATCTAGGTCTGTGATAGGCTCAACCTCAGGCACCTGACGGCGCCCCCGAAGCTGAAGCATCGGCTACATTTGGCGAGTCAGGGGAGTCACGTAGCAGACGCTTCAGCTTCTGAGCACCCCGAATGGGGTGCCAATGTGTGCGGGCGACCTCAGGCACCTGACGGTGCCCCCGAAGCTAAAGCATCGGCTACATTTGGCGAGTCAGGGGAGTCACGTAGCAGACGCTTCAGCT
>NZ_WUQJ01000012.1:142596-166174 GCF_011074955.1 Marinobacter caseinilyticus | reverse complement strand
CTGGTCGATCTACTACAAAGTATTGATTTCTGACTAGCAGTTGATGGTTAGGATAACGAATCTGTTTTCAGCATGCGTGTACTATATAAAAGGATGAAATCATCATTTGGTATATGAAATTATACGATTCACCGCAACTGAGACCCTTAATTAGCATCACGTTTAAGAATAAGTACACGAATGACTACGACTAGTACACCTAGAAAGCTGCCCATTATGCTAGCCAATACGACGATAAGCGACCGCTTCGGTTCACTTTTTTCCTGAGGCACCACCGCCGGATCGATGATCTTAAACACATAGTCCTGCTGTGCATTCGCCAACATCACCGTACGCGTTTCACTTTCAATTAGCTGGTAGAACACTTGCTGCATTCCGGCAATTTTGGTATCGCCTAACTTCTGTTCCAGGTATTCAATTCGGGCGGTAGCCTCGGCGACATCTTCCCGGCGCATGTGTTCGTTAATGTCTTCTACCAGCCACTGAGCCCATTGTTTAGCAGCCGGAGGAGAGAGGCTTTTCACACGTAATGTGATCATTCCACTTTCTTTATTTTCACTGATACTCAGGTGGTTTTCTTTGAAGGCTTTCACCAGATCCCAGTCGGTTGGCTGTAAGCTTTTCCCTTTTTCGTCCTGCAACCATTCACCCGTTTCCGGGTTATAGGCGTCGCGGTTGTAGTTCCAGGACAGGGCTTGCTCGTTCCAGCCTTCAACGCCCATCATTGGAACCGTGAGTTTTCGGCGATGAATAAAATCGGCCAGAAAGGCGCGGGACAACAGAACTTCTTTAGCGATTACCGTCTGGTTGGAACCACTGCCTCCCAAGTTAATCCCCGCCAGGCTGGCGAGTCCACCTAACTGGCCGCTGAGCCCCCTCATCCCACCCTCTTCATTGGCAGGGGCCAGAAGCACGCTGGCCTGGTAGATATCAGGCTTGGACAGCGCATAGGCAATGCCGCCCATCGCGAATAGTGAGGTGACGGCGATGATCAGCCATTTGCCTGCCCAAAGGATCGCGAACAATTCCCGCAGATCGATTTCATCGTCAGCGTCGTGTTGCGCGTGGGTACTAGGCGAAATGCGTTCGTATTTGGTCATCAGAGATTTCCTACCGCTGCGGCACCCAGCGCCATCTGGTACACAATCTGGCTCACGTTGCTCCAGAGCTCCAATTGGTTCAACCGATCGACGTCGATCGGAACAATAATGGTGTCACCGGGCGCCAGTTGCTGGCTGCGGCCACCGAACCATTTGCTTTGCTCGGGTAACATCACTGAACCGTTTGCCTTCACCACGTAAACCCTGCTTTCATCCGCCTGGCGGGTGGGGCCACCGCTGCGGTCCAGGTATTCATCCACTGTCAGGCCCTTGGAGTGAAGGTGGCTGGTGGGGAACTGAACTTCGCCGAAGACACTGACGGACTGAGGGATCATGGGCACTGTCAGTGCGTCGCCATTTTGTAGCATTATGGGCTGGTAGCTCTCATCATTCAGGGCTGCCGACAAGTCGATAACCATGCGGCCCACCGGTCGGCTGCTCTGGACATCTTCCAGCAGGCCCTCTACCTCTTGCACTTGCGCTGCCTTCTGCCCTCCGAAACTGCCGCCTTCTAATCTCACTCCCAACAGATCACCCTGCAGTCGCTCTTCCGCTTCTCTGAGACGTTGCGCCTCTAACTGGCGGAGTTTCTCTCGGGTGAATACAGCGCCTTGCGGAAAAGCATTACGGGTGAGGCCGCCGGCTCTTACGATCACTTCGGAGAGGGTTTCACCACCCCGGAAGGTGTACTCGCCCGGGTATCGGACTTCACCACTGAGTTTAACCGTGCGGGTTTTAGCAAAGTCCGGAATGCTTTTTATCAGCAGGCGGTCGCGACTTCTCAGGGTGACTTGCTCCACTCCTTCCAGAACTTGCGTCAGGTCCAACTGAAGAATCCGGGTTTCCCCCACGCCATCGTCGTTAATCTGGTAACGGGCCAACTCGGCGGTTAACAGTGAGGCGGAGTCCGTTAAGCCACCGGCTACAAAAATAGCGTCCCGTACTTTGCGACTGGCGGGCAAGGGGTATTCTCCCGGATACCTGACGGGGCCGGAAACGCGAACGGTCTGCTCTGGCGACCCGGGCTCTGCCTGGGCTTTCAGCCGACGCAGTACCGGCGCAAACAGTTTCTCCCGAGTAAATTCGATGGATTCAGAATTGTCTTGGCCGGTCGAAGTTTGCGGGTCCTGCCTACGGACACTCACTCGTGAACTGTTCTGATTTTCACCCTGCCCGGAAGAGCGCGACTGCCCTCTCACTTTGCCCGCATCGGAAAAAATCAAAAGTTCGTCCCGCTCCTCAAGAACGGTATCGCTCGGGCTACCTGGATTTTCCAGGGCATTGCGCAGGCGTAGGTTAATCACCGAGACGTTATCAGTATCCGGATTCGTTCGCACGATGGCGGCGTACTGTTTGTCTGCCGTGTGGAGTAAATCGGTATTGAGTGAGGGGATGACCGAGCTGACACGCATACCCGGTACCCAGGCATAACGTCCCGGGCGTGTGGCAGCACCTTTAATCTCAATGTACTGGCCGGTGATATCTGAGATCGATGCGACATTCACGCGGTCACCGGGCTGAACCGTGGCTTGCTTTCCATTGCGAGTGGTCAGGTCGGCTTCTGCAATGGTGCGCAGAAACTCTTTGTTCACCCGCTCAATGCGGGTTAACTGTGGGTAGGCCTGAGGCGTAAAGCCGCCCGCCAGACTGATCAGACTCTGCAGATTGATCGGGCTTTTCAGCTCGTATAACGCCGGGCGATATATTTCACCCTCAATGCCCACGCGAGCGCCCACAGACGGAATAAAGATCACGTCGCCGGGTTGCAAACGAGCGTCGCCCGAGGTGTCGCCGTTCAGCAACAATTCATACAGGTCCAGCTCCCCTACCAGCTTGCCGTCCCGCTTATGCTGAATGCGGCGCAGTGAACCACTGGGTTTGACACCCCCGGACACAAACAGCGCATTGGTAATCGTCGACAGCGAACTGACGGTGTAGCTGCCGGGTGACCGTGCATCCCCCAGCACAAACACCCGCATGCTGCGCAGCTCACCCAGGCCGATGCTGGCCTGTACGCCAATATAGGTTTCAGACACCAGCTTCTGGAGTTGTTTTCGCGCTTCATCGAAACTCAGGCCCGCCACGGATTGCGGACCAGACTGGGGGAAATTAATGGTGCCGTCCCGCGATACGGGCAATTCCAGTTGCTGGTTTTCCTTGCCCCAGAGTTGCACCTGCAAAACATCCCCCGGCCCCAGAATGTAATCCGTCGGTACCGGTATTTCAGTCACCGGCGCAAACGTGGTCGGCCGGCCGGCAAACAGGTCGTAACCAAAAGGCTTCAGGCCATTGTTCTTGGCTGCGGCGTCCTCTTCAGCCTCGGCGATTTCAGCATCGGAACTGGTTCGCTTTTCGCTTTTGCTATTCGCATCAACAGGCCTGACCGTGGGCTCGCTGGGCTCTTCCATTGCACGCTGCTGCCCCGCCCTTGAGGTCAAGCTGTCCAGGTCCACGCCGTATTGTCGGGCCAACGCTTCCTGCTGCGCCTGAGGCAGTGACTGGAATTGCTCAATCTGGGACGGGCTGATGGACTGGGCGGTGGTTGCCAACGGTGTACAACAGGCCAGCAGAACCGGCCAATAAAAGCGTTTCAGGGTCACGATCGGTATCCGGGTTGTCAGTTTGAAATATTGTCTGCGTAACACATAAGGTTGTGGTCTATACGACGACCATCAGAATCGGTATCGCCATTGGGCACCCATCGACCACTGATCTTTTTCACCACCGATCAGCTCGAGCTTCTTGTCGGCTAACTGGGCGCTTAAGTCCAGCCAGCCGGCAAAAAGCGGTTGGCCATAGCGGATGTTGGCGATGGCCACTTTCTGGTTGCTTTTGAGGACAGCGTAAAAAAGGTTGTCGTCCGTGACGACCACACGTGTCCCCCCGTCGATGTTAAGGTTCGCATAGCTGAGCGAAGCACCCAGGTTGCGGCCATCACCGAAGAAGTTGTAGGCGCCTACGGTAAAGGCCTCGGCGTCCCCATCGATGCTTGCAGCCATGTTTCGGCCATAGTGCCGGTAACCCGAGCGGTAGATGGAATGGTCGTAAGTGATGTTCGGCATGGCGTCGCCCAGGAAGTCATCGGCCAGTGTGTTGGTGTATTCCACAAACCATTGTTGGTCGCTGCTGAAGAGCTGACTGGTCATGTCTGCACCGAACAGCCAGGATTTGCGAGCCGGGAAGGCTCCAGCCTCATCTTCACCCATCATCTGGCCATACAGGCTCATGCTTTGCTCGCCAATCGGAAATCCATACCGGACGTCAATGCTGCCCAACTGGTTGCCCGGATCGTCCTGTTGCCCAGCCTGGCCATTGTCGCGGCCAATCAATGCATTCCAGAGTGTTGAAACGTTTTCAGGCCGGCCTTTGCCACCGATCATCAGACTTCTCGACAGGCCAATGTCCAGGCCTTCGATGGGGCGAAACGTCAGCCGGATACCGATCAGCTTGGCATCCGCCACGGCGCGCTCGCGCTCAAGCTTGCCACCATAAACGGTTAGCTGCCAGGGTCCAAGCCACTGAAGCCAAGAGGTCTCCGGGGCACCGGCGTGTTTGCGATTGAGCCATACCGCTGGCACCGGTCGGGCGTTATTGGACAGAATTAAACTGGACTGCCAGCCCGGGCCCCACCAACGGTCGATGGCACCGACAGCGAATACCCAGTTGGCTGCCGTACCGGCGAGGTAAGACCCGTCCAGGCGAATGTCTTCATCATCCTCTGGGTTGACGGAATAGGTCGGCTGCACGCTTGCAGCCCAGGCATCGCCCTGCCACTCCAGGCTGCCACTCACCATGCCCTGCTCACGGGGGGATGCCGCAAAACCGCGAAGAAAAACGGGATCGGTGGTCCCTGCCAAGCGAAATTCGGCTCGAATTCCCGGGCTAGCCTGAGCTTCCCGTTCGAATCGAAGGTAGGCGAGCGCAGGCGCTACGGAGGACACGTCAGAGGCGGCGCCACGCCGGTCCAGCCCGGAGTCCACGCTGCCCCACATCATGGGCCAGGTTGTGACGGCGCGGTTCAGGTGGCCACGATCCGCAAGCTTTTGAACCGCATGACGGGCGCGAAGGTCGCCGGGGGAGAGCCAGGGCGCGGCTTGCACGGTGATGAATGGAAATAACGTTATCAGGCACGCTACCGCCCCACCGACCAGGGTCCAGTGTTTTGAGGTCATAATTCAGTTTGCTACCAGGCGGGAACGACAACTACACAAATAACGTTCGCGACTGAATCCATGTCAGTTTGAGAATGAGGGTGATGGGAAGCCGCAAGTTTACGCTACTGGCATTGCCATTCAAGTATGAACACTAACCAAGGCCCCAGTTTAACGCAGGTTTTAGTCAAATTTTGTTAAAGCCATGAAGGACTTTCTACGACCGATTTATTAGGTCAATTTCCCATGGAAATTTTAGTATGGACTGTTAGTCTGCTGATTCCCAAACGGACACCCACAAATACATAATCACTCGCCCTTGTCAGACAAGAATTTTTTAAACATCGCGATGACGACCGATACGGATACAGCCACACAGGGAGCATTCAGATGACTTGGTACGCAGTGCAACTGAAAGCCGGCCAGGGTGACCGGGCCGTCGCGAACCTACAAAACCAGGACATCCAGTGTTTCTACCCCAAGATCACGGTGGAGAAAATTCTGGCAGGCAAACGCGCAACCAAACTGGAACCGCTGTTCCCAGGCTACCTCTTTATCCATATGGAACAGGCCGATCCGCTTTGGGCAAAACTGCGCTCGACCCGGGGTGTCTCTCGGGTGGTGAGCTTTGGCAACCAGCCCGCCCACATTGACGATGCGGTTGTTGATCACATTCGTCAAAGTCTTGAGACTGTCGCTGCGCAAGGCGGTATTAAGGCGGGGGATAGAATCCAACTGCAAGAAGGGCCATTCCGCGGTCTGGAGGCGGTGTTTCGGGCTTATGATGGTGAGGAACGCGCTATTGTGCTGATTCACTTTATGCAGCAAACACACCAGGTGACGGTGGCGGTATCCACTCTCAAACCCTAGACCGCAGCGCTCGATTGGGCTGCACTATTACTCCGTGCGTCGCGGCCAACGCAACAAACGACCCTACTACTCAGGATTACCCGAGTTGTTCGCCCTTCACCCGATGCACAAACTCCACGAAAAACGCCGCAAATAAACTGAGCATACCGCCCAACAGAGTGCCCAGCACAACGATGAGCGTCTTACCGGTACCCGTCGGCGAAACGGAGGCCGTTGCAATATTGGGCGCTCGGGTCTGCTTGATCCAGGAACGCTTCAGTTCCTCAGATTCAAGTTCACCCTGCAATTCGGTTATACGAGTCTGGCGCTTGCTCAGTTGCTCCGTAAGCTGCATCTGACTGAGCAGAAACGTCAGCGAGCGGCTGGAACTGCTGAGTGTTGCCTCCATTCCATTTGCCGTCGAATCAGCTCGGGCGGTCACATCGCCCTTGATGCCCACATCACTGACACCGACATCCCTGATTACTTGCGTTGATGCCGATAACAACTTCTGGAATCGCGCCATTTGTTGTTTTTCTGTTGCCAGGGCGGCGGAAAGATTGCCAAGTCGAATATCACTCTCTCGCTCCAGCAATGACAATTTTTCGTTATGATCCCTGGTTAACGCAGACGCCATTTCCGAATGGAGCACAACCACAAGCGGCTGCTGCTCTTTTGATGCCTTTGACTGAAGGGTGACGAAGTTATTACCTTCATCAGCAATCACAGATGTTGCAAACGGCATGTTCTCGATTTTACGCTCGTCAACAAATGATCGTTCCACGAGCGGCGCGATGCGCCTTTCCAAAACATTTTTGGTACTGCGAGCTTCCGCAATGGTTTTATCAAGGCCGAACTCGCCAATCAAAATACTCGTGGTGAAGTTGTACTGCCGCTCCTGAAGCAGGGCGTAAGCAAGAGCCATCAGCACACAAACCGAGAATGTCGCGAAAATCCAGACTCTTCGCCGAACCAGGACTCGCGCAAGGTCTACCAGACTTATCTCGTCGTCTTGCGATGAATCGCGCTGATCATTCAAATTGCCCATCCCTAAACATCGTATGTGCGTCGATCGAATTTCTAATATGCGAGCCGACATTCGCTCACTATACGTAGGCCGTTATTCTAACTATAGCTTGCACAAGGAAATGTACGCGGTATGTGGGCTATTCGTTATAGGGTGGCACCCTAAAACCGAAGCGTTTCTGACCGGCTTGGAAGTTTTGGGTCGTGCGCTGCATCCGTACTACTTTCCTGATGCAACGAAGTGCGGGTTCAACACGTCCTCTTTACCGTATCTTAGCGGGCTGCCATCTAGGGTTTGAACCTTGCCTCCTGCTGCCGACAACACCGCGTGGGCCGCGCCCGTGTCCCACTCACAGGTCGGCCCCAGGCGGGGGTAGATATCCGCTTCGCCTTCCGCAATCCTACAGAATTTCAGGGAGCTGCCCGCCTGCACCAGCCGGTGTGGGCCCAATGCCTCTATGAACGATTGGGTTTCTTCGTTCATGTGATTCTTGCTTGCCAGCACCCGCTGCTCGGCAGAAGGTACCACCACCCTTAAGGCCCGAACATGACCCGCTTTGTCACGCTTCCAGGCGCCCTCACCGACTGCCCCCCAGTATGCCTCCCCCAGAGCGGGCGCCGTAACCACGCCCAACACCGGCTCACCATGTTCGATCAGGGCAATATTCACGGTGAATTCGTCGGTGCGACTGGTGAACTCTTTTGTCCCGTCGATGGGATCTATCAGCCAGAAGCGTTGCCAATGGCGGCGCTCACTCCAGGGTGCATTGACGGATTCTTCTGACAGGATGGGGATATCGGGGGTCAACTGCTGCAAGCCATCCACAATGATGTGGTGTGAGGCCATGTCGGCTTCGGTGATCGGAGAGTGGTCGTCCTTATAGTGAACCTTGAAGTCTGACTGATAAACGTAAAGGACCTTCTCACTGGCTTCATCCGCCACTTTGATAACCTCCGCAAGGAGGGATCTGTCGTGCATGTGGTTCGTTTCCTGTTTCAGGTCAATCCGTTATGATTTGACCTATTCACGATAACATTCTCAAAGCACAGGCTCAGAGCGCCGTTTCAATGAAGCCTGGCGACCCAGGCGCCTTCGGGACTGCCACAAATCCGCCTGCTCAATTTCGGATGCACGTACCGAATGACGCTGGAGCCTGTGGCGGCATCACGCCGAGTTTCGACTCTGCCATTAGCGCACCCTGATACTGCGTTTAGCGGTTCAATCATCGTATGGGAATGGGGCACCCCGACACCAGCGATGCTATTGAACTGCCCTTTAGCGATCAAGGCCAGAGAAATATTCTGCACACACCACTAAAAAACAAGCGCATTTCCCGTGAGTACGAGCGGATTGATAACAGCATATTGCTGGGTTCCGACCGTCGGCCACTTTGGACAATGCGCAGGTAAAAGGCGTTGAGTTTGTGAATGGCCACGGAGATCAAACGCCGGTGAAGGCCAATCAGCCCCTGCTGTCAATCAACCAACCAACCAACCAACCTTTAGGCTAAAGAGTACGCGTGTGATACGGGCACCCAGACCAGCACGCCCCTGAAATGCCTGCACCCAAGCTGCAACTGGTAATACGAACTCAAGAAGGGACTCGCAAACTTCTGCGTGCTCAATCCTGCTCAATGGAGAGAACTGGTTAGCAGTGGCCAATAAACTGGGGGAAGTGCATGACCGTGTCCTCGCTATGCACGCAAGCACCTTAAGGCGCCACACTTTCCCGACACTGAGCTGGATATAAGACTTGCTTAAAACAACACAACGAAAAAGCCCGGGGTCGAAACCACCGGGCTTTAACACTTACTGCATGTCATTCTAGATCAATTTAGTTTCGACCTACTCATGACACATCAAGCAGACTTTATGGGCAACCGGCTGGCTGGTACTTGGCCACTACAGTTGTATTACAGGTCCAGTTACCGGCTGCATCACGCGTCATGGTCAGAGTGTTGCCGCTGATGGCAGTTGAAACTTCGCCATCCATAGTAACAACGATCGCGCCAACGCCAGCTGGGAAAGGACCGAACGTGGTAGGAGTCGCGGTCAGGTTAGATTGAACATAACCGAGGTCGGCAGCCGCAGGAGCGTTCGTACCACGCATCAGGTTCTCTTCAACAGCTGTGCGGTATGAAGAAGCTTCAGCGTAGGCGCGGTTGACCTGGGTACGGGCAATGTAGTCCTGGTACTGTGGAATCGCGATCGCGGCCAAGATACCAATGATCGCAACAACGATCATCAATTCAATCAGCGTAAAGCCTTTCTGTGCGTGGTTGATCTTGATATTTTTCATTTAGCAAACCTCAAATGTTGGTCGTTCTCTTTTTCGGCCCGGGAGTCGGTGGAGCTGAGCCCCGAACCGGATGAGCCTGATCGTTAATGAGCACAGTTTAAGCCACAATTACGATTACTGTTTACAATCATAAAGATACGTCTGTTTTCATCGTATATAATCACCCGAAGGCTCAACATCCTATGACTCACTGCGCCCAAGAGTGACAATTTAGGTCACTTTATACGATCGCCGCCGCTGCTCATTTGAAAAGTCAGGCAGCTCAGTGCATTTCAGCTTTTCAATCCCACGTTAGCCATCTAAACTCTGAGCAACTCACGTTTCAGTCACTTACCTTTTATTTCTCGGCTTTCCTTTATGTCTACAAACAAAAGCAATGTAACTCTGACCGGACTCGCACGTCGCTTTGTGGATGACAGCCTGCTCGAAGAAGCAACGGCTAAAGATGCTTTTATCCAGGCATCCAACAACAAAATTCCGTTGATTACCTACCTTGCTCAGAACAATCTTGCGGATAGTCGGGGTATGGCGTTTTCGGCCGCCATGGAGTTTGGCGTATCAGTGCTGGATCTCAGTGTTTTTATGCCGGAAATGATGCCGGAAAAGATCGTTGATGAAAAACTGATTCGCAAGCACAACGCCCTGCCTTTATTCAAACGGGGCAATCGACTGTTCATTGCCGTTTCGGACCCCACCAATATCCAGGCCCTTGATGAGATCAAGTTCAACACAGGGCTGAGTACTGACGCGATTTTGGTCGACGACGCGAGACTGAGAGAAGCAATTGACAAGTATCTCGAGTCTCAAGAAACGACTATGGGCAACCTGGACGACGACGAGCTCGACGGCGTTGAGACAGAATCGGGAGACACCGATGACGAGCCGGGCGCGGTATCCACATCGGATGTCGACGATGCACCCATCGTAAAATACGTCAATAAAATGCTTCTCGATGCCATACGCGGCGGTGCATCCGACGTGCACTTTGAGCCCTATGAAAAGACCTACCGCGTCCGCTACCGCACGGATGGCATCCTGAAAGAAATGTCCAGACCATCGATTAAACTCGCGCCCAAGATTGCGGCGCGGATCAAGATTATGGCTCAACTGGATATATCGGAAAGACGAGTCCCTCAGGATGGCCGCATCAAGATGAAGCTATCCAAGACCAAGGCCATCGATTTTCGGGTTAACACACTGCCCACCCTCTGGGGTGAGAAAATCGTGCTGCGGATACTTGATCCCAGCCAGGCCAAGCTGGGCATTGATGCGCTCGGGTATGAGGAAGTACAGAAAAAACTGTTCATGGATGCTCTGGACCAACCTCAGGGAATGATTTTGGTCACAGGACCCACAGGCTCAGGCAAAACCGTCTCGCTGTATACTGGCTTGAATATCCTGAACACGCCGGAGCGCAATATTTCGACGGCGGAGGACCCCGCTGAAATCAACCTGGAAGGCGTCAATCAGGTGAACGTCAACAACCGGGTCGGCCTGGGCTTTGCAGAAGCATTGCGGGCGTTTCTTCGCCAGGATCCGGACATCATCATGGTCGGTGAGATACGCGACCTTGAAACAGCCAACATTGCCATCAAGGCGGCCCAAACCGGTCACCTGGTTTTGTCCACCTTGCACACGAACAGCGCGGCCGAAACACTCACCCGAATGATGAACATGGGTGTCCCGTCGTTCAATATTGCTACATCCGTCAGCCTGATTATTGCTCAACGTCTGGGACGTAGGCTATGCAACGGCTGCAAACAGGCCGGCGACGTTCCAAAGGACGTTCTTTTAGAGGAAGGCTTCACAGAGGCACAAATTGAAACAGGGTTCACGTTGTACCACCCCAAAGGCTGTGATAAATGCAATATGGGATATAAAGGTCGCGTCGGCATTTACGAAGTGGTCAAGATTACCGAGCAGTTGGCAAGCATGATTATGGAAGAAGCCAGCTCCATTAAAATAGCTAAGCAGGCTCAGGCGGAGGGCTTCAGAAATCTCCGGCAATCCGCCCTTGAAAAAGTAATGCAGGGCGTGACCAGCCTGGAAGAAGCCAACCGTGTAACGAAGGATTAAGTATGGCTGAAAAAACTCAAACACTTTCCCCGTTTGTCTGGGAAGGCAAAGATCGCAAGGGCAACAAAACCAAGGGCGAGATCTCAGGTACTAACCTGGCCCTGGTGAAAGCGCAACTTCGCAAGCAGGGCATTCTCGCGGTCAAGGTAAAGAAAAAGCCAAAACCTTTGTTTGGCGGCAGCAAAAAAATAACACCGTTTGATATCGCCATGTTTACCCGCCAACTCGCAACCATGATGAAGGCCGGTGTGCCATTGGTTCAAAGCTTCGATATCGTCGCTGACGGACTGGAAAACAGAGGACTGCAAGAGTTGGTTTCCGCCATCCGAAATGACGTTTCGGCAGGCACCAGTTTTGCGGGTTCTCTCAAGCGGCATCCAAAATACTTTGACGACCTCTATTGCAATCTCGTTGAATCGGGCGAGAAGGCCGGCGCACTGGAGCAGATGCTTGACCGAATCGCACATTACCTTGAGAAATCGGAACTGCTGAAAAAGAAAGTTAAAAAAGCGATGACATACCCGATCGCCGTTGTTGTGGTTGCGTTGATTGTGACGGCTATTCTCCTGGTAAAAGTTGTGCCTCAGTTTGAAATGCTGTTCCAGGGATTTGGTGCCGAACTACCGGTATTTACGCAATTTGTTGTTCGATTATCTGAGTGGATGCAGGCTTGGTGGTTTGTGATACTCCTTGGCATCATTGGTACGATCTATCTTTTCAAGGAAGCCAACCGGCGGTCACAGAAATTTTCAGACATGATGGACAGGCTCGTGCTCAAACTCCCCATCGTTGGGGAAATAATAGACAAATCGGCGATTGCAAAGTTTGGCCGCGTACTTTCAACCACTTTCGCTGCTGGCGTACCTTTGGTCGATGCACTTGATTCTGTTGCCGGCGCGACTGGCAATGCACTGTATCGTGATGCGTTGATGAAAATTAAGGATGAGGTATCCAGTGGTACCCAGCTTCAGGCTGCAATGAGGCAAGCTGATGTTTTCCCTGCCATGGCTGTTCAGCTTACGGCCATTGGTGAGGAATCTGGCAACTTGGATGAGATGCTTTCAAAAGTAGCGGAACATTATGAGAATGTCGTCGACGACATGGTGGACAACCTGACTGCGTTGATGGAACCAATGATTATGTCTGTGCTGGGCGTGCTGGTCGGTGGCCTGATCATTGCCATGTACCTGCCGATCTTCCAGATGGGCCAGGTTGTTGGTTAAATTGTCATTTGCTCAATAGGCGGGCATTAGTGCGCCCGCCTAATATTTACTCCTACCGGTTGTTCTCATGTCAGACTATCTTTTCCTGTTGGACACTCCGTGGTTCTTTTACCCGGCCGCCACACTGTTAACCCTCTGCATCGGCAGTTTCCTGAATGTCGTCATCCTTCGCCTTCCCAAAATGATGGAGCAGGATTGGCGTTGTCAGTGTGAGGAGTTTCTGGAGCTTCCCGAACAGCAGCGCAAAACCGCTGAGCGGATGACCCTTTCAACGCCCAACTCTTCCTGTCCGTCGTGCGGGCATGAGATTAAACCCTGGGAGAACATCCCGGTTATCAGCTACCTGCTGCTGCGAGGGAAATGTTCGTCTTGCAGCACGTCGATTTCCGCGCGTTACCCTGTCATTGAAGCCGTGACGGCGATCTTTTCAGTGTTCACCCTTTACCTGATGGGGCCAACGCTGGCCGGACTTTGGTCGCTGCTGTTGGTGTGGGCGTTGATTACGCTGACGGTGATCGACTTTGACACCCAGTTGCTGCCAGACAGTATTACCCTGCCCCTGTTATGGCTGGGGCTGATTCTCAACTCATTCGGCGTCCTGACAGACTTCAACAGCGCTTTTTGGGGCGCGATTGCGGGTTATCTGTCCCTGTGGTCGGTGTATTTGCTGTTTAAACTGGTCACCGGCAAGGAAGGCATGGGCCACGGTGATTTCAAACTGTTGGCGGCGCTGGGTGCCTGGCTGGGTTGGCAGTTGCTGCCCGCCGTGATTCTTTTGTCGTCTGTGGTGGGCGCGGTGGTTGGTATCAGCCTGATTGTGTTCAAGCGTCAGGGCCGCGAAGTGCCCATTCCATTCGGCCCTTACCTGGCCGCTGCGGGATTGCTTTCGCTGTGGTTTGGTGCTGAAATTCAGGTAGCCTGGTACAACTATCTAGGTGTGGCCGGAGGCTGACATGACCGGCTCAAGCCCCAAGGTTGTTGGCCTCACAGGCGGCATTGGCAGTGGCAAGTCCACGGTTGCAGAGATGTTCCGCGACCTGGGCATTCACTTCGTCGATGCCGACACTGTGGCGCGGGAAGTCGTGGAGCCCGGTACGGTGGCGCTAGGCGACATAGCCGGGCATTTTGGTCCGCAGATTCTGACGGATGATGGTCGTCTGGACCGCGCCGCATTGAGAACCATTGTGTTCAATGCCCCTTCGGAGCGCGTGTGGCTGGAGACATTGCTGCACCCTATCATTCGCGAGGAGCTGGCGCGGCAGCTACAACCGGAGCATTACGCCGAACCCTACGTTTTACTGGTCTCACCGCTGTTGCTGGAAACCGACCAGCACGCACTGGTCGACCGAGTGGTGGTGGTGGATGTGCCGGTTGAACGCCAGATTGAGCGTACCGCGGCCCGAGACAACAACTCGCCGGATCAGGTTGAACGCATCATTGCGGCACAGATGCCAAGGGAGCAACGCCTGCAACGTGCGGATGATGTGATTGATAACCAGGCGCCCAGGGATCAGGTGCGCCAACAGGTGGCCGCTCTGCATCAGCGTTACGTTTCAGACTTTTCTTAACAGGGACACGTCATGGCGTGCATATTCTGCCAGATTGCGGGCGGCGAGCTGCCCGCCTCCATCGTTTACGAAGACTCCGAGTGCCTCGCGTTCATGGACATACACCCGCTTGGCAGGGGCCACGTGCTGGTGATTCCGAAACATCATGCCAGGCAGGTTACCGAGCTGGAAACGGGCGCAACCCAACGCCTGTTTGCCGTTGCGGAATCGATCCTGTCGGCTCAGCGGCGTCTGGGGTGGGGGCTCGATGGCAGCCATATTCTGTTGAATGACGGCAAAACAGCCAATCAGAAAGTACCCCACGTTCATGTCCACATTATCCCACGTGAAAAAGGCGACAGCCTGAAATCCGCCGGCAAGCTGGCACTCCATGTCACCGGTGTATTCGGGTTCGCGACGCCGCGGCCGCGCCTTGAGGAGCAGGCGAGTCAATTGCGAACCGAGCTTTTGACCCAATGTAATCGCCGCCAAACATGATGTGCTTCAGACTGACGGGTGTGGTCTTTCTGTTACCGATACTGCTGCTGGCATCACTGGATGCCGTTGCCGACACCCAGCCCGAAGATCGCAGCGTTTCTCACTTGCTGACGGTGGAATCCCTGCCACCCGGTTTTTATACCTTTAGCCCGGATGAGTACTGGCTGGTCCGCGATGACTCTTACTGGACTCATTTTTCCAACTGGGTGCTCGGGCAACACGACCTTCAGTCGGATCGCGTCCGCAGTCTCGGCGAATGGGCCGACCGGACGTTGTCCGGCAACCCCAGGGCCGCGCCCAATAACGAAAGCTATTTGCGGATAGGCCTTGCGACTGAGTCGGAATACGGTGACGTAGCGCAGTTTGAACCAGAGGCTCGCTTCAAGCTCGATATTCCTACCGTTGAGGAAAAACTGCGGCTCGTCATCGAAAGCGAAAGTGACGAACTGATCCCTCTCAGCGAGCGGCGGCGAGACCGGCAGTTAACGGAAGATCAACGAACCGAAACCGACGCCACGGGCGCTCTTCGTTATCTGTCTGAATTGAGCGATCACATTAACCTGAGCAACGATATAGGTGCCCGTCTGAGGTTTCCACCGGATGCGTTTTGGCGTGCCCGGACGCGCGGGGTCTGGAGCCTCGATGAAAACTGGCGCTTTACCATCGATCAACGAATTTATTACTTTCACGTTGACGGCTGGGGTGAGCGAACCTGGCTCGGTTTTGACCGGACGGTGTTTGACGACTGGCATTTTCTCAGCGCCTCGGAAGCCGCCTGGGTACACAGCGACCGGAAATTCCAGTTATCGCAGGTATTCGGGCTCTATAAACAGCTCAATAACCGGGCCGAACTCAACCCCCGCCTCGGGGTGTTGGGCGAGAGCAAGCCCGGCTGGCGCACCACCGACGTGTTCGCCGATGTGACCTACCGCTACCGGCTTTACGACGACTGGCTTTACGGTGAGGTTATTCCGACCGTTGAATTTCCCAGGAGTTACCACTTTAAAGATCGGGTGTCGTTGATTCTAAGAATTGAATTGTACTTTTCCGGTAACCTGAACCTATGAGCCGCCACCCATCTAAGCCGTCCGGTGAGGCGCTCACACTGACGCCCATCGCCATCACCCGGTCCTGCTTCAAAGATAAATTTGGGGTTCCTAGACAGCCCGGCCTGACACGCCACGCTTGGGCCGACCTGATCATTCAGCCACCGTTTGACCGGGAGGACGCCTTTCGCGGTATCGATTCCTGCAGCCATCTCTGGCTGACGTTTCAATTCCATGAGGCGATTCGGGAAGAATGGCGGCCAGTCGTGCGCCCGCCCCGGCTCGGCGGTAATCGTAAAATGGGCGTGTTTGCCAGCCGGTCGCCATTTCGCCCAAACAGCCTTGGCCTTTCCGTGGTCAGCAATCATGGTCTGCGGCGTATCGGGAAACAGCTCGTGCTTCGAATTCGTGATCACGACCTGATTGAGGGCACCCCGATTCTCGACATCAAGCCCTACCTGCCCTTTTCTGATGCCTTGCCTGAGGCCAGTATTGGCTGGGCGGACGCGCCACCGAGCGACCAGTTAACCGTGCTGTTTTCAGCGGAGGCAGACACCCAGATCGCCGCCCTGAACCCAGAGGATTACCCAGACCTTCGCAACCTGATTGAAGACGTCGTAAGCTATGACCCTCGGCCATCGTTTCGCCGGGGGCGCGAGGAGTCGCGTATTTACGGCGCACACTTATACGATCTTAATGTGCGCTTCCAGTTTGTGCCCACCGGTGTCGAGGTGTTAACGGTGGGTTAAACGCTTTTCGCCGCTCTTGTTGTCCGCTAGGGTGGCAAGCGGGAAAGCGGTTAAAGATCGACTCAGCGGTCTTTTAAACTGGCGAAATATGAATCATTATTCAGTACTGAGCGCCAACCTAGGGAATTGATCAGCGCTTCCCTATGCATCCGCGTTTCGGCAAGCTGGAATTTTTTATAACACAGGGAAAGCGTGCCTTGCAGTTGCCAACCGTCGTAAAAAAGCTGGGAGTCCGCCCGTTAGCCGCTCGCTTGCTTGCCTATGTGCTGCTGTTCAGTTTGTTGCTGTCTTTAATGGCAACAAGCCTGCAGATGCTTGGAGAATTTGAGCGCCGCAAGACGGAGTTGGAAGATACCCAACAAAAGGCGGCTGAACTGCTCTCCAGCAGTCTCATCAATCAAATCTGGCTGATGAATTACAGTGAGCTCGCCAACAGTCTGAACGACATGCTCGTCTTCCCCGCTATTCAATTTGCCCGCATTACCACCGCCAATGGCGAAGAATTCACGGCCGGAGACTACCCTGCCGGCCGCGTGATCAACCTTGAATACCCACTGGTGATTGACCGCGCTCAAGGCCGGCCCCCGGAAACTTTGGGACGGTTGACCCTGGCTTCCTCCATTGAGCAGGTTCACGATGACTTATGGGACCGGGCATTGCTCACCCTGCTGTTTCAATCCCTGGTGGTTATGCTTGGCACCCTGGGGCTTCTGATGATTGTGCGGTATATGCTGTCCCGGCACCTGGAGTCCATCGCGGACTACGCCACCAGGCTCAACCTGGACGCGCTTATCGAGCCGCTGAAACTCCGGCGCAAAAATCAGAAAAGGCCCGATGAACTCAGCGAAATCGAACAGGCACTGAACACCATGCGCCTGCAGCTTCTGGAAGAAGCTCGTACCTTGCGGCAATCAAGCCTGCAGTCGCAGGGCGAACGTGATGAGGCGGTACGCGCCAACCACGCCAAGAATCTTTTCCTGGCCAACGTCAGCCACGAATTGCGCACGCCGTTGCAGTCGGTACTCGGCTACGCCAGTTTGCTGGGCGACACTCAACTGGATCAGGAACAAAGAGACTACGTTCAGACACTTCAACATTCTGCCGAAAACCTCTCGGCCATTATTAACGATCTGCTTGATATCTCCAGTATGGAGGCAGGCAAACTGGTCCTTGATACGATCCCGTTCGATCTGCGTGAGACGCTTAACGACCTGGTGAATATGCTGGGGAGCCGGGCCCGCACGAAAGGCCTGGCCCTGGAATTACGCGTCGATGAGAACCTGCCGTTTACCCTGAAAGGTGACCCGGTTCGACTCCGCCAGATACTGCTCAATCTCACGGCCAATGCGATCAAGTTCACCGACTCGGGTCATGTGCTGATCAGCATTGAAGTGATGGGCCGTGAAAACAGCAACATCCGGCTCAGAATTTCAGTCGAAGACACCGGCGTCGGCATCAGTCCGGACGATTTACCGCTCGTTTATGAGCCCTATTTACAATTTGGACAACGGGTTCAGCGTCAGTTGCCGGGTGCCGGCCTGGGACTGACCATATGTCGTCAGCTGGTTGCCCTGATGCACGGCAAGTTGGATGTTGAAAGCCGGCCCGGCGAAGGCTCAACCTTCTGGATGGAAGTCAGTCTCGAAATGGCACCGGAGGGAACCGCCCGGGTGAGACCGGACACCCGAATGATTCTCGGCAAACGCATCCTGGTGGTGGATTCTTACGAGCTGTCCCGGAAAATTACACTCGAGATGCTGTCCCGATTCAATGTCGACATTGACGCCGTCAAGTCAGCGGCCGAAGCCCTGACCATGCTGAGGCAGGCGTCCGATAATGGCCAACGCTACGATGTCGTGATCCTTGACGGGTTCGTGCCGGATATGGACAGCGATTTGCTTTGTCAGCAAATCAGGGAAAACAGCGGCTGGCAGGAAACCCGGGTTCTGATCCTGTCATCAAACCCTCAACGCGGTGACGCCGAGCATTTTCGGCAGGCGGGTGCGGACGCGTTTCTGAGCAAGTCTTTGCGTGAGTCCTGCTTGACCCCGATCCTCCACCATCTGTTTGCTGACGCGGCTGAAAACGAGCGTTCCTTTCTGACGCGTTTTTCACTACAACCGGATCCCGCCCATCGCCCCCAACAGGCCATGCCATGCAGCCGCATGCGAGTGCTGCTGGTGGAAGATAACCCGGTCAACCGCACGCTCACCCGTCGCCTGCTCGAAAAGCTCGGTTGCGATGTAATGACCGCCAATGATGGCGAAGCAGCCGCCAGTTTGTGGCAGTGGCACCGCTTCGACTTGATTTTCATGGATTGCGTGATGCCCAAAGTGGATGGGTTCGAGGCCACGCGACGCTTGCGCCAGCGCGAGGCCGCAGAAGGGCTGCCGGCCATTCCGGTGGTGGCTCTGACCGCCAGTGCCATGGAAAAAGACGAAGAAAAATGCCGCCGCGCCGGCATGGATTCGTTCGTGGCCAAACCGGTGAACATGGAAATGTTGCGTGCAGTTCTCGAGCAATACTGCAAAAATAACCGTTAAACCCCCCGTTCAACTTAAACGCAAAGGACCTAGATCAGCCCCATGATTGTCGATTGCCCAACCTGCAAAACCCCGGTCGAGTGGCTTGAGAGCAACCCGTACCGCCCATTCTGTTCAGAGCGCTGCAAACTGATCGATCTTGGCGCTTGGGCCAATGAAGATTACCGCGTGCCGGCCGAGGACGTTGATCCGAACGACCTGGATCAGGGTGGCGATACCACCAGCCATTAACCGCGTCTAACACCGATGTAAGTTGAGCGGCTCCGGCGCGACCGTTACCATGTGGCTCATTACTGACATCCCCTACATTCAATGAATAAGGATCATTCCATGAAGTACTCCGGAATTCCGGCATTATTATTGTCCCTCGCAGCGGCCCCCGTGCTGGCCAGTGACTTCGACCTCAGCCTGACCGATGACTCAGTGAAAGGTCAGGTCAATTTCTTTAATGTGAACTCGGACATTCAACTTGGCACCGGTTACACCTACCACCAGGGCAGCCGTCATATCGGCAATGTAGACTTTCACGCCCAGGGTCGGACGGCCTTAGGCAACTTGCCGACTACGGCCGGCATTGGTGTTCGCGCATTGGCGTGGGATGACGACAACCTTGATGGCGGCGCAATGGGTCTTGGTGGCTATGGCACCATCAACATTCCCAACGTTCCCGGTCTGTCGATTCACGGTTCCCTGCACTATGCACCCAGTATTCTGGCGTTCGGCGACTCCGATGACCTCACCAGCCTTGAACTTCGTGTCGGCTACCGTGTGATTCGTAATGCCGAGCTGTTCGCGGGCTATCGCTACCTGAATACTGATCTGGACGGCTTTAACGGCGATGCCGATCTCGACGAAGGCCTGTTGGCCGGTATGAAAATATTCTTCTGAGCCTCTGAGCTCAAAGCCAATACCCTGCCCGGCGAGAAACATTATCGCTGGGCAGGTGTTCACTGCAAACCGTGCCCCATCTCACTTTTCTGCGTCCGCCCGCCTGCTACACTCCAGCCGAATGTCCAACACCGGTGGCCCAAGGATGCGACTCCCCCCCAACTGCGCAACTGCGTTTATCTTTCTGGCTTTCCTACTGACAGGTTGCGGCGGCAGTGATGCGATTGACAGTATTCGGAACCAGCCCAACAGTTTTCCGCTCGCCAAAAATGCCCTTGATGATTTCTCCGATAACACTACGCCGGACTCCAGCAATGCGTCCCGACTGGCGCCAGACGAAGTTCTGATTACCGTCGAAGTGCCGGCCAATCTGGCACCCGGGGGTGAGGAGACCCGAAGAAACCTCCGCATCGTCAAGCCGGACCGGGTAAGGGCGTATCGAACCAACAGCAATCTTCAGGAGCTCTCTTCCGTCAGCACACGACAGCGGATCGAGGACGAAGGCCGAGTGGTTATTGAGTTTATCGACGGGCTGCCGATCGGACCTGACATTATCATTGAGGCGTCGGTGGGGGGTGACAACCTGAGAGCACTGGCCAGCGACTCTGACCGGGACATCAAGGTGAATCCGTTCTCGGAATATCTGGTTCGCGAGACCCTTGGCAACTACACGGCTGGCGAGTTCACTCAGGTTATGGACTGCGTCAATAGCACGGAAGAGGATCTGTGCCTGAATAAGTATGTGTGGTCGTCACTGGCAGACCAGGTCCAGGACTTCGAAATCGACATACCCTCCAATGTGGGCGTATCCGGGGCGGTCGATTTCCTCGGCCAGCAAGCTGACTTTACCCATTATGTCGAATCGATGGCCACCTATGCGTTGGTGGACAATCAGTCGTCCGGCAAAATTACCGCCCAGTCAGTCGATTACAATTCAATTTTTCTGGGCATGGAGCTTGGCCAGAGTTATTTGGTCTCCGATACCCGGACACCCGGTCAGTGGGGTGTCCGGATCGCAACGGAAAAACTGCTCGTGGACTCGAACGGCACGGCTTACATCTACCCTGGGCTGACACTTACCTCATTCGATGTCTTTAATATCAACGTCACCTCCCTTGCCAGCGATGTACCCTATGAGCGCACTACTGTGGCTCAAACCAGCACCAATGACTTTTACGAACGCACATCCGGTTATTGGGACTTAAACACTCAGTCGACGTCCCCGGGTGCCGCCACGCTCAAAGATGGCCTCCGATTGCTGGCAGGTCGCTCGCTCTATCAAAGTATCACCGGGCAAGACAGCGCCCTCACGATTGGCTGGGCTCGAAACCCCTACTATCTGGATGCCTACGTGGGTTTGAACCCTGAGAGCCCGGACCGGGTTTTGGGTGGTTATTTCAGCGCCGGCAAAGCGATTGAGCTGCTCAGGCAAAACGGCCAGTTAAAGCGCAATGGCATCCTGGAAAATCATTACGTCGCCGCGCTGGAGCTCAACCTTGCCCGCAGTGACGGCTTCGACCTCGGCCAGCTCGACGGGGGCGACTACAACGTTGTCAGCTTTTCGGCACTGTTGGGCACCAACGGTGTGCCCATTCGGTTTGAGGCCGGAATCGGTGACTGGTCCGTGAACGGTCCCACCAGCGAAGGACGAACCGTCACCCAGGCACTCGCGGATATCCTGGTCGTCCGCCGGAACGAAGATGGCACCGTCCTTAACGGTGTCATCGACCGAAGCGGCCTGCGCAACCTCAGCCATCGCACCGCTCAGCTCAACAGTGGGGATAAAAACATCGGGCGACTGAACCTGGACTTGGTTAGCCCACCCGCAACCGGCGGCATGCCGGATCTTGGTGTTGGTGCAAGCACACCGGACGGTTCTTTGCTGGCCTTCAATCTGGACAACGGCACTACGGGCGACGGCGTTCTGATTGCAGCCCGGCAAACCGCTACGACGCCGGATTCGGGCACCTACCGAGTGCAGGGAGTGACCACCGCCATGGCGTTTGACTCTAACCGCTTGTCACACTATCAGGACGCCACCCTGACGATCACCAGCACTAGTAGCGCCGACTTGATCCTGAGTGGCCTCAGCGTCCTCCACGACGTCCCCAACGAGAACGTCCAGGCACCGGTTGCACTTTCCGGGAATTCACTATCGATGGCGTACACCGCGACTGGCCAGGGCCAGGTCGCCTTCGTCAGTGGCGATCTCAGGTTTGAAGGCTTTGTCACAGACGATCTTGACCAGATGTTTTTACGGGTGAGCAACGTAGCCGCCGCCGAGAAAACGCTCGGACTGGTTATGGCAACCCGGTTACCCTGACGGGCCATCGTCGGTCCGGGCGGACAACACCGGATAACCTGTTACACTTAAAGCCACGTTTTTGTCGATGAGGGGCTTTATGGCTAAGGGTATCCGGCTGCTATTGTTTACACTGCCGCTGCTGGCAGCAGCGGTTTGGGGAACAACGTATTTCCCGACCTCGGTCGATGGCACCGATTCCGACGATATCGAGCTGATCTCTCTTCCGCCCCTTCCGGACTGGGCTCGTAAACCGCTGCCTGACTTCTCCCGCTACACCGACACCACGGAAAGGAAGGCGGCCTTTTTTTCCTACCTTTACCCGCGCATCGTCCTGGCCAATGCCCGGGTGCTGATCCAGCGGAAACATTTGCTGACGCTGGCGGACAAGACACCACTCAGTAAACAGGACCGGGATTGGCTGGGTCAGCAGTCCGAGCGCCTCAAAGTTGAAGCCCCGATGGGCAGCGAGGAGATGTTCGACATGCTGGCGCGCAGACTGGATGTCATCCCACCGTCCCTGGTCCTCGCTCAGGCTGCGAACGAATCGGCCTGGGGAACGTCAAGGTTCGCGCGGAGCGGTAACAATCTGTTCGGTCAATGGTGCTTTTCCAAGGGCTGCGGGCTGGTTCCTCGCGGGCGCGTTGATGGCGCAAGTCATGAAGTAGCCAGTTTCGACTCACCCTATCAATCGATTTACTCGTACATTCAAAACCTGAATCGCCATCGGACTTACCAGCCTCTGCGTAATACCAGGGAACAAGTGCGTGAGAAAGGGGGCAGGGCCACCGGCCATACACTCGCGCAAGGCCTCATCGGCTACTCAGAGCGCGGGGTCGATTATGTCGAAGAGATTCGAAGCATGATTCGGTTTAATAATTTGTCGTATTACGATCGTCAATATCGCAAACGTGTGGGTGATGAACTGCATGCGCCAACGCTCCTGGATTTGTCTACGGCCGCCGAAGCATTTCTGTCATCAAGTAAAACCCCGCCAGAAGGGTAACCCCGCAGGACAGCCCCTTGTCCCTGCCCCAATGCTTCCTTCAAAGCCGGCCTTGGGCCGGCCGGATGGCCCTCGGGGCCCTGGCGGGCCCTCCGAAGCTGAAGCGTCGGCTACGAAACCTTTCTTGGCCGGCGGTTGATGTTGCCGCTGGCCAGAGCCGTGTTTCATAACAAACCGCCCGGCTCCAGACGTTCACCGCCAGTTGGCGAGAAGTACCAAGCTTGCAAACCAACCCCGAAGAACGCTGCCCGCAACTGTAGCCGACGCTTCAGCTT
>NZ_WUQJ01000012.1:0-142546 GCF_011074955.1 Marinobacter caseinilyticus | reverse complement strand
TGCCGAATGCCACCTCAGGGCCCTGGCGGGCCCACCGAAGCTGAAGCGTCGGCTGCGAAACCTTTCTTGGCAGGCGGTTGATGTTGCCACTGGCCATAGCCGTGTTTCCAAGCAAAGCGTCCGGCTCTAAAAGTTTCACCGCCAGTTGGCGAGAAGTACCGAGTTTGTAAACCAACCCCGAAGAACGCCGCCTGCAACTGTAGCCGACGCTTCAGCTTCGGAGCAGGCCTTGGCCTGCCGAATGCCACCTCGGGGCCCTGGCGGGCCCACCGAAGCTGAAGCGTCGGCTACGAAACCTTTCTTGGCCAGCGGTTGGCCTGTTGTGGACAGACATGGGTGCGTTCTTCGATCGGCTCGATGCTGCGTGAACCCGTCCCCCTGGCGGCGGCCACGTCGATTCGGCACAGTGTTTTGACAGGTTGTTGAGACGAGCAAACTGCCTGGTACTGTTTCAGCCAAAGTGCTGTTACAACAGCCCCAGTTCGCGGGCGCGCACTATCGCCTGGGTTCGGGACCGCACTTCCAGCTTAGCATTGAGTCTTCTGGCGTGGGTTTTGACGGTATGAAGCGAAATGTGCAATCGGTCGGCAATATCCTGGTTGGACAGGCCCATGGCGATTAATTCAAGTACACCCTGTTCGCGCTCGCTGATTGGCTCGGCTAATGGCTCAGGTGCCCGCAGGCTACCACCCTGAATGGCGTCATTCACTGGGAACACGTGTCTCAGAGACTCGACGAAGCTGGATGGGGGCAGCCGTGAAAGCATAAGTTCAATGGTGCCGGCAAGCTCTCGCTTCAGTTCCACAAACGGGCTGAGATAATGCTCTTCGGCCGCTTTCTCGATGGCCTTTTTCAGGAGCCCGTTGGCTTTTTCCGGCTTACCGTCCTGCTGACAGGCGATCGCGTTCAACAGGTCACTGTAGAGACTCATCCCAAAAGGCTGAACCGACTGACTCACTCCATGCTTTAAACCCGCGAGCGCAAGGGCTGCTGCCTTCAGATTACCACCGGCAAGATCAAAACGAATCTGAAGGGTGTCCAACAGTCCCGGCAACATGGGAAACAGCTCTGGCACTTTCTCCTGATTGCGATAGCCCTTTAATTTTGCCAGTGCCGGCTCGGCACTCTGATGCTGATCCTGACTCAGCCAGCAAGTCACTTTCAGTGCTTCCAGTACCGGAACATAGACGGCATCGTCCACGTGCCAAATTTGCATCATGCGCTCAGCCTGTCCGATCCAGGAAAAGGCCTCCTCTGAATGGCCTTTGGCCTTGGCAATCAATGCCCGCAACGCCAAGGCCATCAGGAACACCAGATCACGGGTCTGCCCCGCATAGCGGGTGCAGTGGACCAGCAATTTGTCCGCTTCCTCATGCCGCCCCTGGTGCCACAGCACCAACGCCAGGCTCAGCTGCAGACGCCCTTCGCCAATGCGCGGGGGCCGGTCACCGTCACTCATGGCGGCGTCCAGGCCGTGCCTGAGCAATTGTTCAGCCCGTTTAAGGTAGCCTTTACCCAATTGAATACGGGCATGATCGTAGACCGCCAACATTTCACACCCTGAATCGCCGGATTCACGGGCCAGCCGTGACGCATCGCGGTTGGCGCTCCGGGCCTCGCTGAAATTACCGGCCGCACACAGTGCGCTGGAACGCACGAGCAGCGCAATCAGCCGGGCATGGGTGGTTAACCCGGGATCCTCTATCGCAAGATCCGCTTCCTCCAGAGCTTTGTGGATGTCTCCTTCTCCCCTGAGGATGAAAGCTCGCAAAGCCGATAATCGGCCCTTCAGACGGTACTGGTCGTCTTCCGACAATTCATTGATCAGTTTGTGGGCTTCACCGAACTGTCCACCCACCGCGTGGACCCAACCGTAGACAATCCGCAGCCGAGGGCTTTTCCGGATCAGGCTCACTGGCAGGTTACGACGCAGCTTTAGCAGTGATGCCGTATCCTGGCTCACCAACAGTGCTTCCGATCCGTCGGAGGCTATCGCTAGCGCCCGATCCACGTCGTTGGATACCAGAGCGTATCGCAACGCTTCGGAGTACTCGCCCCGAAGTTCGAACCAGTTACTTGCGATACTCGCACGCGCCTGAAGCCCACTGGCCCCGCGATTCAACAGCCAGTCCCGGGCCAACCCGTTGAAACGAAACCAGCGACCGCGGCCAGATTCCGCACGCAACGGCAAGCCATTGTCAAATACCACCGATGGGCTGAAGTTGCGATCACAGGCTTCATCGGCAATCTGATAAAACAAATCGTCCGAGATGACTTCAAACTCGGACATAAAACACAAACAGCGCTGCTGACCCGACGTCAGCCGGCTGAACAGGGTGTCCTGGAGAAACCGTTGAACACTGTGGGTTTCCTGTATCGGAAGCCGTTCATCGTCCGACCCGATGAGCTCCTGCCGATACAGCGCCAGCGGGGTCAACCAGCCCTCAGTGATCGTGTACAGATGTTCCACCGCCAAGATGGTCAAGTGGCCCGACGCCATACACTCATCGAAATAGGTCAGTGTCTCTGCGCGCGATAACGCCAGCGTGTCCGTTGTTAAACGCTGGAAACGGCCGGCCAGTGAGAACACATGGGTTTCAATCGGTAGCGGGCTGCGAGACACAATGACCAAGGCGATAGCCGACGGCAGCTCCCTCAATAATTGTTCTAACATCGCCAAGGCAGGCGCCGTCACGAGCACATCCGTGCCGTCGAGAATAAGCGTGAGCGCTTCGCCCGGATAGTCCGCTGCCCGAAAACCTGAGAGCAGGAGCGTCAGTGAGTCCGTTAATGAACCCGAGATTGGTTTTGACAGCGATTGATGACGAAGCTCTGGCCGTTTGAGCGCCAGCATAAGCAGTGCCAGAAGACGCGAAGGGTCATTGTCGTGTGCGTTCAGTGTGATCCAACTCACTGACTCTGGGGGTGTATCTTTGATGGCATCCCGAAGTGCCACAGATTTACCGTAGCCCGCCGGAGCTTCGAGATGAAGAATGTGACCCGGTCGAAGCGCGGTCGCAATTTTATGCTCTGCGCGAGGTCGGTCCAAGTGACCGGCAAATTTGGAAGCTGGTGTTTTAATCCGGTGCTGTAACAGATCCCAGATCAGCTCTCCAGTCTGCGCTCCTCCGGCCAGCGACAAATACTCATCGTTGGCTGCACAGCCTTCGTCAAATGGTTTCAATCTTGGCCCCGTTTTGGTCCGCTGGCAGCCTGATCGTCAGTAAGCTACCAGCTTGCAATGTATGATTGCCCTGCCCTGGACTTTCCGAGAATAACGCCCCACTCCGGATGCGCCTTTAGTCTTATACGTCAATTGACGTAGGGGAGATTAAACCAATTGATGGGGTGTGCGCAAAAAGTCATTCAAAAAACACTGAATTCCGGCGTCTATTTAACCAAAATGGCATTAAAAAGTTTATTGCGAATTGGCGTAAACGCGGACTTTTCAGGCAGTCACCGAAGACCATTATTTGGATGGGCAGCCGACGCTTCAGCGTCGGTCAGTGCAGGCGCTGGCCTGCCGAATGCCACCACAGGGCCCTGACGGGCCCACCGAAGCTGAAACGTCGGCTACGAAACCTTTCATTGGCTGAGGTTGCCAATGCCGATGGAGATGGAGATGGAGATGGAGCGTTTCCCGCCAAGCTGCCATGCGGTACACAGATTCTCCTCTGAATGGGTGACAAACCCGATTTTGTGAGCCCCTGCCAAAGCATGCAGTGTGCTCCTGTTACCGACGCTTCAGCTTCGGAGCAGGCCCTGACCTGCCGAATGCAACCTCAGGGCCCTGACGGGCCCACCGATGCTGAAGCGTCGGCGATGAAGGCATTTGTAAGCCGACGTGTGTTTCGACTCAAGATAGCGTTGTTGAGAGGTTCAGTGCGACAGGCATAAAAAAACCGGCGCCAGGCGCCGGTTTTTTTCTTTCGACAATCGAACTAGCGTGTGCCGGCCCGACGCAACGCTGCCGGGGTGTAATCCCGCGACGAACGCTCAATACCAAATTCGTAAGGCTCTTGCTCTTCGTTGGTCAGACCCAGAGCCAGGTAACGGCCAGACAGCAGGTCGTACAGGGTTTCGATGGCGTACCATGGCACCTTGTGATCATAGAAGAACATGTTGTGCGCCTCGGCAACACGCCAGAGCTCACCACGACCGTCGTAGTGGTCAATGACCGACGCCTGCCAGGAGTCTTCATCAATGTAGAAGTCGCGCTGAGCATAGATGTGGCGCTCGCCGGATTTCAGCGTTGCACGCACATGCCATACCCGGTGAAGTTCGTAACGCGTCAGATCCTGATTGATGTGTCCAGGCTTGATGATTTTGTCGTAGGTCAGACTGCGATCCGTCAACTTGTAGGAGTTGTATGGGATATACAATTCTTTCTTGCCAACGAGCTCCCAGTTGTAACGGTCAGGAGCGCCGTTAAACAGGTCAAAGTTGTCGGTTGTCCGCATACCGTCAGCCGCGGTACCTGGTCCATCATACGCAACCTGTGGCGCACGACGAACACGACGCTGACCTGCGTTGTATACCCAGGCACGACGTGGCTCAGTTACCTGGTTGATGGTTTCGTGAACCAGCAACACGTTACCGGCCAGACGGGATGGGGCCGTGATGATCTGCTTGAAGTAAAACAGTACGTTCGGATCTTCATCCGGCTTGTAGTCTTCCAGGAACGCACGCCATGTCAGCTCATCCTGGAACTTGACCACACTGAAGGCACCGTTCGCCTGTGGCGTTACCTGGCCGACGTTTCGCTTTACTGAACCGCCGCGATAGCGGGTGATGTGGTTCCAGATTGCTTCCACCCCGGACTGCGGAATAGGGAAAGGCGTCGCGTCCTGGTAATTCTCCAGGCCGTTGCCACCCGCAACCAACTTCACTTTGGTTGCGTTCTCCATTGTTTCCTTCATAACGCTGTCAGGATACGTCGATGTCCGGTGGGTTTCATAAACCGGCATCTTGAAGTCGCTGTACTTTTTGATCATCGCAACCTGCCCCGGCGACAAGTTGTCGGCGTACTGGCTCACGTTGCTCTGATCAATGGTGAACTTCGGCTTTTCATCGGCAAAAGGATTGAGATAGATGCCATCATTTTTGTAGCCCGCAGGTACTTCCTGCAAACCACCGCCCCATGCCGGGATTGCGCCACCATTGCCAGCTTTTTCTGCGCCCATTGGCGTCAGTGTGTCGCCCAGCTTTGCAGCCTCTGCTGCCGATACAGCTGCATAGGCGTTGCCAGCGAACAAGGATGCCGTCAGGACACCCGTGGCAATCAGTTTCTTGTTCAGTTTCATTTATGTTACCTCGTTAAACGAATTCAGGCAGATCAGAACGAGTAAGACACACTCGCACTAATGAAGTCCCGGTCGGTACTTTCGTTATACGGTTTGCCACCAAAGAAGTTGGTGTAGCCGACTTCCGCGGTGTACTTGTTTTGATACACACCTTCAACTGACAGACCGATGGACTTATTGCCTTCATTAAAGGCACCACCAGGCTGCGGCGAGTAGCCCTTGACATCATGGGACCACGCCAGTTGTGGTCTCAGGTTGATACCCGCAAAGGCGTTCTGATAATCCCAAACGAACCGTGCGCGATAACCCCAGGAGAACGGTGTAACAAAGGCTTCGTTGTTACAATAGTTGGTATTGATGTTCGCACCCGCGGCGCAGAAGTCGCCGGTGAAGTTCGCGCCAGCAACTGGCAGCGTTCCGATACCAAATGTACCTGAGCGGCCGTAGCGGGCTTCGTCTTTGCCAGGCAGGTCGTGAATGTAGTTCGCACCAAATTCAGTGATGAATGACAAACGACTGGCGCCCATCACCTGGTCAAAGAACTTGATCAAAGTGAACTGCGCCTGCGACACCTTGAACCGGTCATAGCCGTCAACTGGCTTGCCGGCAAGATTTGCACCGCCGGATTCATTCAACCGCTGCTGTTCAAGTTTACTCAGAATCTCGCCGTTTGGACCACGTTGCTGCAAACCGCCATAGATCAACTCAAACGCGTTCCACTGAATCGGCATGTTGGGACGGAAGCTGTATTCCGCACCCAGGGACCAGCCACCGGGTGTGGTGGTGTTGATACTGATGCCGTACAGGTCGATATTTTCCGGATACTCGATAAAGTAGCTCGGGAACGTCGCGAAGGGCTCATTCGGATCGTTCTGCTGGCTGCCTGACGGGCTGGACGGGTTGTTCACCAGGCCACTGACGTATGGCAGTCGGCTGTTGTACTTGATGTAGTAGAAGCCCAGCTCCGAGTCATTCAGTTCTGGCACATACCACCGCAGTGCTACGCCAAACTGGTCTTTCTCGTCCGCTTCTTTATCACCCAGACGAGGCGCAATGAAACCTTGTGCAAGCGCCTGGGAGTCCGGCAACTGACCGGCCAGTAACACCGGACCACAGCCGTCGCCAGCAAAATCGTTGGTGGAGAAGAAGGTGCCACAATCGTCGACGCGCACTTTTTGCCAGTCGGTCTGGACGAATGCTTCAGCGGTGATGTTCTGGGTCAGGCCCGCAGACATGTACAGCATTTCAACCGGCAGCAGGGCTTCTTTCAATTCAGAGCCTGGCGCGCGGAAAGCCGGTACGTCAATCGGGTTAATGGTGTTGATGCCGCCCTGGATAAAAGTACTTTCACCCCAGCTTACAACCTGCTTGCCGTACCGAACGCTCAGCGGTGTGTTGCCGATATACCAGTCGGTGAATACGTAAGCATCCAGAATTTCGCCGCCGGACGCATTGTCTTTGGCATCGTCATTGAGTTCGCGGCGTTGACCCACATCATCGATAGCGCGGCGCTCATCTTTCAATTCAAAATCGTAGTAGTAACGACCACGGATAAACGTACCGACGCGAGTCAACACATCGCTGTCGACGTCGTAATTCAGGAACAGGTCTGTTGTGCCTTTGACGATCTTCGAGACGGTATCGCCTTTGGCGAAGTTATTGTTGCCGTCGTCGTAGTTATTTGTGGAGGCACCTACGTTGGCGTTGGCTCCGCCGGGTGCAAAACTGGGTCCCAGGTTACCCTGTGCAATTAAACGGCGGTCACTGTCTTCGGTACGCCAGGTGGCACCTGCAGAAACCTGAGTGTCGAGCGACGCTTCCACATCCCCCAGATAAAATGAAAATGCTGATGCCTGGCCTGAAAAGCCAGCGGCAATAGCAACAGCGACAGGCAATTTTGCCCACTGCTGCCACTGATGTGTTTTTCTTGTCATTGGAAGGCTACTCCATTGTTGTTCTGAGTCGCTGCTCTAGTTATTGGTATGCACGATATTGGAGGCTTCACGCGCAGTGCTCGTGATGCTGGCACTATAGCTAAGCCAGACGGGCGCTTTGATCAGTCAAAAGTATGATTTTACATTCATACCGCGTATCACACCGGACGCCCGGCACACATCCTGTTGAACTCTCACCTCCTGGCGTAATGCTGGCCCCCGCAGCCCGGGCCGCTTTGTGGGCAACCCGGGGCGGGTCATTTGCACTGAGTCACTATAGACAACAATCCGATAAGCGACCAGCGCGGATACCCCCGAGGCAACTTACGACCACGCCCGGCAAACGGACCAAAACGCTTTTGACTTTTGATTAGGCACCAGGTGCCATGGCTTACCCGCCCGCCGCAGCGCGACCGGCCTGTTAGGGCCCGCCGTGATCAACTGTTCGCCTCAATGCTGGAGCATTTCAATGGCCATGGCGGTCGCCTCGCCGCCACCAATACAAAGAGCGGCAATGCCTTTTTGACCGCCCTGATGCTTGAGCGCATGCATCAGCGTCACCAGCAAACGGGAACCGGTGGAACCAACCGGGTGCCCCTGTGCGCAGGCACCACCACGGACATTCACCTTCTCCGGATCCAGACCCAGTTCACGAATGGGCATCATGGCGACCATCGCAAAGGCTTCGTTTATTTCAAACAAATCCACGTCGCCTTTTGACCACCCGGTTTTCTCGAACAATTTACCAATCGCACCCACGGGCGCGCAGGTGAATTCTGACGGGTGCTGCGAGTGAGTAGTGTGAGCCACAATGCGGGCCAGGGGTTTCAGGCCGCGACGTTCGGCTTCCGATTCACGCATCAATACCAGCGCCGAGGCTCCGTCCGATATGGACGATGCATTGGCGGCGGTCACGGTGCCGTCTTTGCTGAACGCAGGACGCAGGGTCGGAATTTTTTCCAGGTTGGCGGTCAATGGCTGCTCGTCTTCCTCAACCACCACTTCCCCCTTGCGGGTCTTGACGGTGACCGGAACAATCTCCTCTTTCAGCACACCGTCTCTAATCGCCACCTGAGCCCGCTTCAGCGAATTGATGGCATAGGCGTCCATGTCTTCGCGGGTGTACCCCTTCTGGTCGGCGACATCCTGCGCAAACGCGCCCATCAGGCGGCCCGTTTCGGCGTCTTCAAGGCCGTCGAGAAACATATGGTCCTGAGCAGGATCGCCCGGTCCCATGCGGTAGCCCTTGCGCGCATTTAACAGCAGATACGGCGCGTTCGACATGCTCTCCATACCGCCAGCCACCATAATATCGTTGGTACCCGCTTTAATGAGGTCATGTGCGAGCATCGCCGCCTTCATGCCAGAACCACACAACTTGTTGATGGTTGTTGCACCGGTACTGTCGGGCAGACCTGCCAGTCGCATGGCTTGCCGGGCCGGGCCCTGTTTGAGGCCCGCAGGCAACACATTACCCATAATGACTTCCTGTACATCGGCGGCGTCGATTCCGGCGCGACGCACGGCCTCTGCGATGGTTGAGGCGCCCAGCTCGGGTGCGCTAACGGCGCTCAGGCTGCCCTGGAAGCCTCCCATCGGGGTGCGCGTGCCGCTGACAATAACAACATTGTCCTGACTCATAGGTTTTCCTTTTGCTTTCTGAGGGTCACCGGGTGACGCAAATGGCTGCTACCCGGCGCTGATCTGATTAACGGATGTGTGGTGTCGAGGGTCAGCAACTTCCCACTACGCTTTGTGGGCGGCCTCAAGATACTCCTGGGATTGCATTTCAAGCAGCCGTGACTCCGTGCGTTCAAACTCAAACGCCAAACGGCCACCGGCGTAGAGTTCGGTAATGGGTGCTGCGGCTGACATGATGACTTTGACGTTGCGGTCGTAAAACTCATCAATCATGTTCACAAAACGACGCGCCTGGTCGTCTTTATCACGCCCCATAACCGGAACGTTGCTGATAATGATGGCGTGGAACTCTCTGGCCAATTCAATGTAGTCATTCTGGCTGCGGGGGCCATCGCACAACGCCTTGAAGTCAAACCAGACAACATCATCGGCGTGGCATACCGCGATCAGTTTACGGCCATTGATATCGAGTTCCAGGGTGTGGCTGCCTGCTTCGACCGCCAGATTGTTGTAACTCTTACGCAAACTGACATCCGCTCCCGCATCCAATGGAAAGTGGTAGAGCTCGGCCTGTTCGAGGCTGCGGAGGCGGTAATCAACACCACCATCCACATTCACGACGTCGGTGTGCTTGTTAACCAATGCAATGGCGGGCAAAAACCGGGCGCGCTGCAGACCATCTTTGTAGAGTCCGTCTGGTACGATGTTTGACGTGCATACCAGCGTCACGCCGCGACGGAACAAGCCGTCCAGTAGCGTCGCCAGTATCATCGCATCCCCTATATCGGATACAAAGAACTCGTCAAAGCAGATGACACGCGCTTCATCGGCAAACCGCTTGGCCACCAGTTCAAGTGGGTTTTTTTGCCCCTTCAAGCTCTTCATCTCATTGTGTACACGCTGCATAAACCGGTGAAAATGCACCCGTATTTTGCGATCAAACGGCAGCGCTTCATAAAACGTATCCATCAGGTAAGTTTTACCGCGCCCGACGCCGCCCCAGAAATAGAGGCCAGTGACGGGCGTCTCCTTACCCTTGTTCAGCTTACGCCGCAATTTCACCATTGCTTTCTGGCGCTGGCTTTCTGCATCCACCAGTTTGTCGTACAGTGTCTGCAAACGACGTACAGCGTCTTCCTGAGCGGCGTCCTTTTGAAAGCCTTGCTGAGCAAGGTCTTGCTGATAGCGTTCCCAAGGTGTCATCAAAGACATTCTCATCGTAGGGTGAATGACGTCGGTTTTTAAGGCGGCGTATTGTGGCCGATTTCGCACTTTTTCGCCATTGCTGGCGGAGGAACCACTCTCTTCAATCGCGATCAGGACGTATAGTGACCAGAGCAATACGACGATTGGCGCACGCTTAAACCATGGGCGTAAGCCAAAACGGGCGGTATACTGCTGATCGACGGAATACCATTTGCAAACGACGGGACGACGAAGCGTATGACCAACCTGATCCTGATTGCCGCAGCAGCATTGATTATTGGCCTGGTCGCCGGTGTGCTGATTGGTCGCTCAAACCAGAGCTCTAGCCTGAGACAGCGCCGTGCGGAACAGCAAATTGACGAGTTGAGAAGTGAATACACACGCTATCAGGCGCAAGTAAATGAGCACTTCATGGAGTCTGCTCATCTGCTGAGACGCTTCAATGATACCTATCGGGATGTCAATCAACACATGGCCCGTGGCGCCAATCGCCTGTGCAATGACGAAGATTGGCTGGAAGAAATCGAGAAGACCACCACCAAGGCGCGGCTGGAAGCTGACCAGGCGGATGGTTTTGAACCGCCACGGGACTACGCGCCAAAAAGCGATCCCCAGCAGAAAGGCACCTTGGCCGAAGACTTCGGGTTGAGCGAGAAAGAAAAGGAAGCGACCAAAGCAAAAGCCTGAACAGGGCCGGCAAAAACGGGCTGGCCACCAAGCCCGTCAAGCACTTCGCACGTCCAGTGCTGTTCATGCCGAGCGCTACCCAGGATTCCTGCCGCAGCGCAGGGCCGTGGGTCGCAATCGCTTCTACTCCAAAGCTTTGTCGCTGACCACAACCGCCGGGATACCGGAATCAGACCGGGTTATCACAGTCAATAAAGCGGTGTTCAACGCCGAATTTTTCTGCCAAGGCCTCGCCAAGCGCTTGCACACCGTATCTCTCCGTGGCGTGATGGCCCGCGGCAAAATAGTGAATTCCACACTCCCTTGCCGTATGCGTCGTTGGCTCAGACACTTCCCCACTGATGAAAGCGTCCACACCGGCATCCAGTGCTTTACCGATATAACCTTGGGCGGCACCGGTACACCAGGCGACACGTTCGATGCGGTCAGGGCCTGCGCCCACATGCAGTGGTGCTCGCCCCAACCGCGCCTCAATCTGCTCAGTAAACTCTCCCACGGACAACGGTGCCGGCAGCTTGCCCGACCAGACCAACCCGTCGAGCGGGGCAGCGTCCCCGATTCCCAGGACTTTGGCCAGTTGGCAATTGTTGCCGTAGACAGGGTGATCATCCAGCGGCAGGTGGTAGGCCACCAGATTGATGTCTTGGCTCAGCAAGGTTTTCAATCGGGCCCGCTTCATTCCGCGAATGCATTGATCCTCACCTTTCCAGAAGTAGCCATGATGCACCAGGATCAGATCGGCGGACGCGGCAACGGCGGCATCAATTAATGCCTGGGAAGCCGTCACCCCGGTTACGATCCGGCGAATGCCTGACTTACCCTCAACCTGCAGGCCATTGGGGCAGTAATCCTGAAACCGGTCAGGTTCAAGCCATTCAGCGAGGGTTTGCATGATGTCACTGCGATTTACCGGGCCGGTGGCCATGGCAGGCTCCCTACTCACAAAATCCCGGGAAGCGCATTCAGCAGCGCATCGTTTTGCTCACGCGTGCCAATGGTGATCCGGAGAAATTCTGAAATTCTTGGTTTATTAAAATGGCGAACGATGATGCCGCGCGCTCTCAACGCCTGTGCAAGCGCCTCGCCGCTATGGGATGGGTGTCGCGTGAAGACGAAATTGGCGGCGGACGGCAACACCTCAAACTGAAGGTCCAGCAGACCTTTGGTAAGACGTTCGCGCTCACTGATCACCCCTTGGCGAGTGCGCTCAAACCACTCCACGTCCTCAAATGCTGCGGTGGCGCCAGCTTGGGCCAGCTTATCCAGCGGGTAGGAGTTGAAGCTGTTTTTCACTCGCTCCAATGCTTCAATCAGATCAACATGACCGACCGCGAAGCCCACTCTCAGGCCGGCAAGGGATCGCGCCTTGGAAACAGTTTGCGACACCAACAGATTTGGGTACTGATCCACCAGGCGAATAGCCGTGTCGGCTCCAAAATCTACGTAGGCCTCGTCGACCACCACCACGGAATCCGGATTGGCTCTGACGATGGTTTCCACGCTCTCAAGTGATAAGGCGCAGCCAGTCGGGGCGTTCGGGTTTGGGAAAATCACGCCACCATTGGGTTGCCGGTAGTCCGAGGGCTCAATTTCAAAACGCCCGTTCAGTGGCACCGGCTTGCCTTCGACCCCATAGAGACCGCAGTAGACCGGATAAAAGCTGTAGGTAATGTCCGGAAACAGAACCGGCTCGCCATGACTTAGCAGAGCCTGAAAGATATGCGCCAACACTTCGTCGGACCCGTTACCCACGAACACCTGCGCCTGGGTAACATTGTAATAATCGGCGATGGCCTGCCTCAGCCGTTCACTTTCCGGGTCTGGGTAGAGGCGCAGGTTGTCGCCGGCCTCCGCCCGAATCGCCTCGATCACTTTGGGCGAGGGGCCGTATGGATTTTCGTTGGTGTTCAGTTTGACCAGATTGGCCATCTTGGGCTGCTCGCCCGGCACATAGGGCGCCAGATCCTTCACCAGGGGACTCCAGAATCGACTCATATCACTCTCCTCTCACTCACCCTGTGATTTGATTCGATATTCCGCGGACCGGGCGTGCGCCGTCAAACCCTCGCCCCGAGCTAATACCGAGGCTACTCGACCCATACGGTCTGCGCCGGCGGCGGAAAAACCAATAATGGACGAGCGCTTCTGGAAATCGTATACGCCTAATGGTGACGAGAACCGGGCCGTGCCAGACGTCGGCAGCACATGGTTTGGGCCGGCACAGTAATCCCCGAGCGCCTCCGCCGTGTATCGCCCCATAAATATGGCCCCGGCGTGGCGGATGTGTTCCACCAACGCTTCCGGGTCTTGCACCGACAGCTCGAGGTGTTCCGGCGCGATGCGGTTGGACACCTGCGCAGCTTCCGCCAAATCGGCCACTTTAATCAGAGCTGCTCGCTGGGACATCGATTCGGCAATAATATCGGCGCGTTCCATCGTGGGCAGCAACTTGCGAATACTGGCTTCCACACGATCGAGAAAATCCGCGTCCGGACTGATCAGAATAGATTGCGCCTGTTCGTCATGTTCCGCCTGGGAGAACAAGTCCATCGCGATCCAGTCGGGATCGGTTTGACCGTCGCAGATCACCAGAATTTCAGAGGGCCCCGCAATCATGTCGATGCCAACAGTGCCAAAGACTTCACGCTTCGCGGTGGCAACGAAAATATTGCCCGGCCCGACAATCTTATCGACCGCCGGCACGGTTTCGGTGCCGTACGCCAGTGCGGCCACCGCCTGAGCCCCGCCCAGGGTGAACACGCGGTCCACACCGGCGATGGCGGCGGCGGCCAGTACCATATCGTTCACCACACCGGCCGGGGTTGGCACCACCATGATAATTTCAGCTACGCCCGCCACTTTGGCCGGTATGGCATTCATCAATACCGATGACGGATACGCCGCCTTGCCGCCAGGCACATATAAACCGACCCGGTCCAGTGGCGTCACCTTTTGGCCCAGCACTGTCCCGTCTTCATCCTGATACTGCCAAGACGCCTGTACCTGGCGCTCGTGGTAGTCACGAATTCTTGCAGCGGCTGCTTCCAGTGCTTCACGCTGCGCTTGCGGAATGGTGTTGAGTGCGGTATCAAGGCGCGCCTGGGAGATTTCCAGGTCTGCCACTTGCTCGACCTCAAGTTGATCAAACTTCGCAGTGAACGCCAGCACCGCCGAGTCACCCTGGGTTTTGACCGCATGCAGGATATGACGAACTGACTCATTCACCTGATGATCCACACTGTCGTCCCAGGCCAAAAGTTTTGCCAGGGCGGTGTCAAAATCAGCCTGGGCGGCTGACAGGCGTTTTACAGAGACATTGGTCATGTCCAGTCTTCTCCATTACACGGTTAATAACGATTGCCTGACTAAACAGGCAGGCCACCAGGACGCGATCAACCCCCTCTCACATCCGTCTCGAGTCACGTTCGAATCGATTTGACGTATTCTGAGTTCGGTCAATGGTGGCTGTATTTGTCTGTGTGCGGTCTATTTTTCTGATTTGCGACGTTCTACGGCAATACCCATTTGCTCAATGATAGGGTGCAGCAACGCGTGTTTCATCTTCATGCTGGCGCGGTTGACCACCAGACGGGTGCTGATGTGATCAATGACGTCTCTGGCCTCCAGGCCATTGGCCTTGAGGGTATTGCCCGTATCCACGATGTCGACAATCTCATCCGCCAGTCCGAGAATGGGCGCCAGCTCCATCGCACCGTACAATTTGATGATGTCCGCTTGCTTGCCCTGCGAGGCGTAATACTGACGCGCCATATTGACAAACTTGGTGGCGACCCGAATGCGGCCTGCGGGCGCTTGCTGACCAACGGGACCGGCTGTCATCAACTTGCAGCGGGCAATATTGAGATCCAGCGGCTCATATAACCCTTCACCACCGTGCTCCATCAGGACATCCTTTCCCGTGACGCCGAGATCGGCCCCGCCATATTGCACATAGGTTGGTACGTCCGTCGCACGGATAATGAGCAATCGCACATTGTCGTTCGTGGTGGGAAATACCAGTTTCCGGGATTTTTCGATGTCGTCAATCAGCTCGATGCCGGCTTCTTTCAGCAACGGCAATGTTTCTCTCAGAATACGGCCTTTGGACAACGCAATCGTGATGTTCTCGGTCATGGTCCCTTCCGGTTAAATATGATCTGGCCGATGGCTGAGATCAGCCTGGCAGGCGCCTGATACTCGCACCCAGCAACTGGAGCTTTTCTTCAATACACTCATAACCACGGTCAATGTGATAAATCCGGTCAACAACGGTGTCCCCGGTCGCGACCAGACCCGCAATCACCAGGCTGGCCGACGCCCGCAGGTCGGTTGCCATCACCGGCGCGCCGGTCAGGTGATCAACGCCCTTGATAATGGCCGCGTTGCCCTCCAGTGCGATATCAGCGCCCATCCGGATCAATTCCTGAATGTGCATGAAGCGGTTTTCGAATACCGTTTCGACAATCGTACCGGTACCTTCCGCCACGGTATTCAGCGCGGCAAACTGAGCCTGCATATCGGTTGGGAAGGCCGGATAAGGGGCCGTCCTCAGGCTCACGGCCTTGGGCCGGTTGCCTTTCATATCAAGCTCGATCCAGTCTTTGCCCGTGCTGATGTGCGCGCCCGCCTCTTCCAGCTTCAGTAGCACCGATTCCAGCAGCTCTTCACGGGTATCCTTGACCTTGATGCGGCCACGCGTGGCGGCCGCAGCCACCAGGTATGTCCCGGTTTCGACCCGGTCCGGCAACACGTCATAGCGGCAGCCATGCAGCCGCTCAACACCGTTGATCTCAATTGTCGCAGAGCCATGCCCTTTGATATCGGCGCCCATCGCGATCAGGCACTCGGCCAGATCGACGACCTCAGGCTCACGAGCCGCGTTTTCAAGTATGGTCTTGCCGTCCGCCAGCGCGGCGGCCATCATCAGGTTTTCCGTGCCGGTCACTGTCACGGTATCCAGAAAAATATGGGCACCCTTCAGGCGACCATTTGATTTCGCTTTGATGTAGCCGTTCTCAACCTTGATGGTGGCACCCATCATTTCCAGGCCGTGTATGTGCAGGTTGACTGGCCGACTGCCGATGGCACAGCCGCCTGGCAGCGACACTTCCGCTTCACCGAAATGCGCCACCAGGGGACCCAGCACCAGAATGGATGCGCGCATGGTCTTGACGAGCTCATACGGCGCATGAAAATGTTTGATGGTGTTGGCGTGAACTTCGACACTCAACTTCTCATCAATCATCATCTCGATACCCATACCACCCAGCAGCTCAATCATGGTGGTAATGTCGTTCAGATGCGGCAAATTGCCAATGGTCACGGGTTCATCAGCAAGCAAGGTCGACGCGAGGATTGGGAGGGCCGAGTTCTTGGCACCGGAAATCCGGATTTCGCCATCCAGCGGCTTACGGCCACGAATCAATAATTTATCCACAATCAGAATCCTGTGTTTTTCATGCGCCAGACGTCGGTGAGATTCAAACCCAGGCCTATCGCTCTGGGCGCGAATGCCATCAACCCTGCTGGGCAGCCCATTGGGCGGGTGTGTACGCTTTGATCGTCAACGCGTGAATGGTGCCTTCAGCCAACTGGGCATTGAGCGCGCCGTAAATCAGCTGTTGTTTTTTTACCGGAGACAGACCATCAAAGCGTTCTCCTACTGCGATGACCAGGTAATGGTTTCCGTCGTTGCGTACTTCAATGTCGCAATCGGGCAGCTCTTTTTTGACGAGCTCGGCCACTTCATGGGCTTCCATAGGACAGTCCTCGGTTTCATTTTGAATCAGGAGCGGAATTGTAACCAATTACGGACGCAGGCTAAACAAGACAACGACAGAATGTTCAGAAGCCCGATAAATTCTCGTCCAGGCCACTCAACGCAGACAGGGCATGAAGACGGTCACCTGCCCCGGTAAATGTGATGGTTTTGCCCTGCTGGTGTGCGGCACGTTGCCAACACAAAAGCAGGGACAACAAAATGCTGTGAGCCTCCGCCACCTGACTGAGGTCCACTTCAATAACCTTTCCCAGCGACGCGATCTTCTGTTCACCGTCGCGGCGGAGTGAAACAGCGTTATCGGCGGTCACACGACCGCGCAACGCCAGCCCTGCACCCGCCGTCGGCGTAATGACCGCAACGGCGTCGGTCACGATTCACTGACCTCCTTGTCCAACGCCAGCGAGTCGACTGCCTTGCTCCAGTCATCAATCACGGCCTGGATATTGTCCCGACTGGCTTCCATTTCCTGGGCAAAACGATCGCGGAAGGCGAGGCCAATATTGACGCCCTCAACAATGACATTCTCCATCAGCCACTGGCCCTGGTCATTCCGGTACATCGAATAACTCACCGGATAGCGATTACCGGAGGCTGATTCAACCTCCATCATCACCGAGGCACGGTTTTCACTGGATGGATCAATGTTGGCCTCTTTTACCCGAATGGAAAAGTCGTTGGCATTCACCAGTGCCTGGGCGTAGCTGTCGAACAAACTGCGCTTGAACTTTTCAACAAATTCGTCCCGTTGCTCCGGCGTCGCCTGACGCGCATAACGACCCATTACTCGGGCGGCGATGCGGCGAAAATCCACAAAGCCTTCCAGGGCATCGTTCATGCTCTTGTAGAACGCCTCCGGGTCTTTTGAATAGAGCCCACGCTCTGCATTCAATTTGTCGACCAGCGCCTGCGTGTTCTGATCGACATAACGCCTCAAATCTTCATCAGCGCGTACCTTAAACGACATCAACAACGCCGCAATGATCAGGACGACAACCGGAATAAAACTCCGTGTCATAGTCATGATGTTCTCCCCCCCGAGTAGTAGATAAAAGCAAACCCCTCGCCTCGGCTAACGAACAGGGTTGGCAAACAGAGTACGGACGCAGTCAGCGCCCCGATGCAAAATTACTGATCATACGCTCAAGATTCATTGCCGACTGGGTCTCGTAGAATTCGTCCCCGTCTTTCAACGATTCCAGTGACCCACCCACGGAGATATCAATATACTGAGCCCCCAGCAGACCGGATGTACGTATTACTGCGGTACTGTCGTCCGGAATGTTATTAACCGAGGCATCCATCTCAATGGCGACACGCGCCTGGAAGGTTTTGGGGTTCAGTGAAATATCCCGAATGCGCCCCACAGATACCCCGGCCATGGACACCCGCCCACGCTCCGTCAGACCACCGGCGTCATTGAAGTCTGCGTAGACTGTGTAAGTATCGCCCGCCGGCTTGAGTGACAGCCCACTGACCTGAAGCGCCAACAACAGCAACGCCACGAAACCCGCAATCATAAAAAGTCCGACAAAGACTTCCGTTTTTCGTTGCGTCATATCCATCCCCTTAAAACAGCGTTCAAAAGCCTTAGAACCCACCGAACATAACGGCCGTCAGGACAAAATCGAGCCCCAGCACTGCAAGTGACGAGTACACCACTGTTTTGGTTGTGGCAGAGCTGATACCCGACGATGTCGGCACACAGTCATAGCCCTGGAAAACCGCAATCCAGGTACACACAAACCCAAACACGATGCTTTTCACCGCCCCATTAATGACATCCTCAGAAAAGTCGACGGATGCCTGCATGTTGGACCAGTAGGCGCCTTCGAATACTCCCAGCCAATCAACCGCGACCAGCATACCGCCCCAGATGCCCACGACCGAAAAAATAACCGCCAGCAAAGGGACCGATATAAAGCCCGCCCAAAATCTGGGAGCCACCACACGCCGCAGCGGGTCAACACCCATCATTTCCATACTCGACAGCTGCTCGGTGGCTTTCATCAAGCCAATTTCGGCGGTCAGCGCTGAACCCGCCCGACCCGCGAACAGCAACGCGGTCACAACCGGGCCAAGTTCGCGTACCAGCGTCAGCGCCACCATTTGCCCAATGGCCTGCTCGGAGCCGTAGTCGCTGAGAATGGTGTATCCCTGGAGCCCCAGCACCATGCCGATGAACATGCCCGATACAATGATGATGACCAGCGACAGGACCCCGATGGAGTACATCTGCCGCACCAGGAGTGGAAACCCGACACGCGGATGAGGCACGCCAGCGAGCGAGCGCCATAAAAATGCCCCTGAGCGCCCCAGGGCTTCCACAATGTCGAGCCCCGAGCGGCCCAGGCGGGCGATTTGATTGATCATTTGGGTGCGCTCTTCAATGCACTCTCCAGACCCCAATCAGCACTGCGCTCTGGCGCGGGGTAATGAAACGGTACCGGACCGTCAGGTTGACCCTTGAGAAATTGCTGCACCCGCTCGGACGGGTGACGTCGGAGTTCGTCTGGCGTGCCCTCGCCGATAATTTTACCATCCGACACAATGCAAGCGTAATGACAGATACTGAGCGACTCCGGCACATCGTGACTGACAAGGACACTGGTAAGCCCCATCGCCGAATTCACTTCCCGAATCAGTTTGACGAGCACACCCATGGCAATAGGATCCTGGCCGGCAAACGGCTCATCGTACATGATCAATTCCGGATCCATGACAATGCTTCGTGCCAAGGCTACCCGGCGTGTCATCCCCCCTGACAGCTCTGAGGGCATTAAATCACGGGCACCGCGAAGACCCACCGCCTCAAGCTTCATCAACACGATGTCCCGGACCATATCGTCGGGCAACCGGGTATGGACCCGCAAGGGAAACGCCACGTTCTCAAACACACTGATATCCGTAAACAGAGCGCCGCTCTGAAACAGCATGCCCATGTTCTCACGCAGGTCGTACAGCGCTTTTCTCCCCAATGAAGAAACATCATGCCCTGCGACCCGAACCCGGCCACGACTGGGCTTGAGCTGGCCACCAATCAGTTTCAGCAGAGTGGTTTTGCCGGTGCCGCTGGGGCCCATAATAGCGGTAATCAGGCCTTTGGGGATGTTCAGGCTGACGCCATCAAAAATCTTGCGCTCACCGCGAAAGAACTCGATGTTGTCCAGCGTGATGTACGGGGCAGGCTCCATAACGTAGACGGTATTCCCTTTTGACTAATAGCTGGCAGGCCTTGATGTTCATGCACGACCTGCCCGAGGCTCTCAATGAGCGGTACATTATGATAAGTTCCGCCCAAGCTCAATGACAGCTACCCAAAATATCTTGATTGCAATTATCAGTTCATCTGAACAACCGCCTGCCCGCCTGCAAATTTCGGCAAACATACGGCAACGAAAAGGTACCTATGACTCTTGGCCTTCATCTCAGCGCTATCATTGCCGGACTCGTGCTGCTTACCTGGAGTGCGGATCGCTTCATTAATGGTGCCGTTGGGTGTTCTGAGCGGCTCCATCTGCCACCCATGCTTACCGGGCTTGTGCTGGTTGCAGTAGGCACCTCGGCGCCCGAGATTGTAGTGTCTGTATTTGCGTCCATCACCGGCGCCCCGGCTCTTGCCGTCGGTAATGCGCTGGGGTCCAACATCGCCAATATAGGCCTGGTACTGGGGCTTACCACCCTGATCGCCCCCATTCCGCTTAAACCATCGGTTCTGTATCGGGAGTTGCCGATCCTGCTTCTGGTGAGTGGGTCGGCCTGGCTGCTCTTTATCGACTACCGCCTGACTCCCCTGGACGGCGTGTTGCTGTTATTGCTGCTTGCCGGTGTGCTCGGGTTCCTGGTTTTGCGCCACCGGGCCGGGGCCACCGACCCTTTTGAACTGGCCGATGATGGTCACAGCCTGACCACCCGCCAAGCCGTTTTCCATTTTCTTTCGGGCTTACTGATACTGATTGCAAGTGCCCGCCTGCTGGTGTGGGGGGCTTCCGAACTGGCGATCAGCCTGGGTATCGACGAATTGATTGTGGGGCTTACGGTGGTGGCTATCGGGACCAGCTTGCCGGAGCTTGCCGCGTCACTGTCGGCGGCTCTGAAAGGCCAGCAGGACATGGCCCTGGGCAACATCGTCGGCTCCAATATATTCAACCTTCTGGCCGTGCTCGCCGTGCCCGCGCTGCTGAGCCCTATGCCGCTTACCAATGCCATGGTCTGGCGCGACTATGGCACCATGGCCGGCCTCACTGTGCTGCTGGCTATTTTCGCTTATGGTATGCAAAGAAAGGGAAAACTGGCACGGTTTGAAGGTGGTATACTATTGACCATTTACGCAGGTTACACCCTATGGCTGGTGACCCATGCCCGCTGAACATCTGCCGCAGGCGTGTATGCCAATGGGTTATTATCCATTGCAGCCGCCAGCCACACTACCAGGACCCGTATGAGCGACAACTACGAGGACTCTGCCCGCAGGGCGATCATCATTGAACGCGACGCGATTGACGCGCTCACCGCAAGAATCAGCAACGACTTTGTTTTGGCTTGCCAAACCGTCATGGCGTGCAAGGGGCGCGTCGTGGTAACCGGCATGGGCAAGTCGGGGCACATTGGCAACAAAATCGCTGCAACCCTGGCCAGTACCGGCACACCGTCCTTCTTCGTTCACCCTGGCGAGGCCAGCCACGGCGACCTCGGCATGATTACCAACCAGGACGTGGTGTTAGCCATTTCCAATTCCGGTAACACGGCCGAAGTACTGACCATTCTGCCGCTGATCAAGCGGATGGGCGCACCATTGATCAGCATGACCGGCAACAGCGCATCCATTCTGGCCCGGGAAGCCGTGGCGAACCTTGATGTAAGTGTCGCTCAGGAAGCCTGCCCTCTTGGTCTTGCCCCCACCTCCAGCACAACCGCCACGCTGGTGATGGGCGACGCGCTCGCGGTCGCCCTGCTGGAGGCCCGCGGCTTCAGCGCCGAGGATTTTGCTTTTTCGCATCCCGGCGGGAGCCTGGGACGGCGTCTACTATTGAGAGTCGCTGACATCATGCATACCGGCGACCGCATCCCCAAAGTACTTGAGACCACCACACTGGGCGGTGCACTGCTGGAAATTTCCCAAAAGGGCCTCGGCATGACCACGGTTGTTGATGAAAATGGCCGTATGGTCGGGATCTTTACCGATGGCGACTTACGCCGAACCCTGGACCGTGCCATCGACATCCACCAGACCCCAATCAGGGACGTGATGACGGTCAATGGCAAAACCATCCATGATGATCAGCTCGCCGCCGAAGCTTTGAATATCATGGAAGAACTGAAAATTAACGCACTGCCGGTCATTTCTCGCGATGGCGCGCTGACGGGCGCCATCAACATGCATGACCTGTTACGCGCGGGAGTCATTTGATGACCCACTCTGTACCGGAAGACATCCACAGCAAAGCGACTCAGATCCGGCTGCTGGTGCTGGATGTCGACGGCGTCATGACCAATGGCCAGTTACTGTTCAGCGCCCACGGCGACGAACTAAAAGCGTTCAGCATCCTGGATGGACTTGGCATTAAACAGTTGATGGAGGCCGGCATAAGCGTTGCCATTATCACCGGCAGACGCTCACCCCTGACGGCCAAGCGCGCCAGTGATCTGGGCATTCCCTACATCATGCAGGGCCGGGAAGATAAGCTCGTTGCCTTGCGGGAGCTGGCCCAGAAACTGAGTCTGGCCCCGGAAGCCATCGCCTATATGGGAGACGACCTGCCGGATCTCTCGGCCATTGAATTTGCCGGACTGGGTGTGACCGTTCCCAATGGCCACCGGTTTGTCCGGAAACACGCCGATCATTGCACCCAGGCCTCGGGCGGCGAAGGCGCTGTCAGGGAGTTAAGCGATCTCATCCTGGCCAGCCAGGGACACCTGGACGCTCTGCTGGAGGGATATCGGGGAACGCACGAATGACGTTGAAAAACCTGCTTGCCCATGCCTGGACCCGAGCCTTGGCGCTGTTACTCTGCGCCGTGGTACTGGTCTCCATGCTGTGGCAGAGCGATGAAGCCCGCGAGCCGACCGAAGCCCGGGATCTGCGCGGCCCTTCTGAGCCGGATGGGTTTGTGGTCAACGGACGTTACCTGTCCTTCGATGAGGCCGGCAACCGGGAGACGCTGATCGAAAGCCCGCGTATCGAGCAGTTTGAATCTCGCCACCTGGCCACTATGATAGCGCCTAAGGCAACGCTGTTTGATGCCGACAGCGGCACACCGTGGACGTTGACGGCAAACCGTGGCGAATTCATGGAAACCCGGGACATCATCAAGCTCGAGGGCCAGGTTGTGATCACGCGCCCACTCTCTGGCGGCAAAATGGCCACCCTGGAATCCGAACAATTGACTCTGGATAATGACAACCGAACCGCCTACACCGATTCACTCGTTACCCTGACTGACAGCCATGGCGTCACCCAGGCGAAGGGCATGAAAGCCTGGATCGATGACCGCACCCTGGAACTGAAATCACAGGTAGAAGGACGCTATGAGACCGTCAAATCCAGCCAACAATAACGCCGTCAGATGGCTGCTCACCAGTCTGATCATCGGATTCTGCGCGGCACCCGCTGTGGCGTTCGACCTCGACTCCGACAGCCCCATTGCCGTCAGCGCCGACAACGCGCGACTCGATGACACCAAAGGCGTTGCCACCTACAACGGCGATGTCGTGGTCACCCAGGACAACACCCGTCTGACTGCCGACAAGGTTGTTCTTTACCGCGACGCCGATGGCCTTAATCGCATCGAAGCTTACGGCAAGCCGGCCCGCTATCAGCAGACTGCAGCCAATGGTGAGGACGAAACCGATGCCCGCGCCCTGAGCATCACTTACTCAGCCAGAGAGAGCCGCCTGACGTTTGAACGGGAAGCCGTCGTCGAACAGGCCGGTAATATATTTCGCGGCGATCAGATTGACTACAACACCGCCGAACGCATTGTTACGGCGAAAGGCTCGCGTGATGACAGCAGCGATTCTCAGGGCCGGGTAGAAATGGTTATCCAACCCAGAAGCGGCAAGGCCGCGACGCGCTCGACGCCTGAAGTCCCATCCGACGACGGGGATCTACCCTGATGGCAGTATTACGCGCCAGCAACCTGGCCAAGAGCTACAAACACAAGAAGGTGGTCATCGACGTATCGCTTGAAATTCGCAGCGGTGAGATTGTGGGCCTTCTCGGCCCGAACGGGGCTGGCAAAACCACATGCTTCTACATGATTGTGGGGCTCGTTCCCGCTGACAACGGGCGTATTACGATCGATGAGCGGGACATTACACCGCTTCCAATGCACGGTCGGGCGAGACGGGGTATCGGCTACCTCCCTCAGGAAGCCTCGGTGTTTCGCAAACTCACGGTGCGCGATAACATCATGGCCATCCTGGAAACACGCAAAGCCCTCAAACGCTCCGAGCGTGAAGAAAAGCTGGAGTCCCTGCTGGAGGAATTTCACATCACTCACATTCGGGATAGCCTGGGTATGGCGCTGTCCGGCGGAGAGCGGCGGCGCGTTGAAATTGCCCGGGCCCTGGCCGTAGAACCCGCATTTATTTTGCTGGATGAACCTTTTGCGGGTGTGGATCCTATTTCGGTCAGCGACATCAAGCAGATCATCCGGCACCTGAGAGACAAGGGCATTGGCGTTCTGATTACAGATCATAACGTGCGTGAGACCCTCGATATCTGCGAAAATGCCTACATTGTCAGCGGCGGCCACATCATTGCATCCGGCCACTCCGACGAGATTCTCGCCAACCAACAAGTGAAGGAAGTCTATCTTGGTAACGAGTTCCATCTGTAGCGAGGGACACAACGAATTGTCTTGTCCCCCTCCTAACAAGTACACTTCGGCAGAGAACTTGCTTGTAGTGCCAAGTGGCGAGCAAATAACACTTTTTCCTTTGTCTCAGCACCGGACATAAACGGGTGACGGAACTCAAATCATGGTAATGAAAGCCTCTCTGCAGTTAAAGCTGGGCCAAAGCCTGACCATGACTCCCCAGCTGCAACAAGCAATCCGGCTTCTTCAGTTGTCTACCCTGGACCTACAGCAGGAAATCCAGCAGGCCTTGGAATCCAATCCAATGCTGGAGACCCCCGAAGACGATGAACAGCCCGAAGCCGTAGCCAATAACTCCGAGCAGCCGGGCAACAGTGACTCTGACGGTACCGACTCGACGCCCGAAACCAGCCAGCCCGAAACCAGTTGGGATGAGTCCGAGAACGGCCCTGATTGGTCCAGCGAGACCGAAATCCCGAACGATATTCCCGACGACCTGCCAGTCGATACCGCCTGGGATGATGTTTACCAGTCCGCTCCGGCCTCTTCGGCCCGGAACGACGATGAAAACGACAACGATTTTGAAACTCGCAATTCCCCCACTGAAACTCTGCATGACCATCTGGAGTGGCAGCTCAACCTGACGCCCCTCAGCGACCGGGACAGAGCCATTGCGCACACATTGCTGGATTCTGTGGACGACCGCGGCTACATGACGTCAACACTGGAGGACATTCACTCCGGCCTCGTGGATGGGACGGAAGACGACCCTCTTGAACTTGATGAAGTGGAAGCGGTTCTGCACCGGCTGCAGCATTTCGACCCGGCCGGTGTATTTTGCCGCGACCTTCAGGAATGCTTGCTGATCCAGTTGCAGCAGTTACCGCCTGATACGCCCTGGCTGCCTCAGGCCCGGCTTGTAATCACTCATTACATCAACCTGTTGGGCAATCGTGACTATGCGCAATTGCTTCGTCGCAGCCGCCTGAAAGAAGAACAACTCAAGTCGGTCCTGGCACTGGTCACCAGCCTTAACCCACGACCTGGCGACTCGGTAGACCGCACGGAACCAGACTACGTGATCCCAGACGTGATGGTGCGCAAAGTGAGCGGTCGTTGGCGAGTTGAGTTAAATCCTGATATTGCACCGCGCATTCGCGTCAATGCCAGCTATGCTTCACTTATAAAGCGGGCCGATAGCAGTGCTGATAACACCTACATGCGGGATCAGCTTCAGGAAGCTAAATGGTTTATCAAAAGCCTACAAAGCCGTAACGAAACGCTATTGAAAGTGGCGACCCGAATCGTAGAACATCAGCAGGGATTCCTGGATCAGGGTGAAGAAGCCATGAAACCCTTGATCCTCTCCGATATCGCCCAGGCGGTGGAAATGCATGAATCGACCATTTCCCGGGTAACAACGCAGAAATACATGCACACCCCGAGAGGGATTTTTGAGCTGAAATACTTCTTCTCCAGCCACGTCAGCACGGATGAGGGCGGAGAATGTTCATCAACGGCGATCCGAGCCATGATCAAAAAACTGATCGCTTTGGAGACACCTAAAAAACCGTTGAGTGATAGCAAAATAGCAGCCATGCTAGGTGATACCGGCATCAACGTAGCCAGAAGGACGGTTGCAAAATATCGCGAAGCAATGCAAATTCCGCCCTCCAACGAACGGAAGCGTCTGGTGTAAGGCATCTGGCAGCTGGCACTGTGTGTTTGAATACGGAATTTTCGCCAAGAACCACCAGGTTCTGGGCTACCCGCCGGGAGCGCCCATGCGTACCGGCAATCCGACAACAGGAGAAGCCTATGCAACTCAATATTTCAGGTCACCATGTCGAATTGACTCCCGCACTTAAAGATTACGTCAGCACCAAGTTTGAAAAACTTGAGCGTCATTTCGACCACATCAGCAACTGTCAGGTGACCCTTGAAGTTGAAAAAGTACGCCAGATGGCGGAGGCAACTTTGCATGTGATCGGCGGAGAGATCCATGCGAAGGCTGAAAACGAAGATATGTATGCAGCAATAGATGGCCTTGTGGATAAACTGGATCGACAGATCCTGAAGCACAAGGAAAAAACGGTTGATCGTATGCACGGCGCAGCCGCTCGATAAGAGCGCTGCCCCCTATACGGCTGGTTCTCGCTGCGGCACCCGAAATGTGCCGCAGCTTTTTTACGGAAACACTGTCACTTCATGACGGACTCACTACTGACCATAGAAACGATACTGAAGCCCGAGCTCGCACTGTGTCGAGCATCCGGCACCAGTAAAAAGCGGATCCTGGAATTCATTGCAGAACAGGTGGCGATGCATCACCCAGAACTTAATGAGACCCAGATTTTTAATAATCTGGTGTCCCGTGAACGTTTGGGAAGCACCGGCATTGGCCAGGGTATTGCCATCCCCCATTGCCGTCTTGAAGGCTGCAGCCAGGTTACTGGAACGCTGATCACGCTGGAAGACGGTGTTGCGTTTGACGCCATCGACAACCAGCCTGTGGATCTTCTGTTCGCTCTTATTGTGCCCAAAGAGGCTACCAGTGAGCACCTGGAATTACTCAGTCAACTGGCGGAAAAGTTTAATGACCGCAGTTTTTGCGACCAGCTCCGCCAGTGCACCGACTCCCAGAGTCTGTATCAGTGCATGATCGGCCAGAGTTGACAGGTGTCCTGTCCAGTTCCTTAACCTGCTAAAGGCCTCAAGCGTCGGGTAAGCGGCGCGCTACAACGCCGCCAACCAAGACGCACAGGATCGCCCCTTCGGGCTTGCTGCTGAAAGCGTTGAATCGTCGTTTCCGCCCCGCGCCATGAAACTGACGTGACGGCGGGACAGCGCCGGAATCAACGCCTTCAAAGGCTTGCAGTAGATTAAGGCATTGGTCAGATTGGCCAGAGAGACGCCTGGCGAACCCGACTTCCAGGCCTGAGATCAGGTATTCTGGGCATAAGGCATATTGTGAGGATACACCGCCTATGAAGCTGATTATCGTTAGTGGCCGCTCAGGCTCCGGTAAAAGCACCGTACTGCATGTACTGGAGGACCTAGGGTTCTACTGCATTGACAACTTGCCCATTGGCTTGCTGTTCCCGCTCACCCGTGAAGCCACCACCCACGCATCACCGGGTCGGCTCGACAAGATTGCTGTCAGTATTGATGCCCGCAATCTGTCGGGTGAGATTGCCAATTTTGAGGGCATCTATCAGCAGTTGCAGCAATCAGGGCTCAAGTTGGAGATCATCTTCCTTGATGCCACCGATCAAGCCCTTTTACAGCGTTTTCATGCAACCCGTCGCAAGCACCCTCTGAGCGACGAAAAAACCTCCCTGCGGGAGGCCATCACTTACGAAAAACTTCTGCTGGAACCCCTGGCAAGGCTTGCGGACCTCCACGTCGACACCACCGACGTCTCAATGTACGAACTGAGAGACATGGTCAAGCAGCGTGTTGCCGGTCGGCGTGAGCAGGAATTGGCGCTGCTGTTCCAGTCTTTCGGGTTCAAGCACGGCGTCCCTGTTGATTCAGACTATGTGTTTGATGTTCGGTGCCTGCCCAACCCTTATTGGGACACGAGTCTGCGCAGGTTTACCGGCCTCGACTCCGCCGTGGCCGAGTTTTTGGAGTCGGAGCCGGCTACCCGGAAGATGATCAACGACCTAATCGGATTTTTGGAAACCTGGCTGCCAGATTTTGCCAAAAACAATCGCAGCTACATGACGATATCGATCGGTTGTACCGGCGGTCAGCACCGTTCAGTTTATGCCTGCGATCAACTGGGCAAATATTTCTCTCAACAATACAATAATGTGCAGGTTCGTCATTCCGAACTGCTTCACATTAAGCCTGCAGAGTCCTGAAGACCGTTATGATTCGACATCCCGTCATTATTACAAACAAACTTGGCCTCCATGCCCGTGCCGCAGCCAAACTTGTGGGCACTGCTTCGCAGTACCAGAGCCGCGTTTTACTCGGCAAGGATGGACGGGAAGTGGACGGCAAAAGCATCATGTCCGTTATGATGCTGGCGGCCAGCAAAGGCACTGAGATAGAGCTGGTAATTGACGGTACCGATGAAGTCGCTGCCAAGGAGGCATTGGTGGAATTGATTGAAGACTATTTTGGCGAAGGCGAGTAAGCACCCACTGTACATGGCAAGCGCATACCGCCAGCGCGCCCCCCTTACTTCGAACCAGCGGAGACCAAGGACCAGAGAGGCATACGGGATTCACTTACCGCATTAGCTCACCTTTCTGACATAACTTCGCTATAATAAAACAGTTTTTTAGACACACGGTAAATCCGATTCACGCTGGCACGTTCGGTCTCAGACCACGCCTGACGTTTTTTTTATTGCGCCGCTAAGGCCTGTCCAAACCCTGGGTGATTCATGGCAGAGATACTGGAAAACAGCCAGGCCCGCCAGCGGCTACGCTCCCTCGGCGAAGCGCTGGACAGTGGTGCCCTGAAGCAGGTTGCGCGCATCCTGAACGGCGGCTTGAGCCCCAGCGATATCGCGCACCTGCTGGAATCATCACCGCCCCGTCAACGTGCCCTGCTCTGGAACCTGGTCGATAAAAATCTTGAGGGCGAAGTACTCCAGTATCTGAGCGATGATATTCGGGGCTACTTTCTCAGCAAGCTGAACGCTCAAGAGCTGGCGACGATCATCGAGGACTTCGAGTCGGACGATCTCGCCGACTTACTCCAGCAACTTCCTGACACCGTCATTCAGGAAGTGCTCGACACCATGGATGAGCAGGACCGGCAACGGGTAGAGGAAGTACTCGCTTACCCCGAGGACACCGCCGGCGGTCTGATGAATACGGACACCATCACGGTGCGTCCGGACATCAGTATCGATGTAGTGTTACGTTACCTGCGGCGCCACCGCAACTTGCCCCCCATGACCGACAGCCTGATTGTTGTCAGCCGGCGGGATGAGTATATCGGCGTACTGCCAATCACAAAAATGCTGGTGTCCAACCCCGGAGCAACTGTCCGCGAAGTGATGGACACGGACATTGAGCCGATCCCCGTGACCATGTCGGACACCCAGGTGGCGACCCTGTTCGAGCGCTACGACTTGATATCCTCCCCGGTGGTGGGTGAAGGCGGCAAACTCCTGGGCCGGATCACCATCGATGACGTGGTCGATGTTATTCGCGAGGACGCCGACCACTCCTTGATGAGCATGGCCGGTCTGGATGAAGATGAAGACACCTTCGCGCCGGTCATGAAAACTGCCCGACGCCGGGCCGTCTGGCTCGGTATCAACCTGATTACCGCCTTTATTGCGTCTGCGGTGATTGGCCTGTTTGAAGGTACCATCGAAAAGGTGGTTGCGCTGGCGGTGCTGATGCCGATTGTGGCCAGTATGGGCGGTATCGCAGGGAGTCAGACCCTGACCCTGGTGATCCGTGGCATGGCCGTCGGTCAGATCAGTGGTACCAACGTGCGCTGGCTGCTGAACCGGGAGTTCCTCGTGGGCGCCCTGAACGGCCTGCTTTGGGCGGTGGTGGTATCAATTGCGGCCACGATCTGGTTTCACGATATCCTCATTGGCGCTATCATCGCATCGGCGCTGATTATTAATCTGATTGCGGCCGCTTTTGTGGGCACCGTGCTACCTCTGTTTCTCAAGTCCCGCAACATTGACCCCGCATTGGCTGGCGGCGTCATCCTGACAACCGTGACAGACGTTGTCGGGTTTATGGCCTTTCTGGGCCTGGCCTCTATATTTTACGCCTGATAAGGCCGCATACGCTCACATACTCAACAGGCAATGGCATGAACGACCAGCAGTCCGATGATCAGTTTGAAGATGAACTGGGCAAGAGTAAATCCCAGCTTAAGCGTGAAATGCACGCCCTTCAGGATCTGGGAAAACACATTATGGAGTTGCGGGCCGATCAGCTGATTGCCTTGCCCATGAGCGATCGTTTACGGCATGCGATTGAGGAATCCCAACGCATCCGGCAGCGGGAAGCCCGGCGCAGACACCTTCAGTACCTCGGCAAAGTGATTCGACTGGAAGAAAATATTGATGAGCTGTTGCGCGCGGTAGAAGCCGTCAATGCCGGTAGCCACGAACACACCCGGCGACTGCATCTGGCTGAGCGTTGGCGGGATCGCTTCATCGCAGAAGGCGACACTGCGGTTGGCGAATTTCTCGACTACTGCCCTTCAGCGGAGGTGCAGCACCTCAGAAATCTGGTACGCAACGCCCGGCGAGATGCCGAAAAGGGCACCAACACGGGCCACAGCACAAAGTTGTTCCGATACCTGAGGGAACGCATCGATCAGGACGAGAACCAAGGAACCTCTGGCTAGTCTATTGAGAGGCTCCCTGGCCTGTCGCTAAAGTCGGCGGTGGGTCCAGACCGGCATGCGGGTGCGCACTTCCTCCATCAGTTGCCTGTCCAGCGAAGCGGTCACGATCCCCGCGCCCTCCTCCTCGCGTTCCACAACAATTTTGCCCCACGGATCAACGATCATTGAGTGACCGTAGGTTTGACGGCGAGCGCTGTGGTGCCCACCCTGCCCCGGCGCAACCATCCAGACCTGATTCTCGATGGCGCGGGCGCGAAGCAGCGCATGCCAGTGCGCGTCACCGGTATTGTAAGTAAAGGCACTGGGCAACGAAATCCATTCGGCGCCCTTGGCCCTGAGGGCACGGAAGAGCTCCGGGAAACGTAAGTCATAACAAATAGCCAGACCCAGCACCCCGACCGGAGTCTCCACTGTCACCACAGGACTGCCGGGCTCAAAGGTATCGGATTCACGGTATTGCCCCTGCGCGTCTTCAACCGTTGCGTCGAATAAGTGAACCTTGTCATACCGTGCGACCTCCGCACCCAGGTCGTCATACACAAGACAGGCGGCTCGAACACGGTCACCAATCAGGTGACCGTCCGGGCGGGTTGCCAATGGCATCGACCCTGCCACTATCCAGATGCCCAGTTCCGAAGCCTGCTCAGCAATAAAGGCACGTATCTCTCCGGACGCAACCGATTCCCTGCGCCCCTGCTCCAACATCTGCCGGGTATTCAGCACCGCAAAATTTTCCGGCAGCACAGCCACCAAGGCACCCGCCTCAGCGGACTCGACCAGCAAACGCTTGGCCTCGTCCAGATTTGTTTGAATATCCGAGCCACTGACCATTTGAATGGCGGCCACCTTGCTTGCGCTACTCTCTACCATAACACCCACTCCAAGGAGGAATCACAAGCGCCTACTGTTGCAGGCCCCTATCACTTGCCAGTGTCAAAAACACTGCGCAATCGCACGTCTGGATTACTCCAGGTGCCCTTTACACTATAGGTTGCGCTGGTCAGTTTGCTCAACGGATCGCCCAACACTTTATCCAGCACAAACAATGCGCCACCAATCGGTGCCGATGCGCCGAGCAGCAATGCGGCCAGCGGAAGATTCTGGGTCAGCGGTAAGACCACCACCAGGCGCATGTCCAACGATTCGTCTACCAGACTGGTCGTTCCAGACAGTTTAAATGCCCCCGAGGGCCCAACAATTTGCATCTCCGGATCCCAGGTCAATGTGCCATCGCTCAACTTGGCCTTCCCTGAAATCGCATCAAACGCTACGCCGGCTTCGTATAGATCCGAAAAATCCAGTTTTAGACGTCGCAGCAGGGTGTCTGAATTCAACAGATTGAAAACCCGAAACATCTGTGCCGTATTGTTCTGTTCCAGAATCACCCCGTTATCAAAACGCATACTGACGGTGCCATTGAGTGATTGATAGTCCACGCTGTCTGGCCCGCCCTGCCAACTTACGTCGACCAGCATCTGGCTCTTTGTATTGCGAAAAGGGACCTCCCCATCCACCAGACTGGAAAGTCCGGCAAGACTGCCTCCGGTCATTTCCCCCGCCAGGCTGGTCATCGGAGTCTCATCCAGAATACGCCAGGCCAATTCACCCTTGAACGTCAATGCGTTGAGCTGACCCTCAAGGGATTTCACGAATAATGTGTCATGCTCTGGCTCCACCCGAAACAGCCAGGAACCCAGGTTTTCCTCGTCAATAACGAGGGTGTCAATCTGGACCTGAATGTCCGGCCACGTACCCAGCCCAAGCCTTCGAAACGCGGCTACCTGTTCAGGCACCGTAAGCGGCGTTTCGGTCGTATCGTCACTCTCGGTTCGGGGCAACACCAACTTGGTCATATTCACCTGAACCGCATCTGTTGCCCCCGACGGCACCAAAATGCGGCCAACCACTTGATCCGACTGGGCTTCCAGAATCCAGCCGTAGGGTTCTGGCCGGACATGAATCGAGATGGATGAAAATGCCCGACCGGCCAACAGCAAGCGACCGACATTCAGATCAACGTTGCGCAACCAGGTATAAACAGCATCGCGATCGCCACCGATCGCCACCGACCGCTGGCGCCACAGGGTGTGCCAGCGCTCCACATCCAATTGCGCCAGCGGTCCGAAGATAACCAGACCGTCTTTATCGGGCAGCGAGACCGAATTCGCCTCAAGACCAATCCGGCCCCGCTGAAAGCGTTGGCCCTGCCACTGCAGATTAAACCCAAGCCGCTGCTGCCAATTGCCCACCACATGCGCGCCCCGACCGGATGCCCAATCAACGGTGACATTCAGTGGCGCCGTTTCACCGGAGGATTTAGACAACGGGGCCGGCCAGTCGATAGCCAAGCCACGAAGGCTGGACTCGATCGCGAGCACCGGCGCGCCATCCGTCATCACTGACAGGCTCGCGGTATAATCCGTATCGCCGGCAACACCGGTTTGTGTCTCCGGTGCCATCTCCGCCAACTGCAGCAACCCGGACACGCTCAGGCGACCGTTTTGAACAATACGAAGCCGACCATTGCTGTCATCCAATGCCAGTTGAACGGTCACCGCATCCCCCATAAAACGCCCCTGGAGCGGCGATCCGGTAAACCCCTCGCGCGAGTTAAACTGTATCCGCCCCGCCAGCTCTGACCAGGTCAGATCCGTGTCAGCGTAACGCACCTCACCGGTTTGGGTGGTGACGACAAGGTCAACTTCGGCGTTGTGGTCGGCGTCCAGCGGTACCATTAGCTCCAGCTCGACATCATAACGGCCACCCAGGGTGACACTTTCACCTGCTGCACCGGCCATGGCCGCCAAAGGCGTGGTTGAAAGCCACCGGTTGGCGGTATCGCCAGACAGGGAGGCGGACGTCGTCACCGTTACCCCAGTAACGCCCTCGGTATTCCGCCCCACCTGGACAGCCGTGGGGTTCAGGGTCACCCCATCGGTAATGCCTTGGCTCAGGCGCACATCCGCTCGGCCATTATGGACATCCACTTCGCCCCTTACCCCGGACACGACAGGCCAGTCACTGTTGTAGCGCACAGTGGCATCCTGAAATTTGAAATTCATCGACGACGTAAAGGATCCGGCCGACGATTCGGCGCCAATCAAGCCATGGCCGTAAAACACCCCTTCGCTGATCGTTGCTGCTGTGATCGACGTGGTCAGCCAGTCATACAGCGCCGCATTCACAACCTTTGCCGGCACGAAATCCGCCAACATGCCTGCCGTAGCCTGCTGGAGGCCTACTTGAAGGCCCAGCGTGTCCTCGCCCTGCTTGTCCAGACGCAAATCGAAGCGACCGGTGAACGCCGTTGCTTCCTGGTAAGCCAATTCGATGTTATCTGAAAATACCCGAGTGACATGGTCGTCCAGCACCCACGATACCGTCGCGCTCAGTGCCGAAAACGTCCAGGGTTCAAGAAACAACTCCGGAAAATTCAGTTCGGCGTTATTGCTTGCAAGCGTTACCCGGCCGCCATCTTGATTCGCCGTCAGTTGTCCCGACAAGCCGATGACGCCCGGCGCACCATTGACGGGCTGAATACTCACATCCGCCAGTGCGGCGCTGAAGGCGAAGGCGTCGCCGGCGTATGACGGAACGCTCAGCACCACGTTATTCAATGTTCCCCGGGGCTGATACCTTGCCAGTCTTGCTGCCGCATCTCCGGGCAACAGCTGGAGACCAACAGCCAGTCGCCGCACTGGTCCTGCAGGGATGCCCTGCCCGGCTACCAGCCACTCGCCGTTTGCAAGCGTCAGCATCACATCAAATGGCGGGGCGTCAATGGACGACCAACGCCAGGACAAATTTCGCAGATGCAGCTCACCAAATTCAACACCTTTGGACTCGGTACCCAAGCGGGACGGACGCCAACCCACGTCGGCCGTGATGCTTTCAATCGGTGCCAGTGTCTCGCGATCCACTGCCAACTGGAGGAAAGGCATTCTGACTTTGCCTTGCCCCCGAATCAGGCGGCCTTTTTCAAACGTCAGCCAGCCCTGGCCGGACACATCAAAACCCAGAATCGCCAGGTGCTTCCAGCCAAGCCCCTTCACCAGGCCGTCAAACAGCCGCCCCGAATTCACGTCGAGGTACAATCGACCGTCAAACCCGCTGCGGAAAAAGTGATGCCCGGAAAGGTTAAAGCTCGCAACTTGCTCCGTGGTGCCCGAACGCATGGCTCGGCCACTGGCCTGAAACAAACCGTTGTCATAAGTCAGGTCAGCCTGCGGGATATCAAGGTGCTGAACCGGATCACCCGGCACCTTGATGCCGAGATTAACTCGGGTTATCCGGATAAATGGGTCTGACAGCCAGGCACCGAGCCGATCAACCCACACCTGCGCACTCGATTCGGCAATGTCTTCAATAAGGCCCTGATCCAACTCCCCGAGGGCATCAATGCCATCAATGGTTATCTTGCCATGCGCGGTACGGGACAGTGTCAGATCCAGGCCGTCGGCCTCGAATTCGCGGAACACCACCCTGAATCGAAGCAGCGAGGCCAGACTGTCCAGTCGTATTCTCAAGTGGCGTAGTTGTGCCGCAGGTTCAGCGCTGTCGGAGCGCTGTATTGTCAGGTTGCGAGCTTCCAGGATGGGATCGAGCCATTGCCAGCGGGCGCTGAGGCTGTCGATGGTGACCGACTGTCCGAGTTCCTGGGAGAGCCGGTTCTCGAGATCAGTGCGATAGTTGTCAATATGCTGGGTAAGCTGGCGCCCGCCACCCGCGTATAAGGCCAGCAACACGAGCACCGTGAACACCAGCCACCACACCAAACTTGCGGCACGGAGCAAACCGCTCAGCAACGGGCCGCGTGACGTGGAATCAGCAGGTAATCGGGACATGCAAAACCGAAATCCTAAAGTAAAACTACATCATACTGTTCCTGACTATAAAACGCCTCAACCTGAAAGCGGATGGACTTGCCAATAAACGTTTCCAGGTCGGCCACATTGTCAGACTCTTCATCCAGTAATCGATCCACGACACTCTGGGACGCCATCACCAAATAGCTTTCGGCTTCATACGCCCGGTTAACCCGCAGAATCTCGCGGAAAATCTCAAAGCAAACCGTTTCACCGGTTTTCAGAAAGCCGCGCCCATCACAAATTGGACAGGGTTCACACAGTAACTGACCGAGGCTTTCAGTGGTGCGCTTGCGGGTCATTTCGACCAGACCAAGCTCGGACACTCCGGTAATCTTGGTTTTGGCGTGGTCCCGTTCCAGCATCTTCTCAAGCATTCGGTGGACTTGACGCCGGTGCTCGGCGTCTTCCATGTCAATGAAATCAATAATGATGATGCCACCAAGATTTCGCAACCTGAGCTGACGGCTGATCGCACGCGCAGCCTCCAGGTTGGTTTTGAAGATGGTTTCTTCGAGGTTGCGGTGACCCACAAACGCTCCGGTGTTGATATCGATGGTGGTCATCGCTTCGGTCTGGTCGATAATCACATAACCGCCGGACTTGAGTTGTACCTTACGACTCAGCGCCTTCTGGATTTCATCCTCAACACTGTACAAATCGAAGATTGGGCGTTCGCCCGGATAGTATTCAACTTTGTCGGAGAACTCCGACACAAATTCGCTGACAAATTGCATCACCCGTTGGTGGCTTTCGCGAGAATCAATTCTGACCTTCTCCGTCTGTGGCCGAATCAGGTCCCGGATAGTGCGGATAAACAGCGGTAAATCCTGGTAGATTACCGCGGGCACGGCCGCCGCCTTAATGCGCTCATGGATGGACTGGCTGAGCCGGTGCAGGTAGTGCATATCTGCGATCAAGTCCTCCGCTGATGCGGCTTCCGCCGCCGTGCGGATAATATAGCCGCCCTGCGGTTCGCCCTGGGCTTGCGCATTCTCTTCCACAATGGCCTTTAGCCGGGCTCGTTCGGTGTCATCTTCGATGCGCTGGGAAATACCGATATGACTCACGCCCGGCATGAAGACAAGGTACCGGGACGGCACCGACAGTTGCGTGGTCAAACGTGCCCCTTTGGTCCCGATTGGGTCCTTGGTCACCTGAACCACCAGGGATTGACCTTCCCGCAGCAAAGAACGAATATCCGGCACGGTGCGTGACACTTCCAGGTCAGGCTCGTCGGAAGCCCCATTGACAACATCCGAAGCATGAATGAAAGCGGCACGCTCCAGCCCAATGTCGACAAACGCGGCTTCCATGCCTGGCAACACCCGAACGACCTTGCCTTTATAGATATTGCCCACGATGCCCTTGCGACTGGCTCGCTCAATGTAGGCTTCCTGCAACATGCCGTTTTCGACCAGGGCGACACGGGTTTCAACCGGCGTAACATTGATCAGAATTTCTTCACTCATCCCAGCTTCTCCCCAGACTGATTCCAAACCATCCAGACCGGCTGGCCTGCCTCGGCCAGCAATGCCGCCACGTCGTCCAATGGCAGTCCGACTACTGCGCTGTAACTTCCCCATAAACCGCTGACAAATGCACCGCCACGACCCTGAATCCCATACGCGCCTGCTTTGTCCATGGGCTCGCCGGTATCGCAATAGGCCCTGATTTCGGACTCAGACAGCGCCCTGAACCTGACTTCGGTAGTGGAGACGCGGGCAAAGCAGCCGTGCTCTCCGGCAAGCGCTACCGCGGTCATCACCTTGTGGCTCCTGCCGGAAAGACTGGCAAGCATCTCTGCGGCCTGCTCTTTACCGTCAGGTTTGCCCAGAATGTCGCCGTCGCGTACCACCGAGGTATCCGAGCCGATGACCAGACTCTTTGGGTCAACGGCCAATTTCAAGCCAGCAAAAGCTTTCTCTCGCGCCAACCGCTCCACATAGTGCGCAGCGGCCTCATTCGGGGTCGGGCGTTCATCAATATCCACAGGAAAAACCGAGAACGTGAGCCCTAGCTGACGCAGTAGATCGGCTCGCCTGGGCGATGCAGAAGCAAGAATAATGGGGCGCAAAGGAGCATCCTATCCCAGTTTACGGTTCAAGTTATCCAGCAGAACACAGATGAACGGCCAGACAACGGCGCTTGTGAGCGCAGGCCAGAGATAACCAAAGCCTGCATTGTCAGCACCCAGCACTTGCTTGATAAAGTGCACAAGCATCTGGTTGATGCCCAGCAACAAGAAGACCATCAGGCACTGCTGTGGCATGGGGAACATTCTTAGTCGCTGATGGATGGTGAGGACCAGAAACGCGACCAACCCCATGGCCATGGCATTGACACCGAGCGGCGTCGCCTCCAGGACGTCCAGCAACAGACCCAAACACCAGGCCAGCAAAATGCCGAACTGGGCGGGTGCCCTGAAGGTCCAGTAAAACACCATTAGACCCAGCCACTCAGGACGGAACTCAAACCAACCTAATGGAAACAGTGAAATGCTCAACACCAGGCTCAGGATGATGCTGATGCCAAAAACCGGGTAACTGATCACCGACAGCATCAGGGCGACCCCACTGCGTCGATGTCGGTATCGGAGTCGGACAGGTTGTCGTTCAGGCGCTCTTCCCGACGCTCAACATTCGCTTGAAACACGATCAACACCATCTGGCTCCGACTCAGGTGTGCCCGCGGCTTGGCGCTGATACGAATGAATTGCTCACCGGGCTCTTTTTCAATCGACGCAACCTCGGCAACCGGATAACCCTTGGGAAATCGACCGCCCAGGCCGGAGCTCACTAACATATCGCCTTCCCGTATATCCGCTGTGTCGGGCACATGCACCAGCTCAAGATTATTGATGTCACCGTTGCCCAGAAGAATCGCCCGCAAGCCATTGCGGTTAACTTCCACCGGCACCGCATGACTGCTGTCCGAGATTAGCAACACCCGTGACGTGAAGCTGCTGGTACTGAGCACCTGCCCCATCAATCCGAAGGCGTCCAGTATTGCCTGACCGACCTGAACCCCGTCTCGGCTGCCCTTGTTAATAATCACTTCATGGGAAAAAGGATCCGGAGAGACGCCTACAATTTCGGCGACAATGACGCGATCATCGAGAACGCCCGAAGCATTAAGCAGCTCACGCAAGCGGCTATTTTCCGCCGACAACGCGGCGTATTTGAGTGCGCGCCGTTCCAGAATCAGGAGGCGTGCCTGCAGCGTCTCGTTTTCCGCCTGCAAATCATCGCGGGTAATGAACAGGCTCTTCACCCATGTCGTGAGCTCGTCGGGCACACTGCCCAGCCAAACCACGGGTGACAGTGACGTACCCAAAGAGCTGCGGACGGTGTCCAATTTACCGAAGCGGGCGTCCAGCACCACCAGTGCAATGGACAGAACAATCACCAGAAACAGACGAAACCCGGGGATAGGACCCTGCACGAAGATTGTTTTAATGGCCAATCCTCCCCGTGCAGATACGACAACCGCCGCTGCGAAGATTCGCAAGCGGCGGTTGAGTTGGGCAAGTGATCAAGCAGGCAGCCGGTGCCACCACGCTCAACCCTCCTGAGAAAACATACCAATGCCACCACGATCGATGACTTCCAGCGCTTTTCCGCCTCCGCGTGCGACACAGGTCAGCGGGTCTTCAGCGATGATCACCGGCAGACCGGTCTCTTCGCTGAGCAGTTTGTCCAGTCCACGCAGCAGTGCACCACCACCGGTCAAAACAATGCCACGCTCGGCAATGTCAGATGCCAGTTCCGGAGGCGACTGCTCCAGGGCACTTTTAACCGTCTGGACTATCTGCGCCAATGACTCCTGCAGGGCATCCAGAATTTCTTCGCTGTTCAGGGTGAACGCACGCGGCACGCCTTCGGCGAGGTTCCGGCCACGGACATCGATCTCGCGAATCTCAACACCCTCGTAAGCGCAGCCAATCTCGTGTTTGATCCGTTCAGCAGTCGATTCGCCGATCAGGCTGCCATAATTACGGCGCACATAGGTCACGATGGCTTCATCGAACTTGTCACCACCAACCCGGACGGATTCCGCGTAGACAATGCCGTTCAGTGAAATAATGGCGATTTCAGTGGTACCGCCACCAATATCTACGATCATCGAACCGCTGGCTTCCTCGACCGGAAGGCCCGCACCAATGGCCGCCGCCATGGGCTCCTCAATCAGGAACACTTCCCGGGCACCCGCGCCCAGAGCAGACTCTCTGATCGCCTTGCGCTCAACCTGGGTTGATTTGCTCGGCACACACACCAACACGCGTGGGCTGGGTGTAATAAAGCTGTTCTCATGCACCTTGTGGATAAAGTGCTGAAGCATTTTCTCCGTCACCACGAAGTCGGCGATGACACCATCTTTCAATGGCCGGATTGCCGTGATGTTGCCCGGTGTACGACCCAGCATACGTTTGGCTTCACCACCAACCGCTGCCACCGTTTTCTGGGAATTATTAGTGCGAATTGCCACTACGGAGGGCTCGTTAAGCACAATGCCGCGGCCGCGAACATAGATCAGCGTATTCGCTGTACCCAGATCAATGGACAAATCGCTGGAAAACAGACCTCGAATTCTTTTAATGAACATTCGTGTTTTTTCAACCTAAGAAAAGCAGTCGCAGAAGTGTTGCGGCAACTTTAGCAGCGAGCACCCCCACAGGCAAGGCACGATGAGGCTCCAAGTGCCGTCGTTTCAAGTAATTGCCCCTCCCGAAAGGCACCGAATCTGTTACCATACGCGCTCTATCCGGCGGTGGTTGGTTGCCCTAACGCCCGTAAACCCGGTGCCGGAACCCCGTAATATCGGGGCGTTACAGTAATTTCATTTATAGCGGAGGCAATGCGTGGCAATTTCTCGTCAGGACATTGAAAAAGTCGCCTTGTTAGCCAGAATCAAGGTCGATGAGGCGCAGGTTACGGCGCTGGAGAAGGACCTCAGCAACATTCTGGACCTTGTTGACCAGCTTCAGAGTGCCGATACCAGCCAGACCGAACCCATGGCGCATCCTCTTGACGCCGCCCAGCGCCTGCGCGCCGATACGGTCACAGAAACCGATAACCGGGCGGCTTTCCAGGCGATTGCGCCGTCCACCGAAAACGGTTTGTATCTGGTACCCCGCGTTATTGAATAGTCACCGTCACCAGTGACGACCATTATTGTTCAGGAATTTCCAGGAACCGCCCCATGCACAACAAGACCGTAGCCCAACTTTCTCATGCGCTGGAATCCGGCGAAGTGTCCAGTGTTGAACTGGCGACACACTTCCTCGAACGAATTCGCCTGCAAGACAACCGCTACAACAGCTTTATCACCGTGACCGAAGAGGCTGCCCTGGCCGATGCCCGTGCCGCCGACGAGCGCCGTAAACAGGGCAACGCGACGCCCTGGACCGGCATCCCGTTCGCGCACAAGGATATTTTCTGCACCGAGGGCGTCCGCACGACCTGCGGCTCAAAAATGCTTGAGAATTTTGTGCCGCCGTACGATGCCACCGTTACCCGCAAGCTTCGCGAGGCCGGCGCTGTGTGCCTGGGCAAAACGAACATGGACGAGTTCGCCATGGGCTCCTCTTCGGAGTCCAGCTATTTTGGAGCCACCACAAACCCCTGGGGCGAGCGCCGGGTTCCTGGCGGCTCCTCAGGCGGTTCGGCGGCGGCGGTGGCGGCCCGCCTGGTGCCTGCCGCTACCGCAACGGATACCGGCGGCTCCATTCGCCAGCCGGCGGCGTTGTGCGGCATCACCGGCTTGAAACCCACGTATGGCCGGGTCTCTCGCTACGGCATGATTGCCTTTGCCTCCAGTCTCGACCAGGGCGGCACCATGGCCCGTACCGCCGAGGACAATGCCCTGATGTTAAACGTCATGGCAGGCTTTGATCCAAAGGACTCAACGTCGATCGATCGCGAGGTACCCGACTACACCGCCTCACTGAACGATTCTCTGAAGGGACTTCGGATCGGGCTGCCGAAAGAGTATTTCACCGACCAGCTCAGTTCCGAGATGAACAACGTCGTGCGTGAGGCAATCCGCGAGTATGAAAAGCTCGGCGCAACCGTGCAGGAAATCTCCCTGCCCCACGCAGATCTGGCGATTGCGGCGTACTATGTTATTGCGCCGGCGGAATGCTCTGCCAACTTGTCCCGCTTTGACGGTGTGCGCTACGGCTATCGCTGTGAAGCCCCCCGGGATCTGATGGATCTCTACACCCGCACACGTGCCGAGGGGTTTGGCGCTGAGGTCAAACGCCGTATTCTGGTCGGCACCTATGCCCTGTCGGCAGGGTATTTCGATGCCTATTACTTGAAGGCGCAAAAAGTACGGCGCCTGATCCAGCAAGACTTCATTAATGCCTTTAAGCAAGTGGACGTCATCATGAGCCCGACGACGCCCTCACCCGCGTTTATCCAGGGCGAAAAGACCGACGACCCGGTCACCATGTACCTGGAAGATATTTTTACCATTTCAACCAATCTGGCCGGACTGCCCGCGATGTCTGTGCCTGCGGGTCTGATGGAGGGGTTGCCTGTCGGCTTACAGATTATCGGCGATTATTTCTCCGAAGCCCGGTTGTTGAACGCAGCCCATCAGTATCAGCAAGTGACGGATTGGCACCAACTCTCTCCGGACGCCTAAGCGTCGGAGCGACACTCTTTATATGGGCTTAGTTAGATGGGAGCGATCATTCCGCTTCCATCAGGAGGATATTCAGCATGCAATGGGACATTGTGATCGGGCTTGAAATTCATGTTCAGCTCGCCACCAAAACCAAGATTTTTTCCGGCACCAGCACGGCGTACGGGGCCGAGCCCAATTCCCAGGCGAGCGCAGTCGACCTTGCCATGCCCGGCACCCTGCCGGTGGCCAACGAGCAGGCTTTCAAGTATGCGGTCATGTTTGGCCTCGCGGTTGATGCAGAAATTTGCCGTCGCTCAGTATTTGAACGCAAAAACTATTTTTACCCCGACCTGCCCAAGGGCTATCAGACAACGCAGCTGGAGCGCCCCATTGTTGGCCCCGGCCATGTTGACGTTGAGCTGGCTGATGGCAGCACCAAGCGTGTACGGATACACCACGCCCATCTGGAAGAGGACGCGGGCAAATCCCTGCACGAAGATTTCCATGGCATGACCGGTATCGATTTGAACCGCGCCGGCACACCTTTGATCGAAGTGGTCACCGAACCGGATATGCGCAGCGCCGAAGAGGCGGTCGCGTTCGCCCGCAAATTGCACGGCCTGGTCACTTCGCTCGGCATCTGCGACGGCAATATGTCAGAGGGCTCGCTGCGGTTTGACGTCAACGTCTCCCTTAAGCCCGCCGGGGACGAAACCCTCGGCACCCGCACAGAAACCAAGAACCTGAACTCCTTTCGCTTTATGGAGCAAGCCATTCACCACGAAGTCGAGCGCCAGATGGACATTCTGGAGGATGGCGGCAGGATCGTTCAGGAAACCCGTCTCTATAACGGCGACACCCAGCAGTCACGTTCGATGCGCAGCAAGGAAGAAGCAAACGACTACCGCTATTTCCCCTGCCCCGACCTGCTCCCAGTTGAACTCGACGATGCCTTTATCGAAGACGCCCGCAGCCGATTACCGGAACTGCCGGATGCTCGCAAGGCGCGCTTCCAGTCTGACTATGGCTTAACCGACTACGATGCCAGCCTGCTCAGCAGCAGCGCCCGGATGGCCGCTCTGTTCGAGGAAACGGTGAGCCATGGCAAAGACGCCAAGCTCGCCGCCAACTGGCTGCTGGGCGAACTCAGCGCCCGACTGAACAGTGAAGATCGGGAGCTCGCCGATTGCCCGCTCACTGGCGGCCAACTCGGCGCCCTGATCCTTCGTATCAGCGACGGCACGGTCTCATCCACCGGTGCCAAAAAAGTCTTCGAAGGGCTGTGGACCGGCGAGGGCTCCGATGTGGATGAACTTATCGATGCCAAGGGGCTTAAACAGGTGTCCGATACCGGCGCGCTGGAAAAGATCGTGGAGGAGGTGCTCGCAGGCATGGGCGAGCAGATCGCCCAATACCAGGAAGCCGACGAAAAGAAACGCAAGAAGCTGATGGGCGGCTTTATGGGGCCTTTAATGAAAGCCTCGAAGGGCCAGGGTAATCCAAAGTTGTTCAATGAGATCTTGAAGAAAAAACTCGAACGCTAGCGCCCTCACAGACTGACCCGTCAAACTACGGCGAGTCCGCTCTGACTCCGGCACTTTGGAGTCAGAGCGTGATGTCACGTTCTGGGGAACGCCTCAATCCCTTTAGCGCAAATGCGCACCGCCTGACTCCGCCAACACTATGGCAGAAGGTCCGACCTGTCGACTCACGGATTGACCCTCGTGTTGCCGGCCCTCCGTGGCACTTGAGTCCGTCAAACCCGGTCAATTAATGTCCACGCAGACCGGGCTCATCATCACCATAGTGTCCGACCTACCCCCGCAAACTTGAAACGACGCCCGATTCTCGCCGGCCTACTCCCATTAAAGCCGGCATTGGCGGCTTACCCGCCTTTCGCGGCGACACATGTGTTGCTGATCAATTAACAAACAGCTAGACTTTCAGCTGTTTAGCTCAGGCTTGTAAAATTACGAAAAATACGACGACAATATAAAAAATTAGAAGGCACCCTCGGTGTGAGGTGCCCAGCATTCTGAGGGTTGATTAGCAACATGGGGAACAAAACAATGGTGGAGCGAACCGCATCGAAGCACGTGCATCGCAAAAAAGGTGGTGCCTCGAAGGGGCCGACACCGCCGGTTATCGAGGCGGCCCCCGCGGCCAAACGCAACACGATGAAACCAGTGGCCACTAAATCGAACTTGAGAGACCAACAGCGAGTGGAAACCTCGCTGGACGTCGTCGCCATACTCTCGGAACAAGTCACCGTCAACTGCAAGGCCACCAATGTATCCCGCGCCGGCATGATGATTTCGTGTGATGAAAAGACATTGAACCGGCTGGTCCCCAACCAGACATCCCCGGCCCCCGGTCAATGGATTGAAATTTCGACCCAGTTTTCCCTGCCTGTCGTGGCTTCCCAAAATGTCACAGTGTCGGCAGACTGCCATATTGTTTATCTGCGCAGAGTATCCCGTGACGAATTCCATGTGGGCATTCAGTTCTGCCGCTTCGAGGGTAACGGTCATCAATACGTCGACCAGTACGTCAGTCGCCAACTCTCAACCCTGAGCTGATCGCAATGGCTGACCCGTCGAAATGTACGGGCCAGCCACTCATCTCTGCATAATGTTATAGCCTCAAACTCTAGCACCCCCACTTCTTATGCTATCGCCCCGTCTGGTATAGTAGGCCACCTAATTTCGACGACAGACTCAACTTCTGTCACCTCAACACGCGCCTACGGCAAGCGGTAACAGGATACGATGACCACTTATAACCTGACGCATCTGAAACAGCTGGAAGCTGAAAGCATCCATATCATTCGGGAAGTAGCAGCCGAGTTCGACAACCCGGTTATGCTCTACTCCGTCGGAAAAGACTCCTCGGTGATGCTGCACCTGGCCCGCAAAGCCTTTTACCCAGGCAAAATACCGTTTCCGCTTATGCACGTGGACACCACCTGGAAATTCCAGGAAATGATCCGCTTCCGGGACGCCCAGGCGAAAAAGTTTGACCTGGATTTGATTGTTCATATCAACCAGGAAGGCGTGGACCAGGGCGTCGGCCCGTTCACCCATGGCAGCGCCAAACACACGGACATCATGAAAACCCAGGGCCTGAAGCAGGCGCTGAACAAATACAAGTTTGATGCCGCTTTCGGTGGCGCGCGACGTGATGAAGAAAAATCGCGGGCCAAAGAGCGCGTCTATTCCTTCCGCGACGAATACCATCGCTGGGATCCGAAGAATCAGCGCCCTGAGCTGTGGAACACCTATAACGGCAAAATCAATAAAGGCGAGAGCATTCGCGTATTCCCTTTGTCGAACTGGACCGAACTGGATATCTGGCAATATATCTACCTGGAAAATATCGAAATCGTGCCGTTGTACTACTCCGCAGAACGCCCGGTGGTGGACCGTGATGGCACGCTGATCATGGTGGACGATGACCGTATGCCACTCAAAGACGGCGAAACACCGATGATGAAGTCGGTTCGGTTCCGCACCCTGGGCTGCTACCCGCTCACCGGCGCCATTGAATCCGAAGCCGACACGTTGACCGATATCATCCAGGAAATGCTGCTGGCCAAGAGCTCCGAACGCCAGGGTCGGGTGATAGACCATGACTCCGCCGGTTCGATGGAACAGAAGAAACGCGAAGGCTATTTCTAAACAGCGGTTACCGTATTCACAGGATTTTTTACCATGTCTCACCAGTCAGACCTGATTGCAGAAGATATAAGCGCGTACCTGAAACAACACGAAGATAAAGAATTGCTACGCCTGCTGACATGCGGCAGTGTCGATGACGGCAAAAGCACCTTGATCGGCCGCCTGCTGCACGACACCAAAATGATCTACGAAGATCACATGGCCAGCCTGAAGGCTGACAGTGCCAAACTGGGCACCACCGGCGAAAAGCTTGACCTTGCGTTGTTGGTGGACGGGCTCCAGGCCGAGCGCGAGCAAGGCATCACCATTGATGTCGCTTACCGTTATTTCTCGACTGACAAGCGTAAGTTCATCATTGCCGACACACCGGGCCATGAGCAGTACACCCGCAACATGGCCACCGGTGCTTCAACCGCGCAGCTGGCGATCATGATGATAGACGCCCGTCATGGCGTGCTGACGCAAACTCGGCGACACTCCTTTATCGCATCCTTGTTAGGTATTCGCCACATTGTGGTCGCGATCAATAAAATGGACCTGGTGGATTACAGCGAAGAGCGCTTTGAAGAAATCAAGCAAGACTATCTGGCGTTCGCCAACAAGCTTGGCCTTAAAGACGTTCGCTTTGTGCCCATTTCAGCGCTCGAGGGCGACAATGTGGTTGCCCGCAGCGACAACATGCCCTGGTTTTCCGGCCAGCCAATGATGGAAATTCTTGATACCGTGGAAGTGTCCCGCGACAAGAATCTTGAGCATTTCCGGCTTCCCGTACAGTACGTTAATCGCCCCAACCTGAACTTCCGCGGCTTCTGCGGCACCATAGCGTCCGGCGTCGTTCGCCCCGGGGATACGGTGATGGCGCTGCCCTCACGCCGCACCAGTACCGTTAAGGAAGTGGTCACGTTCGATGGCAATCTTGAGGAAGCCTATATCGATCAGGCCGTTACTCTGACCCTGAACGATGAGATTGACGTCAGCCGTGGTGACATGCTCGTCAAACCAGAAGACGAGCCTCTGGTAAGCAATCGCTTCAACGCCAACGTGGTGTGGATGATTGATCAGCCGTTGGAAACCGGCCGCTTGTACGACATCAAGCTGGGCCCGACGTTCACTTCCGGCTCCATCCGGCAGGTTGCCTACCGCACCGACGTCAACACCCTGGAGCGCCAAAGCGGCGTTACTTCGCTGGCTCTGAATGAAATTGGCCTCTGTGAACTCACGCTGAGCCAGCCCGTGGCCTTCGATCCTTACCCCCGCAACCGCGCCACCGGCGGATTCATCGTGGTTGACCGCCTGACCAACGTCACGGTTGGTGCCGGCATGATCAGCGGGCTGGCCAGCGCCAGTGACGAGGCACTGGACCCGGTGAGCCCTGACGAGCGTGCCCGCCGTCTGGCCCAGCAGCCTCTGATTATCGGCTGCGCCGGCAAGCTTGCGCAAGAGCTTGCACTGGCTGTCGAACGCGCACTGTTTGACCTTGGCAAGACCTCGGTGGTGCTGTCCGAAGACAACGCCGGCAACGCCGATGATCGCTGCCGCACCGCACAATTGCTGACCGCTCATGGCCTGATCGCTGTCGCGGTTAACATCGGCACAGACGTTGCGAGCGCCTCCGCGCGTGCGGATGACACCAAGGACATCGGCAAAGCCGTGGCAGAGCTGATGCAGGCTCTGACCCACGACAAGCGCCTGTAACCCGATGGCCATCAAACAACTGCGAACACTGTTTGCCAGCCAATTGCAACCTGGCCAACCTGCTCAGGTTCGGCCAGGGTCAACACTGACGGAGCCCGGCGGCGATTACGAAGCGCTTCATAAACAGATGAAGCGGCTGTTCAACGCCAAGCCCGGTAAAAAGTACGGGCGCTTCTCGGAAGACCTTGGCGAGTCCCCTTTGAGCGCCTGGCTGAAGGATTGCCTTGAGGACAAACAGACCTTTGCCTCCCTGACCGACCGCCTGTTCGGCCAGTGGCAGGAGCTGCTCAATGGCAGCCAGGAAGAACACCAAGGCCATCTGATGCTGGTGCATGAAGCCCTGGCCGACAGCGACGCAATCTATCTGTTGATCCTTGAAAGTGACAGCGCACTGCGTTTTGACGGCACTCAGGCGCTGGATGGAACGGATGTGCTGAGTCTGTCCCGGCTGAATCTTGCCCTGCGCATCGAGCTTGATGACTGGCTGTCCGATGAGCCCGGTCAGAACTACCTGACACTGGTGCACGCCCGCGGCACCGGAGAAATCGGCGACCTGTTTATCCGGCTGGCCGGCTTCACCAACCAGGTGGACGTTGAAAAAGAGACACTGACCTTTCTCGATGCGGTTGAGGCCTTTGCACGCCAGGCCGAGGCACCGGAGGAAGCTGGCAAAGTACGGACCCGAGCCTACGAATTCTGCAAAGAACAGCACGCTCTCGGTGAGCCTGTGGCCGTTGAGGCTCTGTCCGGCTACCTGGATGAAAACCAGCCCGATCGTTTTAAAACATTCGCGGCAGAAGCACAGGACTTGCCGGAAGGTACGGTGCTGCACCCGGACCACCGAAAGGTGAAGAAGCTGGTGCGCATTGCCGGTTCCGGCGGAGGCATGAGCGTATCTTTCTCATCGGACCTAGTGAACCAGGCTATCTATTACGATCGCGACAAAGATGCCCTGACCATAACGCGTCTGCCCAAAGCGTTGCGGGAGCAGCTTCAGAAATACCTCGAGGCCCGGGACGATACTCACTGACCCTTCCGCATCACCCGGATCAGAAATCAGACGCTGCATCCGGATGTCTGAGCTTGCGTACTGACGCCATCCAACCGACCCCATCCACCAGGTCTCCGGTGTCTGGATCGAACGGCGGGTAAGGTAACCGGCGATCGTCGCAATAGCGTTTAATCTGCGGATGGCACCACCGAAACAACAAGCGATTGTATTCTTCCGCCGGCAGCCTGCATTGATCGAACAAACCGGCCCCGGCTCGCTGACGCTGCGCTTCAGCCAAGATAATGGCGCAGGCGGCCGACACGTTGAGCGACTCCACCATCCCCATCATCGGGATAATGACATGTTCGTCAGCCTGCTCTGCCGCTTCCGGACTGACCCCATCCACTTCATTGCCCATGATCAACACGCAGGGCACGGTGAAATCGGCGTCGCGATAATCAATGGCACGCTCTGACAGTTGTGCCGCCACCAGTTTGTGGCCCTGACTTTTCAGTGCCGCGGTGGCGTCGCGCATGGTTCGGTGGGTACGGGTGGTAACCCAGTGCTGACTGCCGCCCGCGGTCTTACGGAATGCTTTGTACCCTTGCCGGGGCCAAACCGCGTGCAGGTTAGCCACGCCAAAGGCATCACAGGAGCGGATAATGGCAGACAGGTTGCGAGGTTTGTGAATCTGATCGGTCAACACGCACAGATCTGGCTGGCGTCGGTTCAGTGTCTGCTTAATTCTGGCGAGGCGTTCCGGGGTCATGGCGGATCCTGGTCTCCAAAAAGGTCCGGAGCGAAATAATAACACATGGGTCGATTACCCAATCGGCCCGAATTCATGGCCCAGAAGGCTGGTTGCAGATTGATCAGATCGTTATAATGGCCAGTTACTTTACAGAGGTGCCTGCCTTGTCCGTGGCGGCACCGACACCCATCGACGTAATTTGAGACTCATGGCCAAAAAGCTATTTATCAAGACCCACGGTTGCCAGATGAACGAATACGATTCGTCTCGCATGGCAGACTTGCTTCAGTCCGGTGAGTCGGTTGAGATGACCGACTCAGCCGATGATGCCGACATCCTGCTGCTGAACACCTGCTCGATTCGTGAAAAAGCCCAGGAGAAGGTGTTTCACCAGTTGGGGCGCTGGAAGGGTCTGAAAGCCAAGAACCCCGATCTCATTATTGGCGTTGGCGGCTGCGTTGCCAGCCAGGAAGGTCAGGCCATCATCGACCGCGCGCCCTATGTCGATATGGTGTTTGGTCCCCAGACCTTGCACCGGCTGCCGGAATTGATCACCCAAGCGCGTCACGGCGGCGTTGGCGTGGTGGACGTCAGTTTTCCGGAAATTGAAAAGTTCGACAACCTGCCATCACCCGGGGCCGACGGTCCGTCGGCTTTTGTCTCGATCATGGAAGGCTGCAGTAAATACTGCACATTCTGCGTGGTGCCCTACACCCGCGGCGAAGAAGTCAGCCGGCCCGTCGACGACGTACTGGCGGAAGTTGCCCACCTGGCGAGCCAGAACGTACGCGAAGTCAACTTGCTGGGCCAGAACGTCAACGCGTATCAGGGCGAGACCCACGAAGGCGATGCCATGGACCTGGCGGAATTGATCACGCTCATCGCGACCATCGACGGCATCGACCGCATTCGCTACACCACCTCCCACCCGGTGGAGTTTTCAGACGCGTTGATCAAGGTCTATGAGCAGGTGCCCGAATTGGTCAGCCACCTGCACTTGCCGGTACAAAGCGGTTCCGACCGCATTCTGGCATTGATGAAGCGTGGCCATACGGCGCTGGAATACAAATCCAAACTGCGCCGTTTACGGGCAATTCGTCCGGACATCAGTTTTTCGTCGGATTTCATCATTGGCTTCCCGGGGGAAACGGAAAAAGATTTTGAGGCGACCATGAAGCTGATCAATGACATCGGCTTCGACGCGTCGTTCAGTTTTGTTTACAGCGCACGCCCGGGCACCCCGGCGGCCGATCTGCCGGACGACACCGCCATGGGCATCAAAAAGCAGCGCTTGAGTATTCTGCAGCAACGTATTAGCCAGCAAACCCATGACATCAGCCGCAAAATGGTCGGCTCGACGCAGCGGATTCTGGTCACCGGCCTGTCCAAAAAAGACCCCGGGGAGTTTGCCGGCCGTACCGAGAACAATCGGATCGTCAATTTCCGCACCGACAATCCCAATGTCATTGGCCACTTTATAGACGTTGAAATTCGCGAAGCATTGCCCAATTCTTTAAGGGGAGTGCCGGTTAATGATCGGCTTTTCTGACCACTCCGGACCGCGTTGATTACACTGGATGGCTCGGCAGTTTGCGGGGCCAAGCCACCGATTCCGTAGTGTTTCCTCTGATTCATCCGATAACCAGGCAGAGGCGACACTATCCAATTATGGGGACACTTTGAAAACCACCGAATCCAAACAATTTGACCTACACCCTGTCGACCAGCGCCGATTGGCCACTCTGTGCGGCCAATTCGATGAACACCTCAAGCACATAGAGCGCCGCATGAACGTCCGGATCGGACGTCGCGGGCACCACTTCAAGGTGGAGGGTCAAGCCGAACACGCCACCGCCGCCGCCGAAGTCGTGCGCCACCTGTTCCGCGAGACCGAAGCGACGGACGATATTACCCCGGACACCGTGCACCTGTTCATTCGGGAGTCGGGGTTTGAGCGTCTGCCGGATGAGATCCCCTACGACGGCAGCCAGATCATTATCAAGACGCCCAAGATTCAGGCGCGTCCCCGTGGCGCCAACCAGCAGCGCTATGTCCACAGCATCCGTAGCCACGACATCAATTTCGGTATTGGCCCGGCCGGTACTGGTAAGACCTGGCTGGCGGTCGCCTGCGCCGTCGAAGCCCTGAAAGATGAACAGGTCAAGCGCATCATGTTGGTTCGACCGGCGGTCGAGGCCGGTGAAAAACTGGGGTTTTTGCCCGGCGACCTGGCACAGAAAGTGGACCCCTATCTGCGCCCTCTGTACGACGCCCTCTATGAAATGCTGGGCTTCGACCAAGTCACTCGATTGATCGAAAAGAGTGTGATCGAAATTGCGCCACTGGCTTTTATGCGCGGCCGTACACTGAATAACTCGTTCATTATTCTCGACGAGAGTCAGAATACGACCCGGGAGCAAATGAAAATGTTCCTGACCCGTATCGGCTTTGGCTCGACGGCGGTCATTACCGGCGACACCACCCAGGTGGACCTGCCCAAAGGGCAGAACTCCGGTTTGATCCACGCGGCGGGCGTGCTGAGCAATGTCGCAGGCATTGGCTTTACCCGTTTTGAAGCCAAAGACGTCGTCCGTCACCCGCTGGTGCAGCGCATTGTCGAGGCGTACGACTCATTTGAAGAACATGGCGGCAAAGGCCAATGACCGAATTGCTGGTGGACATACAACGGGTGCACGAAGGCCCCGGCATTCCTGACGATGACGCCTTATCACGCTGGGCCATTGCAGCCTGGCGCCAGGCGCAGGCATCCGAGGTTACCCTGCGCGTTGTGGGTCGCGAAGAAAGCGCGGAGCTCAATGGCCAATACCGCCACAAGTCCGGCCCAACCAATGTGCTGTCCTTCCCATTTGAAGCGCCAGCCGGTATAACGGTTCCGTTAGCCGGTGACCTGGTGATTTGTGCGCCCGTGGTAGCCGCAGAGGCGCTAAAACAGGAAAAGACGCTGACAGCACACTGGGCACACATGGTGATACATGGCATGCTTCATCTTCAGGGCTACGATCATCTGAACGATGACGATGCCGCGATTATGGAATCCCTTGAGGTGCAGCTATTGGATGAGCTGGGCTTCGGGAGCCCTTACGAATCAGAGGAAACGGAACAAGACTCATGAGCGACGATCAGTCGAGTCGCAGTCAGGGCGGCAAGTCCTGGCTGGAACGCATTTCACAGGCTTTTTCCAACGAGCCAGAAACCGTCGAAGATGTGCTGGAAATACTCCGCGACGCAGAAACCCAAAACATTATCGATGTCGATGCCATGAGCATCATCGAAGGTGCGATGCAGGTCATCGACATGCGGGTGGAGGAAATCATGATTCCTCGCTCCCAGATGGTGACTGTGAAAGCGTCGCAGGAACCCAAAGCGTTTTTGTCAGACATCATGGAGTCCGCCCACAGCCGGTTCCCGGTCATCGGGGACAGTCCGGACGACGTAATTGGCGTGCTGCTGGCCAAAGACCTGCTGCCACTGGCACTCAACAACGATCTCAACTGGACTAAAATCCGGGAGATTCTGCGCCCGCCCTCCTTTGTCCCCGAAAGCAAACGCCTGAACCAGCTCCTGAAAGAATTTAAGGAAACTCGTAACCACATGGCCATCGTCGTGGACGAGTACGGTGGCACCGCTGGGCTGATTACGATCGAGGATGTGCTGGAGCAAATCGTGGGCGAAATCGAAGATGAACATGATTTCGATGAGGAAACCCACATCAAAGCGCGCGGCGATGGCAGTTTTGCGGTCAAGGCCATCACGCCTATTGACGATTTCAATACGTTTTTCCGCACCGAACTGGATGAAGAAGAGTTCGATACCATTGGCGGTATCGTGCTGAAGGAATTTGGTCACCTGCCCCGGCGCGGAGAATCCGTGGAGTTCGGCGGTCTCGCCTTTACCATTGCCAATGCTGACAACCGCGTCATTCGCTTGTTACAAGTGACGCGTAGTGACGGATAGTCCTCAACCCCCGGGACTATCCTGGTTGCACATTACGGCCCTGGTGCTCGCCGGGGGCCTACAAACCCTGACCTTTTCACCCTTCAACTGGTGGTGGCTGGGTCCGGTTTCCATTGCCGTCATAGCCTTGATCTGCCTGCCACTGGCCCCTCGCCTGCTGTTCCGGGCCGGCTGGCTGGTCGGGGTGGGGCTGTTTGGGTCTGGGGTGTCCTGGGTCTACGTCAGTATCAGCGAGTATGGCAACACCTCCATCCCCGTCTCGATCATACTCACCACGATTTTTGTCACCGGGCTGGCACTGTTCCATGGCCTGGCTTTCTGGGCCTGGGGCAAACTGGCCAGCGACAGCAAAGCGCGCCGGCTCCTGTTACTGCCAGCTATCTGGGTGCTGGGTGACTGGGTTCGCAGCTGGCTGTTAACCGGCTTCCCCTGGCTGTATCTGGGCACCGGTCAGGTGGACGGACCGCTGGCCGGCTACGCGCCGGTGGTTGGTGTGCAAGGGCTGACCTTTTGGATTGTCATCAGTGGTGCAGTCATTGCGGCCTGCTATCCCCTGCTGCAATCTAAACGCTATAAGCCGGTCGCGGCCTTGCTGCTGGCAGGTCTCATACCCTGGATAACCGGGCCCTCGCTGAATAATACGCAGTGGACCACACTGGGGGAAACACCGCTCACCATCTCCGCCATGCAAGGCAATGTGCCGCAGCAAATCAAGTGGGACCCCGATTTTCTGAAAGACCAGATCGTGACGTATCTCGGCCTGACAGAGGACGACTGGAACCGGGACTTGATTCTGTGGCCAGAGACCGCTATCCCGATTCCGCAAGACCAGGCCGGCAAGGTCATTGATTACATCAGGACCGAATTGGGTTCAGGCAGCACCCTGATCACTGGCATCCCCTGGTACGGTTTTAGTGATGAACTGGAAGACTTTACCTACCGCAACAGCATTATGGCGATCGGCAACGGGTCTGGTTTGTACCAGAAACAAAAGCTGGTTCCCTTTGGCGAGTACGTCCCTCTGGAGCAGTGGCTGCGGGGCCTGATCGGCTTTTTCAATCTGCCGATGTCGAGCTTCTCCCGGGGACCAGGCAATCAGCCTCCGCTGAGTGTTGGCGATCACCGTGTGATGCCATTCATATGCTACGAAGTTGCCTACCCGGACTTTGTTGCGTTCAGCGCGCGCAACACCAACCTGCTCATTACCATCAGTAATGACGGCTGGTTCGGACACTCGCTTGGACCATTGCAGCACCTGCAAATTGCGCGCATGAGGGCACTGGAAACCGGGCGTTTCATGCTCCGGGGCACCAACAATGGCATCACAGCGATTATTGACCACAAGGGGCAGATCACCGAGACCATTCCGCAGTTTACCCGTGACACCTTGCGGGGCGAAGTTTACCCCGTCAGCGGTAATACGCCGTTTATGGAATCCGGTTCCTGGCCGGCCCTGACACTGGCGGCGATACTGATCGTCTTCGTTCGTAAACGGACAATACCCCCCATTGCGTGAGCGGCTCAGGACAACGCGTTACTCATTTTCATCGTGGGGCCATCGACTGGTAATTCGTTCAAAATAATGAGAATTACACGCCTCACACGGTTCGATATGGCTGGTTTTGGTCAGGCAACGCATATGGCCACAGGACAAACAGCGCAACACCCCAGCGGTGGCCACCTCACCGCTGATGTAGTGGCTGACGTCTTTGTTGTGAATTTTCTGGTCGAGCTCCAGCGTATCCAATTGGCTTTTATCCGCTATGGAGAACAGCATATCCGACAGCTGACGCTCAACCAGCGACAAGTCCAGCCGCAACCACTCCCCGACCCCTTCGCCGGTTTCGTCAACAAAGTGCAGTAAATGTTCAAGGTCACGACGCAAATAGGCCGCCAGCAGGTTGATTTCGTCGCGGGTCATTTCCTCGAGTTCATTCTCAAACTCAACGGCGTTCTCGATTTCCTCCCTGAGGCTTTCCCGCGTCCGATTTTCCAGTTCCCCCAGCCGGGCTTCCACTCGCTCCATCATCCGGTTATAGACCTTTAGCGCCTGGCCTGAAAATGCATTCCGCTCGTGATTCGCCATGACCTCACCTCGTCTGGTTGTCCTTCCTTCAGTCTGGCACAACTCGCCTACCTTTCCAGGCTACCTGTAATGGGCTTGGTGCGTTAGAATGTTCGACCGCTCCGCAAATCGTTTGGGTGACATTTTTACACTCAGTTTTCACTACAGGGTAATTTCAGTAATGGCAGGAATGGACGAGCAATACAGCCCCCGCGACGTTGAACAAAACGCTCGCAAGTTCTGGGATGACCACAAGACTTTCAGCGTGAAGGAAGAACCGGGTAAACCCAAATACTATTGCCTGTCGATGTTTCCTTATCCGAGCGGCAAACTTCACATGGGCCACGTTCGCAATTACACCATTGGCGACGTTATTTCCCGTTATCAGCGCATGCAAGGCAAAAACGTCATGCAACCCATGGGTTGGGATGCCTTTGGCCTGCCCGCTGAAAATGCCGCCATCAGTAATAAGACCGCGCCGGCCAAATGGACCTACTCGAACATCGAGTACATGAAAACCCAGCTCAAACAACTGGGATTTGGCTACGACTGGGATCGTGAGCTGGCGACCTGTAAACCAGACTACTATCGCTGGGAGCAGTGGTTCTTTACGCGCCTGTTCGAGAAAGGCCTGGTGTACAAGAAAATGTCCACCGTGAACTGGGACCCCATCGACCAAACCGTACTGGCCAATGAACAAGTGGTCGACGGTCGCGGCTGGCGCTCCGGCGCCCTGGTGGAACAAAAGAAAATTCCCCAGTGGTTTATTCGCATCACTGACTATGCCGAAGAGCTGCTTGCGGATCTGGACGAGCTGGACGACTGGCCCGAACAGGTCAAAACCATGCAGCGCAACTGGATTGGCAAGTCCACCGGCACCGAGCTGACGTTTACCCTGAAAGACCGCGACGACGTTCTCACCGTGTATACCACCCGGCCGGACACCCTCATGGGGGTAAGCTACATGGCACTGGCCGCAGAGCACCCACTGGCCAAAGTGGCGGCCGCGCGAAGCCGTGACGTCGCAGAATTTGTCGAGCAGTGCCGTAACAGCAAGACCGCCGAAGCAGATATGGCAACGATGGAGAAAAAGGGCGTGGATACGGGCTTTAAAGCCGTTCACCCGCTGACACAGGAACTGGTTCCGGTCTGGGTCGCCAATTTTGTCCTGATGGAGTACGGCACCGGTGCCCTAATGGCCGTACCAGCCCATGATGAGAGGGACCATGAGTTTGCCCTCAAATACCGGCTGCCCATCAAGCAGGTGATTGCGCCAACGGACAACCGGGAAATTGACACCCATGAACAGGCCTTCACGGAAAAAGGCATCCTGGTGTCATCCGGAAAGTATAACGGTCTGACCAGTGAAGAAGCCTTCGACGCCATCGCGGACTTTCTGGAAAAAGAAGGCATTGGCAAACGCACGGTCAATTACCGACTGCGGGACTGGGGTGTGTCGCGGCAACGTTACTGGGGTGCGCCCATTCCCATGATGACCCTGGACGATGGCACCGAACGCCCCGTACCGGACCATCAACTTCCGGTCATCCTGCCCGAAGATGTCGAGATGGACGGTGTCAAATCACCCATCAAGGCCGACCCCGAGTGGGCGAAAACAACCTTCGAGGGCCAGCCCGCCACGCTGGAGACCGACACCTTCGACACTTTTATGGAGTCGTCGTGGTACTACGCGCGATTCTGCAGCCCAAACTACGACAAAGGCATGCTGAACCCGGATGCGGCCAATTACTGGCTGCCGGTGGATCAGTACATTGGCGGTATTGAGCACGCCATCCTGCATCTGCTGTACGCGCGATTCTTCCATAAAATGCTCCGCGACGTCGGCCTGGTCAACAGCTCAGAACCCTTCAAACGCCTGCTGTGTCAGGGCATGGTTTTGGCAGAAACCTATTACCGTGAAGATGTTAAGGGCGGCAAAATCTGGATTGCACCCACAGACGTCAGCCTGAAGAAGGACGACAAGGGCCACGTAATCCAGGCCGTTCATAAAACGGATGGCCAGCCGGTGTTGGTCGGTGGCACCACCAAAATGTCCAAGTCCAAGAATAATGGCATCGACCCCCAAGCCATTATCGACCAGTTCGGCGCCGACACCGTGCGCCTGTTCATGATGTTCGCTGCCCCGCCGGAGCAATCCCTGGAATGGTCCGACAGCGGTGTCGAGGGCGCGAATCGCTTCCTTCGACGCTTATGGCGCATGGTGAACGAACATATAGCGGGCGGTGAAAGTCCGGCGCTTGACGTCAAAAGCCTGAACGAAGGCCAGAAAGATGTTCGCCGCAAGACCCATGAGACCATCGCCAAAGTGTCAGACGACGTTAGCCGCCGCATCACGTTTAACACCGCGATTGCCGCCGTCATGGAACTGCTGAACGAGGTAAGCAGGTTGACCAGCGACTCACCACAAAGCCGGGCGGTGACACAGGAAGCCCTGGAGACGGCAGTCTTGATGCTGTCCCCTATCACTCCCCATATTTGCCATTCGCTCTGGTATGCCCTTGGGCACTCAGAGGCCGTAGTAGAGGCCAAATGGCCGGAGGCCGATCCAAGTGCCATGGTCAGAACCAGCATTCAGGTAGTGCTGCAGGTAAACGGTAAAGTCCGCTCCAAGGCGGAAGTGCCGGCCGATATTGATAAGGGTGCCCTGGAAACCCTGGCGTTGGAAGACGAAAACGTCGCCCGTTTCACGGAAGGCAAAACCGTCCGAAAAATCATTGTCGTCCCGGGCCGGCTCGTCAACGTGGTAGCCAACTGATATGACCGGTACCCGGTTTACCCACGCCCAGCTCTCGCTTCCAGGCCTGGCGTTGATCACGTTAACGATAGCCGGCTGTGGCTTCCAGCTTCGCGGCGCGGCGCCGGTCTCCAGCGCGTTGCAGCCATTGGCGGTGCAATGTGCCGATCAAGTGCCGCTGGAACTGTGCGAGGCGGTCACCGACCAACTGACACTTGGCGAAGTGCGGCTGGTGGAGGCCCCTAACGCCGACTATCTGCTGCGACTGAATAGCTTCAGCCAGAAGCGGCGCGCCAGCGCCATCACAGTGGAGGCGGCAGCGGCGGAATACGATTTGCGCCATTCAGTCAGAATGGACGTGATCACAGCGGACCAGGTGCCATTGATCGCAGAGGCGGAAATTCACAGCAGCGAAACCTATCGCTACGATGAAACCAACGTGCTTGCCAAACAGCGTGAAGAACAGGAAATCATCCAAAATCTGACCCAGCGCCTGGCCCAACAGATTATCTTTCGCCTGGTACCCTTGACGGCCGAGCGTATTCAGGTCCTGCGTGATCAAGCTTCACACCCAGCGGAAAAAACCGACAGCGGGGCACAATGAAAACAACGCCGGCCCAGCTCCCGCAATTACTGAGCAAACGTCTGGCGCCAATCTACCTGGTGTCCGGTGATGAACCCCTGCTAGTGCAGGAAGCCTGCGACCAGATTCGCAACGTCGCCCGGGATGCCGGCTATCAGGACCGAGTCATCTTTCATGCTGACCGCCAACTTGATTGGAATGTTGTCGGAGAAGAGTTCAGTGCGCTGTCACTGTTTGCTGAAAAGCGGCGTATTGAAATTCACCTGCCGACCGGCAAATTAGGTGATGGTCGTAACGTCGTCGAACAAGTACTGACTGCGCCACCAGACGATATTGTCATTATCCTGATCAGCGCCAAACTGGACCCGGCGGAATTGCGCCGCAAATGGTATAAATCCCTACAGAACGTCGGCGTACATGTGACTGTCTGGCCCATTGATCCTGATAAATTTCCCGGCTGGCTCCAGCAACGGGCCCAAAGCAAGGGCCTCACGCTCACCCGCGGCGCCCTGGACATGCTGGCCTTTCGACTGGAAGGCAACTTGCTGGCCGCCAGTCAGGAAATGGACCGTCTCGCACTGTTCAGCAAAAGCAAAACCATTGACGAAGACATCGTTGAACAGGTGGTTCAGAACAGCGCCCGTTTCAATCTGTTCGAACTGGTCACTGATCTGCTGGTTGGCCGTACCGCCAACGCCCAAAAAATCATTGGCGCGTTGCAGCAGGAAGGCGACAACCCACTGGGCCTGCTCGCAGTTCTGAGCCGGGATCTAAACCTGGTGATCGAAATGCAGCAGGCGATGGCCAAGCGGGAAGCTCCAGGCAACTTCCTCAAAACCCGCGGCATTCGCCAACCTCAGCGAATGAAGGCCCTCGAGCGCGCTGCTCGGCGCCTGACGGCCACGCAGCTCAGCAATGCCATTGTCCTGTGCAGCGACATAGACCGGGCCGCCAAGGGCTTCAGTGATCAATCTCCCTGGTACCACCTGAGAATTCTGGCAACCGCCCTGGCCTGACCTTCACAAGCCTCGTCCTCCTGCCATGAGTGCTTGACAGATTTCCTCCTCCAGTCGCATTGTTTGACAGTGGGTAGCACTGAACTGCACTGTGCAGCGCTCGCTGACATCTGACAAAAGGAGGTGTTCGATATGACCCTGAAAGACGAACTGCAGAAACTGTCCGAGGCCATTCGGCAGTACCGCGACGAAATCCGTGTCCAACTGCACCTGGCAAAGGAAGACGTCAAGGATGAATGGGATGACCTGGAAGTTCACTGGGAGCGGTTTCGACAAAAGCTTGATGACATCGTCCACGACGCTGAAGAGTCGTCCCAGGAGGCACGTGCCAATGCCCGGGAAATTGGCGATGAACTGAAACAAAGCTATGAACGGCTGAAAAAGCGGCTGAAATAACCGTCGTTGGTGGATAACACTCTATTACAAATATCAGGCACGGGAGCCCGATAATGCTGGCTCCCTGTGCCATACTAAAGGCTTGAACACTGTTTCATAGTTTTATAGGCACTCGCTAACATTTGTCACATCAGGACATTACCTGCGGCAACGGATGCATAACCTGATTGGTCATAGCAGGTCAGTACAACACTGGTTATAACTTGCTTATGAACAAGACCTTGCAGTGCCTGTTAATGGCCCTATCTCTGTTGCCAAGCCTGAGTCTCGGCCAAAACCCGTTCAGCGATGCCGAAGCCAACGTCAGGGACCGTTTTTGGAACCAACTCTATGCCGAGGGCGGTTCATCCTTTTTCTGCAACACGCCTTTTACATCGAAGGGCTTCCTGTTGACCGATGGTTATGTCTATCCGTTGATTCATGTTCGCAATGCCTTGCAGTGTGGTACATCCAGTCAATGCGAAAGCAACAAGACTTATCGACGTATTGCGCGTGATCTGCACAATATTGTGCCGGTTCAGAGCCGAATAGAAATGCGACGAAGAAACGCAAAATATTCCGCTCTTGACCCCAGCGTCACCGCCAATGAATGCGGTATTCGGGAAAGCACACAGTTTATCGAGCCGCCGGACAATATTAAGGGCGACGTTGCGAGGATCATCGGCTACATGGTCAACGCCTACCAGCTGCCATGGCTTGGCGTCAGCTCCACATTCCGCCAATGGAATGAGCAGGACCCTCCCGATGATCAGGAACGGGTGCGACATCAGCGGATCGTTGACATTCAGGGCAATGAGAATCCGTTCATTCTGGAACCTTCCAGGATGGCGACACTCTGATCGCCCTGGACCACAGCTAAAAAAACGTTTATGCGCTTTACCTGAAACCACCGGTACGTCCAGCGGGAACGCCAACTTCTGTGGTCGAAGGTTGTGTGCCGGCGCTTCTGATTCAGACTGAGGGTTGCTCTGGCAGACCGGGGGCCTGCTCCAAAAGCTGAATCGTCGGCTACATGCAAGCAATCGTCTTCGGTGACAGCATGCTTGGCCTGCGCTTTCACGCCCGTCGCGATGAGCCAATAAAAAAGCCGGGAACCAAGGTTCTCCGGCTTTTTTTGTTGGCTGGCAGTTATGCCTCTGTCGGATTCAGAACTCGTTGGCCGACAGCGCCATCATCGAATCACTGCCACTGCGAATACCCTCTGCCAGCGCGACAGTTTTAGGTAACAGGCGGTCAAAATAAAAGCGCGCCGATTTCAGTTTGCCACTGTAGAAGCCGGAGGTATCACCTTCCGCTTTCGGAGCTGCGGCCTTCGCCATCTTGGCCCACATGTAGGCCAACGCCGTCAGACCGAACATGTCGAGGTAATCCACCGAGGCGGCACCAACGGCATTGGGAGTGACCTGGGCCTGTTCCAGTACATGTTCCGTAACGTCCGACAACCGCTCCAGCGACGCCGCCAGCGCTTCGAGATAGGGCCTGAGTACTGGGTCAGTGCTGTTTTCCTCGATAAACGCCACAACGTCCTGGGCAAACAGCTCATACAGCTTACCCTGGCTTCCGACGACCTTACGGCCCATCAGATCCAACGCCTGGATACCGTTGGTACCCTCGTATATCTGGGTGATGCGGGCATCCCGGACCAGTTGCTCCTGGCCCCACTCCCGAACATAGCCATGGCCGCCAAACACCTGCTGCCCGATGATGCACGCATCCAGCCCGCGATCGGTCAAAAATGCCTTCGCAACCGGTGTCAGCAAGGCGACCATCCCCTCCGCATGCTCTCGGCGGGCATCGTCCTCGGCGTACTTGGCAACATCCAGCCATTGCGCCACATACGTTGAGAAGGCACGCCCCCCCTCGACATAACCTTTCATCGTCAGCAGCATCCGGCGTACGTCCGGGTGGACTATGAGCGGGTCGGCGGCCTTGTCCTGCTGCTGCGCGCCAGTTGGCGCACGGCCCTGGATACGATCCAGCGCGTATTCTCGGGCATTCTGGAGGGATGCTTCGGCCGCACCAATACCTTGAATACCCACACCCAGCCGCTCATAGTTCATCATGGTGAACATGGCGGCCAGACCCTTGTTGGGCTCACCAACAAGCCAGCCCCTGGCGCTGTCAAAGTTCATCACGCAGGTTGCGGATGCCTTTATGCCCATTTTCTTTTCAACCGAACCACAACTGAGGGAGTTGCGGTCACTGAGTGTCCCATCTTCATTGATCAGAAACTTTGGCACCAGGAACAGTGATATGCCCTTGGGGCCTTTCGGCGCATCTGGCAACTTGGCCAGCACCAGGTGAATGATGTTCTCAGCCATGTCGTGCTCACCCCAAGTAATAAAAATCTTGGTGCCAGTCACATTGTAGGAACCGTCGTCATTGGGCTCCGCTTTTGTTCTGATAATGCCCAGATCCGTACCTGCATGAGGCTCGGTCAGATCCATGGCTCCCGACCACACACCCGAATACATATTGGGCAGGTACTGCGCTTTCAATTCTTCACTGCCATGGGCGTCCAGCGCCAGACAGGCACCGGCCGTCAGCATGGGCGCAAGGCCAAAGGCCATATTGGACGCCTGGAGCATTTCCTCAAATTGTGCGACCAGAGTCTTGGGCATGCCCATGCCGCCGAACTCGGGGTTACCGCCAAGGCCGTTCCAACCACCCTCGACGATGGTCTGGTAAGCTTCCCGGAAGCCTTCTGGCGTGGTGACTTCGCCATCATGCCATTTGCTGCCCTGCTCATCCCCTTCCCGGTTCAACGGCGCCAAAACACCGCCCGTGATTTTTCCGGCCTCTTCAAGGATGGCATCAGCGGTCTCGGGGTCAACGTGCTCCGCCAGCTTGGGTAAAGATGCCCAAAGCGAAGGGACATCAAATACCTCGTTAAGCACGAAACGCATGTCACGCAAAGGCGCCTGATAATCAGCCATTGAATACTCTCCAGAGTTGGTCGAGACAGCAGTCGCACTGCCATCGCATTTATTTTTTGCGTACCCCATTCTACCTTAAATACCAGGGGGCTTAGCACGGGTCACAACAAAAAAGCCCGCCTCCTTCGGAGCGCGGGCCCTTGTCTACCTTAACGTCACCGGTGCCCTCCTCAGAAGGCGAAGGCGTCTTCCGGCAGATCCATCAGCGAATCAGCGCCCGCCACCATCATCTCGGCGTGGCCACGTGCCCGTGGCAGCATGCGCTTGAAGTAGAAGCGCGCCGTTTGCACTTTGGCGTTGTAGAACGCCTCTTCTGAAGTACCGTCGGCCATTTTGTTGAGCGCAACCTGCGCCATGCGGGCCCACAGGTATGCGAACACAGCGTAACCTGAGTACATCAGGTAGTCGACGGATGCTGCACCCACTTCATCTCGATTCTTCATGGAGCTCATGCCCAACTTCATGGTCAGCTCGCCCCATTCTTTATTGATCGCCTGCAGCGGTTCAATAAACTCTTTCATTTGCTCGTTTTCGGCATTGTCCTTACAGAACACGTGCACCTGCTTGGTGAAGCGTTTCAGAGACTCGCCCTGGGTCATCAGAACCTTACGACCCAACAGATCCAATGCCTGGATACCCGTGGTGCCTTCGTAGATCATACCGATGCGGGCATCCCGCACCACTTGCTCCATGCCCCACTCGGAGATGAAACCGTGGCCGCCGAATACCTGCATACCGAGGTTGGACGCCTCATAACCGATTTCAGTCAGGAATGCCTTCGCGATCGGCGTTAAAAAGCCCATCAACTCGTCAGCTTCTTTGCGCACGTCTTCGGTTTTACCCTTGTGCACAATGTCGCCCTGCTGAGCGGTGTAATAAATCAACGCGCGTGCACCTTCAGCAACCGCTTTCTGGGTCAGCAGCATGCGCCGGACATCCGGATGCACAATGATTGGGTCAGCTGGGCCATCCGGGTTTTTCGGTCCGGTCAGCGAGCGCATGGCAAGGCGATCCTTGGCATAAGCCAACGAGCCCTGGAATGACAGCTCGGCGGCACCCAGGCCTTGAATCGCTGTTCCCAGACGAGCGACGTTCATAAACGTAAACATGCAGTTCAGACCGCGATTTTCAGGTCCAATCAACCACCCTTTGGCGGCATCAAAATTCATCACACAGGTGGCGTTCCCGTGGATGCCCATTTTGTGTTCAATGGAGCCACAGGTTACAGCGTTTTTCTCACCAACGGAGCCGTCCTCGTTCGGCAAAAACTTTGGCACGATAAACAGTGAGATGCCTTTGGTTCCTTCCGGTGCACCAGGCAAGCGAGCCAACACCACGTGGACAATGTTGTCCGCCATGTCGTGGTCGCCGGCCGAGATAAAGATTTTGGTGCCGGAAATGCTGTAAGAGCCGTCCGCGTTCGGCTCTGCTTTAGACCGCAGGGTCCCCAGATCCGATCCACAGTGCGCTTCTGTCAGGCACATGGTGCCGGTCCACTCACCACTGATCATTTTGGTCAGGTACGTGTCTTTTTGCTGTTCGGTACCGTGCAGTTCAACGGTGTTGATCGCACCGTGACTCAGGCCCGGGTACATACCCCAGGACCAGTTGGCGGTACCCACCATTTCACTGATAACAATACCGATTGACTCAGGCAAGCCCTGACCGCCGCTTTCCGGCGTGGCCGTCATGGAGGGCCAGCCACCCTCAACATACTGCTTATAGGCTTCGCGGAATCCCGTCGGCGTTTTCACTCCGTCTTCGCTCCAGGTACAGCCTTCCTGATCACCCACCTGGTTTAGCGGCGAAAGCACCTGTTCACAGAACTTCGCACCTTCCTGGAAAATGGCATCGATCATATCCGGAGTTGCATCTTCGGCGCCATCCAAATTGGCATAGTGTTGCTCGCTGTCCAGCAGCTCGCTCATTACAAACTTGATGTCACGCAGGGGCGCTTTATATTCCGGCATGGATTCCACCTCAGATTTTCGGTCACGAATGCAGCGACTGCGGCTACACGTTGCCTTGGTTTTTGCTTATACACAGCAACCATCGTTGCCAGCATCAGTTAAACAGGTGTTTGAAACATACGTTTGTAAGAGCAGAATTGTCAAGCAGCAGGTACAAAATTTGTGTTGCCTTACGCAACCAGATGTAAAAAAACAGCGGAAAAATTTGAAGATTTATTATAACAATCAGGCTGTTGCCGGAAACTCCGAGAATGGGCGCTGAGACTCCTGAATGCGTCCGCTACGAGCCACCTCCTGGTAGGTTTTTGCAGCCCTTTCGCTGCTCACGAAACCAGCGCTTTGAGTGTCATCAGGCCCAACCGGGCCCTGCCTCGCTCGATCACCCGCATTCTCATCGCCAACAGAGCCTGCCAGAGCAAGCTCCGCTTGTGCCTGCAGCATCAATTGCATCGCTTGCGCCGCAACGGCACGGTCCTGGCCGGAAGGCTGAGCCGGCGCCAGTGCCGCCGCCCGGACCGCTTGCATCTTTTGAACCGTGGCTCGGGGGTCGCCCGCGATCACAGCAGTGTCTATGGGCACCTCGCCACCAACGGCGTACTGAGCCCCATCAGGGCCACGCTGAAACGTGTAACTGGCCGCGCCGGCATACAACCCACCGGCGGACTGATGGGCCATCTCATGAGCCCTGACCTCACGGTTCCTCGCCTTCAGGCTGCGAAGCTCCTCCAATTCGGCATCGTCCAGACTCGTGGTCGCGCCGGACTGACCCTCGCGCTTGCTCGCACGGGTGTCGGAACTGGATGCCTTACGGGGTTCAACAACTTCGCCGGGATTCGAAGACCACGTACCGGGTCTGTCTTGGGCGACACGTTCCGAGCCTTGGTTGGCAGTAACCGCCAACAATGGGGCATTAGGTAGGGAACTGGAAATATTCACGAATAACGAAACCTGGCTCAGGCCATGATATCCAGCAAGGTTCCGAGAGTTTCGTCCGCGGTTTTGACAACCTGAGCAGACGCTTCAACACTGCGCTCGTAGAGCTTCAGATCAATGATGGGTTCAAGAATGCCCCCTGAGCCCGTCGCGGTACCTTGTGGTCCATCAACACCACCACGGGCTATCTGACGGGCGGCTACCTCCATACCCCGGAGTCCGTCCTGAATACCTTGCACACCAATACCGAGCGTGTTGCTAATCATAGCGGCGACCACTTAACAGCCTTACGACACGTTATTAAGCCACAGCGCTGTTCACTTTTCAATCAGGGGAGCTAAATTGAGGTGCGAGGTAAGCGATGCCGGCAGTGGGCTGGATTGCCAGGGCAAAACGCCGAGACAGGGCGACCCCATGTGGTGCACAAGGTACTCCAGGCTCTCCGCCTCAGACGCCATGGCAATCGGGTCAGGCCGATTGGCCACCCAGCCCGCCAGAGTCAGACCGTCGGCCCGAATCGCCTCGGCGCTCAATAACGCGTGATTAATACAACCGAGCCGCAATGCGACCACCAGTATTACCGGACAGTTTAAGGCCTTCGGGACCGATGCGTAGGTTTCCCTGTCGTTCAGAGGCACCCGCCAACCACCAGCGCCCTCGATAATGAGCAGATCTGCTGGTTTGATTTGCATGCCGCGGCAGAAGCCCACCAAGCGTTGGGCACTTAATTGACGACCCGCCTGACTTGCGGCCACATGGGGCGCAATAGCGGGCTCCATGGCGATCGGATTGACTTGATCGTAAGGCAGGGTTTCCGACATAGCCGCTTGCAGCATTACGGCGTCTTCGTTCCGCAAACCGTCCGGGGTCTGCTCGCACCCGGAGGCAATCGGCTTCATGGCAAGGGTGCGAAGCCCGGCCTCGCCAGCCGCCTGCAGAATGGTCGCTGATACCAGGGTCTTACCAACACCGGTATCCGTTCCCGTGACAAAAAAGGTTTTTCTGGCCAAGGTGCACCTTTGGATTGTTCAGCTAGCGGATGGTTGCTGTGGCCACAGCGGGCCTGGTGGGATGAGTTGTCTGTGGGGCGCTTGCGGCGAAACCGGCAATGAGACGATCAAGATCCGCATCGGTATGGGTTGCGCTCAAAGTAACTCGCAACCGGGATGCGCCCTGCGGTACCGTTGGTGGACGAATGGCTGTCACCAAAAGGCCCTGTTTTTCCAGATCCGCGCTCAATTTCAGTGCCGCCCGGGCATCACCAACCATCACTGGCTGTATTGGTGTTTCCGAGGGCATCAACTGATAATTCAGCGCCGTCATGGCGGTCCGAAACTTAGTTACCAGGTGGGCCAGGTGAGCCCTGCGAGCGTCATCCCGCTCAACCAGATCAATACTGGCACAGCTCGCCAACGCCAGGGCGGGCGGCATGGCCGTTGTGTAGATATAGGTGCGAGCCTTCTGCACCAGGTAATCCATCAATAACGCCGGACCCGCCACAAAGGCCCCGCTGGTACCAAACGCCTTACCGAAGGTGCCAATAACCACGGGAACTTCGGCTTCCGTCAACCCCTGAGCGAGCACAGACCCCCGACCCTGGGGACCCAGACAGCCAAACCCGTGAGCGTCATCCACGACAAGCAATGCATCGTGTCGATGGCACAGCTGGGCCAGCTCCCGCAATGGCGCAATATCGCCGTCCATGCTGAACACCCCGTCCGTCACCACCAGTTTATGGCCGTCGGTGCCCGCCAGCAGCTGTTCCAGTGCGTCGGTATCGGCATGGGGGTATGTTTTTATGGTTGCCCGACTGAGCTTGCACCCATCAATAATGGAGGCGTGATTAAGCGCGTCGGAAAAGACCGTATCGCCTTTGCCTGCGAGGGCCGAAATCACGCCCATATTGGCCATGTAACCGGTTGAGAAAAATAATGCGCCTGAGCGGCCAGTGAAACGAGCCAGTTTTTGTTCCAACTGGTGGTGGGCTTCGTGGTGACCGCAAATCAGGTGTGACGATGCGCCGCCCAAGCCGTTGCGTGAAAGCCCGTGTTCCGCCGCTGCAATCAAGGACGGATGGTTCGCCAATCCCAGGTAGTCGTTGCTGCAAAAGCCCAGCATGGGCTCCCCGTCGGCAATCAATTGGGGCTGCTGAGGCCCGCTCACATGCCTGCGCGTCCGGTACAACCCCGCCGCTTTGCGGTCTTCAATTTCCTGGGCAAAATCACGCATACGTTCGGACTCAGGCTGACTGACGGGTGGCGTCGTAAAACATGTGCCGCGTCTGTTCGTCTTCAACGGCCTGCGCAATTGCGGCTTCACGCTCGTCTTCCGTGTGGGCGGTTTCACGCTGCTCGGGCCGAATGCCCAGGCGCCGGAACAACTCTCGGTCTTTGTCCGCTTCCGGGTTGGCAGTGGTCAGCAGTTTTTCACCGTAGAAGATCGAATTGGCACCGGCAAGGAAACACAATGACTGCATTTGCTCATTCATGTCCTCACGACCGGCCGACAACCTTACATGGGAGGCGGGCATCAGGATGCGCGCCACCGCCAGGGTCCGGATGAAATCAAACGGGTCCAGATCTTCAACATTTTCCATCGGTGTACCAGCGACTTTCACCAGCATGTTGACCGGCACACTTTCCGGATGGTGGGGCAGGTTGGCCAGTTGCATCAACAATCCTGCCCGGTCGTCCAGGTCTTCCCCCATACCCATAATCCCACCACAACACACCTTCATACCGGCTTTGCGCACATTTTCCAGCGTGTTGAGACGGTCCTGGTATGTCCGGGTAGTGATGATATGGCTGTAGTATTTTTCAGAGGTGTCAAGATTGTGATTGTAGTAATCCAGACCGGCATCGGCCAATTCCCGGGCCTGATGCTCTTCCAGCATGCCCAGTGTCATACAGGTTTCCAACCCCATGGACTTCACCTGCTTGACCATATCTACAACGTACGGCATGTCCTTTTTGGACGGACTACGCCAGGCGGCACCCATGCAAAAGCGTGATGCACCTTTTTCTCGGGCGGCCTTGGCCTCGGCCAGTACTTTTTCAATCTCAAGCAGCTTTTCTTTTTCCAGACCGGTGTTGTAATGACCGCTTTGCGGGCAGTATTTACAATCCTCCGGGCAAGCACCGGTCTTGATCGACAGCAACGTACTGACCTGTACTTCGTTGGGGTCAAAGTTTTCCCGATGGACCGACTGAGCCTTAAAGATCAGATCGTTAAATGGCTGTAAAAATAAAGCGCGAACTTCGTCCAGTGTCCAGTCGTGGCGAACGGCAGTGGCAGTCATCGGGGCATCCTGTTAGTTTTGGCATTTGTACTGAGACCCTCTCTGAAGAATCACTGACATACCTCGGTCACAGCCTTGAGAAGGCTGGGCGACCTTTGTGGTGGCTTGTCTGATGGTTCTTCAGCGGCTCCGTCTCACTGTGTTCAGGGAATGAACAAATGATAAAGCGCTTGAAACTGCTGTCAACCCAAATCATCCAAAAGGTTAACAGCGGCTGTTCACTCTCAGGTCAATGTGTCGCCTGCCTTACCTCTATTGCAGGCCAGGGTTTGTGCCAAGACTGTACGCGAACCCTTCCCTACAACCGGCGCCATTGCCGCCAGTGCGCACTACCCCTTGCCTTTCAAAGCGCTGCCATGGCCTTGTGCGGCGAATGCATCAAGCAACCGCCACCGTTTGACCACGTTATTGCGCCACTACGTTACGAGTTCCCCGTAGACCGGCTCACCAGCCGGTTCAAATACCGGCAGCAACGCAGCATGGGCTACCCCCTGGTCAACCTTTTGGGACAGCAGGTGTTACAACATCTGGGTGAGCATCCGGATTGGCGACCGGAGCTATTGGTCCCCAGCCCCATGCACGCACAGAAACAGCGAGCGCGGGGATTCAATCAAGCCGAGGATATTGCCGAACAGCTAAGCCGCGTCATCGACGTGCCCTGGTCCGTCACCCTGATGCAGCGTTGGAAGCCGGGCGTGGCGCAATCCGGGCTCAATCGCCGGCAGCGACTGGCAAATCTTCGAGGCGCGTTTACCATTGCCCAACCCGCCCCGGCGCGAGTCGCCATTGTGGATGACGTCATGACAACCGGCGCTACGGCACGGGCACTGGCCGTCGCCCTGCGTAAAGCCGGCGCGCAACGTATCGAACTGTGGGTGTTGGCCAGGACGCCTGGCTAAGCATGATCCTTGGCAGCTCTGCCATCCGCGGGCTTGTGCACTGGTCTGGGCTCCTTCCTTTGCAGCCGCTGATACACCGTGGGCTGCACTCTACCCCAAGCGGTCAGCGACCGTGTCGGCAATGGCCAGACTCGCAGTCAGGCCGGGCGACTCGATACCGAAGAGCTGGATAAGGCCACCCACGCTGTGTACCGATTCGTCCTGGATTTCAAAGTCCCGGAAACCTTCCCCCGCACCCTGAAGTTTCGGTCTGACGCCGGCGTACGAAGGCTGCAACCGAGCAGGATCGAGTGATGGCCACCAGCTTGAAATGGCTTTGGCGAAGGACTCGCGCCGTCCCGGATCCACTGTAAAGTCGGGATGATCGATCCACTCAACATCGGGACCAAATCGAGCCTGTCCCGCCAGGTCCAACGTCAAGTGAACGCCGAGCCCGCCTTCCTCCGGCACAGGGTATACCAGCGTGGAAAACGGATGCCGGCCGCTGTAGCTGAAATAACAACCGCGGGCGTAGTATAGATCGGGACAACATTCGGACGGATAACCAAGCCAGCTTTTGGCGATGGGCACGGCATTCAAGCCCGCCGCATTGATCACACGGCGAGCATCTATCTCGCACGGACTGGCGCCGCCGACCGCCACCCGATGGGAGCCGCCGTTACTTTGAACACGCACAACGGGTGCCTGGCATACCAACTGCCCCCCATGGCTCTCAAGCTCCCCCAGCAATGACAGCATCAGGCCATGGCTGTCCACAATGCCGGTGAGGGGCGAGTACAGGGCGCTCTCGCAATGCACCTCAGGCAATGCCTTTGCGATGGCCTCAGCCGACCCCCACGACAACTGGACGCCGTTGGCGTGGGCCTGATGTTGGATTGCCGCCAGCCTGGACTGCTGCTCCGGGTGACTGGCAATGATCCACTTGCCCGTGTTTGCACAGGCCACTTTATGAGTTTCACAATAGCGGTAAAGTGCCTGCCGCCCCGCCACGCACAAGCGTGCTTTGAGCGATCCTTCAGGGTAGTAAATACCAGCGTGAATAACTTCGCTGTTGCGAGAGGAAATGCCTTCACCAAATCGGGTGCCAGCCTCCAGCACAATCACCTCCTGACCTCGCATGGCCAGCAGGCGAGCCACGGCCAGCCCGATCACACCCGCACCGATAACGATGGTGTCGGTTACCAATTGCTCAACTTCCGCCATTCAAGCTCTCCCACTAGCCCTGGAGCCAGTATTACCAAAACTCGCCGCATAAGACCAAGCACTTTTGAGCGGCATTGAAAAAGTGCTGTACCAAACTCCGAAAGCCGTCTAAAAACCGTTATACTGGCGCCCAAATAAACTTTCGACGTTGAGAGTCCCGCAGTACCCAAGACCGCCTGATAGCATAGGCGCAGGATAAATGGGAACGCTCAGGGTCAAACACCATGTGTGCTGACAGCAATGCGTAAAGGTCGCCCAGGCTTGGGGAGCTGATAGCTATCCGGCACCACCCAAGTGCGATGCGACCGCAATGCCGACAGCGCCATCAACAGGAATTTATGACCGTTAACCCTCATCCTTACGATGACCTGAAGCCTGACAATATTCTGGACGCCATCGAAGCGGCCGGATTTGTCATCAATGGCCGGCTGTTCGCACTCAACAGCTACGAAAATCGGGTATATCAGATCGGGATCGACGATCGTTCACCCATCATTGCCAAGTTTTACCGACCGGATCGCTGGACGGAAGCTCAAATCAGAGAAGAACACACCTTCTCAGCAGAGCTACTGGCGGCGGACGTGCCGGTGGTGGCTCCGTTGACCATGCCCTCCGGTGATACGCTGGGCGAGCATAACGGTTTTCGGTTTGCCGTGTTTGATCAGCGCGGTGGCCAGGCGCCCGATACCAGCGTGCCGGACACACTGTACCGGCTCGGACAATGGCTGGGGCAGTTACACAACGTGGGAGGCAGTAAAAACTTTCAGTCCCGCCCCACGCTGTCGCTTTTGTCCGGAATCACCGACGCCAGCCTATACCTGACTGAGAACGACTGGGTACCCGATGATCTTCGACCGGCCTGGGATAGCCTGATCCCCAACTTGATAGAACACTGTCAGCGTCGTATCGAAGATGCCGGCGAGGTTGCCAACATCCGGCTGCACGGTGACTGCCACGCAGGTAACATTCTGGTCCGGGACGACCAGATGCTGTTTGTCGACCTGGATGACTGCCGAACGGGTCCTGCCATTCAGGATCTATGGTTGCTGCTCAACGGTGATGACGCCGAGCAAGGGGTTCAGTTTGGTGAACTGCTGGAAGGGTATGAAATGTTCCGCGAGTTCAATCGTCGCGAACGGCATCTGATTGAGCCGCTAAGATGTTACCGGCAAATTGCCCACGCCGCCTGGCTCGCCAAACGCTGGGACGATCCCGCGTTTCCAAGGTTTTTCCCCTGGTTTATCCAAGGGCGCTTTTGGTCCGACCAGATCCTGGCCCTGCGAGAACAACTGGCGGCTCTGCAGGCACCACCCATTTCAATTCCCGGCCAGATGTAAACTGGCCGGGATCGCACCATATTTGCTCCAGGAGTCCATAGTATGAGCCAGCCAGAGGCCCGCTTCACAATCCGCAGTTTATTCATTACCGCCGTTGCGACTATTATCGCCACGGTGCTTGCACTCCAGGTCAGTGGCCGAATTTCTCACCCTGGCGATCAAACCGACGGACCGATCGGCGACTTTACGGCGGTACACGTCAACCCCGGCGAAGACTTCCGCATGTCGTCCAAACCCTCGGAATTGCATGCCATGTGCGATCAGGGCTATCTCACCATTGCCGCCGACGTCGACCCGCAGTTCCGTGGTCTGCTGGTGGATTACAAAAATCGGGGTGTGCGTTGCCACTCCGCAGGCAGCGCGCCTGTCAAGCCGGCGTCCTGAGGGAACGGTCATGAGCACCAAGAAGCCAACGGCAGACCAACGGGACCGGCTGTTTTCCGAGGCCCAGTCAACGTCGGATTTCCGATTTGACGCCGCGGTGGCGCGAGTATTCCCAGACATGATCCGACGTTCCGTGCCGGGTTACACCACGATAATCCCGATGATTGAGGTGATCACCGAACAATACGTTCAGCCTGGCAGTCGCTGTTACGATTTGGGCTGTTCTTTGGGCGCCTCAACGCTTGCCATGCGACACGGCATCCGACACGACGATTGCGAACTCATTGGCGTCGATAATTCGACCGCCATGCTTGAACGATGCGAACACCACATTGCCCTGGATGACCACCCGCTGCCGGTCTTATTGCGCTGTGAAGACATTCTCGATACGCCTTTGAACAATGCCTCGGTGACGACGCTGAATTTCACTCTGCAGTTTGTGCCACTCGAACAGCGCAGTAACCTGCTGCAAAAGATCGCATCCGGCACGCGCCCCGGTGGTGCGCTCATTCTGTCTGAGAAGATACGCTTTGAGTCCGAGTACGAGCAGTTGACCCAAACCCATTTGCACCACGAATTCAAACGAGCGAACGGCTATTCCGACCTGGAAATTAGCCAAAAACGTTCAGCGCTGGAGCAGGTGTTGATTCCAGAAACGCTGGAAACACACCGTGACCGCCTCCGTCATGCTGGTTTCGATCAGATCATCGTTTGGTATCAGTGCTTTAATTTTGTCTCAATGCTGGCGATCAAATCCGCCTGAGCTTCCGGAGCCGACATGACCTCCTTTGACTGGCAAAGCTGCTATCAAAGCCTTTTTACCGATCTGGAACAACAGGGTCTGATGCCATGGGTGGGCCAACTTCGCACCCAACTGACGAGCCGGTTCGACCGCCAGCCGCACGGTGATATGGACCGCTGGCTGGGGGCTCTGGACCAGTTGCCTGCCATCGCCAACATTCACAGTGACCTGAACGCATCGGCGATTACCCTGAGCACAGACGGCGAACTGCCCGCTACCACGTTCGACCAGCTCGAGTCCGCGTTACGGGGCCTCATGCCCTGGCGCAAAGGGCCATTTGATCTGTTTGGCGTTGTGATCGATACCGAGTGGCGTTCGGACTGGAAATGGGACCGGGTGGCGCCCTGGCTATCGGATTTACGTGGCCGCCGGGTCCTGGATGTCGGTTGCGGCTCAGGCTACCATTGCTGGCGAATGCTGGGAGCCGGCGCGGCGCGGACGGTGGGCATTGACCCCGGCCTGCTGTTCCTGTTTCAGTTTTTAAGCGTCAAACAGTATCTGGGCCAGGTGCCAGTCGATTTGTTACCCCTTCGCCTGGAAGATCTGCCCGCAAAGCTGGAAACGTTCGACACCACCTTTTCCATGGGCGTTCTGTATCACCGGCGCTCGCCACTGGACCACTTGCTGGAGCTGAGAGACACCCTGAGGGACGGCGGTGAGCTGGTTCTTGAGACGTTGGTGGTCGATGGCCCGGAGGGGCATACCCTGATGCCCGAAGACCGTTACGGGCAAATGCGTAACGTCTGGTTTTTACCCAGTTGCGACACATTGCTGCGCTGGCTGAACAGAACCGGTTTTCGGAATGCCCGTGTCGTCGATGTCACCAACACCGCCACCGACGAGCAGCGCACAACGGACTGGATGCGCTTTCAATCCCTGCAGGATTTCCTGGACCCGACCGATGCCACCAAAACCATCGAGGGCTACCCGGGTCCCAAGCGCGCAACCATTATTGCCGAACGATAAAACGACAACGCCGCGCTCCGGAACGGTCCGCAGTGCGGCGATGGCGGGTTTCACCCTATTCGGCTTAGCCGCGTGCTTAGTGGCCGAACGGGTGACGCATCACAATGGTCTCGATGCGGTCCGGACCGGTTGAGATAATATCGATTGGCGCTTCAATCTGCTGTTCCAGAAATTGGATATACGCCATCGCGTTGGCTGGCAACTGGTCAATGCTGGTCAATCCTACCGTGCTTTCTTTCCAGCCAGGCAGCTCTTCATAAACCGGTTCAATGAACGCGTAGTTGTCGCAGCCGATGGGCGGACGATGCAATTCGCCCTCTGGCGTCTTATAACCCACGCAGACCTTGACGGTGTCCATGCCATCCAGCACATCCAGTTTGGTCAGGCAGATACCGGACACACTGTTAATCTGGATCGCATGGCGCAACGCCACGGCATCAAACCAGCCGCAGCGGCGGGAGCGCCCAGTGGTGGTGCCAACCTCGTTACCCTTGACCGCCAGGTGCTGTCCGAACTCGTCGAACAACTCGGTCGGGAACGGGCCGGAACCAACACGGGTGGTGTAGGCCTTGGTAATGCCCAAGACGTAATCCAGGAACAGCGGACCGAAACCGGTGCCGGTTGCGGTACCGCCGGCCGTGGTATTGGATGAGGTAACGTAGGGATAGGTGCCCAGATCAATGTCCAGCAACGACCCTTGTGCCCCTTCAAACAGTATATCCTCGCCGCGTTTGCGGTAGTCGTGCAGCAAATCCGTGACATCGGCTGCCATGGGGAGGATTTCCTCGCCCATGGTAAACAGGTCGCGCAGCGCCTGATCAATATCAACTGCTTCTTCCTTGAAATACTGGGTCAGGACAAAGTTGTGGTATTCCATGATGTCCCGCAACTTCTCTTCAAACGATTGCGGGTTCAGTAAATCACCAAGCCTCAAACCGCGACGGGACACTTTGTCCTCGTAAGCCGGTCCGATACCACGGCCGGTGGTGCCGATTTTATCGTTGCCCCGGGCTCGCTCACGCGCCTGATCGATTCTGACGTGCGTGGGCAGAATCAGTGGGCAGGCAAGACTGATGCGCAGACGGTCTCGCACTGCCACGCCCCGCTCCTCAAGTTCACGCACTTCCTTGAGCAAGGCTTCCGGAGACAACACGACTCCGTTGCCAATCAGACACTTGACATTGCGCCGCAGAATACCTGAAGGAATCAGGTGAAGCGCCGTTTTACGACCTTCGATAACGAGTGTATGACCCGCATTATGGCCACCCTGAAAGCGCACAACGGCGGCCACCTGATCGGTCAACAGGTCGACAATCTTACCCTTGCCTTCATCACCCCACTGGGTGCCCAGCACTACAACATTTTTACCCATGATTAGCTCTCGTTGCTCCCGCGCTGATTCACACGGAGACGGCACATTTACTTGATTGATTCCACGACCCACTGGCCGCCCTGTTTCACCAACTGCCGGTCACATCCCCGTGATTGCGGGTCGCCCGCGTTATCATCCGGCAGGGCCTGAACCACCGTTTCTGTCATTCTGAGACCGGCCACAACACCGGCCAATGTCTCGTCATCCGTGACTGGAGCCCATATCGCACCCGTCGCTGCACGGGCACGGGATTGGCCGAGGGCCACCAAGGCACGGATATCGATACTGAATCCGGTTGCCGGGCGCGCACGCCCGAAATCCTGCCCAATCGCGTCGTAACGACCGCCCTTGGCCACTGCCTCTCCGTGTCCTGGCACGTAGACCGCGAACACCAGACCTGTGTGGTAGTTGTAGCCACGCAACTCACAAAAATCGAACCCCAGCATGACCTCGGGGTAATGCCCAGCCAGCATGTCCGCGACGCTCTCCAACTGGTCCAACGCCTGCATAACATCGTCCGACGCCCCTTGAAGCGCGACCCTGGCTTCTGCCAAGGACTCTCGACCACCACTGATACGGGCCAGGGTTCTCAACCGGCCGCCGGCACTGTCCTCGGGGCAGGCACCCAGCAGGGTATCAAGCTCCGGGATTGATTTACGACGCATGGCGTCGAATATCGCCGTTTCGGTCTCTCGGTCGACGTTGGTCTCAGCGATCAACGCCTGGTAAATCGCCACATGGGCAAGGTCCAGATGGATGGCCGGCACACCCGACGTGCGAAGTGTCTCAAGCATGAGGCTGATCACCTCATTATCGGCGGCCTGTGAGCGACTGCCAAAAAGCTCACAACCGGCCTGAATCGGTGTTCGTCCGGTCAACATGTGCTGTGGCCGGGTATGTAGCACGTGGCCGGCATAGCACAGGCGGGTAACACCGTCACTGCGCAGGGTGTGGGCATCAATGCGGGCGGCTTGCGGCGTCATGTCTGCTCGCACACCCATCATGCGGCCAGTCAACTGATCGGTCAGTTTAAAGGTTTGCAGTGCCAAATCATGCCCTGTCCCCGTAAACAGCGAATCAAGGTATTCAATCAGCGGGGGTATCACCAGCTGATAACCCCAGCGCTGGCACGTGTCCATTACATCACGGCGCAGGGTTTCAATTTGTCCTGCCAGTGGCGGCAGGATATCTTCTACCCCATCAGGCAGTAACCAGCGGTTAGAGTCTGTCATGTATCTCTAATGTCCGTTTTTCGTCCTGGCGCTCAAAAAGCCCACAGGATAAACAGGATTGAGGACGTCTGTCCTTTGCGGAGCGGAAAACCAAACCAAAACCGGCAGAATTTTACACTTTTAGCGCCCACAAAAAAACCGGAACAGCTATGCCATTCCGGTTTCTTGTACGTCGAGTGCGATCTACTGGCCGCCCATCGGATCTTTCAGGTAGCGCAAGAAGTCGCTATCCGTGTCGATCACCATGATATCGTCTTTGCCGGTAAAGGTATTTTGATACGCTTCCAGGCTACGATACAGCTTGTAGAATTCTTCATCGGCGGTGTAGGCGTCCGCATAAATCTTGGCCGCCTCACCGTCACCTTCACCGCGAGTTTCCTCGGCTCCGGCAAACGCTTCCGCTAGCACGACAGTGCGTTGACGGTCGGCATCCGCGCGAATGCCTTCAGCCAGTTCTCGACCACGTGACCGGAATTCCTGAGCCAGTTTTTCCCGCTCGGTTGCCATGCGGCGAAAGACGCTGTCGCTGACCGACCCCGGAAACTCAATACCCTTAACCCGGATATCCAGCACTTTTACCCCGAACTCACGTTGGGCGGCCAGTGTCACACGGTCACGCAGTGTGTGCATGAGCTCGTCTCGCTGACCGGAGACTACTTCGTGCATGGTGCGTACGCCGAACTCGTCGCGCAGGCCATTATCGACACGGGACGACAACAGGGAGCGGGCGCGTATTTCATCACCACCGGTGGCTCTGTAGTACTGATCCACGTCCTGAATGCGCCACGCGAGGTAAGAATCCACATCCAAAGGTTTCTTCTCAATGGTCAGGTATTGCTTGGACGGAAGATCCGTCGTCAGTACCCGCACATCAAAACGACGCACCTGGTCAATGACCGGCACTTTGAAATGGATACCGGCCTGGATGTCAGTCTCGACCAGCTCGCCAAACCGCAGCAATACACCCCGGTGAGTTTCCGGAATAATGTACACACTTGATAAAACCAGCAGGACAACAACGAGGGTGCCTGCAAGACCCAGAACGCCTTTAGGTCCCATAATTATCTCCCTCTCCGAATACCAGTGTCCTGCCTGCTACGAATTTCCTGGATGACCTGATCGGTCAACGACTGGATGTCCTGGTCGCTGCTGCCGGAGCTGCCCGAGCCTTGCGTGCCCATGCTGGCTGAAGTTCCGTCCCGGTTAATCATACGATCCAGTGGCAGATACATCATATTATTGCTGCTCTCGGTATCGATCAGCACTTTACTGGTGCTCGACAGTACCTTTTCCAGTGCCGCCATATACATGCGTTCACGGGTAACATCCGGTGCCGTCCGGTAAACGGTCAGCATTTCGGTAAAGCGAGCGGTTTCACCACGAGCACGCGAGATCACCTCCTGCTTGTACGCCATAGCTTCCTCGGTCATGCGCTGGGCTCGACCACGAGCCTCGGGAACCACCTTGTTGCGGTAGGTCTCGGCTTCTTCCTTCACCCGCTGCTCATCCTCTCGAGCACGCTGGACCTCACGAAAAGCATCCTGAACCGCTTCGGGTGGCTGGGTACTCTCAACGTTGACCCGCACAATCTGTAAACCGGTACCGTACTCTTCAAGGAAACGTTGCAAGCGCTGCTCAACGCGAACCGCTAATTCAGCACGCCCTTCCGTCAGTACCTGGTCCATTGACGAGCTGCCAACTTCGTGACGCAAGGCGCTGTCAGTCGCAAAGGCCAGCGCTTCCGGGGAATCGCGGACATTGAGCACAAACGCACGCGCACTGTCGACACGGTACTGAACCTGAAGATCCACCGACACCAGGTTTTCGTCCTCGGTCAGCATCTGACCACGAGACTCAGCCGTCCGCACGCTGGTTACCCGCACTTTGGTGACGTCGTCAATCAGTGGCACCTTGAAGCGCAAGCCCGGATTTTCTGTTTTGTTGTATTCACCGAAGCGCAGCACGACCGCCCGCTCCTGCTCATCCACGGTATAGACAGACTGGAAAAGCACATAAACAACAAAAACAATACCCAGAATCGCGAGGATTGCACCAAAGCCACTGCCGCTGCCACCGTTGGACGAACCGCCGCCGGAACCGGATTTGCCTTTTTTGCCACCTAACAGCTGATTCAGTTTGTCGAGACCCTTCTTTAACGCTTCGTCCAGGTCTGGTGGCCCTTGATCATTGCCGCCACGACGACCGCCGGTTCCCCAGGGATCGTTGTCGTTGCGGTTACCACCCGGTTCATTCCAGGCCATAGTACTCTCCGTTCTTGCTTATCGAATGGCTGCAAATACTAGGGATTTATGACGCGCCCGGCAATAGCAGACTGTGCCTTAATCCAATTCAACCGCGCCTTTGGCTGCCTAATATCGTTTAAGTTCCCTGAATGGGCCGTGTTCCCTGGTCCAATCGGATGGCATCGGGCTTGATTCCTGCGCGACTCAGCAACTGGAACCAGTCACGGCTCTGGAGCCGGACCTCAATAACGGCATCGCCGTTCTCCCGCTGCTCTTCTGCCAAGACAGACCCGGCCTGATGCAACAACGCCCTCAGTTTGCCATCGCCAGGGCCAAGTAAAACAAATTGGTGGATAACGTCTTCAGCCAAACGTTCAACCACCGCATCAAACAATGCAGGTATACCAGCACCTGTAACCGCCGATACCCAGACCCGGACCGGCTCACCGAGTTCATTACGTTCTACTCGGGGTTCAAAGTTGTCCAGCAAGTCAATTTTATTGAATACCTGTAATACGGGCACCTCGTCCGCGCCGATTTCCAGCAGCACATCCTCCACTTGTTCCATGTTTTCATCACGACGATCATCGTGGCAGTCGACCACATGCAACAATAATGACGCTTGCTTGGTTTCTTGCAGCGTCGCCCTGAACGCCTCCACCAGTTTGTGGGGCAAGTGACGGATGAAGCCCACTGTATCGGCCACAACAACCGGCCCGATATCCGGCAGCTCAAGACGCCTCAGGGTCGGATCCAATGTCGCGAATAACTGATCCGCGGTGTAGACCGTCGCCGCGGTGATGTAATTGAACAGTGTCGATTTGCCTGCGTTGGTATAACCGACCAGCGACACCGTTGGAATGTCAGCGCGCTGGCGTGCACGGCGACCTTGGTCACGCTGTCGCCGCACCTTGTCCAGACGACGGTGGATTGACTTGATTCGTGCACGCAACAGGCGCCGGTCAGTCTCAAGCTGAGTTTCACCTGGACCGCGGAGACCAATACCACCTTTCTGGCGTTCAAGGTGGGTCCAGCCTCGAATCAGGCGCGTTGACATGTGCTCAAGTTGGGCCAGCTCGACCTGCAGTTTACCCTCATGGGTCCGGGCCCGCTGCGCAAAAATATCCAGTATCACGCCAGTGCGGTCCAGGACACGACACTTCAGTTCGCGCTCAACGTTGCGTTCCTGGCTGGGACTGAGCGCATGGTTGAACAGCACAACATCGGCACCGGACTCCACAACGGCAGCCTGGACTTCATCCAGTTTACCTTCGCCGACAAAAAATCGGGGGCTAGGTTGATTTCGGCTTCCGGTGACGGTGGCCACTGGTTCGACACCGGCCGACGTGACCAGCTCACGAAATTCCCCTAAATCTTCCGATTCACCCTGGGACGAAAATTCGATATGAACCAATACCGCCCGCTCACCAACATCAGGACGCTCAAACAATTAAACGAGTCTCCAAACAAAATGGACTTGCCACAATGCAAATACCCGCGAACCCTGATCGCCGGGCTGGCCGGCATCAGAGTTCGCGGGTGTTTTTACATCAAAACTGCAGAACCGTCGACGATAACTCAGATCAATCCTCGACTTCACCCTCACCGGTAGGGTTCTGCTGAGGAACGCGAACGTTGCGCGCAGGCACTACGGTTGAAATGGCGTGTTTGTAAACCATCTGGCTTACAGTATTTTTTAACAGGATCACAAACTGATCGAACGACTCGACCTGGCCTTGAAGCTTGATTCCGTTAACCAAGAAAATTGAAACCGGGATACGCTCCTTGCGCAATGCATTGAGGTAAGGGTCTTGTAGAGAATGCCCTTTTGACATGTGTGTTCTCCTGTGATGAAAAGCAGATCGTCATTTTTAACGGTTCAGGGGCAGCCGGCATCAACCGACACGACGGCTCGTTGCAACAACGCAAAGCCTGTAACCAAGCGAAACAGGTACTCAATACTGAGATTCCTGTCAGTTCAATGTGGTGCGAAGACCGATAATTTTCAAGGCGCACGACGCATTTTGATGGGAATCCGTAGTAAGCCAATTCACATCTTGCCATTTACGCAGCCAGGTTAACTGACGTTTGGCCAGTTGCCTTGTCGCCGCGACACCCTTTTCTTCCATGGTATCCGCATCAACTTCCCGAGCCAGATAGGACCAGACCTGACGATAACCAACGCACCGCATGGATGGCATGTCTGGCGTCAGGTCACCGCGATCCATGAGCCCCTGAACCTCATCAATAAACCCCTGACCCAGCATTTGGGTAAACCGAAGCCGAATACGGTCATGGAGTTGGTGCCGTTCAGAAGGCGCAATAGCAAGCTGCGTTACAGTATACGGAAGGGAATCGGTTTCGTCTGCCTGCCACTGGGTGAAATAGGGGTAATCATCGATAACTTTAGTATCAGTGGATGACGCCCCCTGAGCGCGCCAAATGTCTGAAATTGGGCGCCCGGTCAAACGAATGACTTCCAGCGCCCGAAGCAGGCGCTGCCGGTTATTGGGGTGTATCCGGTCAGCGGCCACCGGATCCAATTCGGCCAGTTCGCGGTGCAGGTCCGACCAACCGTGCTCCGCAGCTTTTTTCTCAAGTTCTGCCCGCACGTCAGGGTTCGCCGCCGGCAAGTCCGACAACCCGCTCAGCAACGCCTTGAAATACATCATGGTGCCGCCCACCAGCAGGGGCACTCGACCATTTGCGGTAATGGCCGCCATTTCACGACGAGCATCACGACAAAAATCTGCAGCCGAGTAGGTTTCGGCCGGGTCGCAGATGTCGATCAGTCGATGGGGCGCCGCCGCCAGTTCTTGCGCGGAGGGCTTGGCGGTGCCGATATCCATGCCTCGGTATATCATCGCCGAGTCGACGCTGATAATGTCGCAGGGCAACCGCTCCGTCAGCTTGATTGCCAGGTCGGTTTTCCCTGATGCCGTCGGTCCCATCAAAAATATGGCTGGCGGCAGCAAGGGCTTGTCATCCGCCGTAACCATATCTACCGCCCCCTGAGAAAGAGCTTATCCAGCTCGGTCAAGGTCATTAAAGTCCAGGTCGGACGACCATGATTGCATTGACCACTGCGCTCCGTGGCTTCCATGTCACGCAGCAGTGCATTCATTTCCGGGATGGTCAATTGACGGTTCGCTCTCACCGAGCCGTGGCACGCCATAGTGCCCAGCAACTCATGAGTCACCGCCTCAACCCGGTCGCTCTGACCGTTCTCGATCAGGTCGGCGAGAATATCCCTGACCAGTTGTTCCGTATCCGAACCGCGCAACAGTGCCGGCACCTGGCGTACGGCCAGCGTTTCTGGCCCAATCCGCTCGACCAACAGCCCAAGCTGCTGCAATTCCTGGCCGTGGGTCTCGGCCAGCGCCGCTTCCTTCTGGCTCACCGCCATCGACACTGGCACCAACAGGGGCTGGCTTTTTATATCCTGCTGATCGAGTGCGCGTTTCATCCGCTCATAGGTAATACGCTCATGAGCCGCATGCATATCGACCACGACCAACCCCTGGCGATTCTGGGCCATGATGTAGATGCCATGCAGCTGGGCAATGGCGTACCCCAACGGTGGTTCATCACCATCGGTCATGGGCGGCGTAGGGATCGTCGGGGCCTGGGCGTTTATCCCGGCCTGGCCAGAGGCGTCTGAGGTAACACCTCCACCCTGATTCAGGGACTGATAAAACGCCATCTGGTCCTTGGCCTGCCAGTCTTTGTGGCCAGCACCTATGTCTTGAGGTGAACGGTCTTGAGGCGAACCGTCTTGAGGTGCACGGCCGCCGAGCGAACCCGGTACTTGCCAGGAGGCCGGCGCAGGGTACCCACCAGCACCTGAGGCCCCAGCCGTGCCCTGCTGAATCTCACGGTCGCCAGACTGCGCCAGGGCGCCCCTAAAGTGATCATCCGGTTTTACCTCCGCCAGCGCCCGGTGCAAGGTTCTGAAAATAAAATCATGCACCAACCGGCCATCGCGGAACCGCACCTCGTGCTTAGTGGGGTGGACGTTCACATCCACACTGGCCGGATCCACTTCCAGATAAAGCACAAACGCCGGATGGCGATTGTTATAAAGCACATCCCGATAGGCTTGCCGGACCGCGTGAGCCACCAGTCGGTCACGAATCACACGACCATTGACGAAAAAATACTGCAGGTCAGCCTGACTGCGTGAGAACGTGGGCAGTGCAACCCAACCCCAAAGCCTGAGTCCCGTCGCTTCAGCGTCGATCACCACGGTGTTGTCGATAAACTGCTGCCCGCACAGGGAACCAATGCGACGCTCCCGATCCAGCGCCGTACTGGCCGGGCGCAAGCTTTGCAGAACTTTTTGGTTGTGGCGCAAGGTAAAACCGGTATCGAAACGGCTCAGCGCTTGCCGTCGCACACACTCTTCAACATGATTGAGTTCGGTTTTTTCAGTGCGCAAAAATTTCCTTCGGGCGGGTGTGTTAAAGAACAAATCGCGCACTTCAACCGTGGTTCCAACCGGGTGCGCCGCCGGTGAAATGCGCGCATCCATCTCCCGACCTTCCACTTCAACCCGCGACGCTGCCTCTTGAGAGGCGGTGCGTGACGTGAGCGCCAGCCGCGACACTGAACTGATACTCGCTAAGGCCTCACCCCTGAAACCCAGCGAGGCGACCGCTTCCAAGTCATCCAGATCGGCAATTTTACTGGTCGCATGACGGCTTAGCGCCAACGGCAGGTCGGCCTCGTCGATGCCGCCCCCGTCGTCACGGACGCGTATTAATTTGGCGCCACCTTGCTCAATGTCCACATCAACCCGCTGCGCCCCTGCGTCCAGGGCATTCTCAACCAGCTCTTTCACGACGGAGGCCGGGCGTTCGACCACTTCACCCGCGGCGATCTGGTTTGCCAGGCGTGGGGACAGGAGTTTAATCGACGGCATGGTGGGTGCGGGGCCTCACTGTTGGAACGTGGATACAGAAGCCCGCATCATATCAGAATACAACGACGGCACTCATCCGCTGAGTGCCTGAGACCTGGTGATTATCCACCGTCAGGAGGCGGGAATCTCGATAGTCTGACCGACCAGCACCCGATCATTACTGAGGCCATTGTGGCGCATCAATTCGTTGACCGTGGTCTGGTTACGGCGCGCAACCGCCGAAAGCGTGTCGCCACGCTGGATTCGGTACTGTCCACCGGCCAGATTTTGCGCCTGTCGTTTATTGTAAGCGAGCAAGGTGCCGGGCGGAGGGGTGCTGTTGAAGTAGGAGTCTATGCCACCGAATACCGCCTGCGAGATGCGGCGCTGATACGCTGAGCTTTTCAGGTTGCGCTCTTCCCGGGGGTTGGAAATAAAACCCGCTTCTACCAGGATCGACGGGATATCGGGGGATTTAAGCACCGCAAAGGCAGCCTGTTCGACACCCGGCTTGTGTAACTTGGTAACACCACCCAACTGCTTCAACACATAGTCGCCCACGCCGATGCTGGCGTTGATACTGGCGGTCATGGAGAGGTCCAGCAGAACACCGGCCAGGACATCGTTTTTGTCGCCGAGCGAAACGCCACCCACTCCGCCTATCAGGTCAGACCGGTTCTCACTGCGAGCCAGCCACCGAGCGGTTTCGCTGGTGGCACCGCGCTGAGACAGAGCAAAAACCGATGCCCCGCGTGGCTGTGGCGTGCGAAACGCGTCCGCATGGACCGAAACAAACAGGTCTGCATTGTACTTACGGGCCAATACTGTCCGGCTGCGCAGATCAATGTAGTAGTCGCCATTGCGCGTGAGCTTGGCCTTGTAGCCTGGCTGACTGTTAATCAATGACTCCAGCGTCTTGGCCATGCTCAGTACAATATCTTTTTCTCGAGTGCCTTGGGGCCCGATTGCACCAGGATCCTCGCCACCATGACCGGCGTCGATTACCACAATGATATCGCGACGGCTTCCCGCGTTGTCCTGTAAAACCGGCTCGTCTTTTGTGGGCAGGGCCTTTTGGTTCTCCTGAATCAAATCAACGACCAGGCGGTGACCGTACTGCTGATTTGGTTCCAACTGAAAACTGCGCGGCTTGATGGCATTATCCAGGTCGAGTACCACCCGGAGGTCCCTGCCATTTCGTGGTGCACTGCGGATGCGCTTGATAGGGCTGCCCCCCAGTTCCAGCCGTGACAGATCCGCGCCAAGCTTCACATTCTTGATATCGATAACCAGACGCGCCGGCTTTTCCAGTGCAAAAATGGAATGTTCAACCCCCGCCCCGATATCAAATACCACACGGGTATGATCCGGCGCCGGCCAGATCCGTGCGCCCTCGACCGTCGTCGCCGCATGTCCGGCCGACACTGCAACGACTAACCAGGCGAGCACCCAGACCCGCAGCCAACCCTTTGTAAAATAACTTTTCATCCCTAACATTTTGCAACCCACTCTTGATCAGTCAGCGGCACGCGCCGCGACGTTTAAAGGCAATGTATCAATCAGGGTACGGCCACGATCAGTCCGCGCGCTCACACTGACGGCTCTCCCCTGGCGCTGAGCCGTCAACTCAATCACCACATCCGCTTCCGGCAAAACGCCATGCCCGCGCTCAGCCCATTCAATCAGGCAGACATTGTTGCCTTGAAAGTAATCCCGGATCCCCATGTACTCCAGTTCTTCGGGATCCCCTAACCGGTACAAGTCAAAATGGTAGGTCATGGGCTCAAGATGTTCATACGGCTCGACCAGTGTATAGGTCGGGCTCTTTACCGCGCCGTGGTGACCAAGTCCACGAATCAGCCCCCGACTCAGCGTTGTCTTTCCCATTCCAAGATTGCCCTGCAAAAACACGGTCAGTCCGTTTTTGCTGGCCTGGATGGCCCCTGCCAGTTCGGCCCCGAGTTGCTCCGTTGCGGTCTCATCCGCCAAAAAAATGCTCCGGTCGGCGCTTGGTTCGGTCACCATTTAGATCGCCCCTCCCGGCACAAGCCCTTCCGCCTGCCCCAAGATAGCGGGCACGCAGTCAATCACATCGGTTGGCAGCAAGCCCATAAAGCCCTTGCTGAGCGAGGCCCTGTCAGCGGCCGACAAATGCAGCGCCGCCGCCATGCTGGCAGCCATTGCGGGCGCCATTCCCTGAGCCAACAGTGCGCCGATCATGCCAGAAAGAACATCACCCATGCCGCCCGTCGCCATCCCGGGATTGCTCCCCGCTAAAACCATTGGCCGCTGGCCGCTGGCTGCTATGACGGTTCCGGCGCCCTTCAACAACACCGTACCTCCGAATAACCGCTGAACTTCCTGTGCTGACGTCATCCGGTCAGCTTCAATGTCTGCCACCGTCACACCCAGCAACCGCGCCGCCTCGCCGGGGTGCGGCGTTAAAATATGGTTGTCCGATTTGACCGGAACCCGCAAGGACATCAGGTTCAGTGCATCGGCATCCAGCACCAGGCGCTTGGTCTCGGTAACAACCCGCTGTAGCATTTGCTGCCCCCAGGCACCCCGTCCAATACCCGGGCCACAGACCAGAGTGTCGGCCGCATCGATCAGCGGTGTCAGCTCCGAGCTGTGCGTCACACCGTGCACCATAACTGACGGGCACCGAGCCAGCGCGGGCCCCACATGTTCAGGCCGTGTCGCCAGGGATACCAGGCCAACACCCGTTCGCGCGGCGGCTTCGGCGGCCAGCAACCCGGCACCACCAAAACCACGGTCACCGGCGACAATCAACAACTTGCCAAAACGCCCCTTGTGGGCGGTTACCGGCCGTCTCGGCACAGCAGCACTCAAATCCTGCCAGTCAAACTTCCCGGCAATGGGGGATTCACCGCTCCGATCGGTATCGGCGGCCGCCACCCCAAGGCTCTCAAATTCAATACGACCGCAAAACTCCGGTCCCTGCCCAGTGTATAGCCCGGCTTTCCGGGCGATAAAGGTAACCGTCAATGCCGCCCTGACCACATCGCCCGCAGCCGCGCCCGTGGTCGCGTCCAGTCCGGACGGAACGTCGATGGCAATGGTCGGCAGACCAGAATGATTACAGCCGCTAATAGCGGTGGCATAAGGCTCCCTGGGCGCGCCCGTTACCCCGGTCCCCAGCATGGCATCCACCAGCAGGGAGGCGTTCTCGAACAACGCGCCCTGTTCATCCTGTGGCAAGCTTATCCATTCCGAGACCCGCACCCCATCGGTCAACGCCTTCCTGTAGGCAGTGGCGGCGTCACCCGTTAATTTATCGGGTGATGATAAGGCAACACAGGCAACGTCAAGCCCATGACGCTTCGCGTTCGCAGCAACCAGGTAGCCATCACCGCCGTTGTTACCACCACCGCACAGAACCAGCAACCGCTGATGTCCGGGCCACCGTTTGACCAATTGCCGAAAGGCGGCACTGGCCGCTCGCTGCATCAGGTCAAACCCAGGGATTCCCAACTTATCAATCACATAGCGATCAATCGCCCGCACCGAATCGGCAGAGTAAAGTGAGTCTGTTAAGCTGGTAGCGCTGAACAGCGGCATAAAAAGTCGGCCCCGGTACAGAAATCAGTTTAAGTGTTATGGCCAGATACCTGTAAAGCATAGCAAAACAGGGAAAAAGGTCATAACTTAATCAATGAGAATTTTGTAAAGTCAATTTTTATGGCACCAACGCTCAACAGACTTACCGACGACATACGAGGCTGGGCCCGGGAACTGGGCTTCAATGAGCTGGGCATTACCCTGCCCGATACCGGAGTGCACGCCGACAGACTTCAGCGCTGGCTCACCGAGGAAATGCACGGGGAAATGGCCTACATGGCGGATCATGGCGACAAACGCTATACCCCCACATCGCTGGTACCCGGCACCCTGAGAGTCATTTCGGTACGGATGGATTATCTAGCCGCACCCGACAGCCCATCCGACACGCTTGCAAACCCTGAAAAAGCGTACATTGCCCGGTACACCCTTGGACGGGACTACCACAAACTCATTCGCAAGCGCCTGGCCACCCTGGCCAAGCGGATCGATGAAGCGGTGTCAGGCTTTGACTACCGCGCCTTTGTTGACAGTGCGCCGGTTTTGGAACGCGCCCTTGCCCAGCGCGCGGGCCTGGGATGGATCGGCAAGAACACTATGCTGCTGAACCGAAAAGCGGGGTCGTTCTTCTTCCTCGGTGAAATATTCACCAATGCCCCCTTACCGGTGGATGAGCCCTATGAAGCGGAGCATTGCGGGCGCTGCTCTGCCTGTCTCGACGTGTGCCCCACCAATGCCTTTCCATCTCCCTATACCCTCGATGCACGACGTTGCATCAGTTACCTGACCATCGAATTGAAAGGCAGCATTCCGGAGGAACTGCGATCGCTGATGGGTAACCGGGTGTTTGGCTGCGATGACTGTCAGTTGGTCTGTCCCTGGAACCGCTTTAGCAAGCCCACGACGGAGGACGATTTCCAGCCTCGTCATCAACTGGATAATTCCGAGCTTGCGACTCTGTTCCTGTGGAGTGAGGAGGAGTTTCTCAAAAACACGGAGGGGTCTGCGATTCGCCGCACCGGTTACGAAGGCTGGCTTCGAAACCTGGCGGTCGGCCTGGGCAATGCGCCCTCAACCATACCGGTGATTGAGGCCCTGAAACAGCGAGCCCAACACCCGTCAGCATTGGTCCGAGAGCACGTTCTGTGGGCGCTTCAGCGTCATGGTCTGGCAGACCACGCCACCCGAGACTGATCATCGGGCAGACGCCTCATTGCGGTTCATTTGTGCGATCCGAATCGCGGCGCTCGCCGCGATCATTATCCGACTTGTTGGCACCTGACCCTGAGTACACAGGTTCGCGCCACACGCAGGTCATGCATTTAAGGCCGCACGGTTAATGCCAAACAACTATTACCGCATTACCATTTCCTAACTACAGCTGGAAGAAATGTTCCCGATAATGCCGCAACTCGTCAATGGAATCGCGGATGTCGTCCAGCGCCAAATGGGTGCCTTTTTTCTTAACGCCGTCCAACACGTCGGGGCGCCAGCGTCGGGCCAATTCTTTGATGGTGCTGACGTCGAGATTCCGATAGTGAAAAAATGCCTCCAGCTCCGGCATATACTTCACCAAAAACCGACGATCCTGGCCAATGCTGTTGCCACACAAAGGTGACTGCCCCGCCTCCAAATGCTGTCGCAGAAACGCCAGGGTTTGTTGCTCAGCGTCTGATTCGGAGATCTGGCTCTCGCGGACGCGCCGCGTCAGACCGGTCTGACCATGGGTTTTCGTGCACCAGGCATCCATAGCATCAAGCAAGCTGTCGGGTTGATGCACCGCAATAACCGGCCCTTCTGCGACAAGATTGAGGTCGGAGTCGGTAATCAGCGTCGCCATTTCAATAATCCGTTCTTTTTCCGGGTCCAGACCTGTCATTTCAAGATCAATCCAGACCAATCGGTCGGTTGTTGCCATCACCCTCTCTCCAACTGAACGCATGATGAAACCTACAGGACAGCCCTGTCACCTTCGTGCAACAGAATCCGCCAGATACCGAGGTTCCTTATGTTTGAATCACGTATGATGTTACAACAGACATTCGCTCACAATGGATGAATTAATAGAATGAACACCGACAATGGCTAAACGTCGACTCAACAAGCAACAACAATGGCGCATCAAAAAAATTCAATCTGAGCGGACGGAACGTGCCGCACGCAAAGAACGTGTCGTCGACCGGCAACTGGATGGCAGTGAGCTGGGGACCGAACAAGCCGGCCTGCTGATTGCCCACTTTGGCCAACAATTGGAAGTGGAAGCGCTGGAAGGCGAGCGCAAGGGCCGATCCGTCCGCTGCTTTGCGCGCACCAATATTGACACCCTGGTGACCGGAGACCGGGTTATCTGGCGGCCAGGCGCGGAGGACACCGGGGTGATTGTTGCCCGTGGGGACCGTGACTCACTGCTGCAAAGACCCGACAATTTCGGCCAACTCAAACCCGTGGCTGCGAATATCGATCACATTATTCTGGTTATTGCACCGGAACCGGAACCCCACGACAACTTGATTGACCGCTACCTGGTGGCAGCGGAAAGCACCGGCATACCCGCTGTCATTCTGCTTAACAAAAGCGATTTGCTCGATGAGTTCAACTCGCCCAACATCGAAGCGCTGATTGCCCGTTACGCCGCTCTGGGGTATCCGGTTGTGCAGACGTCCGCCCAGCAGGACGACCAAAGCCAGCACCGTGCAGAGCAAATAGAGGCCCTGGTGAAAGCAAAAACCTGTGTGTTTGTGGGGCAGTCAGGTGTCGGCAAATCTTCGATTATCCAAACGTTGATGCCGGACGAGGCTATTCGTGTTGGAGCGCTGTCCGAAAGCACCGGCAAAGGCACTCACACCACCACGACGGCTCGCTTATTCCACTTGAGCTGTGGTGGCGACCTGATCGATTCCCCTGGCATCCGAGAATTTGGGCTTTGGCACATGACGCCGCAGGAAATAGAGTACGGTTTTCGCGAGATCCGGCCGCTGATTGGTAACTGCCGATTTCGGAACTGCCGTCATATGGCGGAACCCGGCTGCGCCATCGAGAGCGCAGCGGACGACGGCCGCATCAGCGCCGAACGGATGCACAGCTTCCGGAGAATACTCGCGGATATGGCGGAGCAACAGGCCCGGGGGCTCAGCCTGTAACCGGCAGATGCCAGAGCCGAGCCCAGACTGCTACCAGTTGACTTCATTGGGCTTGGGCTCAGGCTTGTCCTCCAACCACTCGCCGTTTTCCAGCTTGCTACGGGCGGCGGCCGCGTCTTCTTCGGTCGGTTTCGTAAGGTCAATCAACGGCTCGTCCTGCTGTTTTCGACCCGCGTTCTGCTGGATATCACTGGCTGCTTTTTTATTCAGCACAATGATTGAAATGCGACGATTCACCGGCGCCTGAGGGTCGTCCACATCAAACAGTATCGAGTCACTGAGGCCCACGACTCTGGCTATTTGCTCACCTTTGACCCCGCCGGCCACCAGCGCGCGGCGCGCGGTGTTGGCCCGGTCTGCGGAAAGCTCCCAATTGGTGTAGCCCGGACGCCCTTTGAACGGGGTCGCATCGGTATGCCCGGTGATGCTGAGTTTGTTCGGGACTGTGCCCAAGGTTTTGGCAAGCTCAAAAAGAATATCCTGGGAATAGTACTTGAGCTGCGCCCGGCCGCTGTCAAACATCGGCCGCTGGGATCGGTCCACGATCTGGATTCGCAGGCCTTCATCGGTGATATCGATCAACAACTGATCCTTGAACTGCTGAAGCGTTTCGCTTTGCTCGATGCGCTCCTGAAGGTCCTGAAACAGCTCTTCCATTTTTCGCTGCTCAAGGGTTTCCGACAGTTGTTCAATGCGTTCATCCAGTATCTGTACATCGTTGGTGGCAATATCGGCACTGCTTTCCTTCACGACAGACGCACTGCCCCCCAGGTCGACCGGGTTCGCAGAGCCACCCTCGGTGAAACCAATAGGGTCTTGAAAGTACCCCTCCACTGCCTTCAGTTGCTCTGGCGAGGCCGTTGACGTTAGCCAGAGCACCAGAAAAAAAGCCATCATGGCGGTCGCGAAGTCGGCGAATGCAACCTTCCAGGACCCACCATGGTGGCCGGCTGCGACTTTTTTCACGCGCTTTATAATTATCGGCTGTTCTTCCAAACCGTCATCACCTTCGGCAGATCAGAGAATAGTTACTTTGACCGAACGTGGTCGTTCAGTTCCTGGAACGATGGGCGCTTATCCGTCGGCAGCGCTTTACGCCCGAACTCAATGGCCATCTGTGGCGCTTGCCCCGAGACCGTCGCCACAATGGCAGCCTTGGCACACTCGTAGGCCTTGAGTTCATATTTAGCATGATGCTCCAGCGCCGTGGAGGTGGGCCCGACAAACCCATAGCCCATAAAAATGCCCAAAAACGTACCGACCAGGGCCGCCGCGACACTTAAACCAATGCGCTCAGGCCCTTCGGACAAAAAGTTCATGGTAATCACGATACCCAGCACTGCCGCCACAATGCCCAGGCCCGGCAATGCATCAGCAACCTTGTTGACCGCGTGGGCCGGTTCTTCAAGCTCGTGCTGGCGACTGTCAATCTCACTGTCCATTAGGCCTTCGAGTTCATGGGGCGCCATGTTGCCGGAACTGATGATGCGCATGTAATCAGTGATGAAGGCCAGCAATTCCTGAGATTTGATCACCGCCGGGTAGCGGGTGAAAATCTGACTCGACTCCGGGTTGTCGATATCTTCTTCGATTGACATCACCCCCTGTTTCCGGGACTTGTCGAACATGTCGTACATGAGGCTCAACAAATCCATATAAAACGCTTTATTGAATGGTGAGCCGGTCAACAGGCGCAGTATTCCAAAGAACACTTCCTTGATGGTGTGCATGGGATTAGCGATCACAAAGGCACCTATCGCCGCACCGAAAATGATCAGAACTTCCGTCGGCTGCCAAAGAACAGCCAGGTTACCGCCATGCAGGGAATACCCGCCCAGCACACAGGCCAATACAACAAGTGAGCCAATAATCAGTGCCATGAATAGTGCCTAAACCCCAGATTGTGGAGAAACATGTCGCCCCTTAAGACGCCCCGCCAACGCATCATAGCAAGCGACAGTGAAGACCGCGAAATCGATAAACGATTTCTCCGAACCCGTCGCAATTTGCTAAACTCGCGAATCTCATAAATTTATGTCGCCCCGAATAAAGGAAGTTTCGATGCTGGACAAGCTTTTCATTCTCAGCCAGTACCTTGCGCCACAGCTCACCATTTCAAAATTGGCCGGCAAGCTGGCGGATAATGAGCATCAGCCTGAACTGAAAAATCGGGTGATTCGCTGGTTTATCGGCCGCTACGGCGTGGACATGAGTGAAGCAACGGAATCCGACCCTTCGCAATACGCCAGCTTCAACGCGTTCTTTACCCGTACGCTGAAGCCGGGCTTACGGCCCATTGCGGGTGACGATTCCGTATTTGTCAGCCCGGTTGATGGCGCTATCAGCCAGCTTGGCCACATCAGTAGCGATCGCGTCTTTCAAGCCAAAGGGCAATCATTCAGCCTGACGGAACTGCTCGGCGGGAGTTCGGATCGGGCGCACCCGTTTGCGGATGGCGAATTTGCCACTATTTATTTGGCCCCCAGGGACTATCACCGAATCCACATGCCAGTCGCCGGCACATTGAGAGAAATGGTGCATGTACCCGGGAAGCTGTTCTCGGTGAACCCCGTAACCGCTCAAAACGTGCCGAACCTGTTCGCACGCAATGAGCGTGTGGCCGCCATTTTTGATACCGAGTTTGGCCCTATGGCTCTGGTATTGGTGGGCGCCATGATTGTCGGCAGCGTCGAAACCACCTGGGCGGGCATCGTCGCGCCCGGCACCAAAGATGTGAGCAGTGTTCGCTATAACGATAGCGCCAACCCTATATGTTTCGAGAAGGGCGAGGAAATGGGCCGTTTTCGGCTAGGTTCGACGGTGGTAATGGTTGTGCCAAAAGACGCCGTTAAGTGGAACCCAGAGCTGACCGCCGAATCGTCCGTCAAGATGGGGCAAGCGTTTGGCCGTCGTGACGGTTAACGCCCGGACAAAAGCATCAATGATTATTTCCCAGGCTGACCGGGGCACGTTTTGAGGGCACACTAGGCTCGCTCGATCGGAAACGCAATCACATCGTCGATCGAACCCGTGCCCAGCTTAAGCATCAGCAATCTGTCCAGGCCCAGGGCAACGCCCGAGCAGTCGGGCAATCCTGCGTCAATGGCCGACAGAAAGCGCTCGTCGGGGGGCATTATGGGTTTGCCTGCATCCGCTCGGCGTTGATTATCCTGCTCAAACCGTCGCCGCTGCTCCGTCGCATCGGTCAATTCCCAATACCCGTTGCACAGTTCGACCCCCTCCACATAAAGCTCGAAACGATGGGCGACCTCAAGCCCTTCAATCCGTGACGTTTTCGCCAACGCCGCCTGACTGGCAGGGTAATGAGTAATGAAAGTGGGTGGCTCGCTTCGCAATGCCGGTTCGACTTCATGACTCATCAAAATATCAAGACACGCATCGCGCTCAAGCGTATGCGCGAGATCGGCACCCACCCAGGCCTCACAACGGGAAGCAAGACACTGTTGCGTAGCCTCAAACGGGTCCAGACCGACAAACTTGATCAAGGCATCGCGGTAGCAGAGCCGTTGTGGATTCGGCAATTGCAACCAGTCACACACCAGCTCACCAACTTCCTGCATCAGTTGCTGATCATCAAAACCAGGACGATACCATTCCAGCAAGGAGAATTCGGGGTTGTGACGAGAGCCTCGCTCACCGTCGCGAAACGCCCGCGATATCTGGTAAATAGCACCTGCGCCAGCGGCCAATAGTCGCTTCATATGATATTCAGGGGAGGTTTGAAGCCAGGCCTCCAGATCCGAATGTCCCGGAGTTGCGGCCACACATGCTTTTACGCTGTCGATGTTGAGGTCACTCACACCGTGTCCAGCCAGCACCGGCGTCTCAACCTCAAGTACCTTGCGAGCAGCAAAAAAGTCGCGCACAAAGTGTAGCTGTTGTGCACGGCTTTCAAGCGCATTCAATGAGGCTGACGGGCGCCAGCCAGCTGCCGGCTTATCGAACAAACCGCAGCCTCAGCTTTTGACGCGGTTCACGTATTCGCCGCTGCGGGTGTCGACCTTTAGTACCTCACCAATGGTGATAAACAGCGGCACGTTGACCACGGCACCGGTGGACAACGTTGCGGGCTTGGTGCCACCCTGCGCCGTATCGCCCTTCATACCTGGGTCCGTATCGACGACTTCAAGTTCGACAAAATTGGGCGGTGTCACGGACAATGGGGCACCGTTGTACAAAGTCACGGTGTAAACATCCTGTTCTTTGAGCCACTTCAAGACATCGCTGACCGCTTTTGCGTCCGCCGGGTACTGCTCAAAAGAACCGTCGGTTAACATGAAATGCCAAAACTCACCGTCGGTGTAGAGGTATTCCATTTCCTGATCAAGAACATCCGCTGCCTCAAGCGAGTCACCTGACTTAAAGGTGCGCTCCCAGACCCGGTTGGACATCAGGTTGCGCAATTTAACCCGATTGAACGCCTGACCCTTGCCAGGTTTAACAAATTCGTTTTCCAGAATGGCGCAAGGGTCACCGTCCAGTAAAACCTTAAGACCGCTGCGGAATTCATTGGTAGAATATGAAGCCATGAAAATATCACCTGAAATGACGCTGTTGAGAGTCGAAAGCCCGTTATGATACAGCGAACCCCCACTCTGGTAGAAGCCCACCAGTCAGATATCACCCAACAGAGTTGGCAACAACTCCTTGCAAACTCCCTGACAGAGCCTCGGGCTTTGCTGACACAGTTGGGCCTGGACCCAGACCAGTGGCTGCCTGGCGCCACTACTGGCCACGTTTTATTTCCAATTCGCGTCCCACAACCTTATCTCCAGCGAATCGAGTACGGCAACGCTCAGGATCCCTTGCTACGGCAGGTCCTGCCACTGGCGGAGGAAGGGGCGACCGTATCCGGTTTCGTTCGCGACCCGCTACAGGAAAAAATCGCATCCGCCAGCCCTGGGTTGATACAGAAATACCGTAGCAGAGCGTTATTGATGGTAACGGGCCAATGCGCCATCAACTGCCGATACTGTTTTCGTCGCCATTTCCCGTATGACGATCACCGGCTGTCCCCGCAGGATCGAGATCAGGTCATTGAATCACTGACCGCCGCACCTGAAATCAACGAGGTTATTTTCAGCGGTGGCGATCCACTGGTCGCCAATGACCGACTGCTTGCCCGCTGGGCTAACGATATGGCCGCCATCCCGCACATTAAACGACTGCGCATCCACACCCGATTACCGGTCGTGATTCCACAGCGAGTGAATGATTCATTGATAAGCTGGCTGTCAGCCAGCCCGTTGCAGAAAGTGGTCGTTTTACACATTAACCATGCCAATGAAATTGACGCATCGGTTCGGCAGGCACTGGCCAGACTCCGCGCCTCAGGCGCTACACTGCTGAACCAGAGTGTCGTTTTAAAGGGCGTCAACGATTCCAGTCAGGTGCTCGCGAATCTCAGCGAAGCGCTGTTCGACGCGGGCGTGCTACCTTACTATCTGCACGCGTTTGACCCCGTTGAAGGGGCGCACCATTTTGACGTCAGTGACAACCAGGCGCGGGCCCTGGTGAGAGACTTGCTGGCCACGCTACCCGGCTTCCTGGTGCCCAGACTGGTGCGAGAAGTCCCGGGTAGAGCAGCAAAAACACCATTGGACTTGTATATCGACGGCTAGAGCCATAAATTAACTCAATATTCAAGGCAATATGTTTCAAGTTTGTGAAAGATTGTCAACTTGAAGGGTGCTGGCTTTCTGTCAGCGCTTTGCTACTTTACAGTTCATGAACGTTGACCATAAAAATCTGTAATTCAGGCGCTTTCCAATCGTTGCGAACAGGACCACAACGTTATGAAGCGGCTTCAAGGGCGAACGTTGAAAATCCAATGGCGTATTCGCCAGCCCAGTTACCGGCATACACTTGAATGGAAGGCATGACTCTGAAACCCGACCTGACCGTACCAGAACAGAAAATTGGCAGCCTGTCGTTCTGCGAAACCTCGTCGAAGGGATTCAGAGAATGGGCCAGTCATTTGCCCATGGCCAATATGGGGGAAGCCTCGAAACAGCTTTACCATGCCATTATCGAGCTGAATCAGTTAATCATCGCTCCTGCCCAGCGCATACAGCTGCTCGAACTCATACGGCCTAAAATTCACTTCGTCTGTGGCGAGCTGGCGCGTCATTACCTGGGTATGGCCATCGCCCTGCCCGACAAGCAGCGCAAAATCGCCAATCTGTCCCAGGCACTTCAGCTTCACCTGGCCAGCGGTTACAAAACCTGCATCCAGGAACTCGTTGATGCGGGCAACATTGACAGAAACCGGAAATCGCTTGCACTCAGTTGTCACCGGGCCCTGTCGGATCTTGGCGCAACGATTGTGCGAGCGCACCAGCTTTACTGCCCAAGCCCTGCGAGAAGCTGGTTGGAATGCCACCACATATACCGCTTTGCTCACCTTAACAAGCTGGTCGACATGCCCGTCGATGACAACATGCTGAGCCACCGCAAGAGCAGCCTGGTCGGCGATGCCTACAAGCGAGTGCTGCTGTTGGGTTGCGCACGCCCCAACCAGCTTCGACAAAACGAGCTCATGCAGGCGTACGAATTGTTTGAGGTCTGGACAGACCTGGTCGTGTGCCAACCCACGTTGTCCGAGTCCGCGCTGTTCGTAATCAACATGGAGCGGGATTCAGCGCCGATTTATCGAAGCCTGCTGCAGCAAGAGCCCAACAGTGACTGTTTTGGTTTCGATACCACAGAATTGTCCGAGCGCATCTCTGAGTACCTGCATGCCCGGACCGAACGCAGGCAGCCAGAGCATGAAGCCCGAATTGCCCTGCCCGCGGCGGTTACTGACACCCTACTGACACACCTGTCTCAAGCACTGGGCATTCTGACCAAACGCAACTTCAACCGTATTACCAGTCAAGGTCGTCTTGAAATCTGTGTGGGCCTCACCGCCGCCCACTACTTTATCGCCGGCAATAAAAGCTTCAATCAGTTCGTTGCGGGCAATGACTTGCAGCGTGACGAGGATGACACGAATCAATTTCTCAGCAGCTCCCGTCGCAAAAACGATCCCTGGGCCGGGGTCGCGGATGCAGCGCCCATTGAGGATGCCATGACGTCAGCCGACGTGCCGATCACATTTCGAGGTAGCGGAGGCTCTGCGGAGAACGGCCTGCCGGACAAGCACCAGCCAAAGTCCTATCAGACGCTGCTGATCAACACCAGCCCCGGAGGCTATTGCGTTGGCTGGGAGTCGGAGGTGCCTCCGGCGTTGCAGGCAGGTGAGGTATTGGGCGTGCGGGAGCAATCCTCGCACCCCTGGAGCGTGGCGGTTGTACGCTGGATTCGCCAGGCACGAAACCAGGGCACGCAGGTGGGCGTTGAGCTATTGGCCCCCAGCGCCTCACCCTGTGGCATCCGCCTTATCCAGAAAGTGGGTAACAGCAGCGAATATTTACGCGGTTTGCTGCTGCCGGAAATCAGTGCTGTCAATCAGTCCGCGTCCCTGATTACACCCCGGCTACCCTTCCAGACTGGCAGCCGCATCACCATGCTGCACGATGGACGAGAGGACCAGGGGCAACTCTCCAGTCGTGTCTCCGCCACCGGCAGCATCAGTCAGTTTGAGCTAAAGCTTCAGAATCAGGGTTTGAATACCGCTTCCAGCCACGTGCCCCAATCGTCTGGCAGCGCGAGCGAGGACGAATTTGATTCGCTCTGGCCATCGCTGTGATGCCGCAACGAAGCTAAAATTTGGCCGACCTTCACACAAGATGGCGCGGTAGCACTGCCTTTAGGGTTGTTATTGAACATTATCCCCTGCATCATTCACCCACTGTGAAAGAGCACACGGCTGTCCTCTGTTTTGCGGCCGATTCACTCTCATAACAACGAACAGCGTATTGCGAGAGACCTCCCTGGAATGCAGAAAAAAAACGCAACGGTTCACCTGCTGATACTGGACCCGTCCCAAAACGACGCCGAAACCCTGATCAGCCTCCTTCGAAATGCCGGGCATGCCACTCGAGCGCACCGGGTAACCTCTCAAGAAGATCTTGAGGAAGCAATAAAAACCAGCAACTGGGATTTATTGCTGGCCCGTGACGTCGAGCAAGAATTCAAACCCGAAGATGCACTCGGAATGATCCGTCGACTCGATAAAGATATACCCTTTATTCTGCTGACCGAAGACTTCGGTCGAGACCGCACGGTGGCTTTCATGAAGGCGGGGGCGCAGGACACGGTGCCATTCGGGTACAGCGACCTGGTGATTCTGACGGCCAAACGCGAACTGGCTGCGCTGGATGAACGTCGCAAGCGCCGAACGTTGGAGTCACATCTGCGAGAAGCTGAGCAACGCTGCCAGCTGTTGCTGGAAAGCTCAAAAGACGCCATCGCGTATATCAACGATGGCATGCATATTTATGCAAACCAGTCCTATATGGATTTTCTCGGCTACGACGACATTGACGACTTGATCTGCATCCCCTTGCTGGATACGCTCGCCAGTGAGAGCCAGGTTCCCTATAAAGACTTCATGAAGTCCTTCGCCGAATCCCAGACCGATGGGGTCTTCATGAATGGTGTGGCCCGGCGCAGTGACGACACCGAAATACGCATTAAAATGAGCGCGTCCTCCGCGACTTACGACGGTGAACCCTGCACTCAGATTGTGATTCAACCGGAACAGAACGACGCCGAGCTGGAAGAGAAACTGCGCAAGATCAGCAGTCAGGATCTTCTGACCGGACTGTATAACCGGCAGCATCTGATGGACGCACTCAGCAAGGCCATTGTCACGGTTGGCGAAAAACATCAGGACGGCGCTCTGGCCTACATTGCTCTGGATGAGTTCATGGCGATGAAGAGCCAGGCAGGCATTGCCGGCGCGGATCTTGTACTGGGCGACCTCGCTGCCATACTTCGGGACCAGGTTGACGAGCAAATGACCCTGGCTCGTCTCAGCGATGATGCCTTTTGCATTCTTGCGCAGCCTTGCGAAGAAAAGCGCTTAGCGGACGTCTGCGAGAACATTCGTAAAAAAGTGGAAGACCATCTGTTTGATGTCAGCGAACGCACCGTGCAATTAACGGTCAGCATCGGTGTGGCGGCGATTACTGAAAACAGCCCCAAGGGCTCTGACTTGATGAGTCGTGCGTATACGGCTTCAGCCGAAGTGAGAAAACTGGAAGGCCATAACGCCGGCAACGGGGTGGTGGTATACAATCCGGCTCAATTTGAGAGTCTGGACGACGACAACTCCATCGAAGCGATTCAAAAAGCACTGGATGAAAACCGCTTCCGCCTATTATTCCAGCCCATCATCAACTTGCGTGGTGAAGGCGAGGAACACTACGAAGCTCTGGTGCGCATGTTGGACAAAGACAACGAAGATGTCTCGCCATACGATTTCTTGCCGCCCATGGGGCCCTCAGACATGGCCAGCAAAATTGATCGCTGGGTCATTCTGCAGACCATAAAACAACTGGCAGGACATCGCTCAAAGGGGCATGACTCACGGCTATTTCTCAACGTCACGGGTGAGACGGTGCAGGATAAAACCTTCACCTCGTGGCTGAGCGTGGCGCTCAAAGCGGCCCGGTTACCGGGTGATTCGCTGATTTTCCAGATTCGTGAAGGTGATGCCAACAGCTACACCAAGCAGGCCAAGGAATTCTCGCGCTCATTGCACGAGCTTCACTGCAAAGTGTCAATTTGCCAGTTCGGCTGTGCCTTGAATCCGTTTAATACACTGAAGCACGTCGACGTGGATTACGTGAAAATTGACGGCTCGTTCACGGAGGAAATCCAGAAAAACGAAGACGCGAAAGAGCGAATCAAGGAAATGGTGAAATCGCTGCAAAGCACCGGCAAACTCACCATTATCCCGCTGGTTGAAAACGCCGCCGTACTAGCGACGCTGTGGCAGGCCGGGGTCAATTACATTCAAGGCTACTATCTGCAGGCGCCCGTACCAGAGATGAATTACGACTTTGGCGATCAGTGAGTATCGCTTTCCCGAAAGCCAATCAGGTACAGAATCGCATCCAGCCCCAGCGTTGAAATGGAGTGGCGAGCGGATTCTTTAACCACGGGCTTGGCACGAAACGCAACGCCAAGTCCCGCCTGGCTGAGCATGGGAAGGTCATTTGCACCATCCCCAACGGCGATTACCTGCTCGCGCGAGACATTCTCGCGAGCGGCTATCTCCTTGAGTAACTCCGCTTTGCGCTGACCGTCCACAATCCGACCCGAAACGCGCCCGGTGACTTTGCCGTGCTCGATCTCCAACTCATTGGCGTAGACATAATCGATGCCCAGCACTTGCTGGAGATGCTTGGCAAAATACATAAATCCACCCGACAGAATGGCAGTGCGATAGCCCAGTGATTTCAAGCGACGCACCAAGTCCTCCGCACCCTCGGTCAGCTTCAGGCGCTCCGCAATAGACTCCAGCACGGATTCATCCAGTCCCTTCAGCAAGGCCAGACGTTCGGCAAAGCTTTGACCGAAGTCCAACTCCCCCTGCATCGCCCGCTCGGTAATTTCAGCGACCTGATCGCCAACGCCCGCTTCCCGGGCCAGCTCGTCTATAACTTCCGCCTCGATCAGGGTCGAGTCCATATCAAACACCACTAACCGACGGTTACGGCGGAAAATGGAGTCCTCCTGAAATGCGATATCGACGTTCATTTCCCCGGCAATGTGCAGGAAATCAGAGCGCAATTGCTCCGGATCGGCGGGTGAGCCGCGCACTGAAAATTCGATACAGGCGATACGATTGTCGGAAGCCGTCAGGGAAGGCCGCGCCGACAGCCGGGTAATGTTGTCGATGTTCAGGCCATGACGCGCGGTGATCGCAGAGACCCGGGCTATTTGCTCTGCTTTGATATCACGGGACAGCAACGTCACGATGTAGCAGGCACGGTTTCGACCCGCCGCCCACTGTTGGTACTCTGCCTCGGTAATAGGGGCAAACCGGACCTGCAGATCGAGCGCGTGCAGACGAAACAACAGTTCCCGGATCACCAGTGACGCCTGCGACTCATCCGGGATTTCAGCCAAAATGCCCCAGGTCAGGTGGTCGTGAATAACCGCTTGCCCAATATCCAGAATCCGAACGTCAAAGCGCCCCATAATACCGGTAATCTCCGACGTCAGACCGGGCTTATCCCGGCCGGACACGTTCATCAGGACCAGTTCACTCACTGTCTTTGTACTCCTCGTAGACTTCCGGTGTTGCGGCACTCACTACATCAATGCCGTCCACCCGCTGAAGCCCGCGCGGCAATTTATGCCCACGACGGCCCCGCTCCCCCAGGTAATGCTCGAGGTCACCGAAGTGCAGGTTCATCTTGCGCTTACCCGCTCGAATCTGGAGTTGATCCGACTGGCCGAAGACCGCCACCGAGACCACATACTCCTCGCGATTCTGTACTCGCGCCGACGGAATGCTGATGATTTTGTTGCCCTTGCCTTTGGCCAGTTCAGGCAACTCGCTGAGCGGGAAGACCAGCATCCGGCCTTCATTGGAAATGGCCGCCAGATACAAGAGGTCGTCGCTCCGTGGCACCATTATCGGCGCCATGATGCGAGCACCTTTCGGCACGTTGACCAGCGTCTTGCCGTTACGATTCTTGCTGATCATTTCCTCGATAGCGGTAACAAAACCATAGCCTCCATCGGTCACCAACAACACTTTTTCAGCAGGCTCGCCCATCAGTAGCCCGGCAAAGGTCGCCCCCGACTGGGGGTTTATGCGGCCCGTCAGCGGCTCGCCCTGGCCCCGCGCCGAAGGCAACGTATGGGCGAGCATGGAATAGGCCCGACCGGTTGAATCGAGGAAAATGGCCTGCTGGTTGTTGCGGCCACGCGCCGCCATCGCAAAACGGTCGCCGGACTTGTAGCTCAGTCCCTCGGGCTCAATATCATGGCCCTTTGCAGCCCTGACCCAGCCTTTGTCCGACAACACCACGGTCACCGGATCATTAGACACCAAATCAAGTTCGCTGAATGCTTTGGCTTCTTCACGTTCCACAATGGGTGAGCGGCGGTCATCGCCATAAGTCTCTGCATCGGCCTCAAGCTCGGATTTGATCAGCGCTATCAGGCGCTGATCAGAGCCCAGAATGGATTGCAGTTCGTCACGCTCGGCGGCCAATTCATCCTGCTCGCCGCGAATTTTCATTTCTTCCAGTTTGGCGAGATGGCGCAGCTTTAACTCAAGAATGGCCTCGGCCTGGTCTGGCGACAGCCCAAACCGCGCCATTAATTCGGCCTTGGGCTTGTCCTCGGTGCGGATGATCTCAATGACTTCGTCAATGTTGAGATAGGCAATCAACAAGCCTTCCAGCAAATGCAGCCGGGCCAGAATTTTATCGAGCCGGAACTGCAGTCGGCGGGTCACCGTGGTACGACGATAACTCAACCACTCGGTCAGGATGGTATGCAGACCCTTCACTGCCGGCCGGCCATCATTGCCGATGACGTTAATATTGACCCGATAGGTTTTTTCCAGGTCCGTGCTGGCAAACAAATGCGTCATCAGGCCATCGAGGTCAACCCGGTTCGATCGCGGAATAATAACCAACCGTGTGGGGTTTTCATGATCAGACTCGTCTCGAAGGTCACCGACCATGGGGAGTTTTTTGGCCTGCATCTGCTGGGCGATTTGTTCCAGAACCCGATTGCCGGATACCTGATGGGGCAGATCGGTCACGACAATCTCACCGCCTTCGTTAACCCAGCGGGCGCGCATCCGCAACGACCCCCGACCGGTCTCGTACATTTGCAGCAAGTCTTTGCGCGGCGTAATGATTTCAGCGCTGGTCGGGAAATCCGGTCCCTTGATGTGTTCGCATAGCTGCTCAACGGTGGTGTTGGGCACCTCCAACAACCGTATACACGCGGTTGTGACCTCTCGTACGTTGTGAGGTGGAATGTCCGTCGCCATGCCCACCGCGATACCCGTGGTGCCATTCAACAGCACGTGAGGAAGGCGCGCGGGCAATGTAGAGGGCTCATCCATGGTGCCATCGAAGTTTGGCACCCAATCCACGGTGCCCTGCCCCAACTCACTGAGCAGCGCATCGGCAAACCGCGCCAACCTTGACTCGGTGTAACGCATGGCCGCAAACGACTTGGGATCATCGGGTGAGCCCCAGTTGCCCTGGCCATCCACCAGTGGGTAACGATAGGAGAACGGCTGCGCCATCAACACCATGGCTTCATAGCAGGCACTATCGCCGTGCGGATGGAATTTACCGAGCACATCGCCCACTGTTCGAGCGGACTTTTTATATTTGGACGTCGACTTCAGACCCAGCTCCGACATGGCGTAAACGATGCGCCGCTGGACCGGTTTCAGCCCGTCGCCCACATTGGGAAGTGCCCGATCAAGGATGACGTACATCGAGTAATCAAGGTACGCCTTTTCCGTGTAATCTCTCAGCGCAACCCGTTCAAACCCTTCATCCGTTGTCTGAAACTCTGCCATGTGGGCCTCTTATTTTCTGTTGTGAGTTCTGTTTGCTACCCGCCGGTAACCTTTCAGGGTGCTCATTATATGGAGCCAAGGCGCTGGACACCAATCTCTTACCCAGGAACCTCAGAATAAGTCTGTTGGTGATGCCGGCCCGCCCCGGTCAACGTTTCGCAACCTGGCAACAACCGTCTGTTTTCAAGACGGGCCATTACCGGCGAGCGGCCCCACATTGATAACGCAAAACCCAGAAATCCAGGCCCTCAAGGCTCGCCGAATTGCCAACAGACTTATCCGGCGCTTCCCGCCCTGTCTTTTAAATAGCGGAATTCCCGCATGGAGAGACGGTAACCCTAGCCGTATGCTGACACCAACTGTAGATGACCGTTTTCCACTTCAGAATCAGCGGAGTCCTATGAAACGCAACCTGAAAGCCTGCGGGCAAGCCATGGTAACTGCAATGGTCAATGCAGTGCTTGCACTGGTACTTATGTTGCTCGTGGAGTTCGCGATCAGTGGCAGGTTTCAAATGCCCGCACCCTACTTATGGGCTGGGCTGCTGATCTGGCTGGTTATTTTTACCGCTCAGTTCTGGCGCCAGCGCCACCTGTGCAAGTCCTGCCGGCCCGAACACCCGAACGCCGAGCCGAACAGTTCCCCCTGATTTCGCCGATACAATCGCCATGAACGATCCTGCGTGTTCACCAACGTGACTTTGGTTCCGCACATGCTATTATTTTGTTCACGATCCTACTTGGTAGTTTAGGAAAGCACTCATGGCGCTTACACCATCGCTCGGACTCAGAACAAAAATTGCCCTACCCTTCGCCATTTCAGCATCCGCTCTTATCCTTATAGGCCTGTTCAGCACCTACACCTCTAACAACCTGATCTCCAATACCGATGCGGTTGCGGATCGATTTCTGCCCGCGTCAAGCGCCGTGCTGAATGCCGACCGAGACCTCTATCAGGCGCTGGTTGCCCAGATGGCCTTCATTACAGCAATGGCCAACAACGCGGACGGGCAATCCCTGACCAACGATTTCGAAGAAAACTCGCAACAGGCGTTGGACCGGATGAACAAGGCAGAGGGTCTGCTGAAAGGCACCAAGGTCTCGCAAGAACTGGACGGGTTCGATGCGGCGTACTCTGCCTGGAAAAAGCTCGCAACCACTTCAATGCAACTGGCCCGTGACGGCCAGAGTGATAGCGCCAGCGAGTTGCTCAATGGTGACTCCAGCGCGGCCTTTTCCACCCTCAGGGACTATTACGACCGCGTCGGCGGGCTGGCTGACAGTGAGGCGGCAGAGACAGCACGACAGGCCTCCACTGAAGGTCAGCGCAGCGGAATCATCACCCTGGTTATCACTGCCATTGCAGTCCTCGCCAGCATTGTACTGTTTACTGTCTTCCTTAAGTTGATCATTGGTTCAATAAACACCATTCGTCGGCAACTGGACAATATCGCGGAAGGTGAAGGCGACTTGAACAAGCGGGTCCCCGTTGAGAACGACGATGACCTGGGCAAGCTCGCCAGCAGCTTCAATCGTGTTCTGGCGAACCTTCAGAACATGATCGCATCCATACAGCAATTAAGCGATAAGTTAGGTGAGGGTGCACAAAATCTGGAGACAGCCGCTAAAGACAACAATAAGGGCGTTGAGCGCCAGACCGACTCGATCTCAATGGTTGCAACCGCCATCAACGAAATGCAAAGCGCTATTGAAGAAGTGGCCGGAAACGCCTCCAGGGCGGCAGAGATCGCAAGGACAGCCCAGGATAACGGCGACAACGGGGGCAAAATCATACGCAATTCGTCTGAACAGGTCAGGCGGTTGGCAGGCCAGATCGCCACGGCCGTAACGGTCATCCGCCGGTTGTCCGATGACTCTCAGAATATTACTCAAGTGCTTGATGTGATTAGGGGGATTGCAGAACAAACTAACTTGCTGGCATTGAATGCCGCCATTGAAGCCGCGAGAGCCGGAGAGCAGGGCCGGGGTTTTGCCGTTGTTGCGGACGAAGTCAGAACGCTGGCACAGCGCACCCAGAAATCGACAGCAGATATCCAAACCATGATCACCACTTTGCAAACGGGCGTGGCCGAGATTGTGTCGGTGATGGAAACAGGTAGTACAGAAGCCGAGGAAACTGAAAAGTTATCAGCCCAGGCCGAGGTGGAGCTGGTCGCTATCACTGAGGCTATAACCCACATCAGTGACATTAACACCAGTGTTGCATCGGCCACGGAAGAACAGACTCAGGTCGTCGACGAGATCAATCGAAGTATTACCGATATCAACGACCTCGCCACAGACAGCGCCAAGCGGTCGGGCGATATTGACCGAATTAGCGATTTGCTTGCTGATTACGCCAGCGAACTGAAGACACAAACAGGTCGCTTCCGAGTCTGAGCTGGAAACGACTTGCCTGGCCTGCCGGGCTCCTTCCCAACATCGCCCCCCCCACAGGGAGCCCCGTCGAAGGCATGTATCCGTGGCTGCTGGCTTTAGGCAACACCCGTGGATCCACAACTTGGTCGGGCAGCGCTACTCGCTGCCCGACCACCATTTCCAAACCGGCAATGACTTACTGCCGCACACCTTCCACCGAAATGATAATTTCTACGGTTTCTGACGCCTTACCGAGCTCCGTCGGTATACCGAAGTCGGCCAGTTTAAGCTCGGTTCCAGCTTCAAAGCCCATCCGGTAGCCGCCCCATGGGTCCGCACCGTGACCGATCATGTCAACGTCCAGAGTCACTTCCTTGGTCACACCGCGAAGCGTCAGATCACCGACAATGGTAGCTTCGTCACTGTCCGCCAGGTTTACTTGTGTGCTCGTGAAGGTCGCCTGCGGAAATTCGCTGACATAAAGAAAATCTTCACTGCGCAAATGCTTGTCACGTTCGCCATGATTGGAGTCAACCGTAGAGGTATCGATCGTGACCTTCACTGAACTGTTCCCAGGGTTTGCCTCATCATAGACAAACTGACCATCAAAACTGTTGAAACGACCATACAGCCAGCTATATCCCAGATGCGATATTTTAAAGGTCACAAACTGGTGTTGTCCCTTGGTATCAAAGTCGTAGGTACCGCTGTGTTCGGTGGCCTGTACTGCGCCAATCATCGCGATCGACAAAACCGAGGCTAACAGTTGCTTCTTCATTCAAACATCTCCTTAACAAGCCCTCATGGGCTTGGGTTGCACTAATGATGCAGCTCTCCGCACCTGGGTAAACGCCCGACTATCCCTGCCCTAACATTCGCCGGAGCGTATCGTCTTTATCTAAAAAATGGTGTTTCAATCCTGCAATCGCATGGAGCGTTGCCAGTGCCACGAGCGCCCACGTTGACCAGTAATGCACGGCGGCCACGGTTTCTTCTACAAATCTCACGTTCCCGGTCACGGAAGGCACCTGGCCCCAGTTGAAGAGTTCAATGGCGGACCCGTCGGCGGTGGAAATCAAATACCCGCTAACCATGGCCGTTAACATCAGCACATACAACACCCCGTGCATCAGATTGGCCGTCAGGACTTCCCAGCGTTTGTGCGTTGCCAACGCTGCAGGTTGCGCATTCAGCAAGCGCCAAACGATTCTGAATATCACGGCGGCAAACAGCAGCAGCCCGACGCTTTTGTGCAGGTGCGGCGCGGACCGGTACCACTCGTCGTAGTAAGTCAGGTCTACCATGTAGTAACCGAGGCCGAACATGCCAAACACGGCAAGCGCTATCAGCCAGTGAAGGCTGATGCTTACAAAGCCGAAACGATCGACCGAGTTGCGTACCTGCATGGACGAATTCCTCCCTGTGCTGCCTGCACGGTGCGTAAAAAATTAAGTGTATGAACCATCGACTAAAATGCCAATCGAAATGTTTTGGATAGCATGATCAGAAAAACTGATGCTTGACTTTTGTCGCATACGGGTATTACGGATTGAGGGGATTCATCGGAATGATAAACTGAATGCATACGTAAGGTGACACCGGCTTTAACCGGTAGACGGAATCTCGGTCTCGGTGGAAAGGTCGAACATGCACCCATTCAATTGAATTCATATTAGGGAGAGGCAAAATGGAAGTTGAATTTGACGAAAGCGTCGTCGTACCCAGCAACAACTGATTGTCGATTGCCAAAAGACCGAAAAGACCTGTTCTGACTCGGTCTTTTTTGTCGTGTAAGCAACGCCCCCAGGGTCAGCGCAAGCAAGACCCACTTCCGTATTTTCCCGCGCTTTACAATCAGTTACACATGAACCACTGGTAACATTTCGGGTTATTTGGCATCATTACCCCGGTCGTGTTCATTCAATCCGACCACCACGACCCCACTGTATTTAGTGTAAACCAGGCTGGATAGCCATCCCCCAGCAGGGTCATCTGGCGAATTCGTCCAACATTTCCAGTGCCGAGCTATGTCAAAATACTTGCCTGATCGAATGGCAGACCCTGAATTCGACCTTCTCAGCCCAATGTTGACCGAGCACGAGCACGGCTGGAGCGCAAGCTTCCAGGGCCTGACCCTCAGAACCGCTTTACAACCGATTTTTAGTATTTCCCACAAACGGGTAGTTGGCTACGAAGCACTCATCCGCGCTTTTGATAACGACAATTCCAGCGTTCTGCCGCTGCATTTATTTCAGTTACCGACCAGTGAACCCGAAAACGTATTACTTGATCGGCTGTGTCGCTATCTCCATGTTAAAAATTATTCGGCGCTGGACGACCAGATCAATTGGCTGTTCTTGAACATCTCGCCCAAAGTGGTCGCCAATGGCCGGCAATGTGACTCCTTTTTTGGCAAGTTGCTCAGGCAAACCGGCTTACCACCCCATCGGATTGTGGTCGAAATTGTTGAACAACCCACCGACGACTCCCAGCAACTTCGGGATACGGTCGCTTACTACCAGCAGCTCGGTTGCCTCACCGCCATCGACGACTTCGGCGCGGGCCATTCCAATTTCGAGCGTGTCTGGAATCTCTCACCCGACATCGTCAAGCTTGACAGAACGTTGCTCACGCGAGCCACAGCGGACAAAAAAGCACGCCAGATTCTCAACGGTATTGCCTCGCTACTCCATCAGTCTGGCTGCCTGGTATTGCTGGAAGGGGTTGAAACGAAAGATCAAGCAATGATTGCCATCGATGCCGGTGTGGATTTTGTGCAGGGGTTCTACTTCAGTCGGCCCAGCATTGAGCTGCAGGAGATGACCACCGTCGGCACCAACCTTGAACAGCTGCTGACCGACTACAAAAGCAGGAGCCGCGTCCAACTGGACCCAACCCAACAGATCACTGACTTTTTCAGCAGCTACTTCCAGAGTGCCGTCAACAAACTCAGGTTTGGCAACAACCTTGAGCAAAGCTGCGTTGAACTGCTGGGGCACCACTCGGTATCACGATGCTACCTGATTGATGCCAGTGGCGTTCAGGTCGAGAAAACACTGATCTCCCGCTCCATTGCCAACACACTCGACCCGCGCTTTCGTCCACTTGAAAACACCGTCAGTGCCGACTGGTACCGCCAACAGTACCTGAAGCAGGCCCTTGCCCAACCCGATCACATCCACGTCACACGTCCCTACCTGTCGATTGCAGGAGCCCACATGTGTGTGACGTTGTCCCTTGCCTATTACCAGCAAGGTGCCCTGCGCGTGCTTTGCTGTGATGTGCTGGCCCAGTAGTACGCCACTGGCAATTGATGGCGGGCACACCACAATCCCTGCAGCCAGCCAAAGCACGATCAGGCGAAGGGAATACCGTACACAACCGATATCACAACCACTGTCACGGACCCGATGACCAGGTTCATGGGCACGCCAACGCGAATAAAATCCATAAATCGATAACCGCCTGGGCCGAACACCATCATGTTGGTCTGGTAGCCTAACGGGGTCGCAAAACTGGCGGACGCCGCCATCATGACCGCAATCACGAAGGGCTCCGCCGGCGCATTCATTGCGGTCGTCATCGACAAGACCACCGGCAGGACCAACACGGCGGCGGCGTTATTAGTGACCACCTCGGTCAGTACTGACACTGAAAAATACACCAGCAACAACGTCACCACCGCATGGCCATCGCTCAGCAGCAGAATGGACCTGGCTGCAAAACCCGCGGCACCGGTCGCTTCAAGCGCGGCGCCCAGTGCGAATGAGGCGGCAATGGTTAGAATCACTGGCACGTCCACGGCTTTTTGCGCCTGCCCGACCGAACAGCACCCGCTCAGGATCATCAGCGCTGCGCCCATCAATGCGGCATTGAGCATGCTCAACAAGCCACCGGCCGCGGCCGCCACCAGCACCAACAGAATGCCCCAGGACAAGTAGGCCCGGTCGTGACGCGGTGTTTCGGTTTCGAGATCGTTGATTAATAGAAAATCTTTGGCATAACGCTGCCGACTCACGAAGGCTGGCCGGGCTTCCAGTAACAGCACATCACCGGTTTTCAGGCGAATATTGCCGAGGTTGCCCGAGACACGCTCGCCCCCCCGGGCCACCGCCAACACCACTGCGCCATAACGGTCGCGAAACCGGGCGTCCCGAATGGTTAACCCGAGCACATCCGACTGTGGTGACAGTGCGGCTTCCACCAATCGCCGCTCAGCCCGATCTTTACTGAGGCTGGGCTCATCATCGTGTACGGATGGCACAATGCCGTTGATACGCAGCAGATCGGAGATCGCCTGGGTGTCGCCAGCAAAAACCAGACGGTCTCCTCCGCGCAGACGCTCTTCCGACGGCACGGCCGTAACGACGCTGCCGTCACGTTCAATCTCCACCAGATACAGTCTTTCAAGCTCCCTCAGGCCGGCCTCGCCAACGGTCTTGCCCACCAATGGACCGTCCAGTGCGACCGCCACCTCCAGGGTGAATTCGCGCATGGCGCCAAATTTTTGCTGGTCCTTGCGATCCGGCAGCCATCGCGGCAGAAACACCAGCATGATGAATAACCCGATAATCGCCACGGGCAGCCCCACTGCCGTGATCGAAAATATAGAGAAGCCTTCCTCGCCTGTCAGGTCCTGATACTGGCCGTTGACCACCAGATTGGTGCTGGTGCCGATCAGTGTCAGAGTGCCCCCAAGAATGGCTGAGTAGCTCAGAGGAATCATCAACTTAGAGGGCGCGATACCAATCTTTCGGGACCAGGCATGCACCGCGGGGATCATGGTGGCGACCACCGGCGTGTTGTTCAGGAAGCCGCTCAGCAAGGCAACCGGAAACGCAATGCGCGCCTGGGCGCTGCGTACCGTGCGAGGATTTCTCAACAAATGATGCACCAGCAAATCGACACCGCCGGAGTGATGGATACCCGCCGCCACAACAAACATTGCCACGACGGTGATCAGGCCACTGTTACTGAAACCGGCTAACGCCTGGGAGGAATCAAGAATACCGCTGGCACTTAGTATAACGAGCACACCCATCATGACCAGGTGGGGACCAAACCGCCCGACACTCATTAACAGGAGTGCCGCGCCCGCCAAACTCAGAGAAAACCACCCCTGCCATTCCATTCGAATTACTCGTAGTCAAAGGGGCGCAGCATATCGAACTTTCGGGAGACACAGAAAGAATAAAGAATGCTTTTGAAAGCTTTAAAAAGAATAACCTAACAGGGGCACGATGACTGAGGGACCTTCAGCGTCTGCACGAACATTCCGCGGCGAAAGCCGTCCCCACAGGGAGACGGCCACTTGCGCTGCCGTGCCTGCAGACAGCGCTCACCGGGTCCGCATCAGCCAGCCACGTCCGCCATATTGCCGTAGGCTTCCAGCCAGGCCCGGCGGTCCGGTGCCCGCTTCTTGCCCAGCAACATGTCCATGCACTCATCGGTGTCGTCACCGTCTTCCAGGGTCAGCATCACCAGTCGGCGCGTGTCCGGTGCCATGGTGGTTTCCCTGAGTTGAAGCGGGTTCATTTCACCCAGGCCTTTGAACCGGGTCACCGACAGCTTGCCTTTTTTGTTTTCTGCCGCGATGCGGTCAAGAATGCCCTGTTTTTCATGTTCATCAAGGGCGTAAAAGGTTTCCTTACCCAGATCGACCCGATACAGCGGGGGCATGGCCACAAACACATGACCGGCCTGAACCAGGGGCCGGAAATGTTTTACGAACAGGGCGCACAGCAAGGTGGCAATGTGCAATCCATCCGAATCCGCGTCGGCGAGAATACAAATTTTGTTGTACCGCAGGCCATCGAAGGCATCAGAGGCCGGGTCAACGCCAATGGCCACGGCAATATCGTGGACTTCCTGGGACGCGAGGATTTCACCCGAATCCACTTCCCAGGTATTCAGAATTTTACCCCGCAAAGGCATAACGGCCTGGAATTCCCGGTCACGGGCCTGTTTTGCTGACCCGCCGGCGGAATCACCTTCGACCAGAAACAACTCCGAACGTGAGGTATCGGCACCGGAACAATCCGCCAGTTTTCCCGGCAGGGCGGGGCCGGACGTGATTTTTTTGCGCGCCACTTTTTTGCTGGCTCGCAGACGGCGCTGGGCGTTGCTGATAATGAATTCCGCCAGCGCTTCCGCGACAGCGGTGTGCTGATTCAGCCACAGGCTAAAGGAATCCTTCACCACACCGGAAACAAACGCGGCGGCCTCACGGGACGACAGGCGCTCCTTGGTTTGGCCAGAAAATTGCGGGTCCTGCATCTTGAACGACAACACATAGCTGCAGCGCTCCCAGATGTCTTCCGGTGACAGCTTCACACCCCGTGGCAACAGGCTGCGGAACTCACAAAATTCCCGCATGGCTTCCAGCAGGCCCGTACGCAAGCCATTGGTGTGGGTGCCGCCCTGTGCGGTTGGAATCAGGTTCACATAACTTTCCATGATGGCTTCGCCGCCTTCGGGAAGCCACTGTATGGCCCAATGCACTTCTTCTTTATTGCCTGAAAACTCTCCCGTGAACGGCTCCAATGGTATGACTTCGATATCCGCCAAAGCGGTTTTGAGGTAATCCCTCAAACCGCCCTCATAACACCATTCATCGCGCTCACCGGTCTGTTCCTGGGTAAAGGTCACGGTCAAACCCGGGCACAGCACGGCCTTGGCACGCAGATTATGACGCAGTCGACTGATCGAGAATTTGGCGCTGTCAAAATACCCGGAATCAGGCATAAATTTGATGCGAGTGCCGGTGTTGCGCTTACCCACCGTATCGATGACTTCCAGCTCACTGGCTTTGTCGCCGTTGGCGAATGTCATGCGATGCAGTTGACCATCACGCTTGATGGTGACTTCCAGATGCGACGACAAGGCATTGACCACGGACACGCCCACACCGTGAAGACCACCGGAATAGCTGTAATTGCCCTCCGAAAATTTGCCGCCCGCATGCAGCCGGGTCAGTATCAGTTCTACCCCCGGTACGCCCTCTTCTTTATGCATATCCACCGGCATACCGCGGCCGTCATCTTCCACGCTGAGTGAGCCATCACCGTAGACCACGACGTCAATGCGCCGGGCATGGCCGGCCAGAGCCTCATCGACACTGTTATCAATCACTTCCTGGGCCAAGTGGTTGGGGCGACTGGTGTCGGTATACATACCAGGGCGCTTACGCACCGGATCGAGGCCCGTCAGGACTTCAATGGCATCAGCGTTGTATAGTTTCTGGCTCATAGGCGTACGGGCACTCCCGGGCGGTTGTCTTAAGAACAGGCCCATAGCTTAGGGATTCGGAGACAAAGATCAACGGTTGTTTTGTGCGTGGCGGCCACGTTCCCCGGAACACACCCTCTAGCGCGCGCGGGTCATGGTCGTGAGGCCATGGCCCTGAACTTTGATGTTTCCCCAGCCTTCGGCGGCAATGGCCAGCACCACGCACGGCGTTGTCAGCACCTGGGTAACGGCAGCGCCCGCGGGCGGCTGCCGGAGTTTGGCGGTTATCACCAGGGACTCGTCTTGGTACGACGCCGATTCCAACGTCAAGCCATAGCCACCCGTGGGCTTATTGCCCAACGCCACCACCAATAAGTGCTCGCGACTGAAATCAAGATTGTCCGCCGCGGCAAAGCTGAACATCTGGCCGTTTAACGAGCTGTAGGCTTGCTGGGCTTTGAGACTGTCCAGATAGACCAGCCCTGGCCTGGTCAGGCCGCAATGATCGGATGCCGTCAGCTGCCGCGCTAAAGGCGCGCCTTGATCGGTCTCTTTGGGACTTCCGGCACACCCGGCAAGCAGTATCACAGCAGCCATTGAAGGCAGCAGGGTGCGGTAAAACAAACTCATTTAGAAACCTCTTTCTGACGATCACCGTCGTTGGTATCGGAAAATTTGGTGTTAACCGGGTAGCCTTCAAACCCAATCCTTGGCAGGCCCATCGCCGTGATGGTGGGCCGGCGGAAGCTCGTGCTAATGGTTACACCAGTGACTGACTGCTCACCAAGGGAAATCAATTCAGGCAAACCATTCACCGGATATTCCGCACAAGCCTCCCCAGTCTCGCAGATAAAGCCGTTGTTGTCGGTATCCGACCCGGCCACCAGGAAATACCGACCGGCGGCAACCTCGGGGAAGGCAAAGCGGTAGCGCCCATCGGTTGCTTCAACCACCTGCTGCATGGCCTGTGCATCCGGGTCTTCCGAATTCAGCAACAGCACATAGTGGCGCCCGGCATCGCGGTTACCCGACTCGTTACCAAGCTGCAAGCGAACCGGGATATCGAGGATTTTGTCCGCCCCGTCTGCCTGATAGGCAACGCTGATAACGTCACGCAGTTCAGCGTCCGCCGCCAGCCCGGTTGTGTCCAGGGTTGCGGTGATGGTTTGCGCCGTGGGCGCACCGGACGGTTCCGGCGCAACCGACAGCCAGCTTGGCGAGGTGACGCCACTGATCAAGACCGAACCGTCCGCGGGAAACACCTCCAGTACAAAGGACTGGGAAAACGCCGAGTCCGAGAACTGCAGCGCCGAAGGCTCCGAGGACAACAGGGTGACCGAGGCTCCGTTGAGCGCCGCATTGACCGATTTGACCGCGTTGATCAAGCCGTTGCCGTACTCCGTCACATTGCCGACATTGTCCGTTAACTCGCCAGCCCGCAGTAGCGATTGAAACCGGCCCGGTGTCATGGGCTCGCCGGTACTCTGGGCCGCGTCTTTCATCAGCGCATAGACGCCCGCCACATGGGGGGCTGCCATCGAGGTACCCTGCAAACCGGTGTAGCGCGGCACAAAGGTATTATCGGCGTCTTCGCCCCAGGCACTGATCACCACGTCCGCATTGCCATCGTTATTGGCATCGCGGCTGGCATCGCCCCCGGGCGCGACCACATCCACCGAGCCGCCAAAATTGGAGTAGGACGCCCGTCGCCGGCCGGCGTCCACTGCACCCACGCCAATCACGTTCTCGAACGCCGCCGGGTACGTCAGGTTACTGGAGCCCTGATTACCGGCCGCGGCCACCACCAGTTTGCCGTTGCCGAATGCGGTGTCGATGGCGTTCTTTAGCACGGGGTCCGGCCCTAACCCCCCGAGGCTCAGGTTAATCGCATGGATACCTGGGTCAGAGGCCGCCCAGTTCAACCCAGCGATCAGATCGCTGGAGGAGCCCACGCCACCCTTGCCCAGCACCCGCACGGGATACAACGTCGATTGAGGCGCCACACCCACGATGCCCGTCGTGTTATCGACGCCGCTGACAATGCCGGCCACATGGGTACCATGGAAACTGCTGCTCTGCTGCTGGCCATCACCAGGGTCGGCCGGATTGCCGTCTCGAGCGCCAACATCCTCGCTGTCGATGTCGAGCGCCCCGGTGACGAAATCCAGTGTGCGTCCCGAATCCAGAGCCACCACATTGGCGTCGAGATCCGGGTGCCAGTTGCCATAGGTTCCGGGTGAGGCACTGAACAACCCAGTATCGAGCACCGCGACGCCGACTCCCTGCCCGCCATTGGGCGCCAGTTGCCACGCCAGCGGTAAATTGATCAGTGGGTAATGCCATTGCAGGCTATAGAGCGGGTCGTTGCTCGGGTCGATGGCCTGCGCTTCGTAAAGGTAATTGGGTCCGGCCGACACCACATCGGCTCGCTCCTGCAGGGTTCGAATCCACGCCAAGGTCTGTTGCATGGCGGCGTTGCGCTCGGCGACCGAATAACGCCGGGCCAACAACGGCGGCGTTCTGCGCAGGTGCCAGCTGCCGTTGCCCAGCGCCCGGGCATTGCTGGCCGACAAGGCCGAGGCCATGCCGGTGGCACTGGCAGACGGCCCCGCCAGGGACGTACCGGCAATCACCACGGCTTCGTCCACCAGAAAGTCAGCTTGTCCGTAGGCGAGATTGGTGCTGGCCGTCGAGCCTTCCGCGGTCACCGTCAGCACATAGCGCGCCGGGCCGCCGGACTCCGCGCCAATGGCAATGGTGACATCCACGGGCGAACTCGACTCATGGACGTATAAATAGGAGGGATCGTTCTGGCATGTGCTGTCGCACAGTTCCGCGGAGCCTGTATTGATCGAAAAGCGGATATTGGGTGACGCAAAACTCGGGTCCGCGTCAAAGACTTGCAGGGCGACGCGGTCCCCTGGTGACAATCGTGTGCTGACCAAATCCTCCGAATCGGCTACAAACGGATAACCCGATGCTGGATAGGTACCTGAAATCGCACTGACATAACCACCAAAAATTCCGGTCCCGGGCAGCCCCTGCGACGCACTGCCCGGGCGCTCATCGTTGGGGCTGTTTCCGATCGCCAGTCCCAGGCGGGCATCGTCAGCGGTATCAGAGTCCACCCGGGTTCGGCTTTCAATGGTGATCGTACCGCTGAGATCATCCGCCACGTCAGCAGCACCCGACCCGCCACCGCCACCACAACCGACCAGGGCACCCGAAAAAAGTGCTGCTACACCCCATGACCGTACTATGTTCTGCATGACCACATCGCCCCGTTTAAGCTACTTTTCAGTATGCCTGAGCTTACCTGAATCAGCGCTATATTGAATGATTGTCGTTAAGGCGTTACGTTTTAGCCGCTCGCGCAGATGCAAAAAGCCGCCCAATGCGGCGGCTTTCTGGGTGGTGTTGCCCGCTGAAAATTCTACAAAATGTAGAAAAGCATCGGTACATAGGCAACCACCAGCAAGGTTGTGCCCATCACCACCAGGGGTAACAACAGCCGTTCATAACAATGCCAGAAAGACCCCGTGCGTTCGGCTGCCAGCACTTCTGTCTCGCCTACGACCTGACGCGTCAGCAAGTGGTTGAGGGCCAAGGGCGGGCTCAGATCCCCCAACTCAAACGCCAACCGGCACACAATCCAATCACAGCAAGCCGTCAAGATCCATGACGTCGCTCGCATCTACTTCAGACTCATCATTCAATGCACCAAACCGATTCAATGGCGCCCGGTGGCCATACTGGGCTGACCAATATTTGTCGGACGAAAACTGGATTACGTTATGGGCAACCGCGTCCACCAGCCGATAGGTTTCCCATACCTCGATGGTCTCTTCGGATGCGGCAAAGCGGGCACTCACGTCCGCCAGCACATCCTCACGACCAAAGGTTTCGGCAGCCACGGCTTCAAGCGCCATGGACGCTCGAATGCCAGAGGCCACACCCAGTTCGGAGCTGTGCTCCGGCATTACCCAGGGGTCCGGTGACGGGTCCGGACGGGAATCGGGAATGAGCAGCCAAACCATCGCCCGTATTGCATCGGGCAACCCGCCCCACTTCTCATTATCCAGGCATTGGGCAGCGCGCTTCGCCTGGGGTGCAATGTCGCGAGGCACACCGGTGTTGAATCTCTTTAGACCGACCGCCAACCCAGACCCAGTGGGCTCACTGGGGGCGACCGGTTACGACGGCTTCTGGTCCAGCCCCAGCATGGCAATCACCTGGCCGGTCAGATCGCTCAGCGTCATGCCACCGTCGACCCGATACCAGGTGACCGTCCAGCTCAAGGCCCCTGTCAACATCCGGCGGGTAACGAATGGATCGGCTCGAATAACCCCCTGTGCGGCCAGGGACGTCAGCACATCCAACCAAAGCTGCTCGTAAATATCCCGCAGCGCCAACACCTCCTCCTGCCCCTCTTTTGACAGGCTGCGCCACTCGTACACCAGCACGGCCATGGCCTCGCCGGTTTGGCCGTTGATGGATTCGAGCTCTGACAGAATCAGCGCATGCAGCTTGTCGCGATCCGTTTCCGCCTGGTCCATCGCGCCTTGCATCACCGCCGTGTTCAACTGAATGGTCTCCACCATGACCGCCTTGAGAATTTCTTCCTTGGTGCGGAAATGGTGAAACAGGCTGCCGGACTGAATGCCAACGGCCGCCGCCAGATCCCTGACGGTCGTGCGTTCATACCCTTTGTCCCGAAACAGGCGGGCGGCTTCCTTGAGCAAACGGCCGCGGGCGCTGGAGGGGTCTGACACCAGATTGTCAGCAACCAGGGATTCAAGAATGACGTTTTGATTCACAGTTAAATTCACGCAGCGTTATCCTGCTCAGACGGTGGGATTGATCAACAAAAACAGTCGTCCCTATTCTATCTCGAACCCTGCTATTTACAAACCAAGCGCTTGCTTGGTATCGTCATTGTATTGAGAGAATGCCCTCGTAACGGGCGTCCAGGAACCACTCACAGCGAGGCCCACCGGCATGTCCGACTCTAATTCCCCTCTGCAACCGGTTCGCATTGGCTGCTCTGCCGCCTTCTGGGGAGACACCGAGACGGCGGCCCGACAGCTGGTGCAAAAGGGCAACCTGAATTATTTAGTCTCGGATTATCTGGCCGAAATCACCATGTCGATCATGGCCGGCCAGAAGATGAAAGACCCCAAGGCAGGGTACGCCCGGGATTTTGTTGAAACCGTCATGGGCCCTCTATTGGGCGACATCAAACAGCAGGGCATCAAAGTGTTGAGCAATGCCGGTGGCGTAAACCCGGTGGCGTGCCGCGATGCGCTTCAGACACTATGCGACGAGGCCGGTGTGGACCTGAAGATTGCCCTGGTGTTGGGTGACGACCTGTTACCCCGGAAAAACCAGCTGGCCAAAGCCGGCGTCACCGAGATCGATTCCGGCGCTGCCATGCCCCCGATGATGGTCAGCCTCAACGCCTATCTCGGCGCACCCGGTCTGGTGGCGGCACTGGAACAGGGTGCCGACGTTGTCATCACCGGCCGGGTGGCGGACAGTGCACTGGTGCTGGCGCCCTTGGTGTACGAGTTTGGCTGGCGCTGGGACGACTACAACAAGCTGGCCCAAGGCAGCCTGGCGGGTCATCTGGTTGAATGCGGCGCCCAGGCCACTGGCGGCAATTTCACCGATTGGGAGCAGGTAGCCGACGGCTATGCCGACATGGGTTTCCCCATTGTGGAAGTCGAGGCCAGTGGTGATTTCTTTATTACCAAACCGGCGGGCACTGGCGGCCAAGTCACCCGGGGCACGGTCGCCGAGCAACTGGTGTATGAAATCGGCGATCCCCGCGCCTACCTGCTGCCGGATGTGACCTGCGACTTTACCGGTGTCACCCTGACCGAAGCCGGACCGGACCGGGTGGCGGTTGCCGGTTGCCTCGGTCAGGCGCCCACCAACACCTACAAAGTGTCCGGCACCTGGCCCGACGGCTACAAATGCACGGTCACTTTCTTAATGGCCGGTATCAACGCCAAGGCCAAAGCGGACCGGGTGGCGGAGGCGATACTCCAAAAAACATCGGCGCTGTTTGCAGACCGTGGCTTCGGTCCCTATTCCGAAACCAGTGTCGAATTACTGGGCACTGAGGCTACCTATGGCCCGCACGGCAACGCCGATGGCTGCCGGGAAGTGGTGGTCAAAATCAGTGTTGCCCATCCAAACAAAAAGGCCCTGGTGCTGTTCTCCCGGGAAATCGCCCAGGCCGCCACCGGCATGGCACCGGGCATCACCGGTATTGTCGGTGGCCGACCGACCGTGTGGCCTAAAATCCGACTCTATTCGTGTCTGGTTGCCAAGACCGAGGTGTCGGTGGCCTTTGACTTACAGGGCCAGCAGCGGCCTGTGCCGGTGGATATCCGCAGTGATTTCGAGCCCGCGCCCCAGGCGCCGGAACCGCCTCGGGAATCCGCACCCGCGACCGATACCACCGTGCCGCTCATCGACCTGGCCTGGGCTCGCAGCGGCGACAAAGGAGACCACAGCAACATTGGCGTCATTGCCCGCCGGACCGAGTATCTGCCGTTTATTGACGCGGCGCTGACAGAAGCCGCGGTGGCCGATTGGATGCGACACACCCTGAACCCCGAGACCGGCCGCGTCACCCGCTGGCCCCTGCCCGGTCTCAGCGCCCTCAACTTCCTGCTCGAGCACAGCTTGGGTGGCGGAGGTGTCGCGAGCTTGCGCATCGACCCCCAGGGCAAGGCCTTTGCCCAACAATTACTTGAAATGCCCGTGCCCATTGCCCGAGCAATCTTGAACACAGGAAACCCGTCATGAGCTATCAGTCAATTCTCCGCCCCGGCCTGTTTGCCGGCCACGTCATTATTGTCACCGGCGGTGGCTCTGGTATTGGGCGATGCAACGCCCATGAGCTCGCAGCCCTTGGCGCCATCGTCGCCCTGGTTGGCCGCAAGGCTGAAAAACTGGAGACCGTCAAAGCCGAAATCCTGGAAGACGGCGGCCAGGCGTCCGCACACCCTTGCGACATCCGTGAGGAAGACTCGGTAAAAGCCACCGTCAAAGCCATCATCGCCGAGCATGGAGGACTCAACGGGTTAGTCAACAACGCTGGGGGACAATTTCCAGGCCCGCTCGCGTCGATCAATCAAAAAGGCTGGGAGACGGTGGTGCGAACCAATCTGACCGGTGGTTTCCTGATGGCCCGCGAAGCCTACAATCAGGCGTTGTCGAAAACCGGCGGTGCCATCGTCAATATCGTTGCGGACATGTGGGGCGGCATGCCCGGCATGGGGCATTCCGGGGCTGCCCGGGCGGGCATGGTGAATTTCACCCAGACCGCCGCGGTGGAATGGGGTGCGTCGGGTGTTCGTGTCAATGCAGTGGCGCCTGGCTGGATTGCGTCCAGCGGCATGGACAGCTACCCGGAGTCCATGAAGCAATGGATTCGTGGTCTGGCGGATGCAGTTCCCATCAAGCGCATGGGCACGGAGGCCGAGGTCAGCGCCGCCATCTGTTTCCTGCTCAGCCCCGGGGCTGCTTTTATCAGCGGCGATACCCTTCGAATTGACGGCGGTGCCTCCCAGGGTGGCCGCGTCTGGCCGCTGCCTGCCGCCAAAAACACCACGCCCTTTAATGGCTTCCATCGCAGTACCCATCCGAAAGTACTCGGCGACGGAGAAGGCTAACGACGATGCAGACTCTTGAAACCACCCTCAGCCCCCTGTCGGACGAATTCCGTGCCAACACCGAGGCCATGCAACACCATCTCGACACCTTCCGCGAGGTCGAGCAGAAAGTCCTGGACCTCGCCGAGACCGCCCGCGACAAGTTCACCACGAAGGGCAAACTGCTGCCCCGGGAGCGCCTGAACCGGTTACTGGACCGTGGCACGCCGTTTCTGGAGCTGTGTTCTTTGGCGGGCTATAAAATGCACGATGACAAGGACGGCAGCATGGCCGGCGGCGGCATTATTGCCGGCATCGGTGTGGTCAGCGGCATTCGCTGTCTGGTGGTGGCCAGCAATAGCGCCATCAAGGGTGGCACCATTACTCCGGCGGGCCTGGACAAAACCCTGCGTCTGCAACAGATTGCCCTCGAAAACAAGCTGCCGGTGGTGTCGCTGTCCGAAAGTGGCGGCGCCAACCTGAACTACGCCACCGATATTTTCGTTCTCGGCGCCCGCGGGTTTGCCAACCAGGCCAGATTGTCGGCGGCCGGCATCCCACAGGTCACGGTGGTGCATGGGAATGCCACGGCGGGCGGAGCCTATCAACCCGGACTGTCGGATTACGTGGTATTGGTGCGCGAGCAGGCCAAGCTGTTTCTGGCGGGCCCGCCGTTACTGAAAGCCGCCACCGGCGAAGTCGCCACCGCCGAAGAACTCGGCGGTGCACAAATGCACGCGGAGCTTGCCGGCACCGCGGAATACCTCGCCGAGGACGATGCCGACGGGCTGCGTCATGCCCGCAACATTCTTGAAGCCTTGCCCTGGAACGAACACCGTCCGCCGTTGCGGGAACCCCACTGGCAAGAGCCTCTGTACGATGCCGGCGAGCTACTGGGGGTGATTCCTTCCGACCCCAAGAAACCCTACGACGTGCGGGAGATTCTCGCTCGTATCGCCGATGGTTCCGGGTTTATGGACTTTAAACCGGGTTACGACGATCAAACCGTGTGCGGCACCATCCGCATTGAAGGCCATTCGGTGGGCATCATAGGCAACAATGGCCCGATCACCACCGCAGGCGCCACCAAGGCGGCGCAATTTATCCAGCTCTGCGATCAGGCGGGAACGCCGCTGCTTTTTCTCCACAATACCACCGGGTTCATGGTGGGCACCCACTCCGAGCAGAACGGCATCATCAAGCACGGTTCCAAGATGATTCAGGCCGTGGCCAACTGCCGGGTGCCCAAAATCGCCGTGGTTATTGGCGGCTCTTACGGAGCCGGTAACTACGCCATGTGCGGTCGCGGTCTGGACCCACGGTTCATTTTTGCCTGGCCCAATAGTAGGACGGCCGTGATGGGCCCGGCCCAGGCCGGCAAGGTGATGCGCATCGTGGCCGAAGACAAACAACGCCGAAGTGGCATAGAGCCCGATCCCAACACGCTGGATTTTCTCGAACAGGCAACCGCAAAAAAACTGGAGGATGGCTCCACCGCGCTGTTCGGGACCGCCCGGTTATGGGATGACGGACTGATCGACCCGAGAGATACCCGCAAGGTATTGGCGCTGGTGCTGTCGGTCTGCCGAGAGGCCGAGGCCCGGGTGTTGAGACCCAACACCTTTGGCGTCGCACGGTTTTAACCGGATGACTTTAGGTCCGGATACCGCAGCGTCTGGCGATCCGACCATTTACCAACGCACACAATGCCAATAACAGCGAGAACATGATCATGATCTTCACCGAAGAACACGAAGCCCTGAGAAAGACCGTTCGCGATTTCGTCGAGAAGGAAATCAATCCCCACTGTGACGAGTGGGAGGAAGCGGGTGAATTCCCCATTCACGAAATCTTTAAAAAGTTGGGCAATCTCGGCGTCCTGGGTATTCAGAAACCGGAAGAATACGGCGGCATGGGGCTGGATTACAGCTACAACCTGGTGGCCGCCGAGGAACTGGGCACCGCCCATTGTGGCGGGGTGCCGCTGGCCGTGGGCGTGCAAACCGATATGTGCACACCGGCGATCGCCCGCTTTGGCTCTGACGAGCTCAAACGCGAATTCCTGGCCCCGGCCATCCATGGCGACAAGGTCGGTTGTATCGGGGTCAGTGAAGTGGGGGCCGGCTCGGACGTCGCGGGCCTGACCACCAGCGCCCGCAAGGACGGTGACGACTACATCATCAACGGCTCCAAGATGTGGATAACCAACTCACCGAAAGCCGATTTCATCTGTTTGCTGGCCAACACGTCCGAAGGCAAGCCCCACGCCAACAAATCCCTGATTGTGGTGCCAATGAATTCACCGGGCATCACCTTTTCCAAGCATCTGAACAAACTCGGCATGCGCTCCTCCGAAACCGCGCAGATATTCTTTGACGACGTGTGTGTCCCCCAACGTTACCGGATTGGCGCCGAAGGCACCGGCTTCATGATGCAGATGGTGCAATTCCAGGAAGAGCGTATGTGGGGTGCGGCCAACGTGATCAAAGCGCTGGAAATGTGTATTGAGAAGACCATTGAATACTGCCGCGAGCGCAAAACCTTCGGCACGCCGCTGATCGACAATCAAGTGATTCACTTCCGGATGGCAGAATTGCAAACCGAAGTGGAAGCCCTGCGGGCACTCACCTATCAGGCCTGTGAGCTGCACATCCAGGGTAAGGATGTCACCAAGCTGGCGTCCATGGCCAAACTCAAGGCTGGCCGGCTCGGCCGAGAGGTAACCGACAGCTGCCTGCAGTATTGGGGCGGCATGGGCTACATGTGGGAAAACCCGCTGTCCCGTGCCTTCCGCGATGTACGCCTGGTCTCCATTGGCGGCGGCGCCGACGAAATCATGCTCGGCATCATATGCAAGCTGATGGGCACACTGCCCGGCAAGCGCAAAGACTGAACCGGAGGCGGACATGACCCACTTTCCCCATTGCGACACTCTGGCTCTGGACCAGCACGGCCCTGCCCTGCACGTCACCCTCAACCGCCCCGACGCCCGCAATGCCATGAGCCTGGCCATGGTGGCCGAGTTGGCCGCGGTGTTTCAGCAAATCGAACACGACCCCGCCATCCGGGCGGTGGTGCTGCGAGGGGCCGGGGGGCATTTCTGCGCCGGTGGCGATATCAAGGACATGGCGTCCGCTCGCAGCCAGCGTGCCGAAGCCGACGCGGGCGAGCCGGACCCGTTCTATCGGCTCAATCGGGCGTTCGGCGAGATGATCCAGCAGGTCAACGAATCATCCAAGGTTGTCATTGCCGTCCTTGAAGGCGCTGTCATGGGCGGGGGTTTTGGTCTGGTCTGCGTATCGGATCTCGCCCTGGCCGGTCCAACCGCACGCTTCGGCATGCCGGAAACCAGTCTGGGCGTCATCCCGGCCCAAATTGCGCCGTTTGTGGTCGCTCGTATCGGCCTGACCCAAACCCGCCGGCTGGCTCTGCTGGGGCTTCGTATTGATGGCAATGAAGCCTGCCGGCTCGGGCTTGTGCATCAATTCTGCGACACGCACGAACAGGTTGATACAGCCCTCGATACAGCACTGGGCCAGGTCCTGCGCTGCGCGCCCAAGGCCACTGCGGCCACCAAAGCGTTGCTGCACAGGGTCGGCCATGAACCCATGGGCGGATTGCTGGATGACGCCGCCCGGCAGTTTGCCGGTGCCATAGCCAGCGATGAGGGCGTCGAAGGCACACTGGCGTTCGTGCAAAAACGACCGCCTTCCTGGGCTGCCAATCATCAGCCCGACGCCACAGGGGACCGCTGACATGCTCACCAAACTCCTGATCGCCAACCGCGGTGAAATTGCGGTTCGGATCATTCGCACTGCACGCCAGCTCGGCTACCGAACGGTGGCCGTGTATTCGGAGGCCGACCGCGATGCGCTGCATGTCCTGGCGGCAGACGAGGCCGTGGCGATTGGTCCAGCCCCGGTAGCCGCCTCCTACCTCAACATGGAAGCGGTGATTGACGCCGCCAAAAAAACCGGCGCCGACGCCATTCACCCAGGTTATGGTTTTCTGTCGGAAAACGCCCGCTTTGCCGCGGCCTGCAAACGGGCGGGGCTGACCTTTGTTGGGCCACCGGAACACGCAATCGAATTAATGGGCAGCAAACGGCGCTCAAAAATAGCCATGAAAGCGGCGGGCGTACCGGTGGTGCCGGGGTTTGAGAACGCAGACGCCAGCGACGACGAATTAATCGCCGCCGCCGACTCGATCGGATATCCGCTGATGATCAAGGCCTCGGCCGGTGGGGGTGGTCGTGGTATGCGGTTGGTCCACCGTGGCCAGACCCTCGCGGAAGAAATCCAGCGTGCCCGCTCGGAAGCCCGGAACGCCTTTGGCGACGGTGAGTTAATCCTGGAAAAAGCCGTCATTGAACCCCGTCATATTGAAATTCAGGTGTTTGCCGACCAGCATGGCAACGCCGTTTATCTGGGTGAACGGGACTGTTCAATCCAGCGCCGCCACCAAAAAGTGGTGGAGGAGTCGCCCTCGCCGTTTGTCACCCCCGACCTGCGCCGGGCCATGGGCGAGGCCGCCGTCAAAGCCACCCTGGCCTGCCAGTACGAAGGCGCCGGCACCGTTGAGTTTCTGGTCGACAAAAACCGGAACTTCTATTTCCTCGAGATGAATACCCGGTTGCAGGTCGAACACCCGGTCACCGAACTGGTCACCGGGCAAGACTTGGTGGCCTGGCAACTGGCGGTAGCTGAGGGACGGCCGCTGCCGCTGACCCAGGACGAGATCCAACTGCGTGGTCACGCCATTGAGGTGCGACTCTACGCGGAAGATCCGGCCCATGGCTTCACGCCACAGACCGGGCCACTGCACCTATTTCAACCTGCGGTGACCGAAGGCATTCGTATCGACACCGGGGTGCAAAGCGGCGACACGGTGACGCCGTTTTACGACCCGATGCTGGCGAAGGTAATCGCTTTTGGCCAGTGCCGCGACGATGCGCGCCGGCGATTGCTGCGGGCCCTGACCGACACCGTGATATTTGGCGTCACCACCAACCGCTACTTCCTCAGCCGGATCATTGCCGATCCGGTGTTTGGGGCCGGTGAGGCCACGACGGCTTTTCTCGATCAGGGGTTTGCCAACGACCCGTCGATGCGCCCGACCGACGTCAGCATCCTCGATCTGGTCCTGGCGGGCACTATTCTGTACCAGGGTGAAACCACCGGCGCCAACTGGAGCAACAGCCTGGCAACGGCGGTTCCGTTACGCCTGGCGATCGACGGTGCAGGGTTCGAGGTACAGGTGCAATGTAACGGCCAATCCATCCAGGTTCGTCATGGAGATGACGTCCATGCCATCACCCTCGTCGAGCTGACCGGCCATCACTTGTGCTTTATCGACAAGGGCGTTCGTCATGTGTGCCAATATCAGCGCGAAGCCAATCGCCTATATTTGCAGCCGTTTGGACGGTCTCTGTGTGTCACCGACCACACCCACCAGCCTGCAGTGGCCAGCGGTGTTACAGGCTCAGGCCGGCTGCAAGCCAGCATGGATGGGAGCATTATTGAGGTACGGGTTGCTGCCGGCGACCCTGTGCAACACGGCGACACCCTGGTGATCCTGGAAGCTATGAAGATGGAACATCCCATCAAAGCGGACCGCAATGGACGGGTGAGCCAACTGCATGCCACCAAGGGCGATCAGGTGAAGCGACATCAGGTGTTGGTCGAGCTCGCCATTGAAGACGATGTGGCACAGAACCCGCCATCACAGGAGATCGAAACATGAGCGCGTTAAAGGACAGAACTGTTTTTATTACCGGTGGCAGCCGCGGCATTGGCCGGGCCATTGCGTTGGCCTGTGCGGCTCAGGGCGCCAATGTAGTGATTGCGGCCAAATCGGATACACCGCACCCGAAGTTACCGGGCACCATTCACAGCGTGGCGGAAGACATTGAGGCAGCCGGTGGTAAGGCACTGCCGCTGGTGCTGGATGTGCGCGACGAGGCGCAGGTGAAGGCCCGGATAGACGAAGCCGGCAATCATTTTGGCGGTCTCGACATGCTGATCAATAATGCCGGTGCCATCCGACTGCAAGGCGTCGAGCAACTTCAGGTCAAGCGCTACGACCTGTTGCATCAAGTTAACGCCCGAGCAGTCTTTGCCTGCAGTCAGGCGGCCCTGCCCTGGCTCAAGCAATCAGATCAGGCCCACATTCTAAGCCTGTCGCCACCGCTGAATCTGCACCCTAAATGGTTTGCCCAGTACGGACCCTACACCTCGACCAAGTACGCAATGACCATGCTGACCATTGGCATGGCCGAGGAGTTCCGGCGCTACGGTATTGCGGTGAACGCCTTGTGGCCGAAAACGCTGATTGCCACGGCGGCCATCGAACATGAGGTCGGCGGTGCCCAACTGATGGCCCAGGGGCGGAAACCGGACATCATGGCCGATGCGGCAGTCAGCATTCTCAGCCAACGCGGCAACGCACTGAGTGGCGAAGCCTTGATTGACGAGGACGTGTTACGGGCAGAAGGCGTGACGGATTTTGACAAGTATCGCTATGCCCCTGGCGACAAGCCGCTACTAGCGGATCTTTTTCTCGAATAACGCCCGACGGCTCGGAACCTTGCGCGGCGCAATACAACGCGGATGGCCCCAATAACCCTTACGGACAATAATATGACTCAGGATACTGTTTCAGCGCGGGACATTGTGCGCAGCCTGCCCAGGGTTTTGCGAAGGATCCCCTCAATCGCCAAAGGCTACTATTACTACTCGATCAAAAATACCAACAAAGAACTCACCCTGGGCACGCTGATTGAGCGCAATGCCACCCAGTACGGTGACCGGCCCGCCATTCTGTTTGAAGACCGCAGTCTCAGCTACGGCGAATTCAACGCCTGGGCCAATAAAATTGGCCATTATCTCCGAGACCAGGGTCTTACAAAAGGCGATGCCATCGCCGTCTTCCTGGAAAACCGTCCGGAATTGCTGGCCATTGTGGCGGGCGCCGCCAAGGTGGGCGTCGCCTGCGCCATGCTTAACACCTCCCAGAGAGCCAAAGCGCTGGAACACAGCGTCAACCTGATTGCTCCTAAAATGGTGGTGGTGGGCGAGGAGCTTATCGACGCCTTTGACGACGTCAAAGCCAACATCCAGTCCTCCCACGAGCAGCCCTTCCTGTTTCTGGCCGACACCAACACCCTGAATGCATTCGGTGATGCCCCCTCCGGCTACGTAAACCTGGCTGAAAAAATCAGCGCTTACAATGGCGACAACCCCACGCTCAGTAATCCACCGGTGATGGGCGATACCGCTATTTACCTGTTTACCTCAGGTACGACTGGGTTGCCCAAAGCCGCGCCGGGTTCTCACCGTAAGTTCATCAAGGCCTACGGCGGCTTTGGCCACATGTCCCTCAGCATGGTGCCGACTGACGTACTGTATTGCACGCTGCCGTTCTATCACGGCACCGCATTGCTGGTGTGCTGGGGTTCGGCCCTGGCCGGTGGCGCCGCTATCGCCATGCGCCGCAAGTTCTCCGCCAGCGCATTCTGGGATGACGTGCGCAAATTCAACGCCACCACGTTCGGCTATGTGGGTGAACTGTGCCGATACCTCCTCAACCAGCCACCCAGCGATCAGGACCGTCGCCACAACCTGACCAAAATGGTCGGTAACGGCTTGCGCCCCTCCATCTGGAAACCGTTCAAGGACCGCTTTGGCGTTGACACCGTGGCCGAGTTGTATGCGTCGAGCGAGGGCAATATCGGTTTCAGCAATTTCTTTAACATGGACAATACCGTCGGTTTTTCAACCGCACCCTACAAGCTGGTCAAATTTCACGACGGCACCCGGGACCCGGTCCGGAACGCTAAAGGCTTTATGGCCGAAGTCGACCAGGGTCAACCCGGCCTGCTGATTGGCGAGATCAATGAGAAGTGGGCGTTTGAGGGTTACACCCAAGAGGACGCCACCGAGAAATCCACTCTCCACAGCGCTTTCAAAAAGGGTGACGCGTGGTTTAACACCGGCGATGTGCTGAAACAAATCGGCTGTGGGCACCTGCAGTTTGTGGACCGAATGGGCGATACCTATCGCTGGAAGGGTGAGAACGTTTCAACCACCGAAGTGGAAAACATCATTGATGGTTCGGGCCTCGTGGAAGAAGCCATCGTCTATGGCATCGAAGTGCCCGACACTAACGGTAAGGCCGGCATGGTAACGCTGGTACCCCAGCAGACCCTGGCTGCGTTTGAGCCCGATAAGCTGTTCCGTTATCTCCATGAAAACCTGCCATCGTATGCCATTCCGGTGTTTGTCCGGGTGACCGGAGGCATCGAAAAAACCGGTACCTTCAAATATAAGAAAGTCGACCTGAAAAAGGCTGCCTACACACCCGGCCGGTCAGACGACGAGGTCTATGTCTGGCTGCCAAAAACACAGGGCTACACCAGGATCGACGGTGCGCTGGCAAAGCAGATTGATGCCGGCGCAATCCGCTTCTAGCTAAACGGGACATTGATGACGGCTTGCCAAAAAAAATGCCGCTGTCAGCACCAGCGGCATTTTTTTGCGTTCGGCGTCATGCCCTGTCAGAACACAACGGCCTTTGATATCAGCCGGGGCCGACTCAGTCCGCCATTTTCAACACGACTTTACCCTTCGCCCGTCGCTCGGTCAGCGCATTCAAGGCCTTGGCATAATCTTCGAAGGCAAACACCTCACTGATGCGAGGCTTGATTTTGCCATCGGTGTACAGCTTGAACAGGTCCATCATGTTCTGTGCGCTGGTCTGGGGTTCTTTCTGGGTAAACGCGCCCCAGAACACCCCCACCACAGAACACCCTTTCAGCAGTGTAAGATTGGCAGGGATTTTGGGAATATCACCCGCGGCAAACCCAACGATCAGGTGCCGGCCATTCCACGCCATGGCCCTGAGAGCCTGTTCGGTGAAATCCCCACCAACCGGATCGTAGATCACATCCACACCGCGGTTGTTGGTCAGCTTCTTCACGGTGTCCTTGAGCGGCTCTTCGGTGTAGTTGATCACCTCGTCGGCGCCTGCCGATTTCGCTACGTCCAGTTTATCCGCGCTGCTGGCCGCCGCGATGACGTGGGCGCCCATGGCTTTGCCCAATTCCACGGTCGCCAGACCAACGCCTCCACTGGCACCCAGCACCAACAGCGTCTCTCCGGGCTGGATATTGGCCCGCTGCTTGAGCGCGTGATAGGAGGTGCCATACACCATGGTGAACGCCGCCGCTTCCTCATCACTCATGGTATCGGGGACGGGTAACAAGTTGGCCTCGGCCACCACGACTTCTTCCGCAAAGGCACCGTACCCGGTCAGTCCCATGACACGGTCTCCCGCTTTGAAGCGCGTGACCTTATCTCCCACGGCCAACACCTCCCCGGCCATCTCACCACCCGGGGAAAACGGCATCGACGGTTTGAGCTGATACTTGCCCTCGATGATCAGGGTGTCGGGGAAATTCAGGCCCGCTGCCCGAACCCGGACCTTGACACCACTACCCTTGGCTTCCGGGCTTTTGGTGTCTTCGATGACCAATGTTTCCGCCGGGCCGTATTCTTTGCACAAAATTGCTCTCATGGTGTGACTCCAAAGGTATAAAATGCGTTATCAACACTGATAAAACAACGCTGAATTAGCCTCAACCTAAACCCAGTCACGCCATGAATCAAATAAACCTGTTTTATGGTTTTACATAAGCCGGGCTAATGGCAATCACCCCTCAGAACATCGCTATACCACCCACAACCACCGCAGCCAGTATAATAACCCCAGCGACAATCAGGCCATTACGTGCGCCTGTCGAAACCACTTTGTCCGCCTCACGACCGGAATGCGTGCCGCTATGGTTGACCAGCCGGTCATCGTGACTGGATTGCCGAATCAGTTCGATCATTCCATCACAGAGTGCGCGATCAAACTGATACGGGTCGAATGCGGTCAGCTTGTGACGCTTTAAAAACTGGCTGACATCGCCGGCAACCGGTACGTATTTCATCGACCAGTTGGTAAACGTGCGCGCCTCCAACGGCTCTTCAATCAGCGTTTTCACTTCTTTATGTCGGCTGTCCCGCTTAATCGTTTCATACACCGCGTGAACCGCCTCGGCTTCGCCCTCCAGGTACTGGAAAAAACAGCCGTTGCCGTAATAGAGGCCACCCACCAGCCCCTTTTTCGGGTTGTTGCGCCGTGACGTAAGCAAAATTCTGGCTACATTGGGCTCGATGCCCCGCTCCAGTGGCATCGCGTCAAACGTCGCTTTGCTTGCATAGGCAAGACGAATCAATGACATAGGAATACTCCAAAAAATTTAAGGTTAGACACAGGCTGATGGCTTATACCGTTGAGTTCCATTCTTGGATCAGTTTCGTACATCGCGTTCCACCCTCACCAAGGACAGCAGCCTTCCCGACCCGCTCGTTAAAGGCGCCGTTAAGATGATTCGTCGACGCATTTCGGCTATTCTGCGGGCGTCTTTTGCATTCTTGTCGGTAGCCTCAGTTCCCGCGACGGACCCTCTATGTTTGACATCCTCTACAGTTTCGAAATGCTCGGAGTCATCGCCTTTGCCATCTCAGGCATGATTGTCGCACGCGGCAAGAATATGGACCCCGTCGGTGTCTTCACCATTGCGTTCGTGACCGCACTGGGTGGCGGTACGCTGCGGGACCTGATGATGAACAACCATCCGTTGTATTGGATCCAACATCAGGAACAGCCGATTTTGATTCTCGTGATGGCTATTATTTTCAGCTATTGGCCTCGCGCTCACCGTCTCCGAGAGGCCCGCATCGTGTTACCTGATGCCATTGGATTGGGCATCTTCAGCATTCTGGGAGCCCAACTTGCACTGGACCAAGGGCATTCCTGGTTTATTGCTTCGCTACTGGGCGTCATGACGGGCACCTTCGGCGGTGCGCTGCGGGACACTCTGTGCAACGAAGTGCCCTTCATTTTCCGCAAGGATCAGGTATACGCCTCCATCTCGTTTGCCGGCTGCTGGCTCTACCTGGTCTGTCAGTGGCTGCTGGACAGTGACAGCCTTGCGCTCTCTATCGGCTTGCTGTTTATCGTGCTGGTGCGATTGCTGGCCATTCGGTTTGATATTCGCCTGCAACGAGACCCGCATCCTCGTTGAGTTGGGCTTCAATACTTGGCCTTGACCTGATCAACCGGTAACATTGCTTTTTTTTCACATTCCGGAGTTGCACGATCAGACGTCCAGGCGTCGTCCCCGGCGGTCACCACTGTAGCGGCCCAGGCAACACTTTCGGCTCACACCCCGATTCATCATCCTACGAGGCATACCTTCGTCATGCTTGAACGACTGTTTAAACTCGAAGACCACGGCACCACCGTGCGCAAAGAAATTGTGGCGGGCATTACCACCTTCCTGACCATGGCCTACATCATCGTGGTCAACCCCAGCATTTTGTCCGCTACGGGCATGGACTTCGGGGCCGTGTTCGTGGCGACCTGTCTCGCCGCCGTCATCGGTACCCTCATCATGGGACTTTGGGCCAACTATCCCATCGCCCTGGCACCGGGCATGGGGCTGAATGCATTTTTCTCCTTCACCGTGGTGGGCAGCATGGGCTACAGCTGGCAAGTCGCGCTGGGCGCGGTCTTTATGTCCGGCTTGCTGTTTTTCCTGCTCAGCATTTTTAAAGTGCGGGAGTGGATCATCAACAGCATTCCCATGGCACTGCGATTTGGCATATCCGCGGGCATTGGTTTCTTTTTGGCGCTGATTGCCCTTAAAAACGCCGGTATTGTTGTTGACCACCCTGCCACGCTGGTAGGCCTGGGCGACATTAAAACACCACAGAGCCTGCTGTTCTTCGGTGGTTTCCTGCTCATTTGCGCGTTGTCGTTCCGCCGCATTACCGGTGCCGTGATGATTGGAATCATTGCGGTTACCCTGGCAGCACTGGCCATGGGCCTGATTGAGTACAAAGGCTTTTTCGCCGCGCCGCCAAGCCTGGCTCCGACCTTTATGCAACTGGACATCGCGGGCGCGCTGAACGTCGGTATGATCAGCATTATTTTTGCTTTCCTGTTCGTGGACCTGTTCGATACTTCCGGTACGCTGATCGGGGCCGCTCACCGTGGCGGTCTGCTGGACAAGGAAGGCAAGTTGCCTCGCCTTGGCCGGGCGCTGATGTCAGATTCCGTGGCCACCATGTCCGGCGCTGCACTCGGGACGTCCACCACCACCAGCTATATCGAATCCACAGCCGGCATTTCCGCGGGTGGCCGTACTGGCCTGACAGCGGTGGTGGTAGCGGCCCTGTTCCTTTCGTGCCTCTTGCTCTCGCCCATTGCCAGCATCATTCCGGCGTATGCCACCGCACCGGCGCTGCTGTACGTGGCTGTATTGATGACCAGCGGTCTCAAACTGATTGACTGGGATGACGTCACCGATGCCGCGCCCGCTGTCGTAACCGCCCTGATGATGCCGCTGACGTTCTCTATTGCCAATGGCATTGCGTTGGGCTTTATTACCTATGTTCTGATGAAAGCATTGAGCGGTCGCTGGTCACAACTGAACGCCAGCGTTGTTATCATCGCCGTCGTGTTCATTCTTAAATTTATTTTCCTGGATGCCGCGTAAGCCAGGCTACGATCAGACCGGACTGTTTATGGATTATTTTGCCGAAAACATTAAGAAAGCCATACGTACCGTGCCCGACTGGCCCAAACCCGGTGTCCAGTTCCGGGACATAACCACGGTACTGCAGGACCGGACCGCGTTCCGCAAGCTGATTGATGCCTTTGTCCACCGTTACCATGGCCATGAGATTGACGCTGTGGCGGCGGTCGATGCCCGGGGCTTTATTATCGGTTCGGCGCTGGCATACGAGCTGAATGCCAGCCTGGTGTTGATTCGCAAGAAAGGTAAGCTGCCATTTGATACGCTGGTGGAAGATTACGAACTGGAGTACGGCACTGCCTCCGTCGAGCTTCACAAAGACGCCTTCAAGCCCGGTGACAAAGTGGTGTTGGTGGATGATCTGATAGCGACCGGTGGCACGATGCTGGCCGCCTCGCGTTTGATCCGCCGGATTGGTGCGGAAATATTTGAGGTATCCGCAATGATCGACCTGCCCGACTTGGGTGGTTCTGAAAAACTGCGCGCAGACAATCTCAAGGTTTACACTGTGTGTTCATTTGAAGGTGATTAGCCTGCGTTGAAACCTGCCCAAGGAGCTGTGGCCATGACTGACTATCAACACCACTGGAAGGATGGCACCGCTGTCCGCTTGCCGCTGGGCAAGATTGTCTGTATTGGCCGCAACTATGCTGAGCACGCCCGGGAGCTCAACAACCCCATTCCGGACACGCCCTTACTCTTCATCAAGCCGGCGACGGCCGCCGTGCACCTGACCCGGCCACTGGTCCTGCCACAAAACCGTGGAACGGTGCATTTCGAGACCGAACTGGCGGTGCTGATTGGCGTACCACTGACCAATGCCTCGGAAAAAGAGGCCCAACGGGCCATACTGGGCTACGGCCTGGCCCTGGACCTGACTCTGAGGGATGTACAAAACCAGTTAAAAGAAAAAGGCCAGCCCTGGGAGCGTGCAAAGGGTTTCGACGGTGCCTGCCCGCTGTCACCCTTTATCGCCGCCGAACGCCTGAAAAACGCCGACCACCTGACCTTCAGCCTGGACATCGACGGGCACCGCCAGCAAACCGGCAACACCGCCGATATGCTCAATCCGATCTTGCCGTTGATCGCCCACATCAGTGAGCACTTTACTCTGATGCCGGGAGATGTTGTGCTGACAGGCACGCCGCATGGTGTCGGCCCCCTGACGTCGGGCCAAAAACTGACATTGCAGTTAGACGATGCGCTGTTTATCGAAACCCACGTCGCCTAACACACAACAAACCAGACGGCTTCGGAGAGCGCACACACGGCATGGCAAAGAAACCGGTCACTTCCCGTAGCGGACGCTTTTTCAAGCTGGCAGGCATGACCGCCTCGGTGGCGGGACAGTATGCCGGCCAGCGCGCCCGCAAGCTGTTCGGGCAAGAAGCCGACGAAGCGGCCCGCAGTGAAAACTACAGCCGAATGGCCGATCAGATCGTGGATACCCTGGGTGAACTGAAAGGCGCGGTCATGAAGGTGGGGCAGATTGCGTCCCAGACCCAGGACTTCCTACCCAAAGAGTTCTCCGACGCCCTGCAAAAACTGCAGAAAGAGGCACCACCAATGCCGTTCGACGTGATCGCCGCCCAGGTCGAGTCGGAACTTGGCAAGCCGATTAGCGAATTGTTCGAGTACCTCCAGGAAACCCCTTACGCCGCCGCCTCCATAGGCCAGGTCCACCGGGCCCGGCTACACAGCGGTGACGACGTGATCGTCAAGATCCAATACCCTGGCGTCGACGAATCCTGCGACTCGGATTTGAAGCAGTTACGCATGGCACTGCGGCTTGGCGGTTTACTCAAGATGCCAAAAGAGCATGTTGATCAATTGTTTGCTGAAATTCGGGTGCGCCTCAAGGAAGAGCTCGATTATGAGAATGAAGCTCATAACCTTGATGCCTTCCAGGTCTTCCACGAAAAAGACGAATGGATCAAGATCCCCCGGGTGATCAGAAGCCATTCTTCCCGCCGGATTCTCACCATGGATCTGCTGGAGGGCGACCATATCAGCGCCATCACCCCGGAAAAGTACAATCAGGACACCATCAATCTTATCGGCCATCGTATCTTCACCATGATGGCCGACCAGCTGTTTCGGTTCCAGTGTATCCACGGTGACCCTCACGCCGGAAATTTCGCCTACCGACCAGACGGCACCATCATTCTGTACGACTTTGGCTGCGTGAAAAAACTCAAACCCGAGATAGTCGAGGCATACCGTAATGCCTTGGTATCGGCATTGGATGAGGATTACGCCGCCCTCGACCGCCACCTGATCGACCTCGGTGCCCGGGTGGAATCGCAACCGGCGGTGGATGAAGCCTACTACGCCATGTGGCGGGACATTCTCGTCAAACCGTTCAACAGCGACACCCCCTATGATTTTGCTGAATCCAGCATCCACAAGGACGTCGCGGCTAAAACCACCACCGTGTTCAAATACCTGGATTACTTCAAACCGCCGGTGGAAAGTATTTTTATTGACCGCATGATTGCGGGTCACTACTGGATGATGAAGCGGCTTGGCGTTCAGGCGGCGTTTCGGGAGGAACTGGAAGGGTACCTGAGCCAGTCGAATCATTAAGGACCTCGAGGCACGTTTCCTCACTGCCATTAGCCCGCCTGAATCGGTTAATCGCGCCTGAAGTGTTACCATCCCGGCCGAGCTTACAACTGAATCGCTGACTCAGCGTTCACTGGGACAGTCAGCGGATTCCCGTTTAACGATGTATAGGTTGCACAACATGAAAATGGTTATTCGATATTTTTTTCGCACTCTGCGTCTGATCCTGACGCCGGTCATGCTGATCAGTGAAAAACTCAGCACCCCCAAATCAGTGGCGCGCTCGCCGGAAGATCAGGCAAAAGTGGATCAGGCAACCAGCCAGCTGGCGCTGTACCATTTCAGCGCTTGTCCGTTTTGCATTAAAGTGCGAAAAGAAATGGCACGCCTTGGACTCAATCTTGAGACCCGCGATGCTCAGCACAATACCGATCACCGTGCTGCGCTGGAAGCCGGTGGCGGACGCATCAAAGTGCCCTGCCTGTTGATCCAGAAAGGCAACGGTGAGCAGGAGTGGCTTTACGAGTCCAACGCTATCAAAGGCTGGTTGCAGAGCCGTTTCGAACCCGCCAAAACCGCCTGATCGTCTATCGGGCAGGCGATGTCGGCCTGCTCGCTATCACTCACCTCAAAGTGTTGCAGCTCCGCCGACTGTTCAGTCGCAAGGCTTTGGCGACAACCCCCTGCCGAGTGCCTTGAGCCATCTGTTCACACTCTCGCAAACGTTCCGATTGACGGATCTGGTGGGCACAGGTTACCGGCCTCCGCGACCCAGACTTGGCGGCATGACGTCACGACACGGGTCTGGTCACGCATCCACGGCTTTGTCGACGTGAAGCATCACGCAGTCGCGCAACTGGTTGATATATCTGACTGAAAACCCGCGTGCTGCGAGTCTTTGAAACCCTGATTGACGTCCTCGATCCGCATTGAGGAACCCCCATGCCGAACTCCGCCTCACTGAGCTTAACGATCATCCAACCGCCCGGGCTCAAACACCCAGGAAGATGACCTTATTATGATGGCGCGCCCACATCACTTTGGACTATATTGATGTCAATACTCCGCCACAGTGGAGAACCAATGGATTCCGCCACGAGCATCAAAGATCAACCCGACCGCAAACAGGTCCTGGCCAAAGCCGTACTGAATGCCGGTAAATCGCTCGGGCTGACGCAAACCGACATTGCGGACATCATTGGCCGCGACCGTTCCGTGCTGAAGCGTTCGGGACTCGACCCCAATAGCAAACCCGGTGAACTGGCGCTTCTGTTGGTCCGGGTCTACCGGAGTGTCTATGCCCTGGTGGGTGGCGATCACGACGCCATTCGCCATTGGTTTCAGACTCGAAACAAATACTTTGAGGAAACGCCAAGGGATCTGGTGACCACCGCAGAAGGTCTGGTACGAGTCACTCAGTATCTCGACGCTATGCGAGGGCATACTTGAGACTCACCGACCGGATTGAAGCAGCCGTCAGCACCTTTCAGGGCGAATTATTTCGGGTAGTGGAATCGCAAGAAGAAGTCGCAACCACTCAGTTGGTCGATAACCTGGCCGAACAGGCCGTTCTCGAAGACATGATCGAACTCAGCAAACCACCGAGACCTGAAAGTACAGCAAAACTCCACTACTTGCTGGCAACGCCATTCAGGTACCCACCCTTGCGCTACGGTTCGCGCTTTGGGCGGCCCTATGAAAAAAGCCTTTTCTATGGTGGCACCTCCATTGAGGCTGCCTTGGTTGAGTCCGCGTTTTATCGGTTCGTCTTCCTCCGCGATGTTGTTGTACCGTTTGCGGCCCCGCTTAAATCGGAACACTTGCTGTTCAGCGCGCGATACCTGGCACAGCGCGGGATAAAGCTGCAAGCGTCTGAATGGCGCGCCGAGCAAGACGAACTTACCGACCCAGGGCACTACGATTATTGCCAGAACCTCGGTTCCACCATGCGAAACATGGGCATTGATGCGTTCCAGTATCCGTCTGCGCGTGCGCGCCAACTCAATCGATATTTTCCTGGGCAGGGGCAAAACGACGTCAACGGGGCACTGTTTAACCCGACACCTCTGATGGACAGGCAGCCCCAATCGCAATTGCATTTGCTCATGACGACTGAGCCTGACACCGTGATGATGCGTTTGCAGCAACAAGATGGCACCCGGCAGAGCTACACATTTCACGCCACCCCATTTCTGGTGAATGGCCGACTGGCCCGTCCCGCCGCGTAGCGTTTATTACGCCGCGACCTGATTCCGCCCCTTAGACTTGGCACGATACAGATTTTCATCACTACGCTTGAGCCACATCACCACGCTCTCCCCTGGCTGCCATGTCGCGACCCCTATGCTGACGGTAATGGCCACTCCATCCAGTAGTGCGAACGATGCAATGGCGCCCCGAAGCGTTTCCGCGAATAGGTGACCATTGTCTTTGTCGGTGTCATACAGCAGTACCAGAAACTCTTCGCCGCCTGGCCTGAATAGCTTGTCAGTCGCCCGAACCCGCTTACGGAGGAGTTCGCCGATACCTTTCAGAACCTTGTCGCCGGCATCGTGGCCGAAGTTATCGTTTATCTGTTTAAACCGGTCGAGATCCAGGGCCAGCAGTGTCATCGGCGTGCCCGTTCGGGCACTTTGTTGAACCGATTGCGCCAACACTTCGTCTAGCAGCGTCCGATTTAACAGCCCGGTCAGGGGATCCGTTACCGCCTTGGCATGCAGTTTTTCCTGCAGATCAACAATGACCCGGATGAAAATGATTGAGAATGCGTTGACCAACAACAGCGTCGCGATCACCCGCACGCCCACTTCCGGCTCCACAACCAGCCAGGCCTGGGGAAGCAAGGTGATCAACAGTGCGGCATTGGCAATCCAGGCTTTGCGCTCAGGCAACATGAAGTAGAAACAGGTCACCGAGGGGTAACACCACAACACACCGATGATGCCCTGTTCACGCAAGGCAACCATCAGGAAAAATATAATCGCGGGGGTAAGTCCCAGCATGGTCAGGTTTGGCAGAAAACGACCGCGATGGATACTCCAGGCATTGATCCCCAACACCGCGATAATCATCAACGCGACCGAGCCCAACACGACTCGACCCTGGAAAAAGTTATTAATGGCAAAGGGTGCCAGGAATAACAATCCAGCCAGGGTGATACCGAAGGTCGCTCCTCGACGGAAATCGTGTTCACAGAGCGATTTATTCAGACTCGATTCCATGGTGATTAGTCTGCAAAGGTCGTTAGACGGCTGCCCTTGCGCGCAACTAACCGCAGAAAGCCATTCGAAAAACAGCCAGAATGCGGAAAAAGCTGAGGAGGCAAGGCGTTCAATTCGGCCTGACGACAGGCCCCGCGGACCCACGACGACCGCTGGTCAAACAGGCCAGACGGGCTGCAGGTGTCGCAGGAGTATATTAGCGCAATAATCTGATATTGCCGCCTCTAAAAAGCTCATCGCGCTTCACCGGCAACCGCTGCAATGTCCTGCGAGAGGCCAATCCCAGGTGAGCGTTTAAACCGCGTCGAGTGTCACGGCTGACCCAGTCACGGTAATACCCCCGGTAACCGGAACGTCGACCACGAGTTTGCTCGGCCGGCCCATGGTCTCGCCCTGGCGAATGGTCAACGTGACCGGCGGTGACACCAGCCCCGCATCCCTGAGATAGCCGCCCAGGGCGGCAGCGGCTGCGCCGGTAGCCGGGTCTTCGACCACGCCGCCCACTGGAAACGGATTTCGCGAGTGATACAGGTCGGCGTGTTCGCGCCAAATCAGCTGTGTTGTGGTCAAGCCGTGGTCAAGCATCACTGATTTCAATGCATCAAAATCATAATCCAGGGCCACCAGCCGTCTTGCTTCCTGAACCGCTAACACCAAGTGCCAGGCACCGGCAAACGCGCATGCAGGCGGGATCTCCATATTGAGGTCCTCACGCGGCCAGTGGAGCGCAGCCAGTGCCGCATCAATCAGCGCGTCCGATGCCAGTGCGTACCTGGGCTCCACCGTGGTGAGCGAAGCCACCCAAACGCCGTCTTGCCGTTCGACCTCGACCGGCACTTCGCCAATCGCGGTCTCGAACAGATACCGGTCCTCACCCTGAACCGTGCCGAGAACCACACCCGCAGCAATGGTGGCGTGGCCACAAAATGACACTTCCGCTTCTGGACTGTAGTACCTGACGGTTAGCTTTGAATCCGATTGTGGGACCAGGAAAGCGGTTTCAGAATAACCCACCTCAGCGGCGATACGCTGCATTGTTGCCGGGTCTGGTAATGCCTCACCGATCCAGACGCCAGCCGGGTTACCACCCTCGGGCGATGTCGTGAAGGCGCTGTAGCGATAGAGATGTGAGTCTGCCATGGCGGGTACCCCCTAGCCGCGATGTGCGAGCTTATCAGGACATCTATACTTAATGTAAACGACCGTCACCCGCCTGTCTCGAATTTTGCAGCCATTGGGGGCTTGTTCAGATCAGAAGAATCAACATCAATTCAGCCCTTGTTAAGCCGGCACAGCGCTGAATCGATACAGCTAATGTTAACGAGGCGTCGCGCCGGTCTTCACCACGACGGTTCCAGCCAGTTTGTCGTGAAAGCCCTGCTTACGCTTGTCCAAGCCAACCCAGATAATGCCCAGCATCAGGGGCAAGATGGACACGTAATACGCGAAATAACGGCCAATAAGTTGACCCGATGACGGCTTTTCGCCAGTGGTTGTATCCACGATGCGTAATTTTAAGAACATTTTCCCTGGAGTAGCCGATTTGTAAATCCAGAATACGACCACGGCAATGGCGGGCAGAATGTAATTGAGGATCACATCCCAAAAACCGAACACAATTGCCCCACTTGTCCAGTAGTCCTGGCCGTATATCAGCGTTAAAAGGGGATAAACAACAATCAGAATCAGCACCGTATCAATCAGCGCCGCGCCGGTTCTTATCCAAAAACCCGCATAGTTGGGTTGGTCCATATCTTCTCCTTCGCACAAATTACTCTTCATGCCTCATGTTGTAGGACGGTTTCATCAGACGGAAGTTGAGAACGGCGTTGATAGAGAAGGCTGCGGTGAATGTTAGATAAAAAACAGCAGTCCTGAATGATTCCGGCACCGTCAGCCATAACGCCGCCAACCCACCATAGCCAATGCAGTAAAGCCTAAAATAATACATGTCACGCTTCACGTGAAGTACAACTCATTAACAGCGACTCGATAACTTTAACAGCCTTTGTATCCGAGGTAATTGGTTGCCCTTCTGTTTTTGACAATGCCTGAACTCG
>NZ_WUQJ01000011.1 GCF_011074955.1 Marinobacter caseinilyticus | reverse complement strand
CGAGTGATAATCTGTCGCCGGTAGAGTACGAGCGGCGTTACTTTCAGAGCCTGACCGGTGTCTAGAATACCGGGGGCGATTCAGAGATTCTGCATGAAGAAATCACGTTTTTCCGACAGGGCTTAAAGGGGTCGAGCTTAAAGGGGTCAGATTGATTTTATTTTGATCAGCTCGGCTCAAAGGGGTCAGATCGATTTAATTCTACCTGAACAACGCTCTCAGGCCGAGCTGATCAATTTTAATGCGATCTGACCCCTTTAGTACAAGAGAGCAAAAGGCAAGACCTGACCCCGTTATCATTGACACAGCTCGGGCAGGCGCCATCGTAGAACACGCGAAGCTGATCGCCTGGTGTCGTCATATCACTCTCCATAGCACTCGCCCTTTGTTGCATCACATTCACCTGAATACACGATAAAACAATGTCTGGTGTTAGGGTATTGTTCCAAAGACAGCGTCAAAGCAGTTTCAAAGAGCAATCAGGTGGCATTGGCAATGAGTGAAACAACCGAGAACAAAACAGCACCAGCGACGCCACCCACAAAGAAGGGCTTCAGTGGCTTGCATGTCTTTGGCATTGTCCTGCTCACCATCGTTGCCACCGTCGGCGTTGGTTACTGGTGGTTAAGCCACTATGTGTTTCCTGAAAACTTCGAACCCGTAACCCTGGATGCCAGTGAACAGGACTCACTTAACAACAAGCTGAATAGTCTGGGTATTGATACCCAGGGCGGCGAATCTGGCCGCCCATTGCAGCCGGAAGCCTACAGTGAGGAAGGCGCCAGCCGGGAGGTCCATTTTAGCGAGCGGGAACTCAACGGTTTGCTGGCCAACAACACCGATCTGGCCCAGAGACTCGCCGTCGACCTTTCAGACGATCTGTTGAGCGCCGTCCTTCTGGTGCCTCTTGAAGAGAACTTCCCTGTGCTCGGCGGCAGAACCCTGCGAGTGAATGCTGGCGTAGAACTCTCCTTTGCCAACGGTCGTCCCCTGGTTAAGTTAAGGGGCGTCAGCCTCATGGGCGTTCCCATTCCCAACGCCTGGCTGGGTAACCTCAAGAACGTGGACCTGGTCAACGAGTTCGGCGCCAACCCAGGATTCTGGCAATCTTTTGCAGCCGGTGTGGATTATATCCAGGTTGAGAACGGCCGACTGCTCGTCCGGCTGAAGGAATAGCGGGGAAATAAATCTGTCCCGGTTTATCCTCTGAAATACTTCGCGTAAACCCAAGTTGGAGCAACGAAATGGTTTATCAGTTCGAAGACCTCAAAAAAGCCTGCCCAGAAGAGTGGCGAGACTACATTCAACACAGCTTCGTTACTCAGTTAGGCGATGCCACGCTGGCTGCGGACGCATTTCAGCATTACCTCAAACAGGATTATCTGTTCCTGATACAGTTTGCCCGCGCCTTTGCACTGGCCGCCTACAAAAGCCCCACCCTGGCCGATTTGCGCCAGGCCAAGGATGGCATGCAGGCCATCCTGGATACCGAACTGGGCTTGCATATCGACTTCTGCAAAGACTGGGGTATCTCTGAGGACGAACTGGCCAACCTCCCGGAAGCTCGCGCCACACTGGCCTATACCCGATACGTTCTCGACACCGGCAACCGCGGCGACCTGCTAGACCTGCACGTCGCCCTATCACCCTGCATGGTCGGCTATGGTGAAATCGCCAACTGGCTGAACCACCGCAGCGAGACCCTTCGTGGCGAATCCAACCCCTACGATGCCTGGATCGCCATGTATGAAAGCGACGAATTCCAGGAGGCAATGCACGCAGAAATTCGCTGGCTGGATGACCGACTCGCCGAAGTATCCCCCGCCCGATTCGAACAACTCACCCGAATTTTCCGGGACGCCACGCGGCTGGAGATCGACTTCTGGGAAATGGGGCTTACACTGAGCGACTAGGCAGATGCCTGGAAACTATTCAAACCAGGCACAACCACCCTGGCCTGTCATGGCATCGGCTCCTCCTTCGATTCGCCCGCCCCCTCTGATAGGGTAGCCAGCCTTTAAAGATCGCCGACCGGGAATCCTGCATGCCCTCACCCAAGCAACACCGCTGGTTTCCGCTGCTTATTTTCCTGGGCGCAGCCTTCACCTTCAGTGTCACGATGATCGGCACCACCATGCCGACGCCGCTTTACCCGATCTACCAGGACAGTTTCGGGTTTTCCGACCTGATGATCACCATCATCTTTGCCGCCTATGCCTTTGGTGTGATCGCCGCACTGATACTGACTGGGCGCTGGTCTGATCAGATAGGCCGCCGGCCCTTACTATTTGCGGGCCTGGCTTGCTCCATCATCAGTGACCTGGTGTTCGTGCAGGCCGATGGCCTGGCGATGATCCTGACCGGCCGGGTGCTGTCGGGGCTGTCCGCAGGGATCTTTACCGGCACAGCCACGGTGGCAGTCATTGAACTGGCCCCGCCCCACTGGCGGGAGAAGGCCACTTTCTTTGCCACGGCGGCAAACATGGGCGGGCTGGGCCTGGGGCCGATGTTAGCTGGCGCTCTTTCCCAGTACCTGCCCTGGCCACTGCACCTGACCTTTCTGGTGCACATTGTCATGGCGGTGCTGGCCGTGTGCTGCATCTGGGCAGCGCCTGAGACCGTCTCGAAACCCGTTCGCCCAAAACTGTCTATCCAGCGACTGAACGTGCCAGCGGAAGTCCGCGGTGTATTTATTCCCGCCGCTATTGCAGGTTTCGCGGGCTTTGCCATGTGCGGCTTCTTCACATCCATCGCCCCGGCGATGATGGGCAAGGTGCTGGGCTACGACAATCGGTTGTTGATCGGCGTTGTGGCCGGCAGCATCTTCATCGCCTCAACCCTGGGTCAGTTCCTGCAGGGCACACTGCCGCTCAGGCTGCGCCTGCCTCTGGGCTGCGTTTCCCTGATGCTCGGTGTGATTCCGATAGCGCTAGGCATATACACCCAGTCCCTCGCGCTGTTCATCGCCGGTGCTGTGATTGCCGGTATCGGCCAGGGCATCTCATTCCGCGCCGGCATGGGTGCCATCGCTGCGGCCAGCCCTGCAGGGGAGAAGGCAGCGGTGACGTCCACGTTCTTTGTCGTGGCCTATATCGCTATCTCGGTGCCGGTGATCGGCCTGGGATTGATGGCGAGCATGACCAGCCTGATGACGACTGGGATCACTTTCGCCGCTGTGATGGGGTCACTGGCGGCGCTGGCTTTGGTACTGCTGATTCGGCGGGAACGGGCAGGGGGAAAATAGATCTGTCCCGGTTATTTGTGGAAATACCACCTCATCATCGCCTTCCTGCCAAGACGGGAATTTGCTCATGGCCTGCAGGAACACTGGATGTTCCAGCCAATCCCTCAGCCATTTCTGTAAATTCGGATAGGGCAGACTGTAAAACACCTCCCGATCGACATGGGCGAACTGGCGTACAAAGGGCATGATGCCAATATCAGCGATGCTGATGTTGCTCCCCAGGAGATACCGGTTCTTGGCTAATAGGCTTTCCAACGCCTGCAAAAACACCTCACCCTTTTGCTGGTAATCCAACTGGGAGAGTTCTGGATGGCGATCCGCGTATTTATAGCGATCCAGCCAGTGTTTGAATTCGTTATCGTTGCGGTCGATCAGGGCATTAGCGCTTACTAAATCAGTGTTCAACAAACCCTTCGGATCACTCTGCCGCAACGCCCATTCGACGATTTCCCTGCTTTCCTCAATAACGAGCCTCTCAGAACGATCACCTCCTGCCAGCTCCAGAACAGGAACCGTGCCTTTGGGACTGACCGCCAGCATCTGCGCCGGCTTGTTTTTTAACACGATTTCCCGCAGCTCCACGGTCAGTCCGGCAAACAAGATCCCGAGCCGAGCGCGCATAGCGTAAGGACAACGACGGAAAGAATATAAACGAGGCAGCGGAAAGGTAATGGCGTGGCTCCTGGCTGAATAAACGAAGCTGATAATGGGCAAAACCAAGCACAATCACCCTGGCCTGTGTTGGCATCAGCTTCTCCCTGCTTTTCAAACACAGAATCCTTTCTGCGCTGGACGCCGATCTTAACCGAAGCACGGTGATCGTGGAAACATTCGACGCCGACCCCTGCGATGCGCTCCAATAGCCCATTCACCAACAACCCGAGCCGAGCCCTATGGCAAAAATCAAAAAGCAGCCACCGTCACCGCAAACTCAGGAGGAAGCCTTCGCCATGGCAAAGGCGACTCAGCGGCCCCGGCAAAGCAAGGAGCAGACAAAAATGATCGCGCAGGGTATCGAGAAGGGCATTGATCAGTATAAAAAACAGCAAAAAGCCAAAGCCCGGGAAAAAGACAAACAGCGCAAAAAAGGACAACACCAAACAGCGACCGAAAGCGCGGAACAAAATCCTGCAAAATCCGAGATCCACTATCGAACCCCATGGCTACCTTGGGCGCTGCTACTGATCACCTGGACTGGAATCGGTCTCTATATACTGGGCTTGGGCCTGGGGGGCTAAACGAATCAATGGCGGCCAGGTTCATGCTGGCGTCTTCGCGGATGGCGGTGTGCAGGCGACCGCCGGTTTCAAAAAATAGATCTGTCCCGGTTTTATGTCCGAGCTACTTCTTCTGATCCATTTTTTCCTTTAAATCTGCGAAGGGATTATGGGTTGCCGGGGCTTGATTGCTTTCTTTTCTACTGCCATAACGCACGAGATTTTCAAATTTTGAGTGCTCCTCATCGTGGCAATAAAGACACAAGAGTTCCCAATTACTGCCGTCCGGCGGATTGTTATCGTGGTTATGGTCGACATGATGCACAGTTAACTCCGATAGATTCTTGCCAGCAAACTCCCGCGCACAGCGGCCACAAATATGGGGAAAGAGTTTCAGCGCCTGCTCTCGATAGCCCGAAGCTCGCTTCGCGTTGTATTTCAGCTGTTCAGCCCGAACTTGGTCGAAAGTGGTTTTTTTATTCATAGCGAAACCTGAGTCCTTATCGTTTCCTTACAGCCAAGTTAAAGCTGTGGCGCGCCGTGATCGCCAACGAGTGGCGTCACCACCAGCGACTGGTTAGGTCTAATTATCTTCTTTATTAAATTTTTTGTCTTTACGGGGAAATAGGTCTGTCCCGGTTTTCTTAACTTGTTAATCCCAGATCCGCTCCTGCGCCCAACCCCGGGGTCACCAACCCCGGGGTCAGGTCTCAACCCCGGGGTCAGGTCTTGCGTTTTGCCTCCCTAACAATCCGACTTACTCGGGAATAGTGGAGCCCAAAAAAATCACCTATTTCCTTCAAGCTGTAACCGCCACTCGCATACGCTAAATGGATCGCTCCATTTCGGGACGAAGCAGAATCCCAGTACCATTGCAGCGGCTTGGCCAAAGGGCGGCGCTGACTAGTAGGTATTTCGCAGAGATATTCTGCCCCATCAATTCGCCTCTGCATGTCGTCAACGAATTGATCGCTTCCAAGATAGACTTGGTTCTTGAGCTTCTCCCATGGAGACGGCTGGTTCTTGCCGTCAGCAACAAACTGTTCGTAGCTCTCTACTGACCTGGCCCGCCGATCATTAAAAGCAGACAAAATCCAATCAACATCAAGTGCCTTTATGCCCCTTTCATAACCCGCCGTTGCGCGGTAGCTGCTCCAAGGCCATTCCACAGCCGATCGAACCATCGCTGCACGAACAGGATTGAGCACGATGTAGCGGCACAGTTCCAATAGGTAGCTGTCCTTCTCAACCAAAATCGCCTTATAGCGCCCCTGGAAAACATGCCCTACCCGGCCGTGGTGCCTATTGAAAACCTGCGTATAGACGCCGTTTAGCAGGCGCATACCTTTCGACAGATTGCCTTCAGGCGTTTCAATCAACAGATGATAATGATTGCCCATCAGACAATAAGCATGGCAAACCCAGTTGAAGGTCTCGCATACCTCATCAAGGGTCGACAACCAGGCGCGCCGATCTTCGTCTGATTCATAGATCATCTCCCGTCGGTTTCCGCGAGACGTCACATGATACAACGCGCCGGCAAACTCCAGTCGCAACGGTCTGGCCATTCCTTGGCTCCTTCCGTGGTTTTACTTGGGGCGGGATAGACTGCGGGGATCAGATCGAAATGGCAAGGCGGGGCAAAACGCAAGACCTGACCCCGGCACCTGTGCTTGGATGCGGTCAGGTCTTTTGTTGTGTCTTGACCCCGGCTGCCAAATGGGTGTCCCGGTTTTTGCCGCATTATACTTACCATCGCTGATGGCGGCGGCGACTACATCGAGCGGGTCGGTGGGCGTAATGGATTCGCCTACTGATCAGTAGGCAAAGATGAGGTGCAGCGACTTGCCCCCCCAGAAGGTTGCTGTTGTGAATGATTATTGAGGTTGTGGCCGATCTGGTGAATAGATCTTAAAACCTCGCGAGAAGCTCGGCTTAAGGGGTGATGAGTTGTCGTTGCGATGGAGATCTGTCTGTTTAGTTCCGGGTTGACAATGTATGAGGCCGATAGACTTCCAAGAGAAAGTTCTTCCCATATGGCTTCAGGACTGAGAATGGTAAAGCAACCGTGGTGGCGTGCCAGTTCTTTGGGCGCTCCAAGGCAGTCCGCATCCATTACCACGTTAAGCTCTAAGCCTAGCCTCTGCGCGGCCTCGTCAACAAGCATGCGCAAGCCATTCGGAATTGCCGGCAAGACTAAAGGTACGTCTGACATCTCCATGAAGTCGACTTCAGGAGAAGTACAAATATCCGGGGGGCCGACTAACATTAGTCGGGAGTTGAGCAGTTCTTGACCGTTCGTATGCCTAGGCCGATACCGGGCAAGCAAACCTATATCTACGCGGCCTGCCGCAATCCATTCCTCTATCTGGTCACTGTAACCCTCAAAAATACATAGCCGAACGCGAGGAAAGTTCAGGCGGAGTTGTGCAAAGAGCTTTCCAGCCAATGGTTGTACCAGGGATGGAAGTATCCCCAGGGAAACCGTCCCTCCTGGTGAACGGCCCAGTTCGCGCAAATCGACAGAGAGCTCTTCGGCTTGGTTTAATAGCGCTCGTACCCGGGGTAGGGCCACCTCCCCGGTCTCTGTAAGTACCACGCCGCGACCAGTGCGAGACAATAAAGGTTCGCCAAAATACTTCTCCAGGCCAGCAATAGAACGGCTGACTGCAGGTTGAGTCGTGCCGAGCATAACAGCTGCCTTGGTAAGGCTTCCTGTTTCTGCCACAGCTATGAAGATCTCATATAGCTTTAGATCCATCTCACTCCCCATGCATTTTTCACATATCTGATATTAACACTCGTAGCTTACAAAAAGTCCACCGTAGGGCTACGTTACGAAGGTATAGATCTTCCATTCAGCTGATTGATATGGACAGCGTGACGGCGTCAATAGTAGCCCTTGGCACTGCACCGACCAGAACAAAATCTAATACAGCACCACATAGGGAAGTTGGTGCTTGCAACACGCCCATAATCAAAATAGAGAGGACGTATGGCACAGCTAATAGCGCTTGAATTTCACGATAGCACGGTGGTGGTGACTCTTAATCGCCCTGATGCACTTAACGCTGTTAACAGCCAGATGCGAGATGAGCTGATAACACAACTGGCATCCCTGAACGCTGACCCGGGCGTACGAGCCCTGGTTCTGACAGGGGCCGGCGAGCGTGCCTTTTCTGCGGGGCAAGATCTGGCAGAGGCTGCACGTTTCCAACCAGAAGACATCGAAAGCTGGATGCAGCACCAAGGAGCCTTACTGAGCGCAGTACGGGATCTGGACAAGCCCATTGTCGCGGCATTCAACGGGACTGCTGCCGGGATCGGCTTTCAGTTGGGATTGCTCTGTGATGTACGAGTCGGTTATCCAGAAATGAAACTCGGGCAGCCTGAAGTTCGTGTGGGCCTAGCCAGCATTCTTGGCTCTTACTTGATGAGCTTGCATGTAGGGCATTCGCACAACGTGAACCTCTCCTTGATGGGTAATTTGATCACGGGCTCCAGAGGCTACGAGATCGGCCTAATCAGTGATTTAGTGTCCCAAGAGCAGGTTCTACCGAAAGCCATGGATATTGCGGCTGAGTTCTGCCGACTTCCACCAAATGCGCTTCGGCTTACGAAAAAGCGCTTCCGTTCGCTGACACAGGCGAGCTTCGAGGAAGCTTGTCAAGCCGTAGCCGCTTATCATCTCGAAGACTATGCGAGTGGTGAGCCCCAGCAGATGATGGGGCGTTTCTTAGAAGAACGTGCAGCCCGGGGGCAAACAAAAGAAAAGGAGAGTAGCAAGGCATGATTAGGTCTGGCGAAGCCTATGTTCAAACGTCGAGATAGAGCTTGGCTTTGTCGAGGTGCGATTACGGCACAGAATCGGAAAGCGCGCCACTCCGGCGCATCAATACGGCCCGCTAGGGGCGTTGCAACAATAAGAGGACGGTTCAATGTACAACAATAAATACAGAAACAGAATCACAGCAGTAGCTGGAGCTCTTGTGTTATCTCTCTCATCCGCAGCTCTGTCTGCTGCGCCGCTAGTTGGGCAGTTTCTGACCGGGAGTACTGGGGGCGTTTACGATGTGCTTGGTGGGGGCTTAGCTAACACAATCAACCAGAACGCTGAAAAGGTTCGCCTCAACCCTAGCAATCCTCCTTCCGTATCTGTAACACCTGTTCAGATAAATAACGAAAAGGCCCTGTTCGGTATTGTCCAGTTGGACATGGTGGAGCGGGCGACTAAAGGGAAGGGAGAATACGATGAGCCTCAGTCTAACGTTCGGGTAGTCATGGGCTTGTACGACAACGTGATGTCGCAGATTGTACTGGAGGATTCGTCTCTAACTAATGTAAACGAAGCATCTGGTCTCAGTATCGGCGTGCCATCTGAATCAACGAAACTAGTGGTTGCAGCTGTGTATGAAATGGCTGGTGTGCCGGAGAGCGAAATAGAGTGGGTTTACCTCAGCTATTCTGAAATCGCCGCGGCTCTCCGAGATGGCCACATAGACATAGGGACCATCACGGGATACCCGAAGAACGGCACACTTGAGGGACTAGCCTCTACCGTTGGCGTGCGCTTCCTTGAGGTTGAGGAGGACGTGAAAAAGAAGTGGAACGCACAAACACCACTAAATGGCTTCAGAACTATTCCGGGCGGCACATACCCAGGGGTAGAGGAAGACGCAGCTTTCTACACCGTATTCGCGTCACTTATAGCTAACAAAAATACCCCCGAAGACGACGTATACAGGATTGTTAAAGCTATTTTCGAGAATCGAGACCAAGTCGCTGCGGTGCATCCAGCCGGTAAGCAGGTGACTCCAGAAAAAACCAGAGAGTATCTTGAGGCAGGGATACTCGACCCAGCAATCCTTCACCCAGGGGCTAAAAAGTATTTTAAAGAGGCCGGGTTCAAACTGGAGCCAAACCCCGGAGCAGAAAAATAGCAGTTTGCCAGCGTCGATTACGAGTCAGCCGTAATCGACGAACTGTAATTCCGCGGTATACCAAAAACAAATAAGAGGGTGAGCGCGTGTTGCACTTTCGGGGTCGAGAATTTTCACTGTTCGAAGCTACAGTTACGACCGTATGCGTAGCCTGGAGCTCATTTCAACTATACACCGCCGCTACTGGAGTCTTACCCGCATTACAACAACGCTCTGTCCACCTGATGTTTGCGCTGTTTTTAGTATTCCTGATATATCCTTTTAATCCAACCCGCGACGATCTGAAGCACCGTTTCAGTTTTGAGAAGGTCGGCTTGGCGCTGATTTCTATAATTCCAGTCGCTTATGTGGCCATAAACTATCATGATTTATGGACGCAAACCAACGCCGCAACGTCGTTCCAGACTGTGTTGGGTCTCACTCTTATCCTACTTATATTAGAAGCAGCAAGGAGGTCAATCGGATGGGCAATCCCGGGAATAGGCGTAGCCTTCCTAGGATATGCGTATTTCGGTGACTATTTCCCGTTCATTATCAGCCACCGCGGCTATTCTTTGGGCGAAATTGCGCTCTATCAAGCACTCAGTCTACAGGGCGTATTTGGGGTAGCGCTCGGAGTAGTAGCTACATTCATCTTCCTGTTCATTCTGTATGCAGCCCTCCTCAACGTTAGTGGGGCAGGGCAATTGTTCATCGTGATTGCGACCCGGTTATTTGGCGGGGTCAGAGGTGGACCAGCGAAAATTGGCATTGTAGCAAGTGCGCTTTTCGGCTCAATCTCTGGCAGTGCGGTTGCGAACGTGGCCGGAACTGGAAACTTTACTATTCCTCTCATGAAGAAGCTCGGCTATTCGGGACGATTTGCCGGGGCGGTGGAGGCTGTTGCCTCGAGCGGAGGTCAGTTCATGCCTCCTTTGATGGGCGCCTCTGCCTTTCTCATTGCTGAAGTATTAGCTGTTCCCTTCTGGGAGGTGGCTCTGGCAGCTACGGTACCAGCAGTACTCTACTATTTGGCTCTCTTCTTTATGGTAGACCTTGAGGCCGCAAAGAAAGGGATCAAAGGCGTTAGTAAAGATGAAATGCCTGCGGTGAGGCCTGCACTAGCCCAAAGCTGGCACCTTCTGGTGTCGCCAGTGGTCTTGGTTTACTTACTATTGTTCTTGCAGTGGTCCCCTATGAGTGCCGCCTTTTGGACGATTATCATCACGCTCATCGCGATGGTGATTAATCCTAAAAATCGTGTCTCTATCAGCCAAGTAATAGAGATTATGAGGCAAGGGGCTCTAGGTACGCTGGAAGTGACGGTAGCCTGTGCCAGCGTGGGAATGGTTGTCGGCGTCATTCTTCAGACGGGCCTGGGGTACCAGTTGTCCTCATTATTGATTGGAGCGTCGGGTGGTAGCCTATTAGCCTTGCTGTTTTTAACAATGTGCGCTTCTCTCATCTTGGGTATGGGGTTGCCTACCGTCGCGGCATACCTTGTACTGAGCGTGACAGTCGCGCCTGCCTTGATCGAGCTAGGAGTCAATGCATTAGCAGCTCATCTGTTTATTTTCTACTTCGGTATAATCTCAGCCATTACCCCCCCCGTCGCACTCGCATCCTTGGTAGCTGCAGGCATTGCCCAGGAGAAGATGTGGCCGACGAGCATAACTGCATTCCGACTCGGAATAGCTGCTTTCATTCTACCGTTTATGTTCGCCTACAACCCCGCGCTGATATTACAGGGGGGAATCACTGAAATTGTCCTCGGGATCGGAAGTGCCGTTTTGGGTATTTTTGCGCTGTCTGTTGGCCTTCAGAGATATTTCCTCGCACCCCTCGGTGTCTGGAGTTCTTGTGTTGCAGTAGTAGGGGCTCTGCTTTTAATTGTTCCAGAACAACGAACTGATCTCCTTGGGATGGGGATAATTGTCCTGCTGGGTATAATTCTCTGGGGCATTCGACACAAGAGCGGAAGTCGATCTGGAGAGCCAGGCGAGCATTGCATAATAAGAGAACCGCAGATGAAAACAGGAGAACAACGTGGGAACTGATGCACTAGATGGACTGCTTAGCCCTGAAAAGATTGCGATAATCGGAGCTTCAGACGATACGGGAAAGATTAGCGGAAGGCCGATCGAATACTTGAAGAGGTACGGATTTCAAGGCGAAATCTGTCCTGTCAACCCAAGGCGGGAAACTGTCCAGGGACTGCAGTGTTATCCATCTATTGCAGCGGTTCCCGGTACAGTAGACTTAGCTATCATCGCAATCCCGGGAAAATCAGTAATACACGCTCTCGAGGAATGTGCAGAGCAACACGTAAGATCTTGCATAATCTTCAGCTCGGGCTTTGCTGAATCTGGGGAGGAAGGGAAAGAGATACAGCGGCAGATTAGCGACATCGCTACTCAGTCTGGTATGCGCGTACTAGGACCAAACTGCCAGGGAGTCGTTAATCTTCAGCAGAAAAGCGTCGCATCCTTCTCCACCTGCTTTGCAGAAGCCGGGTTAAGGACCGGGTACTCTGCAATTATAAGCCAAAGTGGGGCCGTAGCTGCAATGGTTTACAACCTCCAGAAGGAGTGGGCCGGGGGCATCAAGTATTGGATAGCTACGGGCAACGAGGCGGACGTCTCGGTGTCCGAGTTATTGGATAAGGTCCTGGATGATACCGACGTGCGAGTTGTACAGGTTTATATGGAGGACGTAAAAAAACCCAGCGTTCTAATAAGCGCTGCACGCAAGGCCAGACACATGGCTAAGCCTATCCTGGCGTTGAAGTCGGGTAAAACACCAGAAGGGAAAAAAGCAGCAAGCTCACACACTGGGGCGTTAGCGGGAGAAGACGCGGTTGTAGATGCAGTGTTCCGCCAGTCCGGAATTGTCCGTGTACGGGACGTCCATGAGTTGGCGAACTTCCCCGTGCTCTTCTCTCAGCAAAAGAGAGCAGTTGGGCGGAACGTGGCCATACTGAGCAATTCGGGAGGGCTCGGGGTCATGATGGTAGATCAATGCAGGGAGCTGGGACTGGGGCTTGCAAAGTTATCCATGTCCACTATTGATGAGTTGACGAATATGCTGCCGGACTTTGCTTCTGCAGAGAACCCAATTGATCTAACTGCCCAGTTGCTCAATGATAAGGAATTGCTTTCGAATGCGCTTCCGGTCCTTACGCGGGACCCTGGCGTGGACATTATTCTCTTCGGGCTTGGCATTATGGGAAAAGGGTATGACATCCCCGCTATAATCCGAGACATCGCAGAAGCCAACAGAGTTAGCAGGCAGATCATGGCAGTCGCTTGGGTAGGAGGGCAATCCGGAGTGATCGAAGAGTTCAGTCGTGCTGACGTTCCAGTCTTCGAGAATGCAACCATGTGCGTGAACGCAGTTGCCAGCTTTGCGGATTTTTCCCTAGGGCTTGAGGTGGGAAGTAGCGAGGAGCAACCGCGTCTTGGGAAAACCGAAGGCGTCGTCGGCAGCTTGGAGGAGTACAGAGCCTGTTCAGTAGATGGCTTTCTGAGTGAGCATAAAAGTAAGGAGCTGTTAAAAAAATGGGGGCTCCCCGTCAGCTGTGAAGTCCTGGCCAGAACTGAAGCAGAGGCGGTAGGTGCAGCGAGTACCATTGGCTACCCCGTGGCAGTAAAAATCTGTTCTGCAGCTGTTCAGCATAAAACCGAATTAGGCGGACTGGTGCTTAACGTCCAGAATGAGCAGCAGTTGAGGTCTGTGACCACCGATCTGTTGGCAAAAGGAGCCGAGCATGTAGGAATGGACAAAGTAGAAGGTGTCCTGGTTCAGGAAATGCTCCAAGCAGGCTTCGAAGTTTCGCTTGGCATCAAAAGAGACCAAATATTTGGCCCAGTGCTTATGGTGGCTTCCGGGGGAATTTACATAGAGATCCTGAAGGACTTTCAGCTGCTTATTCCGCCTGTAGATGTGCCTACTGCAATGCACGCTATCAAGAACTTGGTCTCGTCACCAATTCTAGAGGGTGCAAGAGGCCGAGATGTATTAGACACTGAAGCCTTAGCTGAATTGATCAGCTCGCTTTCGCTGATGTTAGTACAGGAAGGATCGCAGGTAGAGGAGCTAGACATCAATCCAGTCTTTGTCATGAAGAAAGGAGAAGGGGTTCGAATTGTCGACGCATTAGTTCGTCTGAACCATTAGCAACAGTAACAGAATAGGAGCGGGACAGCTGACGCTGCCCGTTTCTGAATTGGAGCCCTGGGGATTACATAAATACAAAAACTCCGCGCCGGAAATTTCCGGCCGCAGAGTTTTCGAAAGATAGGACTGCTATGCTTGATGAGGCAGGATGTTAGCCAGGGGGCTATACCGTCAAATACTTTTTGATGAGTTCATCACTCAACTCCCCAATCCTTCCCTCAGCAACCCGCCTCCCCCGATCCATAATCGCAAACCGGTCCGCATACTTCCGCGCAAACGGCAGCTTCTGCTCCACCAGCAACACGGTCAGGCCGTCTTCTTCGATGAGCTTGCGGATGACTTCGCCGATCTGGGCGACGATGTTGGGCTGGATGCCCTCCCCCGGTTCATCCAGGATCAGCATGCGGGGTTCGATGACGAGGGCGCGGCCGATGGCGAGCTGTTGTTGCTGCCCGCCGGAGAGGTCACCGCCACGGCGGTTTTTCATTTCCTTGAGTACGGGAAAGAGTTCGTAGACTCGCTTGGGGATTTTCTTGCTACCGTCTTGGCGCACGGCCAGGCCGGTGCGGAGGTTTTCTTCCACGGTCAGCAGCGGAAATATCTGCCTTCCCTGGGGCACGTAGCCGATTCCGAGGCGTGAGCGGTCTTCGATTTTCTTCTTGGTGAGCTCCACATCGCCAGCGAATTCAATGCTGCCGCTCTTGGTGGTTTCCTCACCCATGATGCATTTCATCAGGGTGGTTTTGCCCACGCCGTTGCGGCCCATTACGCAGGTGCACTGGCCCTGGGGTACGTCCAGGTCCAGATCCCAGAGGGTGTGGCTTTCGCCGTAGAACTGGTTGAGCTTCTGGATCTTCAGCATTACGCCTCCTCCCCCAGGTAAACCTTGATCACTTCCGGGTCGTTGGAGACCTGGTCCATGGTGCCTTCGGCCAGCACGCTGCCCTGGTGTAGCACGGTCACCTTGCGGGCGATGGAGCGCACAAAGCCCATGTCGTGTTCCACCACCACCACGGACTGTTTACCGGCCAGGCTGGTGAGCAGTTCGGCGGTGCGCTCCATTTCCTGTTCGGTCATGCCGGCTACGGGGTCATCTACCGAATACCGCTCTATTGCGGACACAAGTCCAACCATTTGGCTCAGAAATCCACCATTACCGACACATCACTGCATGTTGTGTCGAGGAGTTAGGTAACGCTAATACAAACCCTAGTCTTGCCTATCTCGTTTGTGCTGAATCAATGCATAGATCGCAACAATACAGGCAGCCCCAATCGCAAACAGATATTCCATGTGCACTCCGTCGCCCAGGGCTTCGTGACCTGAATGGCCGGAAGCAACAGTAGCGGCCAGCAGCAAACTGGTGGCAGTGGCAATTTGTGTTTTAAATTTCATTTCTATATCTCCTGATCTTTAATTGGCTGTAAATTCGTATTTCAGGCGCTTTCCGCCACTTTCCCAGGCCGGCGCTCCGGCAACATCCCTCGCTCCAGAATAAAGCTGATAATGGTCTCCAGCCCTACCCCGTCGTACAGATTGGCGAACACAAACGGCCGCTCGCCGCGCATTTTTTGGGAGTCCCGCTCCATGATGTCGAGGGAGGCATGCACCTGCTCAGCAATATCGATCTTGTTGATGATCAGCAGGTCGGATTTGGTGATGCCGGGGCCGCCCTTGCGGGGGATCTTGTCGCCGGCGGACACGTCGATCACATACAGGGTGAGGTCCGACAGTTCCGGGCTGAAGGTGGCGGAGAGGTTGTCGCCGCCGGATTCCACCAGCACCAGTTCCAGGTTCGGGTGGCGGCTCTGCAGGTCGTCGATGGCCGCCAGGTTCATGGAGGCATCTTCGCGGATGGCGGTGTGCGGGCAGCCGCCGGTTTCCACGCCGAGGATGCGGTCCGCCGGCAGGGCGTCGTGTTTGAGCAGGAAGTCGGCGTCTTCCCGGGTGTAGATGTCGTTGGTGACCACGGCGATGTCGTAGTGGTCTTTCAGGGCCTTGCACAGCTGGCGCAGCAGGGCGGTTTTGCCGGAGCCGACCGGGCCGCCGACGCCTACTCTCAGGCAATGTTTCATGGCGTGTTCTCCTGTTTCTGTTCTTTGTTGGTTCAGCTTCTGAAAAGCCGTGAATACTGGGTTTCATGCAGGGCGCTGCCGAGCGCCAGGCCCGGTATTACGGGGCCAAGCTCGTGATCTTCTTTCTCCAAAGCATTATCCACGGCCATCACCAGTTGCGGGCGCAGCCGTTCGGTCAGGCGCTGGGCTGCGGTGTGGCCCAGGGGCATGGCCTTGCAGGCAACGGCGAGCTGGTTCTCCAGCCAGGCCCAGGCGAAGCCGAGCAGGGTTTGCCGTGCCGGTACGCGGCGCATGTGGGCGGCCCAGGCGAACAGGGTGACGTAGCCGGGGTCTTCCGGGAGCAGATCGTTCGCCGGTAACAGCTCCAGGCTGCCGAGCAGGCGCACCAGGGCGGCTCCGAGGCGGATGTCCTCGTCCGTCAGTTCGGCGGTTTCCCGGGTGGCGTGCAACCAGTCGTTCCACTCGGCCACCGCCTCGCCGTCTCCACTTTCCCAGGCTTGCTGCATTCGTTGAAGCAGTGGCAGTTCGCAGCGGGTGAGGCCGTCTTCCAGCACGCCTTCCAGCCAGTCACCCAGCTCGTCTTCGTTGTTCACCCAGCCCAGTTCAAAGGCGCTTTCCAGGCCCTGGGACCAGGCAAAGGCGCCGATGGGCAGCGCGGGGCTGACCAGTTGCAGTAATCCCAGCAGGGCGAGATCGCCCACCGGGGTCTGGTTGCTGTCAGTGGGAGTGGTCATGGCCGTGCCCGTGGCTATGGCTGTGACTGTGGGAATGGCCGTGAGACTTGCCCTCGCCTGCCTGGGCGTAGGCGCCCGGCTCCGGATCAAACGGTGCCCGGTGATGCTCCAGTGTGGCACCCAGGCGTTCGGCCAGTTCTTCCAGCACGTGGTCCGGCGGGAAGCGTACCCAACCGGTCTTACCAGTTTTGGCCTGGTCGTCACTGCCGGTGGCGCCAATTTGGAGCGCCACGTGGCGGTTGCCCAGGTGATAGCACAGCCGCGCCATGGCCAGGCCCGGCTCGATGTAAGCGGTGACTACCGGCTCATCAGCAGCGCGGATGCGGATGATCTCGCCACTCTCCGCCTGCAGGAAGGCGCCTTCGCGCAGCACCGGGCCGCGGTCGAGAAACAGGCCGACGTCGTAACCGGTGTCGGTTTTAGCGCGCAGGCGGCCGCGCATGCGCAGCTCGAAGGGCAGCGTAAGGTGGTCGTGGATTTCTGCGGTCTCGACCGGTCCGACCCTTTGGGTAAGTTCAAGCATGTCGGTCTCCTGGAACAGCCATGAGCTGTTTTTTTTTAAAAAAGGTGATAGCGCTGGGCCAGCGGCAGTTCGGTGGCCGGCTCACAGGTAAGCAGTTCGCCGTCGGCGTGCACTTCGTAGGTTTGCGGGTCTACGGTGATGTGCGGGCAGGCGTCGTTCAGCTTCATGTCGCTCTTACGCACGGTGCGCACGCCCTTGCAGGCGGACAGCGGGCTGTCCAGCCCCAGTTCCTTGCCAATGCCGGCGTCAATGGCGGCCTGGCTGACAAAGCTCAGGCGGGTGGCACTGGCGGCCTTGCCGAAGGCGCCGAACATCATGCGGTAATGCACCGGCTGGGGTGTCGGTATGGAGGCGTTCGGGTCGCCCATGGGCGCCGCGGCAATCATGCCGCCCTTGAGGATGGTGGCCGGCTTCACGCCGAAGAACGCCGGGCTCCACAGCACCAGGTCCGCCAGCTTGCCCACTTCCACGGAGCCCACTTCGTGCGCGATGCCGTGGGTGATGGCGGGGTTGATGGTGTACTTGGCAATGTAGCGTTTGGCGCGCAGGTTGTCGGCGCCCAGGGCTTCGTCTTCCGGCAGCAGGCCGCGCTGCTGTTTCATCTTGTGGGCGGTCTGCCAGGTGCGGCACACCACTTCCCCTACCCGGCCCATGGCCTGGGAATCAGAGGCGATCATGGAGATCACGCCCAGGTCGTGGAGGATGTCTTCGGCGGCGATGGTCTCGCGGCGGATGCGGGAGTCGGCGAAGGCGACGTCTTCCGGGATGTTCGGATCCAGGTGGTGGCACACCATCAGCATGTCGAGGTGTTCGTCGATGGTGTTCACGGTGTAGGGCCGCGTCGGGTTGGTGGAGGACGGCAGCACGTAGGGTTTGGAGCAGGCGGTGATGATGTCCGGTGCGTGGCCGCCGCCGGCGCCTTCGGTGTGGTAGGTGTGGATGCAGCGTTCCTTGAACGCCGCCAGGGTGTCTTCCACGAACCCGGATTCGTTCAGGGTGTCGGTGTGGATGGCCACCTGCACATCGTATTTGTCCGCCACGGTGAGGCAGTTGTCGATGGAGGCCGGGGTGGTGCCCCAGTCTTCGTGCAGTTTCAGGCCCATGGCGCCGGCCTGGATTTGCAGTTCCAGGGATTCCGGCAGGCTGGCGTTGCCTTTGCCGAGGAAGCCGATGTTCATGGGCAGGGAATCCACGGCCTGAAGCATTTTGCCGATGTGCCAGGGGCCCGGGGTGCAGGTGGTGGCGTTGGTGCCGGTGGCCGGGCCGGTGCCGCCACCGAGCATGGTGGTGACGCCGCTCATCAGGGCTTCTTCGATCTGCTGGGGGCAGATGAAATGGATGTGGGCGTCGATGCCGCCGGCGGTGAGGATTTTGCCTTCACCGGCGATGATTTCAGTGCCGGGGCCGATGACGATGGTGACGTCAGGCTGGGTGTCGGGGTTGCCGGCTTTGCCGATGGCGGCGATGCGGCCTTTCTGGATGCCGACGTCGGCTTTGACGATGCCCCACCAATCGAGGATCAGGGCGTTGGTGATGACGGTGTCCATCACGGAGTCATCGGCGCGCTGGCTCTGGCCCATGCCGTCGCGGATGACTTTGCCGCCGCCGAATTTTACTTCGTCGCCGTAGTGGGCGGTGTCGCTTTCCACTTCGATCCACAGGTCGGTGTCGCCGAGCCTTACCCGGTCGCCGGTGGTTGGGCCGTACATGTCGGCGTAGGCTTGCCTGGTGATTTTCATTTCTGGCCCTCCAGTTTGCCCATGACTTCCTGACGGAAACCGTAGATTTCCCTGCCGCCGGTAAACGGAATCAGCGTGACTTCGCGGCTTTGGCCGGGTTCGAAGCGGATGGCGGTGCCTGCGGCGACGTCCAATCGGTAGCCCCGGGCCTTGGCGCGGTCGAAATCGAGAGCGGGATTGGCTTCGGCGAAGTGGTAATGGGAGCCGATCTGGACCGGTCGGTCGCCGGTGTTGGCCACGTCGATCTGGATGCGTTCGCGGCCTTCGCAGAGTTCGATGTCGCCGTCTTTGAGTTGGTATTCGCCGGGTATCATCTCAGGCTCCTTAAATAATGGGGTTGTGGACCGTGACCAGCTTGGTGCCATCGGGGAAGGTGGCCTCGACCTGGACTTCGGCCACCATGTCGGCCACGCCGTCCATGACGTCGTCGCGGGTCAGGATTTCGGTGCCGGAACTCATCAGTTCGGCGACCGTGCGCCCGTCCCGGGCACCTTCCATGATTTCGGCGCTGATCAGCGCGACCGCCTCCGGGTAATTGAGTTTCAGGCCCCGGGCCTTGCGCCGTTCCGCCAGCAAGGCAGCGGTGAACAGCATGAGCTTGTCTTTGTCTCTGGGTGTGAGTTCCATTGTTGTCACTCCGTTATTTTGGATGTTCCTGTTTCAATCTTTCGTAGCCGACGCTTCCGCTTCGGTGCAGGCCCCGGACCTGCCGATTGCCATGCGGGCGTCTGACGACGCCTCCGAAGCTGAAGCGTCGGCTACATTGGTCCGTGCCAGTGGCCTTGGTCTGTGCCAGCGGCCTTGGTCCGTGCCAGTGGCCTTGGTCTGTGCCAGCGACCTTTGTCCGCGCCAGCGGCCTTGGTCTGTGCCAGCGGCATTGCTCCGTGCCAGTGGCCTTGGTCTGTGCCAGCGGCCTTGGTCTGCGGCCGCGGCAGTTGTCTGCAACTGCCACATTGGCCGTTGCCGCTTTGTTCTCCCGTAGCCGCCGGATTGATCCACTGCGGCTACGTCAGCCAGATTCTCGGTGTCTGCGCCGGTTGCCCGGTCAGGCGGGGCCGCAGGGTTTCCCACGCCTGCTGACACAGGGCCCAGGCTTCGTTGCGTTCGTGGCCCAGGTAGCGCAGCAACAGCACGCCCCGGCGCCGGGTGACGGCCCAGCGCGGGCTGGCTGGCAGGGCCGCGCGCACGGCGTCGATGGCCTCGGCGTCGTCGGTCAGGCCTGCCGCCCATAATGTCGCCTGCACGGTGGCGCCGCCCTGCCCCCATTTGCCTTTGAAGCGCGGGTGTTTGGGGTCCATGGGCTGGCGCTCCAGCCACAGCGGGCGACCGTCACGGCTGAGCCGGAAGCGTTGTTCCAGATGGCCGCTGACAAAGGGCAGGTCACTGGCGGGCCGGCCCAGGGCGAGGATTTCCCAGCCCAGGCAGCGGGCGTCGCCGGTCAGGTCCACGGTGGTGGTCTGCTCCCCCCGGGAGCCATCGAAGGCCAGGGTTTCCTGGGGCAGCCATTCCAGCGTCGCGCCGTCGGCAACTGTGAGGTGGGTGTGCTGCGCCCAGGCCACGCCGTGGCTGTCGGCCTTATAGAGTTTGGCGGCGGCCGGGGTGGTGAGCAGCACCTGCGCCCCGGGCCCGACGTTGGCGTTGATGTGCAGGGCATCGCCACTGACCAGACCACCCGGTGGGTGCAACAGATAGACGTGGCAGCAACCGGTTTTGCCCTCGGGGTAGAATGGCCGCTGCACCCGCAGCGGGCCCTGATGCCGGCGGCGGGTCAGCCGGGTGATGCGGTCGCCGTGTTCGTGGCGGGCCTCAAAACCCAGCTCGATGGAGGCCGCCCAATGCCGGCCGGCATCGAAGCGATGGCCGGAATCGTTGGCCGGCTCGGCGGTTGCCAGCCGGGCCGGGTCGAAGGGCGGGACGGGCGGCGTGTAGATGGTCATACCGTCAGGTGCTTCTTGATGAGGGCGTCGGACAGCTCGGCAATGCTGCCCTGGGAGACCCGGCGGCCCCGGTCCATGATCACGAAGTTGTCGGCGTATTTGCGGGCGAAGGGCAACTTCTGCTCCACCAGCAGCACCGTCAGGCCGTCTTCGGCGATCAGCGTGCGAATGACTTCGCCAATCTGCGCCACGATGTTGGGCTGGATGCCCTCCCCGGGCTCGTCCAGGATCAGCAAGCGGGGTTCGATCACCAGTGCCCGGCCAATGGCGAGCTGCTGTTGCTGGCCGCCGGACAGGTCGCCGCCGCGCCGGCTTTTCATTTCCTTCAACACCGGGAACAGTTCGTAGACCCGGTCCGGAATGGTTTTGCGGCCGTCGCTGCGGGCCGCCAGGCCGGTGCGCAGGTTTTCTTCCACCGTCATCAGCGGGAATATTTGCCGGCCCTGGGGCACGTAGCCGATGCCGAGGCGGGAGCGGTCTTCGATTTTGCGCCGGGTCAGGTCGGTGTCGCCGTTGAACATCAGGTGGCCGTCCTTGACGGTTTCCTCGCCCATCACGCACTTCATCAGCGTGGTCTTGCCGACGCCGTTGCGGCCCATCACGCAGGTGCACTGGCCCTCGGGCACGTTCAGTTCCAGGTCCCACAGGGTGTGGCTTTCGCCGTAGAACTGGTTGAGTTTCTCGATCTTCAGCATCAGGCACCCTCCCCCAGATAAACTTCGATGACCTTGGGGTCGTTGGAGACCTGGTCCATGGTGCCTTCCGCCAGCACGCTGCCCTGGTGCAACACGGTGACCGTGCGGGCGATGGAGCGCACAAAACCCATGTCGTGCTCCACCACCACCACCGACTGTTTGCCGGCGAGGCTGGTGAGCAGTTCGGCGGTGCGTTCCATTTCCTGCTCGGTCATGCCGGCGACGGGTTCGTCTACCAAGAGCAGCCGTGGTTTCTGCATCAGCAGCATGCCGATTTCCAGCCACTGCTTCTGGCCGTGGGACAGAATGCCGGCGGCCCGATGGCGCAGCCGGGTCAGACCGACGGTGGTCAGTACCTCCTCGATGCGGTCAATGGTCTCGCCGGTCATGCGGGCGGTCAGGGACGGGAACACCCGCTTGTCCGCCGACATCGCCAATTCCAGGTTTTCAAAGATCGACAGGGCTTCAAACACCGTCGGCTTCTGGAATTTGCGGCCGATGCCCAGGCTGGCGATGTCGGGCTCGCTTTTGGTGAGCAGGTTGTGGCGGCTGCCGAACCAGACCGAGCCGGTGTCGGGCCGGGTCTTGCCGGTGATGATGTCCATCATGGTGGTTTTGCCGGCGCCGTTGGGCCCGATGATGCAGCGCAGCTCGCCGTCGTCGATGGTCAGGCTCAGGTCGTTGATGGCCCGGAAACCGTCAAAGGTCACGGTGACGCCGTCCATGTACAGGATCGGGCCGTGGCGGACATCCACCGGCGACAGGGTCGGGGTGAGAAAATCAAACACCCGGTCGCGGTGGCTCAGCTCCGAAATGAAACTCATACGGTGGCCTCCCGGTTGGCGGGGCTCTGGGCATCGGCGGCTTGGTCCGGGTCGTGGTCCGGATCATAGCCCGGGTCATGGCCCGGACCGGGCGCCGCCGGATCGTCCCCAACCTTCGGTCGACGGAGCGAGGGCAACAGGCCGGCAATGCCCTTGGGCAGGAACACGGTAACCAGCACGAACAGGGCGCCGAGGGCGAACAGCCAGGCGTCCGGCATGATGCCGGTGAACACGGTTTTGGCGTAGTTCACCAGCACCGCCCCGATCACTGCGCCATACAGTGTGGCGCGACCGCCGAGGGCGACCCACACCACGATCTCAATGGAAAACAGCGGCGAGAACTCGCTGGGGTTGATGATGCCCACCTGCGGCACGTACAGGGCGCCCGCGACCCCCGCCAGCATGGCCGACACCACGAACACGAACAGCTGCACCCGCTCCACCCGGTAACCCAGGAAGCGGGTGCGGGCCTCGGCGTCCCGGCAGGCAATACTGACCCGGCCCAGCTTGCTGGCGACGATGGCGCGGCAGACGATGTAGCCCACCGCCAGCGCCACGCCGGTGGCAAGGAACAGCCCCAGCCGGGTGGCGTCGGTGCGCAGGTTAAAGCCCAGAATGTCCTTGAAGTCGGTCAGGCCGTTGTTGCCGCCAAAGCCCATCTCGTTGCGGAAGAACGCCAGCATCAGCGCGAAGGTCAGCGCCTGGGTGATGATCGACAGGTAGACCCCGGTCACCCGGGAGCGGAACGCCAGGAAACCGAACACCAGCGCCAGCAGGCCCGGCGCCAGCAGCACCATAATCACGGCGAACCAGGCCATGTCGAAGCCCTGCCAGTACCACGGCAGCGCGTCCCAGTTCAGGAACACCATGAAGTCCGGCAGCAGCGGGTCGCCGTAGACGCCGCGATCGCCGATCTGACGCATCAGGTACATGCCCATGGCGTAGCCACCGAGCGCAAAAAAGGCGCCGTGGCCCAGACTGAGAATGCCCAGGTAGCCCCAGACCAGATCCACCGCCACCGCCAGCAGGGCGTAACACAGGTACTTGCCCAGCAGGGTGACGGTGTAGGCGCTGACGTGCAGCGCGTGGCCTTCCGGCAGCGCCACGTGCAGTACCGTTACCAGTAGCATGGCGATGAACAGAATGCCCAGGAACAGCTGGGTCGAACGCTCACTCAGAGGTCGGGTTAACCACATACGGGTGTCCCTTCTGGCGGATTGGTTGATTTACCGGGCCTCGGGAAAATTTTGACAGCATGGCGCGGTAGCGAAGGTTGGGTGGTTCCAGATCGGGGCGCCGCAAGGCCGCTGTCAAGGCGCTTAAAGGCTCCCGAAGGGCGTGACGCTTGGGTCACGCCGTGGATGAAAGACTTGGCTGGACGAGACACCCTAACCCTCCGCGGCACGGCCCTTTTGCGGGAACAGTCCGCGCGGGCGTTTTTGAATGAACAGGATGATAAAGACCAGCACCACGATCTTGGCCAGCACGGCCCCGGCCCAGGGTTCCAGCAACTGGTTGATGGTGCCCAGTGACAGCCCGGCGACCAGCGTGCCCCAGAGGCTGCCAACGCCGCCGAACACCACCACCATGAATGAGTCGATGATGTAGTTCTGGCCGAGGTTAGGGCCGACGTTGGTGAGCTGGGACAACGCCACCCCGGCCAGCCCGGCGACGCCGGAGCCCAGCGCGAAGGTCATGATGTCGACCCGGGTGGCCTTGATGCCCATGGAGCGGGCCATGGCCCGGTTCTGGGTGACCGCGCGCACTTCCAGGCCGAGCCGGGTCTTGCGCATGATCAGCATCAGCCCGGCAAACACCACCAGGGCGAAGCCGAGCACATAGAGACGATTCAGGGTCAGCGACAGGGCTTCGTTGATCATCACCGAGCCGCTCATCCACTCCGGCGTGATGACCGTGCGGTTAAGCGGGGAAATCACCGTGCGCACCAGTTGCTGCAGTATCAGGCTGACGCCGAAGGTGGCCAGCAGGGTTTCCAGCGGCCGGCCCTTGAGAAACTGGATCACGCTGCGCTCAATGGCGACCCCGGCCAGTGCCGACACCAGGAAGCCGGCGGGAATCGACAGCACCAGCGCCAGCCCGGGCTGGCCCGGCAGCAGTTGCTGCATGCCCCAGGTGGTGTAGGCGCCCAGCATGATCAGCTCGCCGTGGGCCATGTTGATCACGCCCATGACGCCGAAGGTGATGGCCAGGCCAATGGCGGCCAGCACCAGCACCGAACCCAGCGACAGGCCGAAGTACAGGGTTTCGGCGGCGCGGTTGAATTTGAGCTTCTGTTCAATGCTGGCCAGCGCGTCGTTGGCGGCGGCGACCAGTTTGGGGTCATCACTGCGGGCGGCGGAGGTCAGGGCCGCCCGGACTTCGGAATTCAGGCTGCCGGACAGGGGTGCGACGGCGGTGATGTCGCCCTGCTCCAGGCGGTAGATGGCAAGCGCGTCCTGCAACACGGTGCGCACGCGGTCGTCGGATTCGTCTGGCAGCAGCTCGGCGAGGCGTTTCGACAGCGCGGCATCGACACGGCCCCGCAGGGCACGGGCGGCCTCGAGGCGACGCTCGGCGTTGTTCACGGTGAGGTCAATGACGGAGAGAATGCTGTCCAGTTCGCGGCGCAGGGCGTTGTTGATGCGGATGGTGTCCAGCTCACGGCGGGAGACTTCGCCCATGGGTTCGCCGGTCAGGGCGTCGGCGACTGTCCAGTTGCGGCCCCGGTTTTCCAGCACGATGACGAATTGGCCGGAGTCTTCGATGCGGCTGAGCTTGCCGTCGGCAAACGCCGCCAGCCAGTCCCGGGCGCGCTCGTCGCCGCTTTTGGCGATGCGGCTGATGACGTCGCCTTTGTCGGCGCTGGAGGCCTCTGCCAGGGCTTGCAGCAGTGCCGGGCCTTCTTCCCGGGTGTCCTGTGCGTGCGCCAGCAGTGGTAATGACAGGCAGCAGACGACAAACAGCTGCGTGAGCGATCGAAGGATGCTCATGGTTCCGTCCTGTTGTATTGGTGGCTATCGATACGTCCGGTCAATCGGTGTTCAGCGCGGCCAGAGGCTCGGGTTGAACGGTGGCAAGACCACAGCGGGCACCGAATCCGGCGCCCGCTGTGACTGTCTCCAACGGCGGGTGGGTTTACCCCGCTGTCGGCTTAGTTGGCCGCCACTTTGGACTTGCCGCCGCAGGTGCCTTCGACAACGTTGTAGTTGCCGCAGAACAGCGGCTTGCGCCAGTCACTGATCAGGTCCTTGGAACCCGGCAGGAAGTCAGACCAGGCATCGCCAGCCACGGTCGACGGTGTCTGCCACACGGTGGTGAACTGGCCGTTGTCCTGGATTTCGCCGATCAGCACCGGCTTGGTGATGTGGTGGTTGGGCATCATGGTGGCGTAGCCGCCGGTCAGGTTGGGCACGGACACACCGATGATGGCGTCTTTGACCGCGTTCACCTCGGTGGTGCCGGCTTTCTTGACCGCTTCGACGTACATGTTGAAGCCAATGTAGTGCGCTTCCATCGGGTCATTGGTGACGGCGTCGTCCTTGCCTGTGTAGGCCACCCAGGCATCGATGAAGTCGTAATTGGCGTCGTTGTCCACGCTCATGAAGTAGTTCCAGGCCGCCAGGTGGCCGACCAGCGGTGCGGTGTCGATACCGGACAGTTCCTGCTCACCCACGGAGAACGCCACCACTGGAATGTCGGACGCGGCGAGGCCCTGGTTGGCCAGCTCGCGGTAGAACGGCACGTTGGCGTCGCCGTTGATGGTGGAAACCACGGCGGTCTTCTTACCCTGGCTGCCGAAGGTCTTGATGTCCGACACGATGGACTGCCAGTTGGAATGCCCGAACGGGGTGTAGTTGATCATGATGTCCGCTGCGGCCACACCGTGATCTTTCAGGTAGGTTTCCAGAATCTTGTTGGTGGTGCGGGGGTAGACGTAGTCGGTACCCGCCAGTACCCAGCGCTTCACGCCGATGTCGTTCATCAGGTAATCCACCGCCGGGATCGCCTGCTGGTTGGGCGCCGCCCCGGTGTAGAACACGTTCTCGGACGATTCCTCACCTTCGTACTGCACCGGGTAGAACAGCAGGCCGTTCAGTTCCTCGATCACCGGCAGCACCGATTTACGGGACACCGAGGTCCAATTGCCGAAGATGACGTCGACTTTCTCTTTCGCCAGCAGTTCACGGGCTTTCTCGGCGAACAGCGGCCAGTTGGAGGCAGGGTCCACCACCACCGGCTCCAGCATGCGGCCTTCAATGCCACCGGCGGCGTTCTGCTTTTCAATCAGCATCAGCATGGTGTCTTTCAGGGTGGATTCACTGATCGCCATGGTGCCGGACAGCGAGTGCAGAATACCGACTTTGATCGGGTCTTCCGCAGCGGTTGCGGTGGGTGCAAGGGAAACGGCAATGGACAGTGCGAGTGCGGAGAGCCCGGCTTTCACATGTTTTTTGAGCGTCATAGTGTGCGTCCTTTTTTAGTTAAAATGTTGTACTTCTTAACACCAACCGACCTCTGCATCAGGCGTTCCACCCTCCCTTATACCCTTTTAAAAACAACAAATTAGCTAGTATACAAGCGCCCAAACCAGACCCTGCCCCGGGTCAAAGCGCACCACTTGGCGTCATCCGGCACCGCAAAAGCGGGCCACGCGACAACACTCTGCCCACCCTCCAGCCGTCTCTGATGACCAAAATAATCATTGAAACCAGTCAGTAACGGGAAGCCGGCGCGCTGGCGCCCGCCGTAAAATCCCACGCCCCCGGATGGCGCCTGACGAATCAGCCGCGCCCCGCAATAGTGCACCCCGCTACCGGAAGGCCTCGCCGACGGTTTCTTAACCTTCTGTTTTGAATAAGCAATCAAAATATTCCACGGGGTGGCATGAGCATTGCGGTAGCGGTTGTATACAAGTTGACTGACCGAACGGGACCACAACATGCCTGCAACACTCGGATGGACACTCCAGGATTGGCACACCGCTTATCAGGAAGGCGCAACACCGGACACACTGCTGTCAGCCCTGGTGGATGCCCTGCCTGACGACGACCCGGCCTGGATCGCCACACTCACACCCCACACCCTGGCCACGGCCCTCGCCGAACTGGCGCAACGGCGGGAGGAGGTCGGGGGCGACCTGGCCCGGCTGCCGCTCTATGGGGTGCCGTGCGCGGTCAAAGACAACATCGATGCCACCGGCTTTGAGACCACCGCCGGCTGCCCCCGCTATGCTTACCTGCCGGCACAGGATGCCGCGGTCGTGGCGCGGTTAAAGGTCGCCGGCGCCGTGGTGATTGGCAAGACCAACCTTGATCAGTTTGCCACCGGGCTGGTGGGCACACGTTCACCCTATGGCGCCGTCCCCAATACGTTCCGGGCGGACGTGGTCAGTGGCGGCTCCAGTTCGGGCTCCGCCTCGGTGGTGGCGCGCGGCCTGGTGCCCTTCGCACTGGGCACAGACACGGCCGGCTCTGGCCGGGTGCCGGCGGGGCTGAACAATCTGGTGGGGCTCAAGCCCACCAAAGGCGCGATCAGCATTCAGGGCGTCGTCCCGGCGTGTCGGTCACTGGACTGCGTGTCCATTTTTGCCCTCACCGTGGACGACGCCAGCCGGGTCTTCGGGCATGTGGCTCAATACGAGCCCGCAGACGCTTTCTCCCGCGCCCGGCCCACGGTGCTGCCGGACACGCCGCCCGCCATCCGACGCCCCGGCACCATCACGCGCCTGGCCATTCCCCAGGCGCCGGACTGGTTTGGCGACGCCGCTGCCGCCGACGCCTGGGACACCGCCCTGGGCCGCTGGTCCTCGCTGGGGGTCGAGCTGGTGCCGACCGACTTCAGTCTGCTGTCGGAGCTGGCGGCGCTGTTGTACGAAGGGCCCTGGGTGGCTGAACGCCATGCCGCCATCGAAGCCTTCATGGCCAGCCACGCCGACGCCATTCATCCGGTGGTGCGCGGGATCATCGCCAAGGCCGACCAGTTCTCGGCCACCGACACCTTCAAGGCGCTGTACCGCAAAGCGGAACTGGTGCGCGCCATCGACCACCTGCTGGCCGACGTGGACGCCCTGCTGGTGCCGACGGCCCCGATTGCCCCCACCATTGCCGCCGTCAACGATGACCCGGTGCGACTCAACAGCCGGCTGGGCACCTACACCAATTTTGTGAATCTGGCGGATCTGGCGGCCCTGGCGATTCCGGCGGGCTTTCGCAACGACGGCCTGCCTTTTGGCATCACCCTGATTGCCGGTGCCTGGCGAGATGGGGATTTGCAGCGTCTGGCCCGCCACTGGCTCAACACCTACCCCACACTGCTGGGCGCCACCGACCGTGAACGCCCCAAGGAGACTGTTTAAATGTCCTCGACCGACACCCTGACCGTGGCCGTGGTGGGAGCCCACCTGTCCGGCATGCCACTGAACCCGCAACTGACCGAACGCAACGCGACACTGCTGGAGGAAACCACCACCGCCCCGGCCTACCGGCTGTATGCGCTGCCCGACACCACACCGCCAAAACCGGGTTTGCGGCGGATGGCCGGAGGCGAAGGCGAGGCCATCATTGTGGAGGTATGGCAGATTCCGGCCAGCGCTTTTGGCTCCTTTGTTGATCTGATTCCGGCGCCACTGGGTATGGGTAATGTGGAGTTGGCCGATGGCCGATGGGTGAACGGGTTTATCTGTGAAGGCTATGCGCTGGAGCAGGCCCGGGATGTGACCGAATTTGGTGGCTGGCGCGCCTACATCAAGGCGCTGACGGCCGAAGGAGAATGCTGATGACCCCACGAGTGCGCGTGTGAGCAAAGCGCCACGGCAGCCTGACTCGAAGGCCGGCGCCAAACCCCGCCGCAAGAACAGCGCGGCGAACGAAGTGTATGCCGCCCTGAAAGAGGGCATCGCCGAATTCCGGCTGATTCCCGGCGACAAGTTCAGCGAGGGCGATATTGCCAGCCGGCTGGCGGTCAGCCGGACCCCGGTGCGGGAAGCCTTGTACCGGCTGCAACGGGAGGGCCACGTGGACGTGCGGTTCCGCAGCGGCTGGCAGATCAAGCCATTCGATTTCAGACAGATCGAGGAACTGTATGACCTGCGCATCACGTTGGAACGGGCCGCCGTGCACAAGATCTGCCGGCTGACGTCGCCGCCGGCGGTGCTGCAGCAACTGCAGGCCATCTGGCACCCCGACCATCCCTCGGAGCGGGCGATTGGCAGCACCGTACGGGTACTGGACGAACGCTTTCACTGCGATTTGGTGGCGGCCGCCGGTAACCGGGAAATGACGCGCATCCATCTGGAGATTACCGAACGGCTGAGAATCGTGCGACGGCTGGATTTCACTCGCCCATACCGGGTGGACGCGACTTACACCGAACACGGCGAGATTCTCGACGCGCTGGCGGACAACCAGCCGCAAATGGCCGCAGAGAAACTCACGCACCATATCCTGGCCAGCCAGGCCTCCGTGCGCGACATCACCATGGAGAAAATTCAGGCGGCGGCAGAGGCTCACCAGCAACGCCAGGCACTCGACGAGTAAAACCCTCACCCGGGGCAGCGCCCCGCTTCGCCCCAGACATTCATTCCCTGTGCCATGCTGTATAGTAAATAAAAACAAGCGTTCACCGTTGCTTGTCATGCATTCATCAGAAGAACCGAAAAGGTCCGCCTATGTCTCATCCCTATCGAATTGTGATTTTTGGCGCCGGCAGTGTCGGTTGTTACGTTGGCGGGCGTCTGCTGTCCGCCGATGCCAGTGTCACCATGATCGGCCGGCCCCGTCTGGCCTCGGTGTTTCAGGAACAGCCCCTGAAGGTCACTGACTATGAGGGGTTTGAACACCAGACATCGCTGACCCCGGCGCAATACTCGACGGACGTGGCGCAGGCCAAGGACGCCGATCTGGTGCTGGTGACCACCAAGTCGGCCGCCACCGAAGACGCCGGCCGCCAGCTTGCCGATGTCCTCAAGCCCGGCACCCCGGTGATCAGCCTGCAAAACGGCATCAGCAACGCCGAGCGGCTGCAGGCCATGTTGCCCGATTGCACCGTGCTGGCCGGTATGATTCCGTTCAACGTCGTGCAAAAAGCCCCGGGCCATTTCCACCATGGCACCGAAGGCCACCTGATGGCGACGCAACACCCCAGCCTGGACGAGGCCCTGGCCTGGTTCCAGCGTGCGGGTCTGCCGATCGAGACCCGGGCCGACATGCCGGACGTGATGTGGTCCAAGCTGCTGTTGAACCTGAACAATCCGATCAACGCGCTGTCCGGTGTGCCCTTGCTGGAACAGCTGGCGCAACGGGATTACCGCCGTTGTCTGGCCATGGCCCAGCAGGAAACGCTGACCCTGCTGGAGATGGCCGGCATCAAGACGGTGAACCTGACACCGGTGCCCATGCAACTGATTCCCTACCTGATGAAATCGCCGGACTGGCTGTTCTCACGACTGGCCAGGAAAATGCTGGCCATTGACCCGATTGCCCGGTCGTCCATGTGGGAGGATCTTGAGGCCGGCCGCCCGACCGAGGTTGACTGGATCAATGGCGAGGTGGTCAACCTGGCCGAGCAACTGTCGGTGCGGGCACCCATTAACCAGACCCTGGCCAACCTGGTGCATCAGCACGAGCAGGGCCAGCGCCAGGACTGGCCGGCCGAGGCGCTGCTCAAATACCTGAAGCAGGCCCTGGACGATTATCACCCGGTTAAAGGCTGAAAACTGGCCGGACTACACCGCTGTGAGCAATCTCGCACGCTTGCTGGTAACTAAGTCCGGTTTTATGTCTCACGCAACCCCGTAGACTGGTCGGTAGCAGGGAAGCAATGTTTGCACGGATCGCCGACATTGCATGGATGCGCCACCCGAATGGACTCGGGTCTGCAGGATGCAGAACAGGGATAATGTTCAAGGACGACAGACAGGGATGGTCAATGCCTGATGGATCAGGCTAACGGGTTAACCACGGAGGAGGTACAGGGACTGTCCTTCTCCGTGACTCCGCTGGCTTTATTTTCTTGCTTCACCCTCACCTACCGCAACCTGGTTGCGCTCTGCAGCCTCGTTTGTGCCTTTGACTTCCGGTTTTCGCTCTCATCCTGCCCGTTGTGGCTCTGTTCGTTGCGGTGCCCGCCTCACTCTGCTGTCAGACCTTATCTTCCAAATTCAATTCCAAGGAGTTCAGCACTGATGACACGTAACCCGCTTTTGGCCACGTTGGTCCTGTTGTTTTCACTGATGTCCGGCTTTGCCCAGGCCGATGCCGCCGCCACGGCGCCGGTCGACATCAACTCCGCCGACGCGGTCACCCTGGCCAGCCTCGACGGCATTGGCGATGCCAAAGCCGACGCCATCGTTGCGTATCGCGATGAACACGGCCCGTTCGCAACCGTCAGCGATCTCAGCAAGGTCAGTGGCATTGGCAAAAAGACGGTGGAAAATAACGCCGCCCGCCTGACCGTTAAGTGATAACCGCCGGCCCCGGCTAACCGGGGCCGGTTTCCACGCCCTGCCGGACCCCGCTCTACCCACCCGCATTGTATTGCTGCCAAAGTCGCCTAGACAGCCCAAACTTGCCTACCTATCGTGTAGACACGACCTATAATAATTCAGGCTCACACGCTGGTCTGCACGTTGACCCGTGAGACCCTACGTATCCTGTACTTCTATTCAGGCATTGCGGTTGACTCGACCAGTACCGTTTTGCAAACGCCGGAACAAGTGAAAATCATCATGACCGATGCCATCAGGGTTTATCCCCCAAAACCACGCAAAGTCTATTTCTACGGCACCTGCCTGATTGACCTGTTTTATCCGGATGCCGGATTGGCCGGTGTGCAATTACTGGAGCGCGAAGGCATTGAGGTGGTGTTCCCGCAGAACCAGACCTGCTGTGGCCAGCCGGCCTACACCTCCGGCTATCATGATGAAGCGCGCGCAGTGGCGGCCTCGCAACTGGGGCTGTTTCCGGACGACTGGCCCATTGTGGTGCCCTCCGGATCCTGCGGCGGCATGATGCGCAAACACTACCCGGACCTGTTCCGGGGCACCCCCCAGGCCGACAGTGCCAATGCGGTGGCCGGCCGGGTCTGGGAACTGACGGACTTTTTGCTCAACGTCTGCCATATCAAACTGGATGACCTGGGCGAACCCACCACGGTGGCCCTGCACACGTCCTGTTCGGCCCGCCGTGAAATGGGCGTGGCCGACGTTGGCCCACGGCTGCTGGACCAGCTCAAGAACGTGACCCGGGTGGAGCAGGCCCGGCCGGAAGAGTGCTGCGGATTCGGCGGCACCTTTGCGGTCCGGCACCCGGAAATCTCCGGTGCGATGGTCACCGACAAGGTCGAAAGCATGATTACCGCCGGTGCCCCGGAATTTGTCACCACCGATTGTGGCTGCCTGATGAACATTGCCGGCTGCGCGGAAAAGGCCGAGCGCCCGCTCACCGGGCAACACATTCTCAGTTTTCTCTGGCAACGGGTATCGACACCCGCACCGGGCAATGATGACGGAGCACAGTCATGAACCAGCCATCCCAGCACCCTCATTCGGTTGTGCAGGAATTTCACCCCCGGGCCCGTGAAGCCCTGGCCAATCCGCAGATCCGCGCCAACTTCCGCAAGGCCATGGACGGCCTGATGACCAAACGCCAGACGGCGTTTGAGGGGTGGGAGCTGGAGGCGTTGCGGGATTTGGGCGCCAATATCCGGCAGCGGGCGCTGAGCAAGCTCCCGGACTTGCTGGAACAGCTGGAAGCCAATCTCACCGCCAACGGGGTGCAGGTACACTGGGCCAATGACGGTGACGAGGCCTGCCAGATCATTCGCGACATCTGTGTGGCCCGGGAGGCAAAAAAGGTCATCAAGGGCAAGTCCATGGTGTCCGAGGAAATGGAGCTCAACCATTACCTGGAAGCCCAGGGCATTGAAGCGCTGGAATCGGATCTGGGCGAGTACATTGTGCAACTGGCGGAGGAAACGCCCTCGCACATCATCATGCCGGCGATCCATAAGAACACCACCGAGATTTCCGACCTGCTCCATGACAAGACCGGCACCGAGCGCTCCCATGACGTGAACTACCTCACCGCCAGCGCACGCCAGCAACTGCGGGAAAAATTCATGCAGGCGGACGTCGGGGTGTCCGGGGTCAATTTCGCGGTCGCCGAAACCGGCACGCTGTGCCTGGTGGAGAACGAAGGCAATGGCCGCATGACCACCACGGCACCGGCCTGCCACATTGCCGTGACCGGCATCGAGAAGGTGCTGGAAAAACTGGACGATGTGCCGCCGCTGCTCGCGCTGCTGACCCGGTCCGCCACCGGCCAGCACATCACCACCTACTTCAATATGATTTCCCGGCCCCGACAACCCGGCGAACAGGATGGCCCGGAGGCCGTGCATCTGGTGCTGGTGGATAATGGGCGCTCGTCGATCTACCAGGACAACGAACTGCTGGAAACCCTGCGCTGCATCCGTTGCGGCGCCTGCATGAACCATTGCCCGGTGTACACGCGGGTGGGCGGTCACACCTACGGCACCACCTATCCCGGCCCTATTGGCTCGATCCTGATGCCGCATTTACTGGGTCTGGACGAAACCCAGCACATGCCAACGGCATCGTCGCTGTGCGGTGCCTGCGGCGAAGTGTGCCCGGTGAAAATTCCGATTCCGGATCTGTTGGTCCGGCTGCGCCGCGAGTCGGTGGATGGCGACAAGCTACGAGTCAGCGAGGTGCGCGGCCACGGCGTCAAGCGCAGGCGCGTGGAGTCTCTGGCCTGGCTCGGCTGGCAATGGATGCACAGCCGGCCGCAACTGTACCGCCTGGGAACCGCCGTGTCCGCCCGGCTGCGGGCCCTGGTGCCCCAAAAACTCGGCGCCTGGACCCGCTATCGTTCGGCGCCCCGGCTGGCCCCGCAAACACTGCATCAGATGATGCAAAAGCGCACCCCTACGGCCGCTAACACGTCCCAGCAGCCACACCGGGAGGCCACACGATGAGCGCGCGCGAGCAAATTCTGCAACGCCTCCGGGAACGCCGTGACGGCCCCGTGCCAGAGGTGCCCGCCAGCCTGACCACCAGCATGGTACGGGACTGGAGCGCGGCCGAAAAACTCGACCGGTTTCAACAGTTGATGGAATCCGTGCATGGCGAAGTCCATCGCACCTCGGCAACGGACTGGATCGACACCCTGGCCGACGTGCTCGAAAAGCGCGGCGCGCGGAACCTGCTGATTCCCCGCCTGCACGACATCGGCGCGCAGATCCTGGCATCGGATCACCCGGGCTTGCCCGAACTGCTGCACTACGACGCGCCGATTGAAGACTGGCGGCCAACCCTGTTCAACGACGTCGATGCGGCGGTGACGTCCACCCGCGGCGCCATCGCCGAGACCGGCACCCTGATCGTGTGGCCCACCGCCGACGAGCCTCGCCTGATGAGCCTGGTGCCGCCCGTGCACATTGCCATCCTGGAAGCCGACCAGATATTCTCGACGTTCCAGGAAGCCATCGCGCTGCAAAACTGGGCGTCCCGGATGCCCACCAATGCGCTGCTGGTCTCAGGCCCGTCCAAAACCGCCGACATCGAGCAGACGCTGGCTTACGGCGTCCACGGCCCGAAAGAGCTGATTGTTATCGTGGTGGGGGCGGACTAGCGTCCGGCCGGGAGGACCTGCAACGGATCTGAATTCAGACCCGTTGCAGCCTCTTGGGTGCCATGCTCGTGCCCGCTCATCGGTGTTACGCCGGGCGTCGGGCACACGGGTTTCCCCGCGGGCGTTTTGCCTCCGCGTCTTGAATTCAATACCCAGGCCCGTCAGTCACCAATGCGCTGCAAGGTGGCGGGTAATTCAGGTAACCTGTGCCGTTCCATGGGACGCCGCCCTGCAACCATCCGAGAGCCGTGTGAATGACCGACGCAGAATCCAGCCTTAGCCGTCAACGTGCCAGCGTTCTGCGGGGCGCGTTATTGATTGCGGTTGCCGCGGCGCTGTGGGCGACAACCAGTATTGCGGCCAAAACACTCTTTACCGGCACGGACCTGAATCCGATCACCCTGGGCCTCTTGCGACTCAGTGTGGCGTTCCCCTGTTTCTTTTTCCTGATGCTGCGCGAGCGCCGGCAAACGGCGCCCACACAACGGCCCCGGCCCGGCCTGAAGCCGCTGCTGGTGCTGGCCTCACTGGGCCTGTTTCAGGCGGCGTATCAGGGCACCTATCTGGTGGCGGTGGACCTGACCGGGGCGGCGATTGCCACCCTGATTGCACTGTGCGTGTCACCGGTGCTGGTGGCGCTGATGGCGGCCCCTTTGCTGGGGGAAAAACCCAGCCTGGTGACCGTGCTTGCGCTGGTTGCGGCCATTGGCGGCACCGTGCTGCTGGTGATGGGTGACATTCAGACCAGCGGCCAGATCCGCATTGCCGGCATTGCGGTTGCCCTGCTCGCGGCCCTGGTTTACGCCGGTTTTACGCTCACCAGCCGCCACGCAGCCGGGGGCACCCCGGTGTTTGCCACCGCCTTTATCTGCTTCTTTACCGGCGCCCTCGTCCTGCTGCCGGTGGTTGGGTTTTCCGGCGGGTTTGCCGCCCTGCCGGGACTGAGCGTCGTGGACTGGCTGATGGTCGTCTACATCGGACTGGTCCCTACCTGCCTGGGTTATCTGTGCTTTTTTGCGGGCATGAAGAATACACCCGCCACCACGTCCAGCATTATCGTGACATTGGAGCCGCTGTTCGTGGCGGTCCTGGCGTGGGTGTTTCTGGGCGAGAATCTGGGGAGCATGGGGATCTTGGGCGCGGTGGTGCTGACCGCCGCCGTGGTGGTGGCATCAAGCGCCGGCGCGCGTCGCCGGTAACCGCCGCAGGCTAGCCCCTTAACCGGCCCCTAAGGCCGGGTACCAGGGCTGCCGCGGCGAAACGGCGTAGGGTCAATCGCTTTTGCGTTGCTTCTCAAACATGTTGGGCTGCAGGATCTCAATCCAGTAACCGTCCGGGTCCTTGATGAACGCCAGGCCCTTCATTTTGCCGTCGTCGGGGCGTTTGACGAACTCAACCCCCAAGCCCTCAAAACGCTCTGCCGCCTGATAGACATCCGGCACCGCGACACCGATGTGGCCGAAGCCCTGGGGCTGGTCATTGCCATTGTGGTAACTGAAGTCATCCTGCGTTTCCGTGCCCCAGTTGTGGGTCAGCTCCAGCATGGCTTCGCGGGCGAACGTGAAAGTGGTTCGGTGTGCCTCATCCGAGGGCACGGTCGCCGCTTGCCGGTCGTCCAGATAGGCGAGGAAATACAGGGTGAACTGCATTTCCGGGAAGTCGAGCTTGCGGACCAGTCGCATGCCCATTATCCGGGTGTAAAAATCCAGGCTCTTTTCCGGGTCTTTGATGCGCATCATGGTCTGATTGAACACGTACCCTTCGGTCTCGGGAACCGATTCGTCGTGTAGGCCCGGGGCTTCTTCGAAATGGCGGTGCATGGAACGCTCCATCCGTCGTGATAGGTTTAAGCATTATATTTGTGTGCCGGATAAGGGGTTTTCAAGGGCAACCGGCGCTCGGCCACTCAGCAATACGTCGTAGGACCCCTCGGTCAGAGACACGCCCCTCAGTTGGATACCCAACCCTCAATTGAATACCCACCCTTCAACTGAATACCCACCGAAGCGCTCCGCAAACGCCGCCGGTGCTTTCAGTTTGAGGTACTGTCCGCTTAGACAAGGCACACGGTTCAAACGGACCGAACCTCATTGCCCGGAACCGCGGTTGAGATGTCCCCGTGGGTGCCGCTGCGTCTGGTGTCTTTTGAGCCTCCGGGCTCCTCGCTCAGTTGATGCTCCTCGCCTTTGTAGTAGGCCTCAACCCGTGGGTTCATGACCTTTTTCCACAGCGGTGGCAGCAGGGCCAGCACCACCATGGAGGCGTAACCGGCGGGCAGTTGCGGTGCTACATCGTGATGCCGCAGTACCTGGTAACGCCGCTTGGCGAAGGCATGGTGATCGCTGTGGCGCTGAAGGTGGAACAGAAACACATTGGTGAGGAAATAGCTGGAGTTCCAACTGTGCTCCGGCAGGGTCCGCTCGTAGCGTCCGTTCTCCAACATGCGACGGTGCAAGCCGTAGTGCTCCAGATAATTCACCACTTCCAGCAGGGTAAAGGCGATGAAGCTCTGGCCCAGGAAGTACCCGGCACCCAGCCATCCGAAGGTCGCGGTGAAACCTGCCAGCACCAGCAATGATATGCCGTACCACCACACCAGCTCGTTGTGCCAGCTCACTGGGGACCGCCCCTTGCGCCGGAGTTTCTCCGCCTCCAGCCGCCAGGCGTTGAGGAAATTGCGACCGTAGGCTTGCGGTAAAAACTGGTACAGCGACTGATTGTAGCGCGCGGACGAGGCATCTCCGGGAGTGGACACGTGCACATGGTGCCCTCGCAGGTGCTCGACCTTGAAGCCGCCATAACACACCAGCGCCAACAGCAGCCCGCCGGCCCGGGTTTCAAAGGTGCCATCCTTGTGAATCAGTTCGTGGGCGACATTGATGCCAAGGCCACCCACAATGCCGATGGAAAACACCCAGCCAATCGCGCCCGGCACGGTGAACACGCCGGATGCCAGCACCTGCATCGCCCACACCAGCAATACTGCAAACGCCGCAACCCAGCCAAGCGTTATGACCTGATAGAACCGCTCGCTGTTCATGTGCGGCACATCGGATTGTTCATCCGGGTTCAGCGCATCCTGCCCCAATACGACATCGAGCAGTGGTATGAGCCCAAACACCACCACCGGCACGCCCCAGGCAAACACATTGATCAAGTCCGTCGCAGTCCCGGCGGACAGCAGCAGGGCCGGCAGTGCCAACGGCAACATGGCAATCAGGAAGCTGTATTTCTTGAGTTTCAGCAACAGGCGCCGGCGAACCGGGTCCTGTGTCATGGTCACTTCGGTGTTGTTCACGACGAAACCTCTCACGGTAAAGGGCGTTGGCACTGCGCACTACCTGTCAGCGACCTGCCCTGCGGCGGTCGTCATTCTAACTGCATTATTGTCCTACAATATTACAGACGTCAATGATTTTCACGATTGCCTGTTTCGGCTCAAATCTGCCGGCACCCGACCCGCTGACGCGGCCATCTGAAGCGGAACCCGACGCCGTCGCTCACCCGCGACTGTGCTAAACTGCGATACCGCAAACCAGGGCCTGGCGGCCCATCACGTCAGCACAGAGCACCGTTATGGAGTTTCAGGTTCCCAACACTCTGGCCGAACAAATCGCGAATTATCTGGCGGACCGGATCATGACCGGTGTGGTGCAACCGGGCGAGCGCCTGCAGGAGGCGACCATCGCCGCCGAACTTCGGGTCAGCCGGGCCTCGGTCAAAGAGGCATTGTACACGCTGGAACGCTGGCACCTGGTGGACATCACGCCGCGCAAGGGTGCGTCTGCTTCACAGCTGGATGCCGAGCACGCAGCGGAACTCTACGATGTCTATATGCACTTGCTGATTATGCTGGCGAGGCGCCTGTGCGAGCGCTGGCAGGACCAGGACAAAACCTGTCTGATGGCTCGGGTGGACGCCGTCGTACAGATCATTCAGGCCCCCACGCCCAATGTGTCGGCGGTGGTGCAGGCCAGTTTTGAAGTGATGGATGCCTGTTGTGAGGTGGTCGGCAATCCCTATCTGAGTGAGGCGTTGACGAATTTCAAGCCGGCGGTGAGTCGCACCTACTACCTCTGCGCTGACCGCTACCACCAGGATCTGGCCCGAACCAGTGCGTTCTTTAGTCAGTTGACCCAGGCAATTCTGGTCCGGGACGCCGATGAAGCGGAGCGGCAGGTGGCCGTATTTGCGAACCACCAGAAACAGCTCATTCAGCAGGCCCTGTCACCCTAGTGTCTGTGTCGGGCGAGCGGCCGTCGCTTGTTGCCTCCCACAATCGCCAGCGGAAGCCAGTCTGTGACCCGACGCACAGACTGACGCTGCCAACGCCTCTAATGTAACGGGATGTAACGCTGCGCCGGTTATGCTGTCCCCTGCGGTCCGAATTGCCCCATAAACACAACCCGACTGGATACACGCAAGAGGTCAGCCATGATTCGCCTCAGACAGGGACGCGCCCTTTTTTTTGCTGTTTCAACAAGCCTTGCCTTGCCCGCACTCGCCGACATTCAGGCCATCGACGATTCGGCACTCGGCGACATCACCGGCACCGCCGGCGTCACCATTGAGCTTGAGACCCAGGTCAATGTCGGACGGCTCAGTTGGCAGGACGAAGGCACCCTGAGCATTAACAATCTCAGCCTGTCAGGTCAGGGTGGCGGTGTACTGGATAACCTGAAAATCACCCTCGACCTGGCCGGTGATGGCGAGGTGCTCGAGCACGGCTTTTCTGAACTTGCCCGGCGTGCCGATGCCGGTCTGCTGAATACCGCCAACCCGGATGTCGCCGACGCACTGACACGCTATGCGGTGGGTGGCCAGTTTGGTCAGTCGTTTAACCACGGTGATCTGGTGATTCACATCGGGCCCACTGCCAGCGGCGACCCGACCCAGCTTGACGACTACCTGCACGCCATTGATTTCGGGCTGTCACTGGACAGCATTGAGACCGAAGGGTCCGATGGCAACGCAACGCTGTTCTCGAACGTCCTGCTCGAAGGCTATGTCGGCCCGACGGACATTGTGGTTCGCAATAACGGCACCGACACCCGCACCCTGGCCAATGGCAATGAAGTTTCCAGTTCCGAGCTCCAGCTCGATACCCATTTTGAAATTACCAACGGCCGCCTGAACTGGGACGCCGCCGACGCGCTCCTGATTTTCAACTTTGCCGCCGTCGGCATTGAGGGGCTCCAGATCCATAACCGCCGCGGTGCCGACACACTTGGTCATTTCGGCATGGCCAGTGCCACCGCCAAACTGTCTGCCGGCACCAGCGCGGCGACCGGCAACGACGGCCTGTCCATTCACGACGTTGAGTTCCGTGCCGACATTGACATGCCGACTTTCAGAGTGGGCGGGACCAGTATTGGCGCCGTATCGTTCACCGACTTCGCCATTACCGACACCTCGATGATGGTTTACGGCCACTGAGGTGTTGCTCATTTCAAGCTGGGCATCGCGCACGCCTGAACCGCCCACCCGGCCATTGTTGGGGGCGGTCACTGGACAGCCCCCCTATCCAACGCAGTAAACTGCGCCGTCACAGATTGACGGGCCTTGCATGACACACCAGACCTCTTTCGACCAGACCGCAACCGACAAGTCGTCCCGCACCCCCTGGCGGCGTCTGACGCTGTTCGGCTTGCTGTTTATTGGCCTGACCGGCGCCGGGCTGTATGCCGTGTATGACCAGTTCGCCGACAAAAGCATTGCCTTTGATGCCCGCCTGATTGACCCCGTCAGCCTCGCCAGCCTGCTGGCACTGCTGACGATCTACTTTGTGTCCGACGGCCTGCGCCTGTATTTCACCCTGAAGGCCCTCGGCCACACACTGGGCTTCAAGGCGTTGTTTCGTCTCGTGTTCATTAACCTGTTCGTGTCCAACGTCACACCCATGGCCACGGGCGGTGGAGTCGCTCAAATCTGGTACCTGCAACGCCATGGCGTACCGATTGGGCGGGCCTCGGCGGCGACCACCATTCGCACCGTGCTGGCGGTGGCGTTTATTTTTTCCCTCACACCGGTGTTTCTGCTCACCCTGCAAGCGCTGGACAACCAACCCATTCTGAACGATCTGAGTGTGGCGTTGGCGGTCCTGATCATGGCCTACCTGGGCTTCTTCGCGGTGGTGCTGTTCCGAACTCACTGGCTGATTGGACCGCTGTCCAGACTTTTGCACGGGATGCGCAAGCTGCACCTGGTGGGCGAACGCCGCCACAACCGCTGGCAGTACAAAGCCCGACGCGAAATGCTGCGGTTTTCTCACAGCTTCAGCGTCTATCTGCACGGCCCGCGGCGCAGCGTGTTGCTGTCGATCTTTTTCACAGCCTGCTTTCTGCTGAGCCTGTTCAGTTTTCCGGCGTTGCTCATCTACAGCCTTGGGTATGACGTCAACTACCTCACCACCATCGGGTTACTGGTGGTCACAACGTTTATCATGTACTTCTCGCCCACTCCCGGCGCGTCAGGCATATCGGAAGGGGTATTCGGCAGTTTTTTCCGGGATATACTGACCGGGAATCACCTTATACTGGTGATTGTCGCGTGGCGGCTGCTGACCATTTACATTGGCATGGCGGTTGGCCTGGTAATTTTACAGAGGGAACTGGCCCGTAGCCGGAAGGACACTCAATGATCCGTCGCAGCCGCACCAAAGCCCTGTTCTATATTAACGTGGTGATCGTTTGCGCACTGGTGGGCTATAAGGCCTATCTGAACCTGTTTGAAGCCAACTTTGAGGCGGTGCACACCACCCAGGTGGAACGCCTCCACGCCCAGCTCGATGATAAAAAAAGCTTTAGTTTTGCCGTGGTGGGCAACATCAACAATTCTGTCGGCATTTTTGAGCGCAAAATCATTCCGATGCTCAATGACTCGGGCGTGGATTTCATGGTCTCGGCCGGCAACGCGGTTAGCGGCGGCAGTGAAGACAAATACCGCGCCCTGCACGGGACATTGACGCACTTGAAGATGCCCTACCTGCTGACGTTCGGCCAGCACGAGTATGAGAATTTTGGCAGCTTCCGGTTCTACGAGCATTTCGGGCCGCACTTTTTCAGTGTCCGCACCGGCAACAGTCGCTTTATCTTCCTGGACAGCACCAACAAAACGGCCTGGCGCTGGCAAATCCGGTGGCTGCGCGACCTTCTCCAGCAGCAGGACGCCGCCCACACGTTTCTCTTTACCGGGCACCCCGTGCTGCATGGCCGCCAGGATGTCCTGTTTGACCAGAAAGACGATTACCTGCAACCACCCGAATTCCGGGACCAGCTCCTGGCACTGATCCGGGAACACCACGTCGATGCAGTGTTCTCAGCGAATATTTCACAGTATGTCGAACAGGACCGGGACGGCACCCAGTTCATTACCACCGGTGGCGCAGGCGGCCTGGTACTGAACAACGACACCAGTTTCTATCATTTCGTAAAGGTGTCGGTCTCGGAACAGGGTGTCACCACCGAAGTGGTGCCGTTAATGATCGGCCAACACCCCATATTCAAGCAGTTGGAAAGCCTGTGGTTTTTCATTTACTCGCTGTTTTACGTCGGTTACGTCAATTTTATTCTGCTGGTCAGCGTGCTCACACTGGTGGCAATGAAGCTCTACGCCCTGGTCTTTGTGGGCAAGAATTACTACCCCGATTACGACCTGGACCCAATGCCCTGGCTGCAGCAGCCCCTGCGCATTGCGATGTTCACCAATAATTACCTGCCCTTTATCGGGGGCGTGCCGATTTCCATTGAACGCCTGCATCGGGGCCTGGAGGCCACCGGCAACGCCACCCTGATCGTCGCGCCCCGCTACCGGGACCAGCCCGCCGAGGAGGACCACGTGCTGCGGGTACCATCACTGCTGGCGATGGGGGAAAAGCGCGAGTTCCGGCTGGCGAACATCTTCTTGCGCCGGATTCGGCGTCAGGTGCGAGCCTTCCGGCCGGATATCATCCATTTGCACCACCCCTTCTGGCTGGGATCGCTGGGGCTTTTTGTCGCTCACCGGCTGAATGTGCCGGCGGTCTACACCTATCACACGCGTCTTGAACACTACGCGCACTTTGTGCCGCTGCCCGGCATGCTGTTTCGCAACCTGATCTCCCACGCCCTGATCAAACGCTTTGCCAACAAGTGCGACGCGGTAATTGTGCCCACTTACTCCACCGAGGAATACCTGCGGATGATCGGGGTCAAATCATCGACCTACGTGCAGCCCACGGGCATTGAATTTGAGCGTTTCCAGGGTGTCGAGAACAAGGACATTGAGGCCCTGCGCAACCGTCTCGGTATCGGCGATGAAAAGGTGTTTATCAGCGTGTCGCGGTTGTCCAATGAGAAGAACATCGATTTCATGATCGAGGCCATCGCCAGTCTGAAAGAGCACACCGCAATTCCATTCCGGTTTCTGATGATCGGTGACGGCCACCAGCGCGAGCGCTTGCAGGCCCGCATTGACGACCTTGGCCTGCAGGACTGTTTTACTCTGGTCGGCGCGGTGGCGCCGGAAGACATGGCCACCTACTATCGGCTTGGCGATGTGTTTCTGTTCGCGTCCAAATCCGAAACTCAGGGGATGGTTATCCTGGAAGCGATGGCGGCCGGACTGCCGGTGGTGGCCGTGCGCTCAAGCGGTATTGATGATGTGGTACGACAGGGCTACAACGGCTTCAAGACACCTGAAAACCGGGACCAGTGGCGTGCCAGAGTCACCAGCCTGCTGGAAGACGACACCCTACGCCGGACCCTGTCGGAGAATGCTACGGCTTTCGCCAAGGATTACTCTATTGAGCAATTCGCCGGTGATGTGAAGGAGATCTACGCCACGGTGCTGGCGGACAAGGCCAAACGCTCCGCACCGAAACCCGAGGCGGCAGCCGAGCCCGGCGCCTGAGGTGGTCGGGGGTGCTAAAAGCCATACAGCAGCGACAGGGACATTTCGGTATCGATTCGTTCGGCGCCGGCGGGCGGATTGGACACGTGCTTGACCAGATAGGCCGCTTTCATGGACACATTGCCCACCACCGAGGCCTGCACCGAGGTTTCTGACTCACTGATGGTGTTGTTTCCATCCAGGCCAACTTCGGTACTGAGTTTTTGTCGGAACAGCGCGTTGTCAGAGAGGGCATAATCATACTGCCCGGCCAGGCGGGCGATGGCCTCCTGTTCACTGCGCCGGCCCGCCTCATTGGGCTGTTTGAGCTTGTTGAAGCGATAACCCGCACCCACCGATAAATCCAGGAAAGAGCGTTCGCCGTTCTGCCAGACCCGGTGACCATAACCCGTGGTCGCGGAGGTGCGGAAATCGTAACCGGTGAACCGATTGTCATCATATGCGCCCCTTAAGAACCAGTACTGGCGCTCGGAAAATTTATAGTTCGTTTCCGCAGAAGCGCTGTAACGCTCGGACGTCGTTTCATCGTCGGCTTCGGAGTAGAGCGACCGCAGTTCGAGCAAATTCCGCCAGCTGGTGGTCTCATGCACCAGCCCCAGGCGACTGTTGATATTGGTTTCCTCACTGTTGCCCGAGGTGATCAATGCCCCCAACTCGGCCTCGCCGTCCCAGGTCTCCCCCGTGCTCTGGCCAAACGCCAGCGGGCACATCCCCATGAACAAACACATCATCATTTTGGGAAACTGCATGACATCTCCAATCTGCAACTGACTGATTCCGATAACGTACGGGGTTAGGACGCATCACGATCACCGCCAGTCACTCTGTGCCTTGCAGTTTGCCCGGTCAAGTCAGTGGCCAGCTAGCCATTGCGACGCTGTTCCCCGGCCCGGCTTTTCTCGGCCTGTTGCTCACGCTGGGCTCGCTTTTCGGCTTTTCGGGCGGCGATCATGCGCCCGGCCTCACCACCAACATGGGCCTCGCCCCGTTGCTGGGCCAGGCGCATTTGATGCTCACGCTCGGCAAACCGTGCTTTTTGGGCGGCCGTCAGCGTGTGCAGGCACTGGTGACAACTGACGCCTTTTTCATATTCCGGCCGTTGCTTGTCGGTTTCCGTAATGGGACGGCGACAGGCATGGCACTGATCGAAATCCCCTCGCTCCAGACGGTGATTCACCGTGACCCGGTCATCGAAAACAAAACATTCGCCTTGCCACAGACTGTGCTCCGGCGGCACCTCTTCGAGGTATTTGAGGATGCCACCGTGCAGGTGATAGACCTCATCAAAGCCCTGTTCCTTCAGGTAGGCGGTCGATTTTTCACAACGAATACCGCCGGTGCAGAACATTGCGACTTTTTTGTGCCGGGCGGGATCGAGATTGTCCTTTACGTAGTCGGGAAACTCGCGGAACGTGTCGGTCGCCGGGTTGACCGCATGCTGGAAGCTGCCGATTTCGACTTCGTACTGATTGCGGGTATCGATCACCAGCACCTCAGGGTCGGATATCAGGTCGTTCCAGTCCTTCGGTTGCACATAGGTGCCGACAATGCGACGGGGATCGATGCCGTCCACGCCCATGGTGACAATTTCTTTCTTCAGCTTGACCTTGCTGCGCTTGAACGGCTGCTCGTCCACATAGGACTCTTTGTAGTCGATGCCCTCAAAACGCTCATCCTGGCCCAGCCAGTGCTTGATGGCGTCAATGCCCTGGCGGCTGCCCGCGATCGTGCCGTTAATGCCCTCGCGGGCAAGCAGCAGGGTGCCGCAGACCCGATGCTGGGCCATCAGTTGGCTTAACGGTTGGCGAAGTGCGGTGTAATCATTCAGTACTGCGAATTTGTAGAGTGCACAGACAACGACGTCTGCGACCGCTTGGTCTGTCATAGTGTTCTCCTGCGGGCCGGACCGTAAATCCGGAGCATGATATGGTCGCCAGGAATCCTGGCGGACAAATTTTAACCGATCTGTTTATTCAATCAACCGGATGCCACTCTTTTCGATCACAATCAGGTGCTTTTTGTAGAGGGCTCCGATGGCCTGCTTGAACACCCCTTTGCTGACATTGAAGGTTGCGTAGATGGCATCGGGTGCGCTTTTGTCGTTCAGTGGCAAAAAGCCTTCGTTCGCCTTCAGTGCATCGATAATGGTTTCGGCAAAGTCGCTGACCTTGCCATAGCCGGGCTGATACAGGCTCAGTTCAATCTTGCCATCGGGCCGGATGCGCTTGATGTATCCCGATACCGACTGCCCTTTGCGCACCGGCGTAAATAACTGGTCGTGGTAAAGCAGCCCCCAGAACTCGTGGTTGATAACGGCTTTGACACCCAGATCGGTCTTGTCCGCGATCAGCAGGCTCACTTCCTGATTGCTGGCCAGACCTTCGGCACGGTCTTTGATGAACCGGTTGAGTTTGGTGGTTGCCGCCAACCGTCCGGTGTTGTCCTCGTAGATATAGACCAGATAGAAGCGCCCTTCCTGCATCTTCACGCCTTGCTCGGAGAACGGCACGAACAGGTCTTTTGACAGCCCCCAATCCAGGAACGCGCCGACGCTGGACACCGAAACCACCTTCAGCCAGGCACACTCGTTGACCTGCGCTTTGGGCTTTTCCATGGTGGCAATCGGCCGGTCTTCCGAGTCCAGCGACACGAACACCATCAGTTTGTCACCGGGCTGGCAGCCTTCCGGCACGTAGCGGGTGGGCAGCAATAACTCACCCATGGTGCCGGCATCCAGCCGGGCACCAATGTCCTCCATGCGCAGGACTTTCAAACGGGCATAACGACCCACGTCGATCATAGTCACTCCGGCCTTCATTGTTCGGATTTCGCAGGGCCGCTACGGGCCGGACGGTTGCCGGGTTTCGGCGGCGTCCGTCGGGGCGGTCTGGGCTCTGACGAGCCGGTCTTCTGTGGTTTCTTGCCCACACCGGGTTTACCGGCCTTGCCGGCTTTGGACGGCCCGCCCTTTTTCGGCCCTCTCTTGGCGCCCAATTTGCCGTCGGGCCGTTTCGAGCGCTTGGGCTTTTTGGGTTTGGTAACCTTTTTGGGTTTTGCGGTGGGGTCGGGCGACACCGGTACGTTGTGTTCGGGGTCAAAGCCGTTGATGTTATCCCGCACAATGCGTTTACCCAGCAGGCGCTCAATCGCGCGCAACTCTACCACCTCGTCATGACTCACCAGCGACACCGCACGACCTTTGCTGCCCGCGCGACCGGTCCGGCCGATGCGATGGACATAATCTTCCGCGACTTTGGGCAGGTCCATGTTGACCACCAGCGGGAGACTTTCAATATCCAGACCCCGGGCCGCCACGTCGGTGGCCACCAGAATACCGATTTTGCCGGATTTGAAATCTTCCAGTGCCTTGGTTCTCATCGCCTGGCTGCGGTCGCCATGAATGGCGGTACAGCCAATGCCATCGGCGTAAAGCTCCCGAACCAGTCGATCGGCCCCTTTTTTGGTTTTCACGAACACCAGCGCCTGAAACCAGCCTTTGGAGCGAATCAGGTGACTGAGCATTTCGCCTTTGCGCTTCTTGTCGACCGGGTGAAGGCTGTGCTGCACCGTACTGGCGGACACTTGCTTTGGACTGACGTCGACTTCCAGCGGGTGGTGCATGAAGCCCCGGGCCAGCAGGCGAATATCGGCGGACAAGGTGGCGGAAAACAGCAGATTCTGGCGCTTCTCCGGTAACAGTTCGAGAATTTTCCGGATGTCGGTGATAAACCCGAGATCCAGCATACGGTCGGCTTCGTCCAGCACCAGGGTCTCAAGCTGGTCAAACTTGATAGCGTTCTGACGAAACAAATCCATCAGTCGACCGGGGGTGGCGACCAGAATGTCTACGCCTTTGCGCAGCTTCATCATTTGCGGGTTGATGCGAACGCCGCCGTAGACCACCTCGGAGCGCAACTCGAGATGGCGGCCGTAGAGTGCCACACTGCTGCCCACCTGGGCCGCCAGTTCCCGCGTCGGTGTCAGAATCAATGCCCGGACGGAGTTGCTGCGCGCCGACTCACCGCCGGACAGGCGCTGCAAAATTGGCAAGGCAAAACTCGCGGTTTTACCCGTACCGGTCTGAGCCGCCGCCAACATGTCCCGGCCTTCCAGAATACCCGGAATAGTCTGGGCCTGAATCGGGGACGGCTGCGTGTAGCCACGCTCTTCGAGTGCGTCGAGCAATGGTTCGGATAGCTGGAGTGCGGCAAAAGACATGAGAAAACCCTAAAAGAAACAGAATGGGCCACCCCTGTCACGGGATGGCCACTATTCGCGCGATTATACGGGTTTTAAAGCGGTTTCGGGGAATGGTAGGTGTTTATTCTACTGCGCCGGCCAATTCGCGCTTCACCACCGCCGATAGCTGGGCCCAGCCCGGCTGGGTCAAACGGATGTTATCAACCATGACGGTCGGCGTGCTGGCAACCCTCAATTGAACCGCCACCTGTCGGCTCTGAGTCACATCCTCCAGATGCAATTCCGACGTCAGGCAGGATTTAAACCGACGCTCCTGAAGCCCCAGCTCACCGGCATAACGGGTAAATACCTCAACCGGTGTGCTACTGGTGTTCCATTCGGACTGAGCCGAAAACAGGCGGTCGTGCATCGGCCAATAAGCGTCTTGATCACCGGCACAACGGGCAGCCTGGGCGGCGGGCATGGCATTTTCATGCTGCTTGAGCGGAAAATCAAAAAACACGAAACGAACTTTGCCCGTCTCCACGTACTGTTTCTTCAACCGTTGACTGGCGCTGGCAAAACGGCCACAGGCCGGGCACTGGTAGTCGGCGAACTCACGCACGACCACCGGTGCATCTTCAGCACCCACGGATACGCCGTAGCGATCCAGCTGGGCTGGAAACGCCTCCGCATCATCGGCGGTAACTGGCAGGGCACCGGAGTCCGGGCTTGGCGGCCGGGTAATGAAAAACACCCCGATCAAAAGGATGGCGACCAGCGATACCGCCGCGCTTGGCAGCCAGGTCCGCTTCTTCGGTTCGGATTTTTGCGGGCCAGGTGTCCCACTCTCTTTACGTCGCTTTGCTTCGCCCATAACAGCTCCTTTTGATTCAATGCGTAAGCGGCTAAGATCAGTTATTGCCACCGATCAGGCCGACCCTGATACGTTCAGCCGCCCATGGTAACAGGAGCCATCATGCCCGTCTCGCCATCCCTGCAACGGCCGTTATCTTTGCCGTTGATCGCCGCCCCAATGTTTCTGATATCCGGCCCGGAGTTGGCATTGGCCTGCTGTAAAGCCGGTATCGTGGGCAGCTTTCCGGCCCTCAACCAGCGCACCAGTGAAGGCTTTGAAGAATGGCTGGTGCAAATGGAGCATGGGTTGGCGGAGCACCAGGCGCGCTATCCGGACGCCCCCTCCGTGCCATACGCCGTCAACCTGATCGTCCACAAGACCAACCCGCGGTGGCAGGCCGACCTGGCGCTGTGCGTTAAGCACCAGGTGCCGATCATCATCACGTCACTGGGTGCCGCCAGCCAGGTCGTCGAAGCCGTGCACGGCTATGGCGGGTTGGTCTTTCATGACGTAACGAATCAAAAACACGCCCGCAAGGCGGCCGACGCCGGCGTTGATGGCATCATTGCGGTGGCGGCCGGTGCCGGTGGTCATGCCGGCACGATCAATCCGTTTGTGCTGGTGCATGAAATCCGTGAGGTGTTTGACGGTACGATTATTCTGGCGGGCGCTCTGTCCAATGGCGAAGACTTACTGGCAGCCCAGGCCATGGGGGCCGACCTTTGCTACATGGGGACGCGGTTCATCAACACCACCGAATCCCTGGCCGAAAAAGCGTATCAGCACATGGTGATTGCCGCGGTCTCCGGCGACATCATGTACACCCCAGCCGTGTCCGGTATTCCGGCCAGCTTCATGCGCCAGAGCCTGGAAGCCGCCGGCTACCCCATGGACAAGCTGAATCAACCCGGCGCGGTTGATTACGGTGAAAAGCTGAAGCCGGTAACCGACGAGGCCAAGGCCTGGAAAACGGTCTGGTCCGCGGGGCAAGGGGTCAGTCAGATCACCGACGTGGTGCCGGTGGCAACACTGGTGGAACGCCTGTCACAGCAGTATCGTGCCGCAAAGGACCGGCTGGATACGCTCTGAACCACGCGAGGTTCAGGTACCCGGCCCGGCTGCCGCGCCAACCCAGTCAACGGAAATCACCTCAAACTCGCCGCCTGCGGTCATCCGGTAGGTCAGCCTCACGCTGTCGCCTCCCGAGACCGCACTGAGCTGCGCGGGTGTCGCCCGCAGCGTGACGCCGAGCACCGTCATGGCGTCCGCCGACGTCTCGCTGACAGTCCCTTCCAGCGTATAGTCCGTCTCGCCGGCACCGCTGCGTGCTATTTTGAACGCGGTCAGAAACCGGTCAGGCATCAGCCGCTGGACGCCCTGAATCACCAGCCGATCGCCCGGCATCAGGTCATCCAGGGTACGACGCTGACTGTTGCCCTCGTCGTCCTCAATCAGCGAGCTGTTGGTCAGCCTCACCAGCACGCCGCCAACATTCAGCTGTCTGCCGCTGCGATCCACCGCAATCAGTTCCGCATCGACACTGGCATCGGCATCCCGACGCTCAATGTGGCGGGCGATCAGTACATTATTGGAAAACTCGCCCGCAACCCGGACCAAAAGACCATTTCCCAGTTCGCTTTCAACGAGCCCTTCATCGAACCGGGTATTGTCATCAATCCTGACCAGAATGCCTGCCAGCAGGAATTGCCGATCGGACACGTTGCCTGAGACCGGTCCCTCAATCAGGGCGCCGCCGCCGTCGGTGCTACTGAAGCGACGATGGTCGTCATTCTGTATCTGGTGCGCAACCAGGCGACCCAACCGCAATTGCCCTTCCACTTCCACCGCTCGGCCATTGACCAGGTCGGCCTCCGTCAGTCCGCTGTACATCACTGCTTCGATGCCGTATTCAACGGTGATGCCCCCGATCTGAAAGGTCTGGGCGAGCGTGTCCAAATTGGCAATCGGGCCTTCGATTTCGGTATCGTTCGGGTCGTCGAAACGGGTCTCGGTGGCGCGCACAAAGCTGGCACGGAAGCGCCCGCTCTGCAGTCGCCAACCGCTTACACGCACGCTGAAACCGGTTGGATTCGCAATCAGCAGCGATCGGGCGGCGCCGACGACGACCGTTTGCCCATCAAACTCCACGGCCTGGCCCGCGACATCGATCGTACCGGCCGACCTTTTTTCATCCAGCCAGGTCGCTGCGGTCACGGCGCCGCGCAGGATGTCATCATATTCAACCCTGGTCGCCCGGCCGGCCACGGCGTTTTGCCACTCGCCTTCGACCTTGAGAATCATGCCTTTCTCAATGGCCTGTTCCGCCACAACACCGTCGTTACTCTCAACTTCACCGTTGATCGCATTGGTTTCAAACTTGACGCCGTTCACAAAGACGCTGCCAAAACCGGATACAGGTCCAACACTGGAGCCGGTTCCACGGATACCGCCATCCGCAACCACGCCACCACCGAGGCCATCCCCGCAGCCGGCAAAAACAGTCACCATTAACCAGACCGGCACAGCGCGAAACAGCTTAAACATCATTGAGTGTTTTCCATTGAAGTAAAGGATGCACCTGCTGGTCATAAGACGAGCGGCCATTATTCAACCCACTGCGGTCGTGGTCTCGTCGGGCGGCCTCCAGTGGATCCACATCGCAGCCGTACTGCCCCCATGGCTGGCACGGTGCATACGCGGTGCGACGCAGTAAAAGATACCCCGCCGAGTCCTCCCCCACCAACCCGGAGCCCAATAATTCTGCCAGTAACCGTGTCGGGGAGCAGTGCACCCGCGCGCACTTGACCAAACCAAAAAAGTCCATTGACCCCGCCCCATTGGATGAGAGCATAGCGGGTTCGCCACTGGCATCGACAAAACGGTCATCATTTATCCATCGATGCACCACTTCACGGGCAACGGGAGACAGGATACTGTTGGCCAAACCGGTAATATCCCAACGTCGCGCCATCAGTGCGTGTGTTGATGCGTTCATAGCGGTGTTTCCCGAACATCGGTGGCTAATGCCGGCTCCTCAAAATAAAAGATACTGACACCGGTTCTCACAACATCGCTGGTCGAGGTATTTCCGGAGATATCCTGATCGTTGGGTGCAAGCCACTGATCCAGCTGTTCCAGCAGGGCTTGAGACTGGGCTGCGGCCTGCGCCCGCCACTGTTCCAGCACGTCGACGGGAATCTTGCTGTACGTCAGCGTGCGCTGGTAAAGCGGTGATTGATGGCGGCTGGGCGCCGAGAGGTTGTGGTCAATGGTGCTGATCAGATCCGCCACATCCTCACCGAAGATGTTCAGCAGTTCGGCGTCGTCCCCGGTGGGTACGTAGGCGCGTTTCAGCAGGGTGAGACCGCCTGAATCGCTCACCACACCCACCCGCACCAGCTCGTCCAGAACCGCACGGGGCGTCATATCCCCGCTGTACCGACGAACCAACGCGCTAAAGCTGTGATCACCCTCAAAGGCCAACACGCCGGGTTGTCCCTTGGCGTCCTGATAGTCCGCGTCCTGCACCCAGCCGGACACCACCCGGGCCGCCCGATTGGAATGCAACTGGCTGTCGGGGGCGGGCTGTTCTCCGGCCAAGGCTTCCCGGAGCCGCTTGACGTCCTTGCGAGTCAACCCCGTCATGATCGCTGCGCGGGAGTCGCTGGTTTTTTTGCCCTTGCCACCGGAGTCTTGCAGCGCTGCTTCCACATAGGCACGCCTCGCCAGTTCGGCGAAATCGCCAAAGGCGATGCCATTTCTGAGCAGCAATCGAGCAAGCGGTTTGAGGATGCGAGCAAGTGCGCTTTGCAATGCTTGTGCGTGGGCGTTAGACATTTTGGGATTTTATTCCCAAACAGCCATCAGGTCAACGCCCATCCCTGGCGCTAACCGTGAACCAATCCCTATTTTTAGCGTAAGCTTGTAGGAACCCGACAACGAAAGGCGAGCGACATGCTTGGATTATTCAAGTCAGATCCGAAAAAGAAACTGCAAAAGGACTATGAAAGAAAGCTGTCCGAGGCCCTGCACTATCAGCGCAATGGCGATTTGAGAACCTACTCCACACTGCAGCAGGAGGCGGAGGCCATTTACGCCAGGATAAAAGAGCTCGACAACCCCAACTAGCATGACGCGGGTGGAACCCATTGCGGGCGGCCCGGGAAGTCGTGGCCCAGTTGCTGGTCATTCCTGCATAAGCTGCCTGAGACGCTGATGAAGGTTGTCCACCTCGCGTCGCAAGGCGTCAATATCATCCAGTAAATCAAGGGAGACGGCCAGGCCGGGCAGGTTGACGCGCAAATCCCGTTGCAGCCGCTGGGCCTTTTGCAGGCGGGTCAAGGCGGGCAAATCAAACGACCAGGTTCTGGCATCGTCTCCGGTCACCGGCGCGATCACCCCGTAATTGACCAGTTTGATGACAAATTCCGCATGCAACTCGCTGTGATCACAGATCTCGCTGAGCGTGAACGTGGTTTGCTCAAGTGTCCCGACATCCACCCATTGCGTATGTTTACTCATCGAGGCCCCTCACACTCCTAACCGACTACGTGGGTTAAAGGACGACTCCACTTTCGCCAGCTGCCGATAAAGCTCTTCCGCTTTTTCACTGTGGTGCTTCGGTTGTGCGACCTGAAGAATGACCATAAGATCCCCCGGTGTTTTACCTTGCAACCCCTTTCCCTTGAGTCGAAGTTTCTGCCCACTGCTGGAGCCTTTCGGAATCTTGACGGTGACCGCAGAGCCCAGCGTGGGCACTTTGATGCTGGCACCCAAGGCCGCTTCCCATGGCGCAACTGGAAGCGTGAGCACCAGATTGCGGCCATCCAGGGCAAACAGCGGGTGCGGCGCCAATTCAATTTCAATAAACAGGTCACCGGCCGGCGCGCCCCCAATCCCCGGTGAGCCCTGCCCTTTGAGCCGAATATGCTGACCACTGGTCATGCCCGCTGGAATTTTCACATTGAGCGTCTTGTGTCGCAGTTTCATTCCACCAGCAGCGTCCGGCTCAGTCACATCAAACTGTATTTTCTTCTCACAGCCGTTGTAGGCCTCCTCAAGAAAAAGCGCCAGCCGCGCATGAACGTCCCCACCCCGCATATGCATGGTCCTGCCAAATCCGGCGCCCTGGCGATGATGGCCATGTCGTGCCCTGCCGCCAAAAATCGATTCGAAAAAATCGCTGAACTGACCGGCGTCCGCCTCGGTATACCCACCCCGAGAGAAATTTGACGCCGATTCCCAGCCCGGTGGTGGCTCAAAGGACCCATCGCGGCGCTGGCCGTAGCTTCGGATCTGGTCGTATTCCTCACGTTTCTCGGGGTCCTTCAGAACCTCATAGGCCTCTCCAACGTCCTTGAACTTGGCTTCCGCACCGGTCTCCTTGCTGATATCTGGGTGGTACTTGCGGGCCAGTTTGCGATAAGCCTTCTTGATTTCCTCGGGGGAGGACGACTCACTCACTCCGAGAGTGGCGTAGTAGTCTTTGAATTCCATTCGAACCCTCGCATCTGCACAAACCCATAGCCAAAATTGCCACAGGCTCCTAGCGATACAATTGATGCAATGCTCAAGATTACAAGTAGCCGAGCCTGGGCCGTTTGATCCGGGTCAGGTTCCCGCCAGATCACACGCTAGAGACTGGCGCACCCAAATTCGCGACTCAAGCCGCCCCTTTGGGCGGCCACGTGGTTTTGGGGGTAAGCTTGAGGTCAGAGGTCGGCCCACATCCTCAGCAAGTTGGAATAGCTCTTCGAGATGGCGTCAAAGTCTTCGGTTTTTCCTTTGCCCTCAAACATCCGACGGCGGGTGGTGTCGAGGTCAAACAGGACTTGCCGTTGGTCGGGGCTACGCACCAGACTTTGAGACCAACCCACAGCGGCCAGTCGCTCGCCTTTCGTGACCGGTTCAACCCGATGGAGTGTGGAGGACGGGTATATGACCATCGATCCGGCCGACAGTTTGAATTCTCGCTCGCCTGCGGTTTCGTCAATGATCAGCTCACCGCCCTCGTAGTTCTCGGGATTGCTGAGAAACAGGGTGTAGGAGATATCGGTTCGCATCGGCCCGTCGGGACTGCTCATGACCGCATCGTCCACATGATTGCCATAGTTCATGCCCTGACTGTATCGACTGAACATCAGTGGCTTGATGCGTTTTGGCCGAACCGCCATTTGAAATAACGGGTGTTGCTGGAGCAAAGCCCCAACATCGGTCCGCAAGGCCTCCACTTCGGGATGACGGCTGTCAGCCTGACTGTTGTTCTTCACGGTTCGGGCGTGCCAGCCGGCGGTTTCCCGACCATCGTGAAATGGCAAACCCGCCAAAGCAGTGCGTAGCTGCCCGACCATGGCGACCGGAATCACATCAGCAATACACAGAATCATATTTGGCTCAGCCTCCCATTACTGAATCGTTATTTAAATGCGAACAATTTGCATTAGCAAGAACTGTGGTGCATGCTACCGCAAAATTATGATCAGTAGCCAGGTAAAGCGCGAAGGTTTCTACCTGCCCAAAACATGAGGAGAATGTATCGTGAGTAACACCAGAACGAAACTATGGGTTGGCGTTGGCGCCAGCGTACTGCTGGGTGCGTCCGGCAATACCTTTGCAGAATCTCATGCCCCAGCGGACACGGTTGCATCAGGGTCGGCGTCCGCCTTGCTGCTGGCTGACGCCGGTGAGGCTGGCGAAACCGAATACCATGAAGGTGGTGAAGGCGGTGAGCAAGGCAAGCACCACGAAGGTGGTGAAGGCGGCGAGCATGGCAAGCACCACGAAGGCGGTGAAGGTGGTGAGCACGGCAAGCATCCCGAGGGTGGTGAAGGCGGTGAGCACGGCAAGCATCCCGAGGGCGGTGAAGGCGGCGAGCACGGCAAGCACCACGAAGGCGGTGAAGGTGGTGAGCACGGCAAGCATCACGAAGGCGGTGAAGGCGGCGAGCACGGCAAGCATCACGAAGGCGGTGAAGGCGGCGAGCACGGCAAGCACCACGAAGGCGGTGAAGGCGGTGAGCACGGCAAGCATCACGAAGGCGGTGAAGGTGGTGAGGCCGGCGCCCACCATTTTAACTCCGAAGCCTTCTCGGGCTTTGCTTACCTAACCGAAAGCGAAGGCGGTGAAGGCGGTGAAGGTGGCGAAGGTGGCGAAGGTGGCGAGAGCGGTAGTTCTGCCCTGTCGGCCAGCAACCCAGGGGTTTATTACAGCAGCCTGGCGATGATGCAAGGCCACCTGGCCGTGGCCGGTGAGCTTTACCGGGCCAATCAGCAGGAGAATGCGATTGCTCACTTCGAGCACCCGCTGACAGAGCATTACGAACCACTTGAAGCGGCATTTAAGAGCCGTGGCGTCGCACCCTTCGAGGACGTGCTTGAACACCTGGAACAGGAAGCCGAAGAGGGTGAATCCTGGGACGAGATCAAGCCGCTGCTGGCAACGTCCATCGGCCGCATTCAGACTGCCATGGACGCCATCGACGATGACCTGAAGCAAGATCCGGGTTTTCTTAGCAAGGTATTGGTGGCGCTGCTCAAGACGTCCCTGAGCGAATACCGTGAGGCCGTGGACGGCGAGCGTTTCGTGAATACAGCGGAGTATCAGGATGCCCGAGGCTTTGTACTGGTGGGCGAGAGCATTCTGACGTCGAAGTCAGGGTTGTTCAAAAATCGGAATGCGGATGGCTACCAAGAGATGATGGCCGCATACACGCAGGTCAAAAAGGCCTGGCCATCGGTCAAGCCGCCCCAGAAACCCGTTATGACGGTATCCGAACTGGCGGGCGCCATCGCGACCTTCGAATTTGCGGCCAGCAAATTCTGACGGCTGAGGTGCCAAACCGAACAAGCCGGAGGGTGCGAGAGCACCCTACCGGCTTTTTTTATGGCTCATTGCTGGTTGGCGTGGGCGCACGAACGTTGCACGCGGTCACCGAAGCTGCCTCCCGCCAGTGTAGCCGACGCTTCAGCTTCGGAGCAGGCCCTGGGCCTGCCGGGTTGACTTCCAGGGCCCTGGCGGGCCCTCCGAAGCTGAAGCGTCGGCTACAAAGAGCAGCTCAGCGGCCAGGGTCGACGCGCCTGCCGCACATAACCGAGCTTCCTTGCCGACGATGCGCGACAAACCGACCTTGTTGCCGAACTGAGGCTTAGTTGACCTTGGGGTCCAGCTCACCACGCTCATAGCGCTTGAACATCTCTTCCAGGCTCACGGCCTTGATCTTGCTTGCGTTACCCGCCGTTCCAAACGCCTCGTAGCGAGCGACACAGATATCGCTCATGGCCTTGATGGATTCTTTCAGGTATTTGCGGGGGTCGAATTCGGCCGGGTTCTGGGCCAGGAAACGACGGATCGCACCGGTGCTGGCCAGGCGCAAATCGGTATCGATATTGACCTTGCGCACGCCGTGCTTGATGCCCTCGACGATTTCTTCGACCGGCACACCGTATGTTTCCGAGATATTACCGCCATACTGGTTGATGATTTCCAACCACTCCTGGGGTACCGAGCTGGAGCCGTGCATGACCAGATGAGTATCGGGAATACGCTTGTGGATCGCCTTGATCTGGTCAATCGCCAGAATGTCGCCCGTTGGCGGACGGGTAAACTTGTAGGCACCGTGGCTGGTGCCGATTGCAATGGCCAGGGCATCCACATGGGTTTTCTTGACGAAGTCTGCCGCTTCTTCCGGATCGGTCAGCATCTGGCTATGGTCCAGCGTACCTTCGGCACCCACACCGTCTTCTTCACCTGCCTGGCCGGTTTCCAGGGAGCCCAGACAACCCAACTCGCCTTCAACCGACACACCGCAGGCATGGGCCATATCCACCGCACGGCGGGTGACATTGACGTTGTACTCGTAGTCGGCCGGAGTTTTGCCGTCTTCACCCAGGGAACCGTCCATCATGACGGAACTGAAGCCGAGCTGAATGGAGCGCTGGCAAATTGCGGGACTGGTGCCATGGTCCTGGTGCATCACCACCGGAATATGAGGAAACTCCTCGACCGCTGCCAAAATCAGGTGGCGGAGGAAGGGCGCGCCCGCGTATTTGCGCGCACCGGCAGACGCCTGAACAATCACTGGAGAATCGGTTTTATCCGCAGCCTCCATGATTGCGCGCATTTGCTCCACGTTGTTTACGTTGAATGCGGGTACACCGTATCCGTACTCAGCTGCGTGATCCAGCATTTGGCGCATTGAAATCAGGGCCATCGAAAATCTCCTCAATTAATCAGTAAGCAATCGGGTGCCGGGCCGTGGTTTCACCGCCCGGGCATACAAAGACTAAGCACCACGCTCTTCCAGTACAGCGACGGCTGGCAGCGTTTTACCTTCAACAAATTCAAGAAACGCACCACCTCCGGTCGAGATGTACGAAATCTTGTCACTGATGTTGTATTTGTCGACGGCGGCGACCGTGTCACCACCGCCCGCCAGTGAAAACGCATCACTTTCGGCAATTGCATCGGCCAGCGCCCGGGTACCATTACCAAACTGGTCAAATTCAAATACACCCACCGGACCGTTCCAGAGAATCGTTTTGGCTGACTTCAACAGCCGGGCAAAGTCGCTGGCCGTCTGGGGGCCGACATCCAGAATCATGTCATCCTCAGCCACATCGCTGATGTTCTTGATGGTGGCTTCCGCCGTTTCCGAAAACGCCTTGGCAACGACCACGTCCACTGGCAGTGGAATATCGACTTTTGCAGCGATGGCCCGCGCCGTGTCCAGCAATTCATGCTCACACAACGACTTGCCTACCGGGTGGCCGGCGGCTGCCAAAAAGGTATTGGCGATTCCGCCGCCAACAATCAGCTGATCACAAAGGCCCGTCAACGCGGTCAGGACATCCAGCTTGGTGGAAACCTTCGAGCCTCCGACAATCGCCACTACCGGCTTGGCCGGATTGTCCAGGGCTTTGCCCAGCGCCTCAAGTTCGGCCGCCAACAGCGGGCCGGCGCACGCTTGCGGGGCAAACCGGGCAACACCGTGGGTCGACGCCTGGGCTCGGTGAGCGGTGCCGAAGGCGTCCATCACATAGACATCACACAGCGCAGCGTACTGCTTTGCCAGAGTCTCGTCGTCTTTCTTCTCGCCTTTATTAAAGCGCACGTTCTCAAACAGGACCACGTCTCCCTCCGCAAGGTCGACGCCGTCCAGATACTCTTTTACCAGCCGCACCGGCTGTCCCAGTGCCTGAGTCAGGTAATCCGCCACCGGCTGCAGGGACGCCGCCTGGTCGTAAACGCCCTCGTCCGGGCGACCCAGATGAGACATCAGCATGACCTTGGCCCCGGCTTTCTGCGCTGCCTTGATGGTTGGCAGTGAGGCGCGGATGCGGGCGTCGCTGGTCACTTTACCGTCTTTGACGGGTACGTTGAGGTCTTCCCGGATCAGCACTCGCTTGCCGGCAAGCTTCAGATCGGTCATTTTTTTAATGGCCATAACGCGGTCTCTTCCTAAAGTTTCAAATTTCAAAACGCTCAGCGCAGGTCCAGCCAACTCCGGCTGACATCCAGCATCCGGTTGGCAAAGCCCCACTCGTTATCAAACCAGCACAACACCTTCACCATGCGGTCACCGGTTACCCGGGTCTGGCCGCCATCCAGTATTCCGGAATGCGGGTCATGATTAAAATCCGAACTGGCCAGCAATTCGTCGGTATAGCCCAGAATGCCCGCCAGCGGGCCTTGCGCCGCCTGTCTGAGCAAGCGATTAACGGCCTCAACCGAGGTTGCGGTGCGCACGTTGACGGTCATGTCGATGGCCGACACATTCATGGTTGGAACCCGCATGGCCACGGAACTGAAGCGACCCTGCATCTCCGGTAACAGTCGCTCAATGCCTTTCGCCAGGCCGGTGTCTACCGGAACAATGTTATGCAACGCACTGCGGGTGCGCCGCAGGTCCTGGTGGTGATAGGCATCAATCACCGGCTGGTCGTTCATGGCGGCGTGAATGGTGGTGGTGGTGCCATGCTCGACCCCAAGCGCGTCATTCAGCACCTTGATCACCGGCACAATGCAGTTGGTGGTGCAGGAGGCGCTGGACACAATTTTATCGGTGGCCCGTAAATCGTGCTCATTGATACCGAACACCACGGTGCGGTCAACGTCGGACTCGGCGGGCTGGGAAAACAGCAGCCGGCGCGCACCAGCGCCAAGATGCACCTCCGCCATGGCACGTTCGGAAAACGCCCCCGAGCACTCCAGCACCAGGTCAATGCCCAGCAGCCCCCAGGGCAAATGCGAGGGGTCGGACTGACTGACCACCTCGATCCGGTCACCATTGACCACCAGGGCTTCGTCTTCAACCCGGACCTCGCCCTGGAAGCGGCCATGGGTCGAGTCGTACTTGGTCAGATGCGCGATGGTGTCGATGTCTGCCAGCTCATTGATCGCCACCACCTGCAAGTGGTCACGTAAGCCGCTTTCATACAACGCGCGCAGCACACACTGGCCAATACGACCATAGCCATTAATGGCAACCCGATAGGGTGTCCCGGTAGCAGTCATCAAGCGTCCAGCAGGTCCTGGGCAACAGACACTACGTTGTCCACAGTGAATCCGAACTCCTTGAACAGTTCACCGGCCGGTGCCGACTCACCAAAGGTGCTCATACCAATCACCCGGCCATCAAGGCCGACGTATTTGTACCAGTAGTCTTCAATCGCGGCCTCGATGGCAATGCGGTTGGTGACATCCAGCGGCAGCACCTGCTGACGGTAGTTCGCACTCTGGGTCTCAAACACGTCGGTGGATGGCATTGACACAACACGCACCTGGCGTCCGTTGTCTCGCAGGGCCTTGGCGGCATCCTGGGCCAGCCCGACTTCGGAGCCGGTGGCAATCAGAATCAATTCCGGCGTGCCTTCGCTGTCGGACAGCACGTAGCCGCCTTTGGCGACATTGCTTAACTGCTGGTCGTCACGATCCTGATGCGGTAATGCCTGACGCGAGAACACCAGTGCCGACGGACCGTCTTTACGTTCAAGCGCCGCTTTCCAGGCGACCGCCGACTCGACGGCATCCGCCGGACGCCAGACGCTCATGTTCGGGGTGGTGCGCAGGCTGGCCAACTGTTCAACGGGCTGGTGGGTCGGGCCATCTTCACCCAAACCAATCGAATCGTGGGTGAAGACCATGATGGCGCGCTGCTTCATCAATGCCGCCATGCGGACCGCGTTACGGCAGTATTCCATGAAGATCAGGAAGGTGGCGCCGTAAGGCACAAAGCCGCCGTGCAGGGCGATGCCGTTCATGATGGCGGCCATGCCAAATTCGCGCACGCCGTAATAGATGTAGTTGCCACCGGCGTCGTCTTTCGACACACCCTTGCTGTCGCTCCAGATGGTCAGGTTGGAACCGGCCAGATCGGCCGAGCCACCGAGCAGTTCGGGCAATAGCGGGCCGTAGGCGTTGAGGGTGTTCTGCGAGGCTTTGCGACTGGCAATGGTTTCGCCCTTGGCCTGACACTCACGGATATAGGCATCGGCCTTGCCCGCGAAATCGGCGGGCAGATCGCCCGCCATACGGCGTTTGAACTCAGCCGCCAGTTGGGGTTCCGCTTTTTCATAGGCCGCGAACTTGGTCTCCCAGGATTTCTGGGCGGCAGCGCCTTTTTCGCGCGCATCCCACTGGGCGTATATTTCGCTGGGCACTTCGAAGGGCCCATATTTCCAACCCAGGTTTTCACGCGCCGCAACAATTTCGTCGTCGCCCAGCGGTGCACCGTGACAGCTCTCGGTGCCCTGCTTGTTGGGCGCGCCGAAGCCGATGATGGTTTTGCAACAGATCATGGTGGGTTGAGTGGTATTGGCCCGGGCTTCGTCGATGGCCTGACGGACGGCATCGGCGTCGTGGCCATCAACCGCAGGAATCACCTGCCAGCCATAGGCCTCAAACCGCTTCGGTGTGTCGTCAGTAAACCAGCCCTCCACTTCACCGTCGATGGAGATGCCGTTGTCGTCATAAAACAGGATCAGCTTACCCAGCCCCAGGGTGCCCGCCAGTGAACAGACTTCGTGGGAGATGCCCTCCATCAGGCAGCCATCGCCCAGGAAAGCGTAGGTGTAGTGATCAACCAGGTTGTGGTCCGGACGGTTAAACTGCGCCGCCAGGCCTTTCTCCGCAATGGCAAAACCCACCGCGTTGGCAATGCCCTGACCCAACGGACCGGTGGTGGTCTGAACACCCGGTGTGTAGCCATACTCAGGGTGTCCCGGTGTGCGCGAATGCAACTGGCGGAAATTTTTCAGATCGTCGATGGACAGGTCGTACCCGCTGAGGTGCAGCAGTGAGTACTGGAGCATGGAGCCATGACCGTTAGACAACACGAACCGGTCACGGTTGGCCCACTCAGGATCGGCCGGATTGTGGTTCAGGTAATTGTTCCACAGCACCTCGGCAATGTCTGCCATCCCCATGGGTGCACCCGGATGACCGGATTTAGCCTTTTGTACTGCATCCATACTGAGCGCACGAATGGCATTGGCTAGATCTTTACGAGACGGCATTGATGGTTTCTCCACTGACTTGCTGCACGGATTGAAGCGTCGGAAAGACGCGGTTCAAAAATGAGGCGCGTATTTTCGCCGATTAGTGACCACCGGAGCAAATCGGACTGACAAACGGCCACTGTGGATTACCGAAACGCCAGCAAACTCACCAATCAAGACCTATATCAATTTTTTTTGATATTGCTATTGATTGAGCCATTCTCGCGCACTACACTTCGATCTTATGAATACACTCGTGACACACACCCCTGCCGATTCGTCCTCCGTGGACACTCTGGCCCCGATCTACAAAGCGAGCGGCGATCCGTTGCGGCTGGAGATCTTGCGGGTGTTGCGGCGTGACACCTTCGGTGTGCTGGAGCTGAGCCAGTTGTTCGACATGCGCCAGTCCGGCATGAGCCACCACCTGAAAGTGATGCACAAAGCCGGCTTGCTGGAGCCGCAGCGGGAAGGCAACGCCATTTTCTACCGCCGGCCCCTGCACCTGGAGAGCAACAAGCTCGCTGACCAGACCGTGCGCCAGGTATTTGAAATGGTTGACCAGATCGCCCTGCCCAAGCACCTGCAACAGCGAATTGAAGCCATCCGCACGCAGCGTGCCAGTCAGTCGCAAGCGTTTTTTGCCCGGCACGCCGAGCAATTCCGGGAGCAACAGGAGCTGATTGCCGCCTTTGACCTCTACGCCGAACCTGTCGCAGCGCTGATTCGCCAGCGAGCGGTGCGGCAACAGTGGGAGACGGCTCTGGAAATTGGTCCGGGCGAAGGCGGATTCCTGCCGGTTCTGGCCGAGCTCTGCCCGCAAGTGGTCGCTCTGGACAATTCCCGGGACATGCTGGCCAAGGCGACCCGGACCTGCATTGAAGAAAAACTGAACAACGTGGACCTGATTGAGGGCGTCACCGACACCCTGTTGGCCCGGGGGGATGCCTTTGACCTGGTGGTCGCGAACATGGTGCTGCACCACGTGCCCAGCCCGGCCGACATCCTGCTCGATGCCGCGGCCCTGATGAATGGCGGTGGTTGCCTGGTGGTCAGTGACCTGTGCAGTCACGACCAGGATTGGGCCAAGGAAAATTGCGGCGATCTCTGGCTTGGCTTTGAGCCGGAAGAAATCACCGCCTGGGCAAATGACGCCGGACTGACTGCGGGCGAATCCCTGTTTATCGGGCTGCGCAACGGGTTTCAGGTTCAGGTTCGGGAATTCTGGAAATCGTCAGGCCACCCCTGACATGCCAGCAAGGGCAACATCAAAATATTTTGATACACAACGAAACAGTCTGTTACTCAGCATCCAGAGCGACAGACCACTTTAAAAGCTTAATGAATAAGCGCTCAAGAGGAGCTATACCCATGTCTGACTACAGCATCTTCACCTCGGAATCGGTCTCTGAAGGCCACCCGGACAAGCTGGCCGACCAGATTTCCGATGCCGTGCTGGACGCCATCCTCACCGAAGACCCCAATGCCCGGGTTGCCTGCGAAACCATGGTTAAAACCGGCGTCGCCATTGTCGGCGGTGAAATCACCACGTCTGCGTGGGTCGACCTTGAGGATCTGGTGCGTTCTGTCATCAAAGACGTGGGCTACACCTCCTCCAAAGTCGGCTACGACGGCGACACCTGCGGCGTGATCAATATCATCGGCAAGCAGTCGGTTGATATCGCCCAGGGCGTCGATCGCCAGAAACCGGAAGATCAGGGTGCCGGCGACCAGGGTTTGATGTTTGGCTACGCCAGCAATGAAACCGAAGTACTGATGCCGGCGCCGATCTGCTACGCCCACCGGTTGATGGAGCGTCAGGCCGAGGCTCGCAAAAATGGCCAGCTGCCCTGGCTCCGCCCGGATGCCAAGAGCCAGGTCACTTGCCGCTACGAGAATGGCCAGGTGTCCGGCATTGACGCCGTGGTGCTGTCGACCCAGCACGATCCCGAGGTCAGCCAGAGCGACCTGAAAGAAGCCATGATGGAATTGGTGGTCAAGCACGTGCTGCCGCCGGAGTTGCTCGACAGCAACACCCAGTTCCACATCAACCCGACCGGCAAGTTCGTCATTGGCGGCCCGGTAGGTGATTGTGGTCTGACCGGGCGCAAGATCATCGTCGATACTTACGGCGGCATGGCTCGCCACGGCGGCGGTGCGTTCTCGGGCAAAGACCCGTCCAAGGTGGACCGTTCCGCCGCGTATGCCGGTCGTTATGTGGCCAAGAATCTGGTTGCCGCCGGCCTGGCTGACCGCTGCGAGATCCAGGTGTCCTACGCGATTGGCGTGGCCCAACCGACCTCCATCTCGATCAACACGTTTGGCACTGGCAAGATCGGCGACGACAAGATCATCAAACTGGTGCGCGAGCACTTCGACCTGCGCCCTTATGCCATTACCCGGATGCTGGATCTGCTGCACCCCATGTATCGGGCAACCGCGGCCTACGGCCACTTTGGCCGCAAACCCTATGAGATGACCGTGGGTGGCAAGTCCTTTACTGCGTTCCCGTGGGAAAAAACCGACAAAGCCGCCGTGTTGAAAGACGCTGCCGGTCTTTGAACCACGACGCCTAACGGCTGAAAACGCGCCGATGGTTCGGGTTGTTTACCCGTGTTTACTGACCCGGCATCGGCGCTACGAACATCGCGGCCTTCACCAGAGAGTGAGGCCAATCACGCTATCAGGAGTACTGTCATGAGCAACACAGCTGAACAACTGAGCAACGCCTCCGACTATAAAGTCCGTGACATTTCCCTGGCCGACTACGGCCGCAAGGAAATCAAGATCGCCGAAGGCGAAATGCCGGCACTGATCGCCTTGCGTAACAAGTACAAGAGCACACAGCCACTTAAAGGTGCCCACGTCATGGGGTGCATCCACATGACCATTCAGACCGCCGTGCTGATCGAAACGCTGATTGAGTTGGGGGCGAGTGTGCGCTGGTCGTCCTGCAACATCTTCTCGACTCAGGATCACGCCGCCGCGGCCATCGCCGAACAGGGCATTCCTGTCTTCGCCTGGAAAGGTGAAACCGACGAAGAGTACGACTGGTGCCTTGAGCGCACAGTGGGGGCCGATGTCGAAGGCTGGGAACCGAACATGATTCTGGACGACGGTGGCGATCTGACCGCCCTGCTCCATGAAAAGTACCCGGCACTCCTGAGCAAGTGCCACGGTGTCACCGAAGAGACCACCACGGGGGTTCACCGTCTTCAGGAAATGCTCCGCGACGGCACCTTGAAAGTGCCCGCCATCAACGTCAACGACGCGGTGACCAAGTCCAAGAACGACAACAAATACGGGTGCCGCCACAGCCTGAACGACGCCATCAAGCGTGCGACCGACCATCTGCTGGCCGGCAAGAAAGCACTGGTGATCGGTTATGGCGATGTCGGCAAGGGTTCTGCCGCATCACTGCGCCAGGAAGGCATGATCGTCAAGATCACCGAATCCGATCCCATCTGCGCCATGCAGGCGTGCATGGACGGCTTTGAAGTGGTGTCGCCGTTCAATGACGGCATCAACACCGGCACCGAGGCCGGCATCAACAAAGCCTTGCTGCAAAACACCGATCTGCTGGTCACCACCACCGGTAACATGAACGTGTGTGACGCCAACATGCTCAAGGCAATTAAGACCGGTGCCGTGGTGTGTAACATTGGCCATTTCGACAATGAAATCGACACCGCCTTCATGCGCAAAAACTGGGAATGGGACGAAGTAAAACCCCAGGTCCACGTGGTTTACCGCGACAAGGCCAGCAACGATCACCTGATCCTGCTGTCCGAGGGCCGTCTGGTCAACCTGGGCAATGCCACCGGGCACCCGTCACGGATCATGGACGGCTCGTTTGCCAACCAGGTGCTGGCCCAGATGTATCTGTTCGAGCGCAAGTTTGCCGACCTGCCCGAGGATGCGCGCGCCAAAGGTGTTTACGTCCAGGTTCTGCCCAAGCAACTGGACGAAGAGGTTGCTCGCGACATGGTGGAAGGGTTCGGTGGCGTAATGACCAAACTGACACCCGAGCAGGCTCAGTACATCGGTGTACCGGTGGACGGTCCATTTAAGCCTGAGTCATACAAGTACTGATCGAGAGCACGCTCATGCAATCTCAAAAACAATTCAAGCGTCGGTTCAGTTTTGAGTTTTTTCCTCCCAAGACCGATCAGGGCAAGGAAAAACTTCAGGCCGTAAGAGACAAGCTGGCGACAGAGAACCCGGATTTTTTCTCGGTCACCTTTGGCGCCGGCGGCTCCACCCGCGACCGCACCGTTGATACCGTGCTCAGCCTGCACAAGCAGGGCATTTCCACCGCCCCGCATATTTCCTGTGTCGGCTCGACCCGGGAAAGCATTGCGGAGTTGCTGGATTTGTACCGTGACAACGGCATCAACCGCATCGTTGCCCTCCGGGGCGACCTGCCATCGGGCATGGGCGCCGCCGGTGAGCTGCGCTACGCCAATGACCTGGTGTCGTTTATCCGGGAACACAGTGGCGACACGTTCAATATTGAAGTGGCGGCCTACCCGGAATTCCATCCGCAGGCGCGCAACGCCGAAGAAGATCTGAAAAACTTCGCCCGCAAGGTCGAAGCGGGTGCGAACAGCGCCATTACCCAGTACTTCTTCAATATTGACAGCTACCTGTACTTCATCGACCGGCTGGAAAAGATGAACGTCACCATTCCCGTGGTGCCGGGCATCATGCCGATTATCAACTACTCTAACCTGGTTCGGTTTTCGGAGATGTGCGGAGCGGAGATTCCACGCTGGATCCGCAAGCAACTGGAAGCCTACGGTGACGACAGCGACAGCATTCGCAAATTCGGCGAAGACCTGCTGACGGAGATGTGCAGCAAGTTGCTGGACGCCGGGGCGCCCGGCCTGCATTTCTACACCCTCAACCAGGCCGCACCCAGTATCAACATCTGGAAAAACCTGGGCTTGGGCGAACGGGATAAAATCGCGTTCTGACCGGCTAGCGGGTTTGATCAAGGGGCTACCTTCTCGAAGGCAGCCCCTTTTTTATCGTGCGCACGACCTTTCAGCCCGGGCATCGCGGCTGACACGGAAAAGTCGTCAATACGACTTTGCGCCAATGCCCAAAATTTGATTTCCGGTCGCCTTACCGACCATAGTCTAACGTGTTGGGTTGTAGCCAAAACGCTGCCCAAACAGGTTGAGAACCTCGCGAATATCTACCCAGAGGTTCCATTGATAAAACTCAAGGAGACAGTATGAACACCAAATGGCTAAAAACCCTCGGGGCTGCTGTTGCACTGACCGTAAGCACCACCGCATTAAACGCAGAAACCCTGCGGGTGGTCACCGACCCAAGCTTCGTTCCGTTTGAGATGATGGACCAGAAAACCGGTGAGATGATCGGTTTTGACATGGAAATCATCGCGGAAGTCGCCAAGCGTGCCGGCTTCGAGTACGACCTCAACACCATGGATTTCAACGGCATTATTCCCGCGCTCCAGACTGGCAACGTGGACATTGCCATTGCCGGCATCACCATAACCGAAGAGCGTGAGCAGATCGTCGATTTTTCCGACCCCTACTACGATTCCGGTCTGCGCATCCTGACCCGAGTCGGGGATGACAGCATCAAAGAACTCAAGGATCTGGAAGGCAAGAAAATCGGCACCAAGATTGGCAGCACCAGCTATGACTTCCTGACCAAAAATCTCGCAAAAAACGACGGTGTCACGCCTTACCCAGGCAGTGCTGACATGTATATGGCCTTAATGTCCGGCAGTGTCGATGCGGTGTTCTACGATGCCCCCAACGTGGGCTATTTTGCCCGCACCAAAGGCGAAGGTCGCGTTACCACCATTGGCAAGCTGTATGAGGGTCAGCAGTACGGCATTGCCCTGAAAGACGGCAGCGAGTGGGTCGATGACGTCAATAAGGCGCTCGCCGAAATAAAGGCCGATGGCACCTACAAGGCCATCTATGAAAAGTGGTTCGGATCCATGCCTGAAACCAAGTAACTGTCCCACCACCCTGCGCGCCGGAGCCTGACTCCGGCGCGTTTCTTATTTCTGCAGGGAGATCCCAACCGTGGCGTCCCAGTTTCAGTTTGACTGGCAGGCGGCGATCGACTCGATTCCGTTTCTGCTCAAAGGCATACCCTACACGCTGTTAATCTCTTTCGGGGGCCTGGCCATCGGTTTTGCCCTCGGCATTCTGTTTGGCCTGCTCAGCATCAATAAAAAATGGTTTTTGCGCTGGCCCGCGACCACCTACATCGAAATATTTCGGGGCACGCCCATTCTGGTGCAGGTATTGTTCATTTTCTACGGTCTGCCCGACTTGATCGGCGGACCGATTGACCCGTTGACCGCGGGCATCGCCGCCATTGCGCTCAACTCCGGTGCCTATATCTCGGAAGTGGTTCGCGGTGGCGTGCAATCCATCGACCGGGGCCAAACCGAAGCCGGCTTGTCGCTGGGGCTGTCGCGCCCGCAAACCTTTTGGTCCATCGTCTGGCCTCAGGCGTTTCGACGCATGATTCCGCCGTTGGGCAATCAGGCCATCGTCAGCATCAAGGATACGTCGCTGTTCTCGGTGATCGGCGTCGGCGAACTGGTGCGTCAGGGGCAGGTCTACATCGCCAACACCTTTACCGCCTTTGAAGTGTATTTCGTGGTGGCGATCATGTACCTGAGCATCACGCTGACTCTGTCCCTGCTGCTGCGTTACGCTGAGCGACGCGGCCTGGCATCTACCTGAAGAGGGCGACTCCGATGACGAATATCGTAACAATGCAGGGCCTCAACAAATACTTTGGCGACCTGCATGTGCTGAAAGACATCGACCTCACGGTTGAGCAAGGCGAGGTGGTGGTGATCATTGGCGCCAGTGGTTCCGGCAAATCCACCCTGATCCGCTGTGTGAATGGCCTCGAAGAGTATGAGTCCGGCCAGTTGACGGTCGATGGTGAACACCTGGCACCGAAAGGCAGCAATCCGAAGGCCCTGGCAACCATCCGCAAGGAAGTCGGCATGGTGTTCCAGCAATTCAACCTGTTCCCTCACCTGACGGTGCAAAGGAATATTATGCTGGCCCCGATGAAGGTCAAGGCAACCGACGCTGCAACCGCCGCCGGCACGGCCAAAAAATTGCTGGATCGTGTTGGCATTGGCAGCCAGGCTGACAAGTACCCGTCCCAACTGTCCGGTGGCCAGCAGCAGCGCGTTGCAATCGCCCGGGCCTTGGCGATGGAGCCACGGCTGATGCTGTTTGATGAACCCACCTCGGCACTCGATCCGGAAATGATCGGCGAAGTGTTGGACGTGATGCGGGAACTGGCCAAAGAAGGTATGACCATGATGGTCGTCACCCACGAAATGGGCTTTGCCCGCGAAGTGGCCGACCGGGTGATCTACATTCACGAGGGCCAGATTGTCGAGGAAGGCAAGCCTGAGGCGGTGTTCGATAACCCTCAGAATGAACGTACCCAGTCCTTTTTGTCCCGGGTGCTCAAGCACTGAGATCTGAACCCGGTCGTCTGCGACGGCCGGGTTCGTTCTATCCCCGCATGCCCCCCTATGAACCAGGACAGCAATGCCCGTGTCCCATGGGTTTCCTTGTCAATTTTCTCCCGCGGCCCCGTCCCCGGAAAGCGCGCCACGTTTTACCCATAACAGGACGGTCACAACGCACGATCGGCGAGTAGCCGCGCTCCGTTGAGATGCCGTCGGATGTGACGTGGTCTCCGGTGCTCTGCATTGGCCGTCAGGTCACACCCTGACGGCCAAGATGCCAGACAGTGGCCGGTCAGACTGGCGCGTCGGGGCCTCACACCAGTATCATAGGTGCCCGCTTTCAAAGCCCATCCCTATATTGCCCGCATTGGGAAGACAGGAGAGACAAGCATGCGCAACGCAGATCTAGTCGCGAGAGATTTAAAGTCAGTCTGGCACCCTTGCACCCAGATGAAAGACCACGAAAGCCTGCCATTGATCCCCATCAAGCGGGGCGAGGGTGTGTGGCTGGAAGACTTTGAACAGAATCGCTACATCGATGCGGTCAGCTCCTGGTGGGTCAACCTGTTCGGCCACGCCAACCCCCGCATCAATGGCGCCATTCGCGACCAGATCGACCAGTTGGAGCACGTAATTCTTGCCGGTTTCAGCCACGAACCGGTGGTCAACCTGTCTGAGCGGCTGATTGAGCTCACACCGGACGGGCTGAGCAAGTGTTTTTACGCCGACAATGGCTCATCCGCCGTCGAAGCTGCGCTCAAGATGAGCTACCACTACTGGAAAAACCACGGCAAGCCGGGCAAGAAAAACTTCGTCAATCTCGGCAACAGCTATCATGGCGAAACCTTGGGCGCGCTCGCCCTGGGCGACGTGGCGCTCTACAAAGACACCTACCAGCCGTTGTTGATGGAAGTGATCACCGCGCCCTCCCCCGACGCCTACAATCGCGAACCCGGTGAGACCGAGGAAGATTACGCGCTGCGCCAGTTTGAAGCGATGGAGCGCATCCTTGCCGACCAGCATGAGGAGATCTGCGCGGTCATCGTTGAGCCGTTGATTCAATGCGCCGGCGGCATGCGGATGCACCACCCGATCTACCACACCAAACTCCGCGAAGCCTGCAACCGCTATGGCGTGCACCTGATCGCCGACGAAATTGCCGTGGGCTTTGGCCGCACCGGCACCCTGTTTGCCTGCGAGCAGTCGGGCATTACTCCCGACTTCATGTGTCTGTCGAAGGGTTTGACCGCCGGTTATCTGCCACTGTCCGTGGTGCTCACGACCGAGAACGTCTATCAGGCCTTTTACGATGACTATGAAACCATGCGCGCTTTTTTGCATTCCCACAGTTACACCGGCAACCCCATTGGCTGCGCCGTGGCACTGGCAACGCTGGACATATTCCGGGACGATCGGGTGATTGAAAACAACCGGGTGTTGTCGACCTGTATGGCCGACTCAGTCGCGCATCTGGCGGACCATCCCAATGTCGGCGACATTCGCCAACACGGCATGACACTGGCGATTGAGATGGTCAAAGACCGGGCCACCAAGACGCCGTTCCCCTGGCAGGAGCGACGTGGCTTGCGGGTGTATCAGCATTCGCTGACGCGACAGGCGCTGTTGCGACCCCTCGGCAATGTGATTTACTTCATGCCACCTTACGTCATCACTCAGGAACAGATCCGACACCTGGCCCAGGTGGCAACCGAAGGTATCGAGATCGCCGTTAAGGACTGATTTGGTATGCGCATACCCCGTATTTATACCCCCATCGCCCTGAACGACGGTGACACCGCCTACCTCGATGACGGCGCTGCCCAACACGTGGGTAAGGTGTTGCGTATGCAGCCGGGGCAACCCCTGAGTCTGTTTAACGGTGACGGTTACGATTACCCGGCCGCGATTGGCGACGTCGGAAAAAAAACCGTCCAGGTGCTGATCGGCCCGCCGCACGACAACCACCTGGAATCGCCCCTGAAGATCGTGCTGGGGCAAGTGCTGTCGAAGGGCGACCGGATGGATTATGCGATTCAGAAAAGTGTCGAAATGGGCGTCTCCCGAATCGTGCCGCTGGTCAGCGAACGTTGTGAAGTGCGCCTGAAGGGCGACCGCGAGGACAAACGTGTTCGTCACTGGCAGTCAGTCGCGATCAGTGCGGCGGAGCAATGCGGGCGCGCGGTGGTACCGGAAATCGCAGCGGTAGCCACATTGGAGGACTGGTATCGGCAAACCACCGCCTGCGATTTGAAGCTGGTTCTCCATCACCGCACGGCACGGTCACTGGCGACGCTGTCACAACCCGGCCACCTGGCGTTGATGATTGGCCCGGAAGGTGGGCTGACCGAGGATGAAATTCGTACTGCAGAGGCTGCTGGGTTTTTGCCAGCGGCACTGGGCCCCCGGGTATTGCGCACTGAGACTGCTCCGGTAGCGGCGTTAGCGGTCTGTCAGTGGCTTTGGGGCGACGGCCAACCGGCAACAAAATAAACCATACTAATAAGAGATCGACCCGTGACCCGTACCCGGCTGAAACATATTGCCAAATTTTTCCTGATTCCACTGGCGCTGATTCTGGTGACGGTCGCCATGATCTGGCTATTCAGTGCGCTCAAGCCGGAGCCGCCGGAGTCCCAGGCAAAAGAGCGCTCCTGGCCGGTCCGCACGGTGACTTTGGAGGCAGCCGCACGGGCACCCCAGTTACGCCTGCTGGGCCGGGTTGAAACCCCCTTCCGTTCAACACTCACGTCGGCCGTGACGGCGGATGTCGCCGCCATACCGGTGCTGGAGGGTAAACCGGTCAACACCGGCGACATCATCGTGCAACTGGACGAGTCGGAAGTGGCGCTGCTGGTTGCCCAGCGCGAAGCCGATGTCGCCGAACTGCAGGCCCAGCGCGCCAGTGAGCAAAACCAGTACAAAGCCGACCAGCGATTCTTGCAACGAGAAGAGGCGCTGGTCGAGATTGCCCGTCGTGCGCTGGAGCGCGAACAGCAGCTGGTGGCGTCCAACCTGACCAGCCAATCCCGCACCGACCAGGCCCGCCAGAGCTTGCAAACCGCGGAGCTGTCGCTGATCAGCCGGGAGTTGGCGGTCGCCAACCACAAAAGCCAGATGCAATCCCTTGAGGCCCGGCTGCAGCGGGCGAACTCGCTGCTGAAACAGGCCCGGCTGGACCTTGAACGCACCGCCATCAAGGCTCCCTTTGACGGCGTGATTACCGGCATTGAGGTCAGCCCCGGGGAACGGGTTCGGGCCGGTGAGCCACTGGTGAGCCTCTACGCCATCGACCAACTGGAAGTCCGGGCGCAACTGCCCATGCGCTGGACCCAGGATGCCGCACAGACATTGGCCGCCAGCCAACCACTGAGCGCTGCCACACAGATTGCCGGCCAGACCTACACGCTCGAACTCGCCCGCCTGAGCGGTCAGGTGAATGCCGGCGCCGGTGGCGTCGACGGCCTGTTCCGGTTCGTCGGCGCCCAGCCTCCCGCGGCCCTGAACCGGACGCTGGACCTGCTCCTGGATCTTTCTCCCCGGTCCCGGGTGTTCTCATTGCCAGTGTCGGCGTTGTACGATGAAGCGACGGTTTACCGCATTGCCGGAGACCGGCTGGAATCCCTTCAGGTGACGCGGGTGGGGGATCGTTTCGAGAACGGCCAGCAACGCCTGCTGGTGCAATCTGCCCAGTTGGACAACGGTGACCAGGTGCTTTCCACCCAACTGCCCAATGCAATCAATGGTCTCAAGGTTGATGTCGTAACGCCGGGGCCGGACGCATGACCCTGGGCCCGGTTCCGCACCGCGAAGACATTATTGGCCGGTTTGCCCAACACCGGGTGGCGGCCAACCTGCTGATGTTGATCCTGATCCTGGCCGGGATCTACTCCCTGAGCAATCTGAACCGTCAGTTTTTCCCCAACTTCGCGCTCGACTACATCACGGTCCGGGTGGTCTGGCCCGGCGCCAGCGCGGAAGACGTGGCGCGCTCCATCACCACCCCGCTGGAGCAGGAGTTGCGCAACCTCGATAACGTCAAGGAGATGCGGTCAACCTCGTCCCGGGGCTTTAGCAGCATTGTGGTGGAGTACCAGGAACAGTCTGACATGGGCATCGCCCTCGACCAGGTCAACGAATTTGTCTCCCTGGTACGCAACCTGCCATCGGACGCCGAGCGCCCGGAGATCAGCAAGATTGTCCGTAATGAGTCCGTCGCCACCGTTGTCCTGACCGGTCCGGCCCGGCTCGAAGCGTTGCGCCCCATGGCCTACCGTTTTGAACAGGAATTGCTGGACCTGGGCATTGCCAAGGTCGACCTGACCGGGCTGCCCGAGCGTGAAATTGCCATCGAGGTGGCCAGCCCCATGATTTCGGCGCTCGGCATGGACCTGCCCACCCTCGGCCAGCGGATCATCCGGCAAAGCCAGGACATTCCGGCCGGAACCGTGGGCGAAGAAGAGTCGGTTCGGGAAATCCGCAGCCTGGAAAAAGGCCGCAGCGCCGACGATTTTGCCCGCATGCCCGTTATGACCACCGCCGACGGCCGGCGTCTGACTTTGGGCGATATCGCCGATGTTCAGTTACGCCCCAAGGACAACAGCGTCGAGATCTATTATCAGGGCCAACCGGCGGTGCTGATGAAACTCCAGCGCACCGAATCCTCCGACGCACTGAAAGCCGCGGAAATCATGTCCAAGTGGCTGGATACAACGCGCCAGGACCTGCCGTCCGGCATGCAGCTCATCACCTTCGACGAGCAGTACGAGCTGATTCTGGACCGCATCAACCTGCTGCTGAAGAACGGCATCGGCGGCCTGATGCTGGTGGTGGGCATCCTGTTTGTCTTCCTCAATGGCCGGATCGCCTTCTGGGTGGCGGCCGGCATCCCGATTTCCTTTATGGGGGCACTTGCCGTGCTCTGGCTCAACGGTGGCAGCATCAACATGATCAGCCTGTTCGCGCTGATCATGGCGCTCGGCATCATCGTTGACGATGCCATTGTGGTGGCCGAAGACGCCATGACCCACTACCAGAAGGGTGAACACTCGCTGGAGGCGGCCGAGGGCGGTGCCCGGCGCATGCTGGTGCCGGTCATGAGCTCGTCGCTGACAACCATTGCCGCATTCCTGCCACTGATGCTGGTGAGTGGCATCATCGGTCAGATTCTGCGGGACATCCCATTCGTGGTGATCTGCGTGATCGTGGCGTCGCTGGTTGAGAGCTTCCTGATCTTACCCGGCCACCTGCGCTCCAGTTTCCACAAGAACCACCATCGGACGCCTGGGCGCGCGCGGCAGAAACTGGACGCCGGCTTTAGCTACTTCCGCGACCGGCAGTTTCGTCCCATGGCCGAGTGGAGCCTGAACAATCGCACCATCGTGCTGGTGGGCACCGCCTGCGCCCTGGCGCTCAGCATGTCGCTGGTGGCGACCGGCCACGTCCGCTTCACGTTTTTCCCTACGCCCGAAACCTCCCGCATCGTCGCCAGCGTCAAATTTGCCGCCGGCACGCCGCCGTCGGACGTCAAGGCCTACGGGCGCAGGATGGAAGAGGCCCTGTGGGCAGTTAACGATGCGCTTAAACCGGACGAGGATCTGGTCGAAGTGGCTCTGTTGCAACTGAACCAGGGCTCGTTTAACGGCGGCACCAGCATCGAGCGGGGCGAACAGTACGCCATGGTCTCCGTGGAGCTGGTGACACCGGATGCCCGCGAGGTGCGAAACCCGGAGTTCATCAAAGCCTGGCGCGACAATCTGCCCGAACTGGCCGGTATCGAACAATTGTCCATCACCAGCCCGCAAGGCGGTCCCCCAGGCAAACCGCTGGATATTTTCCTGACCGGCGCCGGAGCCGATACCCTCAAAAGCGCGGCCGAAGCCATCAAAAGCGAACTGCGTAACTATGAGGGTGTCACCGACATTCTGGACGACCTGCCCTGGGGCAAGCAGCAGTACCTGTTCACCCTCACGCCGCTGGCCCAATCCGTTGGCCTGAACATTGAAGACGTCGGGCGCCAGATGCGGGCCGCCCTGGACGGTCAGTTGTTGCAGGTATTCTACGATGCCCACGACGAAGTTGAGGTGCGCATCCTGCTGCCCAAGGCCGAGCGCGAGCTGCAGCGGACGCTCGACAGCCTGCCCATCGTCACGCCCTCCGGCGACACCGCCCCGTTGGAGAACATTATCCGCCTCGAATCACGGCGCGGGCTGGCCCTACTGCGCCATACCAACGGCCAGCTTGGGGTCAGCGTGACCGCCGATGTTGACTCCTCGGTGACCAACGCCAACCAGGTCATCAGCGATCTGCAGCAGGACACCTTGCCGGCGATTCTAAGCCAGTACGGTATCGAGGCCACCTTCAAGGGCAAAGCCGAAGAACAGCGCGAAACCAGTAGCGACATGAAATCCGGTGCGCTGATCGGTCTGGCGATGATTTACATCATTCTTGCGTGGGTTTTCGGGGCTTACAGCTGGCCCATTGCGGTGATGATCGCCATCCCCTTTGGGCTGTGCGGAGCCGTGCTGGGGCACCTGATGCTGGGCATCGACCTGACCATCCTATCGCTGTTCGGCATGTTTGGCCTGTCGGGCATTGTGATAAACGACTCCATCATCCTGGTGACCTTCTACAAGGAGCTCCGGGAAGAGGGCATGCCAGTCCGCGAGGCACTGGTTGAGGCATCCTGCCAGCGTCTGAGGGCCGTCTTGCTAACTTCACTGACCACCATCAGCGGGTTGCTGCCGCTGCTGTTTGAAACCTCACTGCAGGCACAGTTCCTGATTCCCATGGCAGCCAGCATCGCGTTTGGGCTGGCGGTCGGCACCTTTCTCATCCTGTTGGTGGTGCCGGTGCTGCTCTCCCTCATCGAAGACATTGCGGCCCGGATTGGCCGCAACAGCCGTGAAACCGGCGCCGGAGCGGTCATTGACAATAATGACAGGGCGGAACATTATCCCGACCAACGCAATATCTAACGCAGTAACCAATGGATCCAGCCGCGAGCTTTCGGATGAATGAGCTGTTCACAAGCGTAGAATTCTGGCAATACCTCAGCATTCCGGTGATTGCGGCCCTGATCGGCTGGAGCACGAACTGGCTGGCCATAAAAATGACCTTCTACCCGCTGGAGTTTGTCGGCAAACCACCATTGCTGGGTTGGCAGGGCATTATTCCTTCCAAGGCCCGCAAAATGGCCGCCATCAGTGTCGATGCCACGATTTCCAAGATCGGCACCGTGCATGAGATATTTGACCAGATTGATCCCAAGCTCCTCGCCGCCCATATCCTGCATTCGGTCGAACCGCGTACCGAAGAGTATGTGGATGAGCTGATGCTGCGGGAGCACCCCACCTTCTGGGAGAACCTGCCGGCGTCCGCCCGCAACATGGTCTACGACCGGGTTCGTAAATCCACACCGCAACTGGTCAACAACCTGGTCGGTGATGTGTCAGGGAACATTGAAGGCCTGTTGGACATCAAAGGCATGGTCATCGACCGCCTCGCTACGGACAAGGCGCTACTGAACAAGATCTTTCTGGAGTGTGGCGACGCGGAGTTCCGCTTTATCGTCAACTCCGGCCTGTACTTCGGGTTTCTGTTTGGCCTGGTTCAGATGACCGTGTGGTACTTTTATCAGAGCTGGTGGGTGCTGCCATTCTTCGGCCTGCTGGTGGGCTGGGCCACCAACTGGATTGCCTTGAATGTGATTTTTCGCCCGCTGCATGAGAAAAAAGTCGGGCCACTTCGGCTTCAGGGATTGTTCCTCAAGCGCCAGACGGAAGTCGCACAGTCTTTTTGTCACATTGTTACCCACGAAATTCTCACCGTTGGCAACATCATCCATGCGATTCTAAACGGACCCAACGGCGACCGGGCCCGCAATATGGTCAAGAAGCACATCAAACCCCTGGTGGATGAAACCGCCGGCTTGGGCAAGGCGTTAACCCAGGTGGCGTTTGGCCCTACCGGCTTTGCCACCCTGAAACAGCAGGTTGGTGAAAAAGCCATCGAGATTTCAAAAACCTCCTTCAGCAATCCCGTGTTTGAGAAAGACCGCGCCGAGGCAGTTGAGAGCATCATGGTCGAGCGGATGATCGCGCTGTCATCGGTGGAGTTCCAGGATTTGCTGCGCCCCTGTTTCCAGGAAGATGAGATCAAACTGATTCTGGTAGGCGCGTTCCTCGGTTTCGCGGCCGGTGTCGCGCAACTGGTGTTTATTTTCGGTTACTGAGCCCTCACGGCCGGTTCCCACTGTCGGCCTCACGTGCCAGCATTATCCCTCAATGTCTAATGGCCCGCCGTTTCCGGTCAGTGGCAAAATAATAACTTTCATCCTTTCGGCAGCCCACCTGCCACCCGCTCAGGAAGCACGTCATGCTGGCTCAGGTTTTCACTGTCACCGGCCCAATCTTTATGATGGTGCTGGTCGGTATCCTGTTGAAACGATTCCAATGGATCGACGATGCCTTCATCGCCACCGCGTCCAGCCTGACCTTTCGCGTCACCCTGCCGGCACTGCTGTTTTTGAGCATTTACCGCGCCGATCTCGATCACGCGTTTCGTCCGGCATTGGCGGGCTTTTTTTGCCTGGCATCCCTGCTGTGTTTCGCCGGTGCCTGGGCCTGGTCGATATGGCGAGTGCCGTTCGAGCAGCGGGGGCTGTTTGTACAGGGCGCTTTCCGTGGTAACTGCGGCATCGTGGGGCTCGCGTTGGCCGCGAACCAGTATGGCGACTTTGGCCTTGCCAGTGGGGGCGTGCTATCCGGCGTGGCGGTTATCCTGTTCAATATCCTGTCGGTGATTGTGCTGTCAATATACAGCGGTCAGGCGCGGCCGAGTTTGCTGCAGCTATTGTCCCGCGTGCTTCGCAACCCCCTGATACTGGGGGTTCTGACGGGACTCCTCGCGTCCTACCTACGCCTTCCCTTACCCGAATGGCTGTTGGTGTCCGGGAACTACCTGGCGGCCATCGCCCTGCCCGTCGCCCTGATTTGTATTGGTGGTGCACTGTCGTTTCGATCCTTGGCAGACTCCGGCTTAACCGCCCTGGCCAGCAGTCTGATCAAGGTGGTTTTTTACCCGTTCCTGTTCACTTGGCTGGCCTGGCTGGTCGGGTTTGAAGGCCCGGAACTGGGCATTCTCTTCCTGTTCCTGGCCAGCCCCACTGCAGCGGCAAGCTATGTCATGGCACGTGCGGCAGGCAGTGACGGCAAACTTGCCGCTAACATCATTGCGCTGACGACCATACTGTCGCTGGTTACAATAACGGGGGGCGTCTACGGATTGCAGAGGCTTGGCCTCGCCGGATAATAATAAACTATCGCCCCCGGATGCGCCCTGAGCATCCTGGATCTATACTGGCTGATTGTCGCAACTTGCCGCGCCATTCAATCGTTATTTTTGATACCCGTAACTTTCAATAATCGTTACTTTCAACAATCGTTACTTCCGAGGGATAAGGATGACGAGATTTCTATCCAGACTCACAGGGCTGTTTTTACCGCGCAGGACAATCGCGCCAGCAAATCCCTCGCGGCTACTCAATCCCGCCCACGAAACCCGTCAAGTAGAGCACGACGTCGAGCCGCAGCTGCAAGCCATGGAAGACCACCTGTTTTGCTGGCTGCTGGATACACCGCCCTCCACCTTTGCTCAGCCCTCCAGCCATCAGGATGTGGTGCTGGATGAGCTGCGCCATCGGATCAAGTTTGAAAAACTCGACGAATTGCCACGCCAGCCCCTGAGTTTGCCGATGCTGTTACAGGCGCTGTCGGATGACACCATGGACCGCAACAAGCTGGCCAAGATCATCCTCTCGGACGCCTCGCTGGTTCAACAGTTGCTTCAGGTCGTCAATAGCCCATTTTTCAGGCCCGGCGAACACACCGTTGAATCCCTCGACCAAGCCATATTTGTGCTGGGTATTGATGGCATTCGCAGCGTGATTTCCGCCACCCTGTTACGCCCCATGCTGGCGGCGAGAAACAGTAACGAGGCATTGTTTGCCCAGCGGGTATGGCGTTGGGGGCTCGCCTGCGCAAGGTCTGCGGAACTGATCGCCCAGAGTCAGGGTGGCGACACCCAGGCGCTGTTCATGGTGGGGTTACTGCCGGCGTTGTCTTATATAACCATCAGACGCGAAGTTCAGCGTATTTACCGGTCTCAGCTGACCATGCATGAGATTGAGCCTCAGGTTCTGCGCGCGGCCATGAAGCAGTTCGACTGGCAAACAACCCAGATGCTGGCTAATGAATGGAACCTGCCCCCCACGCTCCACGCTCAATTGCTGACTGCTGAACGGCCAGCCCCCACCAGCAGCCACACGCCGCTGAACGACGGTTTTATTCTCGGCACTCGTGAAGTATTGCTGCACGCGCACCAGAGAAACCTGCCAGAAGCAGAGTTGCGCCTGGTTTTAAGGTTGTCGGATGATCAGTTTGCGAGAATCCGAAAAGGGGTGCTGAACATGCTCGGGGATGGCATGACCACATCATCTACGTCCTGATAACGGCGAACCAGAACCTGCCGATCCGGGACCTGTTGGTCCCCCACAGTCTTTTCTCGCATTCGGTGTCGGACCTGATTCGCCCGCAATACGTTAGCTCTCCGGTCAATCGGCAACCGGTGGCGAAGCCTCAACCTGAAGCAACTCCGCAAACGTTTTGGAGTGGCCGCCTTCCCGCTCCATCAAGCCCACCGGCAGCACCTTGGGTAATCGACGCACGATGCTGTCTTCATCTTTTCGCACCGCCTGAAGCACGTTATCGACGGTAATCAGGTTCAATGACCGGCCCGGCACCAACAAGTCGCCATTGGCACCGGCCAGGGACAGCAAGCCGTTGCGTATAAGCTTGTCGCTGATGCTCCGGGAGACCTCACCCGGCACCCGCAGCGCCTGCTCCAGGTTTTCTTGCTGTGGGGCCGGTTTGCCTTCGCTGAACGGTTTACACACCATCCACATGACCACCATTGCGACGTATTCCTGCAGCTCAGGCGAGAACCGGACCGATTGACGCTTGGCAACAGACCCCGGGTTCTGCAAGTAAAACACAATGCTGGCGCCCAGCAGGAGAATCATCCAGTTCAGGTACACCCAGATCAGTAGTGTGATGCCGATGGCAAAACTGGAGTAAATGGCCGCATACTTGGCCGACCCGGCCACAAACGAGGCGAACAGCATACCGCCAGCCTGCCAGGACACACCCGCAATCAGTCCACCGACAACGGCATACTTCAGTTTGACCCGGGTGTTGGGCATAAACACATACACAAAGGTGAACGCACCGGCCACCAGGAAGAATGGCGTAAAGCGGCTGATCACCAGAATCAACGAGCCAAACGGCTCGATTTCGATCAGTGACTGGACAAAGTTCGATGAGAAGATTGTGGCACTGGCACCTATCGCCGACACCATCAGCAGCGGCCCTACCATGATCACACTCAGGTAGTTACTGAATCGCTGGGCCACTGAACGCATATCGGGCACGCGCCAAATCATGTTGAATGAGCGCTCGACTTTCTGGAGCAGTGACACCACGGTGTAAACCAGCAATGCCAAGCCGACGGAGCCCAGAACGCCCACCTTCATGTTGTCGACAAACCCCAGAATCTGCTCGGCAATCTGAATACCCTGGGGACCCATCGGCTCAAAAAACTGGTAAAGAAACGGCTCCATTCGCTGGTGCACACCCATTGCCTTGAGCACGGAAAAACTCAGCGCCAGCAACGGCACGATACTCAACAGCGTGGTGTACACCAGACTCATGGCGTGCAGAGTGAGGTTGCCATGAATGATATCCCGTATCAGCGCGTACGTCGTTCGACCCGCACTGTAAAGCCATGTCCAGGGCCATTTATGGGGTGGGTTGGGGTTTGCGAGAATCCAGTCCTCGACGGCCTGAAGCCGTTCTTTAATTTGGAAAGAAGCCACACGAATTCCTGCAGTTTGAATTTTATACAGAGTATCAGATAGATAACCCGGCATAGCAACGTATGGTTGATGGCCATGGGGACGAGCGCAACGCCTCCGATATAAACATATTAATAATCGTTACTTCCTCTTATAACGCGATTGCGGTACAACCTGCCCCTCTTAATATATGGCCACGTTATCCGAACAGGTGTTCAGTTATGCGTTTCACTTTGGCTCTCGGCGTTGTCGGCGCACTCTCTATATTGCCAGCGACGTCATTCGCCACCAACGGCTACTTTGCCCATGGCTATGGCACCATCAGCAAAGGCATGGCCGGGGCTGGCTCTGCCCTTTCGCAGGACAGCATCGCCGCCGCCACCAATCCGGCGGGCATGGCGTTTATTGGTAACCGTATTGATGGCGGTGTCGAGGTATTTTCCCCGAGAAGGGAATACACCGTTGATGGCCCGGTTTCACCACCCCCGGCCTTTTCTCTGCAGCCGGGTACCTATAAAAGCAGCAGGAACGGCTTTGCCATTCCCCATTTCGGTTTCAATCGCCAACTGTCTGATACGACGGCCTTCGGGGTGTCTGTGTTTGCCAATGGCGGCATGAATACCGACTATCAAGACGGGAACGGCGGGAATGGCGGGCCCTTCTATGGTGGTCGCACCGGCGTCAACCTGGAACAGCTGTTCATTGCTCCGACCTGGTCCTGGAAGTTCGCCGACCATCAAGCCATCGGATTCTCTCCGGTAATCGCCTACCAGCGGTTTGAGGCAAAGGGCCTGCAGAACTTTGCGCCGTTTTCGTCCGATGCCAGCGCCCTGTCCAACAACGGCGATGACGAAGCCTGGGGCTATGGCTACCAGATTGGCTGGCAGGGCGAAATCACCGACACCCTCCGTGGCGGTGTCAGCTGGCGCAACATCCTGAAAATGGGTGAGTTCGACCAGTACCGTGGCCTCTTTGCCGAGCAGGGTGATTTCGACATTCCGCAAATGTTCAACGCCGGCATCGCCTGGTCCGGCATCGAAAACCACTGGTTCCTGATTGACCTTCAGCACATCCGTTACAGCGAGATCAGAAGCGTCGGCAACCCACTGCTACCAAATCTTCAGACCGCCCGGCTTGGGGACGATGACGGTGCCGGTTTTGGCTGGGATGACATGACCATCGTGAAGCTGGGGTGGCAGTGGCAGCAAACGCGGGACCACGCCTGGCGTGCCGGCGTAAGCTACGGTGAAAACCCGATTTCTGGCGAGGATGTGCTGTTCAATATCCTCGCTCCGGGCATTCAGGAATGGCATTTCACCGGCGGTTTCACCCACCACTTCAGCGAGCGCCTGGAACTGTCGGGGATGGCCTTCTTCTCGCCGACGAAACAGGTCTCCGGCCCCAATCCGCTGGCGCCCAACCAGACGATTGCTCTGGAGATGTACCAGGTTGGCGTTTCCGCGAGCGTGGGCTGGACCTTCTGACACGTTCCAAGCAAGCAAAAGCCCCGGCCACGCCGGGGCTTTTCTGTTTCGGCGCCGAGGTTTTTTTGGTTTAAGAATACCCTCAGGCTACAGAGCTGAGGTTGCGGGCGGTAATCTCAATAATTCGCTGCCGGGCCTCACGGCTGGCCCAGGCGGAATGGGGGGTGATGATCAGGTTTGGGATATCGCCGGCCAGCAACGGGTTTCCATGACGCGGCGGCTCTTCGGTTAGCACGTCAAAACCGGCGCCACCGATGTCGCCCGCCCGCAGGGCATCCGCCAGCGCCTGCTCGTCCACCAGGCCACCACGGCTGGTATTGATCAGCAACGAATCCGGCTTCATCATTTTCAGTTCCCGGGCACCAATCATATTGCGGGTGTCTTCGGTGAGCAGGCAATGGAGTGAGAGCACATCCACCTGCGGTAACAGGTCATCCAGGGGAATGCGCGGATAAACGTCCACTACGCCGGCTTTCTGCCCTGGCCGGGCCCCCAACAGAATGTTCATGCCAAAGGCCTGGGCCCGCTCCGCCACCCCCTGGCCAAGATCGCCGTAGCCCACAATGCCCAGAGTGCGGCCCTCCAGCTCCATGATGGGATGGTCCATCAGGCAGAACATGTCGCTTTTGGCCCAACGCCCGGCCCGCACGTCGCGATCGTAGTCCAGCAACCGGGTCGCCAGCGCCAGTATCAGGGCGAGGGTGTGCTGCGCGACGGTGGAGCGGCCGTAATTCGTCACGTTCATTACGCGAATCCCCGCCGCCTTGGCCGCGGCAAGATCAATATTATTGGTGCCGGTGGCAACTACCGCCACCCGCTTGAGAGTTTTGCAGGCATTGAAATGCTCGGCGTTCAACACCACTTTGTTGGTGAGTATGGTGTCAAAGCCGTCAATGCGCGCCTGAACTTGATCCGGTGCAGTGTGGTCATACAGGACCAACTCGTCGAGCACGGCATTCAGTGACGTGAGATCCACGTCCGATCCAAGCGTTGCGGCATCCAGAAACACGGCTTTCATTCGGTCCATCCTCGTGGCTAAAAAACAGGCACCTTGTCTTGTTGTTGACAGCGACGTCGCTCACAGCGACTTCACATCCCCATGGACTAGTTTACACTCAGCATGGAGGCGCTGATCAATTCTGTCCGACCTCCATTGGTCTAAGGCGGTACTGAAGCGTCCCTTACATTCATTGCCAACAGGACAGCACGATGGATCACGAATTCTGGCACACCCGGTGGGCCAACAAGGAAATCGGATTTCATGAAGGCACCATCAATCGCTACCTCCATGACCATTGGTCGGAGCTGGTCCAGCAGGGCAAAGAAGCGGTGTTTGTTCCACTGTGCGGCAAGGCCAAAGACCTCTGGTGGCTGCACGATCAGGGCCACCCTGTGCTGGGGGTCGAGCTCAGCGATGTGGCCTGCAAAGACTTTTTTGAGGAAGGCAACGCCAAGGCCCAGGTTCATCCGGGACAACCGTTCACTACCTTTACCCATGACAGCCTGCAACTCTGGTGTGGCGATTTTTTCCAACTGGTCCCGGACGACCTCAAACACATACGCCTGGTGTACGATCGCGCCGCCCTGATCGCATTGCCGCCGGCGATGCGGGCAAACTATGTCGAACACCTCACCGCGATATTGCCGGACCAATGCGCCATTTTGCTGGTCACGCTGGATTACCAGAATGATGAAATGCAGGGCCCGCCGTTCAATGTCAGCGACGCCGAAGTGCACACCCTGTATGGCCCGGACTGGCACATTGAACACGTACTGACCAACGCCCTTGCCAAGGATCACCCGTTTGCCAAGCGCAAAGGCCTGAGCGGGGCCACCGAGAGCGTATTCAAACTCAAGCGGCGCAGCAACGCCGGGTGAACTAGCCTGCCACGGCGGCGGCTAATAGCCGCTGGCTCCAGGTCCGCTGCAGCGCCTCAAACAGACTGTCTGTGGTGATCGCCAACAATCCGATGAGCAGTGCGCCTTGCAACACATAGCCGGTGTTGCCATTGACCAGGCCGGCGATCACCGGGTCACCCAGGGTTCTGGCTCCGATGGTGGAGCCAATGGCGGCCGTGGCAATATTGATGGTCACCGACGTTCGCACCCCGGCGAGGATAACCCGGCCCGCCAAGGGCAATTCCACCTTGAGCAAAACCTGTGTCGGCGACATACCCATGCCGCTGGCGGCTTCCTTGACCGCCGGGGCAATGCCATCCAGCCCGACCAGGGTGTTGCGCAGGATGGGCAGCAAACCATAGAGAACCAGCGCCATTAAGGTGGGCGCTTCGCCAAAGCCGAGCACCGGCACCGCCAGGGCCAACACCGCGACCGGCGGAAAGGTTTGGCCAATGGACGCCACCTGGCTGGCCAGGGGCAGGAAATCCCGCCCCCAGCCACGGGTCACCAGAATCCCCGCCGAGACCGCCATCGCGGTGCCGATGCTGCCAGAGATCAAGACCAGCAACACGTGATTCTGAAGCAGGGATAAAAACCCGGCACGCTGATAGATAAGGGACGTTTGTCCGGGCTGAAACCAGCCAAACAGGGCCTCGAACACTGACATGAAGCTGGCGCAAAACAACAGTGCCAGCAACCAGACACACGGCCTTATGAACACGCGCATCAGGTGGCCCCGGTCCAGATCTGGTCACGACTCAGCACCCCTATTTCGGCTCCCCCAGCGTCGCGTACCGGCAGCTGTTCCGCTTCATGCCAGAGCATGACCGACAACGCTTGCCGCAGGCTGTCATCTTCACTCAGCCAATCCGTTTCGAGATCTGGCTCGCAGGGTTGCGGGTGACGACTCATCGCGTCCCCCACCCGTCGCAGCGCACTGAGCTTCAGCCCCCGGTCCTGGCTGCCCAGCAGGTTTTCCACAAACGCGTTGGCCGGGCTGCGCAGGATATTTTCCGGGGTATCGTGCTGCAGAATCCGCCCCTGATCCATGACGGCAATGCGTGTGGCTAACCTTAAGGCCTCGTCAATGTCGTGGGTTACGAACACGGTGGTTTTGTGAACCTGCCGCTGAATGCGCAGCATCTCGTTTTGCAGATTGTCGCGGGTAATCGCATCCAGCGCGCCAAAAGGCTCATCCATCAGCAGTATGTTGGGGTCCGCTGCCAAGGCCCTCGCCACCCCCACCCGCTGGGCCTGGCCGCCGGACAGCTGCTCTGGGTATTTGTTGGCGAAGGTTTCCGGCGCCAGCCCCAGCAAAGTCAGCAATTCGTCGACCCGGGTCGTGATCCGGTCCCGGGACCAGCCCAGCAGTTTAGGCACCAGGGCAACATTGCGCGCGACAGTCCAGTGTGGAAACAACCCAGTGCCCTGTATCGCGTAGCCCATATTGAGGCGCAGCTTGCGAACGTCGATGCGGCGAATGTCCTGACCATCAACACTGATTTCACCGGCGCTGTGCGGTAGCAAGCGATTGATCATTCTCAGTGTCGTGGATTTGCCGCATCCCGAACTGCCCACCAGCACGCAGACCTCGCCGGTTTCCACGGTCAGGTTGATGGCGTCGACCGCAACCGTTGAGCCGAACCGACAGCTGACGCCTTTTAACTCAATCATTGCTCGCAATCCTTAACCATTGGCCTTGAGGCCGGCGGGCCGGCAAACCTGACCCAGTGCCGTTAACACCCCATCGGCGGCCAGCGCCAGCGCAATGGTCGGCAGTGCGCCCAGCAGCACCAGATCCATTGCGGCCTGTCCCAGACCTTGAAAAATAAAGGTGCCAAAGCCGCCGGCGCCGATCAATGCCGCCACCGCGGTCAATCCCATGGCTTGAATGGTGGTCACCCTGACGCCTTCGATGATGATGGGCATTGCCAGGGGCAGTTTCAGTTTCAAAAACAGTTGGCGCTCGCTCATGCCCATTCCGCGGCCGGCGTCCACCAGATCATCCGGAACTTCCGACAGCGCGACGTAGGTGTTTCGAACGATGGGCAGCAGGCTGTACGCCACCAGCGCCAGCAGCGCCGGTGCCCAGCCAATCCCCCGAATGCCGAGTGTCTGCAGGAAGGGAAAGGCCGTTGAAAGCGCGCTCAACGGTGCGATCAGCAAGCCAAACAACGCCAGGCTGGGGATGGTCTGCAGAAAACTGACGGTCGCCAGCACCGGCTGACGCCAGCGATCACGGCGCATCATCATGATGGCCAGGGCAATGGCAATCACCAGGCTGCACAACACGGCGCTCAGCGACAGCGCCAGGTGATGGGTCAGCGCCTGCCGGAATTGGTCGGGACGGCTGGCATACTCGGTCACCAGGGACAGGCTATCAAGCCGGCCGGCCGCCACACAGACACCCCACACCACCAACACCAGGGCGACAAGGATGAGATGATGCCCCCGGGGTGACGGCAGTTGACTGAGCACTTCAATGGCCATCAGGCCGAGTAGAAACAACAACGACCAAAAGCCTGCGCCAATCGCCGTGCGGGCATAGGCTGCGTCCGCCGGCAGCTGGCGATCGGCAAACTCGGCCAACAGAATCGGCTGCCACATCAAGAGCAGCGCCACCAACGCGCCCAACCCATAAAAACGGGCACGAAACCGATGCCGCGCCATCACCATCAGCGCCAGCAGTCCGGCACTCAGGCCGGCGCTGTTCGCAGCGCCAATGGCCTCAACCAGGCCGTACCCCGTACCCGGAACAATACGGTTGGGCTGCACAATGCCAAAATCCAACCACCAGATCAGGACTAGCGCCAGGCTGGCCAACACGGGCACAACCCGATTGGGCATGTCGGAGGCGGGCGCCAACAATCCGCTAGCGTCCGCTCAGACTGTCCAGGAACTCTTTCGCCACTTGCGCCGGTGGGGCACCGTTGACCGCAACGGCCCCATTCAGACGCTGCAAGGTTTCAAGATCCAGTGCGTCAAACACTGGTTTGAGGATGTCTGCGATGGCAGGGTATTGCTCCAGCACCTGAGCCCGGACAATCGGCGCAGGCTGGTACACAGGCTGCACGCCTTTGGTATCGGTCATTACTTTCAGGTCCAACGCACTGAGACCACCGTCCGTACCATAGGTCATGGCACCGTTTACATCGTTGCTGTCAAGCGCCGCGGCCCGGATGGTGGCGGCGGTATTACCACCGGACAGCACCAGAAGCTGGTCGGCGCCCAGCGTAAACCCATAGGCTTGCTGGAAGGCGGGCAACGCGCTCGCCGACTCCACAAACTCCGCACTGGCAGCGAAGCGAAAGGCGCCGCCCTTATTGAGGTATGCCGCCAGATCCTCAAGAGTGGCGAGGTTTTGCGCCCGGGCCAAATCGCCCCGCACGCTCATGGCCCAGGTATTGTTGGCATTGGCCGGTGTCAGCCAGACGATCTGGTGAGCCTGGAAGTCCAGGGATTTGGCGGTTTCATAGGCTTGCTCCGCATTTTTCCAGACCGGGCTGTCAGTTTTACCGTGAAAAAAAGCGGCATTACCGGTGTATTCCGGATAGATGTCGATTTCCCCGGCCTTGATGGCGTTGCGCACGATACTGGTGCCTCCCAGCTGTATCCGGTTCTCCACCGGAATACCTTCACGCTCAAGGCTTTGCAGAATCATCTGGCCCAACACGGAACCTTCGGTATCAATTTTTGATGACACCACCACCGGATCGGCGGCAATCACGTGGCCGACAACCGCCAGTAGAAGTAAAACAGACACACCACATCGAATGCTCTTTAGAAGAGACACGATCGCTCCTTATGTTGTGGGAAAAGACCGGTTTCGGTCCCGAAATACTGGCGCAAAATTCGCGAATCACACTTTAAAGTCTAAGCGACACACAGATGAAGGCAAGGATAAAAAGGACTTCATGAAAATACGTCCAGACACGAAACAAAACAGATCTGTCACTGTCCAAGCCCCGAAGACTGAACTAAGCTAAAAATATCCAAACCAGTAACCGTCCGCCGGCGTATCTGGTGATAAGATTCCATCCATTTCATCCAACTACCTATGAATCGCCGGTACCGGCGGTCCGAATTTGATCGGGGAATTTTTGCGTGATTGATAGCTAATTACACTGCGAGCGAGGGGTTAAAATGAGCATTCTTCAGCATTTCAAAAACCGGTATGACGCCACTCAGGAGGAGGAGTATTCTCTCGAGGAATACCTGGAGATTTGTAGAAAGGACGCTTCCGCTTACGCCACTGCAGCCGAACGGATGCTGATGGCGATAGGCGAACCCGAATTAATTGATACTTCCCGAGATTCCAGACTGTCCCGCATTTTTTCAAACAAGGTCATTAAACGCTATCCGGAGTTCTCCGAATTTTACGGTATGGAGGAAGCCGTCGAGAACATCGTGTCGTTCTTCCGCCACGCCGCTCAGGGCCTTGAGGAAAAGAAACAGATTCTCTACCTGCTGGGCCCCGTGGGCGGCGGTAAATCCTCATTGGCTGAAAAGCTGAAGCAAATCATTCAGAAAGTGCCATTTTACGCGATCAAGGATTCGCCCGTGAACGAGTCGCCGCTGGGGCTGTTCGACCCGGACGAAGACGGCGGCATCCTGCAGGAAGAATTCGGCATCCCCACCCGATACCTGAAGCCGATCATGTCGCCCTGGGCCGTCAAGCGCCTGCACGAATTTGGCGGCGACATCGGCAAGTTCCGCGTGGTCAAACGCTACCCGTCGATCCTTGACCAGGTTGCGGTGTCAAAAACCGAGCCCGGTGACGACAATAACCAGGACATCTCTGCCCTGGTCGGCAAGGTCAATATCCGGATGCTGGAAGACTACTCCCAGGACGATCCCGATGCCTACAGCTTCAGCGGCGGCCTGTGCAAGGCCAACCAGGGCTTGCTGGAGTTTGTGGAGATGTTCAAGGCACCCATCAAGGTTCTGCACCCGCTGCTGACGGCAACCCAGGAGGGCAACTACAACACCACGGAAGGGATGGGGTCGGTGCCGTTCGATGGTGTCATTCTGGCCCACTCCAACGAATCGGAATGGCAGACGTTCCGCAACAACAAGCACAACGAAGCTTTTCTGGACCGGGTGTACATTGTCAAAGTGCCCTATTGTGTCCGAGTGACGGAAGAAATCGACATCTACCGGAAGTTGTTGCGCAACAGTTCGCTCTACGGCGCCCCCTGCGCCCCGGACACCCTGAAAATGCTGGCCGAGTTCTCGATTCTGTCGCGCACCAAGGAGCCGGAAAACTCGAGCATATTTTCCAAGATGCGGGTTTACGACGGCCAGAACATCAAGGACACCGACCCGAAGGCCAAATCGATTCAGGAATACCGGGATGCGGCCGGGGTGAACGAAGGCATGGACGGCCTGTCCACCCGGTTTGCGTTCAAGATTCTGTCCAAAGTCTTCAACTTCGACAATTCGGAGATCGCCGCCAACCCGGTTCACCTGCTCTATGTGCTGGAAAAACAAATCGAGCAGGAACAGTTCCAACAGGAAACCCAGGAGCGCTACCTGCGCTTTATTAAGGAATTCCTGGCGCCACACTACGTGGAATTCATCGGCAAGGAGATTCAGACCGCCTACCTGGAAAGCTACAGCGAGTATGGACAGAACCTGTTTGACCGATACGTGACCTACGCCGACTTCTGGATTCAGGATCAGGAATACCGTGACCCGGAAACCGGCGAAATCCTCGATCGCTCCTCCATCAATGATGAGCTGGAAAAAATCGAGAAACCTGCGGGCATCAGCAATCCCAAGGATTTCCGCAACGAGGTGGTTAACTTTGTGTTGCGCGCCCGGGCGAACAACCAGGGCCGTAATCCGTCCTGGCTCAGTTACGAAAAACTGCGCAGCGTGATTGAGAAGAAGATGTTCTCCAACACAGAGGATCTGCTGCCGGTTATTTCGTTCAACCCGAAGGCCAGCAACGAAGATCAGAAAAAACACAAGCAGTTCGTCGAACGGATGGTCGATCGAGGCTACACCGAGAAGCAGGTCAGATTGCTGGCCGAATGGTACCTGCGGGTTCGCAAGTCCCACTGACGCAGATTCGTGATTTCGGGAGCCAGAGAGAGGCGCGGGCCACAATGACGTTCAACGCCCTCTCTCCAATCTCCAAAACCGGAGTGCAGTTATGGGTATGACCCACATAGTCGATCGACGACTGAATGGCAAAAACAAGAGCGCCGTCAACCGGGAACGGTTTCTGCGACGCTATCGTCAGCACATCAAAAAAGCGGTTGCCGAGGCCGTGCAACGGCGCTCGATCACCGATATTGAACGCGGTGAAAGCGTCAGTATTCCCTCGCGGGACATTCAGGAACCGATTTTTCATCATGGCCAGGGCGGTAAGCGGGAAATGGTGCATCCGGGCAACAAAGAGTTTGTGGCCGGTGACACTCTGCCGAAACCCCCGGGCGGTGGCCAGGGCCAAGGCCAGGGCCAGGCCAGCCCGGACGGCGAAGGGTTGGACGAGTTTGCCTTCCAGATTACCCAGGACGAATTTCTGGAGTTCCTGTTCGATGATCTGGAATTGCCCAACCTGGCCCGCAAACAACTGAAAGACACCGAGACCTTCAAATATGTCAGGTCCGGTTTCTCGACCCAGGGCGTTCCCGCCAAATTGGATGTGGTGCGCTCATTGCGGGGCGCACACGCCCGGCGCCTGAGTCTGGGCGGGGCGCGTAAACGAAAAATCCGGGAACTGGAAGAGGAACTGGCAAGCTTGCGAGCCGGCCCCCTTGAGCAAGACCCCGCGTTCAGCCACAAAGACCAGATTGAGGTTTTGGAGGCGGAGATCAGCCGTCTAAAAGCCAACATCCGGCGCATTCCCTGGATTGACGAAATCGATTTACGCTACCGCCAGCACCTGAAGCAACCACAACCGGCCACCAGCGCGGTGATGTTTTGCCTGATGGATGTGTCCGGCTCGATGACCCAGATGCACAAGGACATCGCCAAGCGGTTTTTCATCCTGTTGTACCTGTTCCTGAAAAAGAACTACAAGCGCATCGACGTGGTGTTCATCCGCCATCACACCAGCGCCAAGGAAGTCGACGAGGAGGAGTTTTTCTACTCTCGGGAAACCGGCGGGACCATCGTGTCCAGCGCCCTGAAACTGATGCACAAGATCATCCAGTCGCGCTATTCGCCTTCGGAATGGAACATATACGCGGCTCAGGCATCCGACGGTGACAACTGGAACGATGACTCACCGGTCTGCAGTAAGGTACTGGCCGACAGCCTGCTGCCTTTGGTGCAGTACTTCGCCTATGTTGAAATTACCCCGCAAGACCATCAAATGCTCTGGTACGAGTATGAAAAAATCATGGAGCGCTTCCCCCAGAGTTTCGCGATGCAGCAAATTGCCGACCCGGGAGAGATTTACCCGGTCTTCCGGCAGTTGTTCGAGAGGAAAGCGGCATGACAGCTTCGATTGACAAACCCAGCGTGCGTGAGCCAATTTCCACCGGTTCGGAGTGGACCTTTGACCTGATCCAGCAATACGACGACGAAATCGCCAAGTGCGCGGCGGAGTATGGGCTTGATACCTACCCCAATCAGATTGAAGTCATCAGTGCCGAGCAGATGATGGACGCCTACAGCTCGGTCGGCATGCCCGTGGGCTACCACCACTGGTCTTTTGGCAAGCAATTTCTGAACACCTCGAAAGGGTATCAGCGCGGGCAAATGGGGCTGGCGTATGAAATCGTCATCAACTCCAACCCCTGCATCGCTTACCTGATGGAGGAAAATACCCTGCCAATGCAGGCCCTGGTTATTGCCCACGCTTCCTACGGCCACAACTCGTTTTTTAAGGGCAACTACCTGTTCCGGACCTGGACCGATGCCAGTGCCATCATCGATTACCTGGTGTTTGCCCGTAATTACGTTGCCGATTGCGAAGAGCGCCATGGGCTGGATGCGGTGGAAGAAATCCTCGACTCCTGTCACGCCCTGATGAATTACGGCGTTGACCGTTACAAGCGCCCGGCCCCTATTTCCGCCGCCGAAGAGCAGCGGCGCCAGAAAGACCGGGAAGACTACCTGCAACTCCAGCTGAACGATCTGTGGCGCACCATCCCGAAACCGGAACTGGACGAGGAAGATGACGCCCGGCGGAAAACACGCTATCCGGCGGAACCCCAGGAAAACCTGCTTTATTTCATTGAGAAGAACGCGCCGCTACTGGAAACCTGGCAGCGGGAGATCGTCCGTATCGTGCGCAAACTGGCACAGTACTTTTATCCCCAGCGCCAGACCCAGGTCATGAACGAGGGCTGGGCCACCTTCTGGCACTACACGTTACTGCACCGGATGTATGAAAAAGGCCTGGTCACCGATGGCTTCATACTGGAATTCCTCCAGAGCCACACGGCGGTTGTCTATCAGCCGCCCTTCAACAGTCCCTGGTATTCCGGCATCAACCCGTACACGCTCGGATTTTCCATGTTCACCGACCTGCGTCGCATCTGTGAGCATCCGACCGATGAGGACCGGGAATGGTTCCCCGACATCGCCGGCAGCGACTGGGTCGAAACCCTGCATTTCGCGATGAAGAACTTCAAGGATGAGAGCTTCATCCTGCAATTTCTGTCACCCAAGGTGATGCGGGATCTCAAGCTGTTTGCCATCGCCGACGACGATGAGGAAGACGTGTACCGGATTACCGCCATTCACGACGAAATGGGCTACCGGCGTTTGCGGGAGCAACTCGCCCGTCAATACAACCTGAGCTACCGCGAACCCAACATTCAGGCCTGGAACGTCGACGTCCGTGGCGACCGCTCACTGACCCTGCGCCACATCCCCGTCAATAATGTGCCATTGGACGACTCCAGCAGCGAAGTACTGCGTCACGTTCACCGGCTTTGGGGTTTTGATGTTCACCTTGAAAGTGTCGAAGACGGCACCGTGGTGGAAGAGTTTCACTGCCCGGTCAGGCATCTGGATGCGGATGGAGAATAATCGGAGGGAAAACTTGGTGTTGTTAACGCACAGTAACGTGGAATATTGTGCTGACGGGGAATTGCCCGTCAGCACAATGCAGGGAAAAGCCTATACAACTTGCCCCCTCGCTCTTATGCTTAGCCGCGCCAGAATGGCTTGCGGATCTCATTGAGAGCGTCTGTCGGGGTGACACCGATGTCTCGCAACAGGTGACGGTCCATTTTGCTCAGCTGATTACGCGAACTTCTGCGGATGTTCCAAAGTTGCTGTTTTGCTCTGATTTTCTTAAACATAGAAAGGGTCTCTCTAAACTGAATGAGTCAATTAGTTAGGAGGCTACTATGTTAGAGATTTCTGCCCTAGCACACTATACGCAGAATACGCAATGCACAGAGAATCAGCACTCCGTAAACCCACTCACTGCACAGCGAACACGGTCACCATGGACAACGCACAACCCAACAACCCCCTGCACGGCATTACCCTGGAACAGATTGTTGTCCGGCTTGAAGCTCACTACGGCTGGGAAGGTCTGGCGAGCCGAATTCGTATCAATTGCTTTAAAAGTGACCCATCGGTGAAGTCCAGCCTCAAGTTTTTGCGGAAAACGCCCTGGGCAAGGGACAAGGTTGAGCATCTGTATATTTCAACGTTTACCGATTAGCATGCCCGCCCCTCTCACGGTCCAATAGCCCATGAGCGGCGGCGGAACCGTGGTGTCTAAACCGTGCCGGACCGGGTTTTGGGCGGGAGGTTTGCGGAGGCGTGACGTCACTGCTCGCTCTCGACAAGCCGGCCCGCAACCTCAGTCGTACGCCGTCTCCGGCAGCCACAATCGTAAATAGGCCACCGCCGCCTGTGCCGCCTGCTCAGCCATCGCATCGGTAATGCTGGCGTGGGTAAAATAGGAATGCTTCATACAGGCGAATGCAATCTCCACGGCGATGGTCATTACGTCCGGGTCGTCGGGCACCACCAGTTGTGGCCGGTCCCGTGCCAGCAACGCACGTAGCCGACGTCCAATATCCTGAATGGTGAATTCCTGGGCCAGGTAGGCATTGCGGCTCATCGGGCCACCCAGAATCAACATGCTCGCCACCGGATGGTGGTTGTAATAGTCTGCCGCCGCACGCGTCGTGATGGTACCCAGGGCCTCAAGGCTTGCGCCCCGAAGTTGATGCTCTATCGTGCCGATCAATGCCGCAACACGCCCCAGGTGAATGTCGGCGATGGCCAGCAACAACGCGTATTTGTTGGGGAAAAACTGATAGATCGATGCCCTGGGCACGCCCGACTGTCGGGCCACATCCGGGATCGACAGACCCTCGGGGCCGACCTCCAGCAGCAGCGTCTCGGCCACCGCCAGCACCTTATTGACCCGCTCCCTGCTACGGCCTTGCAGTGGCTTACGGTTGCTAATTGACGGCGATTTGGTGGGGCTTTCCACGAGCACCTTTCCAGTTTGATGGGTTGTCCGTTGACACTATATCCGACAAAAGTTAGATTTCAAAAAAACTATTTCGATAATAACAGCGTCCAGAATAATAATTAAGGAGCGCAATCATGACTTTAGCTGTGCACGTGTGCGTCATCGGCGCGGGCCCCAGTGGCCTGACCGCCGCTAAAAACTGCCTTGAAACCGGGCTGAATGTGACCGTCTTCGAAAAAAACGACAAGGTCGGCGGCAACTGGGTGTTCAATTCCAAAACCGGCCACTCCAGCGTCTATGACAATACCCACATCATCAGCTCGAAAAGCTGGTCCGAATATGAAGATTTTCCGATGCCGGAAGATTACCCGGATTACCCCAACCATCAACAACTGCAGGCCTACTTCGAGAACTACGCCCGACATTTCGGAGTCATGGAGCGAATTCGCTTTGATACCACGGTAGATCATATCCACCGCAACGATGACGGCCAGTGGGACGTTCAACATACCGGTCCGGATGGCAACACGTCCGTCACCACCTTTAGCCACCTGATGGTGGCCAACGGCCACCACTGGAACCCCCGCATGCCCGAATACCCCGGCCATTTCGAGGGCCGCTTCATGCACTCCCACGACTTTAAAGGCGTCGATGACAGCTGGCGCGGAAAGAACGTGCTGGTGATCGGGGCCGGCAATTCCGCCTGCGATGTGGCGGTGGAATCGGCTCGGCTGGCGGGCAGGGTCGGGCTCAGCATGCGCAGTCCTCAGTGGTTTCTGCCCAAGTTCATGTTCGGTTTACCCTCCGATGTCCTCGGCAGCCGCACACCGTGGCTGCCTGGCAAGGCCCGACAGCTTATTTTTACGGTGCTCCTGAAGTTGTTACAGGGTGACTACGCCAAAAAATACGGATTGCCCAAACCGAAAAAGCTGGTGCTGAGTCATCATCCCTCGGTCAATTCTGATTTGCTGGACTTTATTCGTCATGGCCGGGTCAAGCCCCGCCCAGGTGTTAAAGCCTTGCAGGACGACTCCGTCGAGTTCACCGACGGGCGCTTCGAAAGCTATGACATCATCGTGGCGTGTACCGGATTTCGTATCAGCTTTCCGTTTTTTGATACAGCCTTTATCGATTTTGAGCACGCCACTCGGGTGCCCCTTTACCGGAAGATGATGCACCCGGACTACCGGAACCTGTATTTCATTGGTTTGTTCCAGCCCCTGGGCTGCATTTGGCCACTGGCGGACTATCAAGCCAAGCTGGCGTGCCTGGAGATTCTCGGGAAATACCAACGCCCTGCCGACCTGGCCGGCGCCATCCAGCACGAGATTGATCACCCGCATCTCAAATTCGATACGGGCAGCCGTCACTCAACCCAAGTGGACTACCACAAATTCCGTCATGACCTGAAGGTGGAACTCAAAAAGGCGGGTATCGATATTGGCCAGCCACCCAAAGGGTTGCCGGGATACTACAAGCACTTCGCCGCGGCCAACCAGACCGACCATCAGGTCGACAACAGCCATGCGAGGGCGAGGCAGTGAACGACGTGATAGCCGGCGCCGAACGACACAAACCGCCGGTGGTTTTGATCCACGGCATGTGGAGCCAGCCGGAAGTCTGGGCGAACTGGCAGGCACGGCTGGAAGCCGAAGGCTACCACTGCCTGGCGATACGGCTGCCGGGGCATCGGGTCAGCCTGGACCAACAGGCGCGCAGCACGCTGGGTAAAACCACGCTACGGGACTACGTTGATGCGGCCGCAACCGTTATTGAGTCGCTGGTGGAGCCGCCCATTGTCATGGGGCATTCGCTGGGCGGTTTGATTGCCCAGATACTGGCCACAGAGGTATCGCTGGCCGCCGCAGTATTGATTAACCCGGCCGCGCCCGGGGCAATCTTTCCTTTAAGGCCGAAAACACTACCGGGCATGGCCCGGCATTTTGCGCGTCCCGGTTTGTGGCACAAGGCATTCAAACTGGCGCCCATTGAAGCTTCGTATTTGTTGTTCAATGCCATGCCACGGCAAGCCCATGCCCCCCTGCTGGCCGACCTGGTGTATGAATCCGGGCACGTGGCGTACGAAGTGGCTTTTGGTCCATTGAATCTCCGGCACACCAACCGGGTCAATAAACCCAGTATTTCCTGTCCGATGCTGGCCCTGGCCGGCCAGAGGGACCGCATTGTGCCGGTGGCCGTAAGTCGAAAACTGGCCAATTGGTACGGTGACGCCCTGACCTATTGGGAGTACCCCCAGCACGCACACTGGCTGTTGGGAGAGCCGGGCTGGGAAGGCATCGTTGATCGCACCTTAAAATGGCTGGAGAAGGCGCCACCAAAGGGTCTGACGTAATAAACGACGTACCCGAAAAGGACCGGGAAATTCATCAAAACCCGCTTGCGCGCCCCGGCAATCTATTGCAGACTCTGGCCATGGCAAAAGGATTTTTGCTGTCCTTCCCTGAATTTTTTGCCCACAAATCGTAACTGAACACTCCGTCTTTTGGCTGTTCTGGCCGTCGCCCTGCTGTGGAGTCTTGCGGTTTCAGTTGACCGTCGCAAAACGATCAAAACTGAATACCTGGAGTCCGCTATGAGCGTGGATGTTCCCCTCGACAATATCCGGATCAAACAGTTCCCCAATACTGGTGCAGGACAAGGCATCGAATTCGCCGGGGGTATCGACTTTGACCTCGATGAGATTCGAATCCGGGAGTTGGCGCCCATCAGTATCGGCGTGACAGAACTGCCGGCCATCAACATCGGTGTGACCAATCTGCCCGATGTTAACGTCATTGTATCCCTCTCGGTGGACAACCTGCCCACCATCGCCCTGGACTCCGACAGCCGTCTGAACACGGACAGCACGGTTAAAACTGACAACAAAGTGGACCTTGACCTCGACGTCCGGATTCGGGAACTCCCGCAACTGGACGTGCAGCTTGGATTGCGACCCATGCGCTTTCACTTTCCGCTCAATTATCGTTTTCGTCTGACCCTGTTCGGGATCAAGGTGTTCGAGTTTGAGACGTGTGGCGAGGGCATGATTGTCGCCGAAGACTACCAGGCCAAGTCGGCGGAGCAGTGCGAATAAACACCAAGGAGACGGACGGTGAAAGGCACACACTCAGGTGAACCCGGCTCGGATTGGCATTTGACCGATGGCCCTTACTCGTTTTCCGGCGCTCCGTTTGAGTGCCGCGGTGCGCTGACCCTGGTCAATAATTCCGACCATAAAATCAAGGTTCGGGCGCTGGCTACCCGGCCGCCCCAGCGGTATCGCAAAGACAGCAAACCACTGGCACCCACCCGGATGGTGCTGGCCGCACGCATTGCTCCCCATGGTGAAAGCCGAACCATGGCAGCCCTGCAACTGCCAAGCAGTACGCCGCCCGGTCATTACCAAACCACGGTGATCTGTGGCAAGCAAAAAACCCCCGTTAATGTCGAGGTACTGGCCCATCAGGAGTTGATGATAGAGCCGACCCACTTGCGGCTTCAGGGCGTCAGCGGACAGACCCTTCGCTGTAATATAACCCTCTCGAACCTTGGCAACGTGCCTGTCGACATTGGCGATGTGGGCATGGTGTGGCTGCGGGAATACGACTGGATCGGCCGGACGCTGGTTTATTCATTGCGTGAAACCGGCCCGGATGAAAGCTACGAAGATTTCGCCAATCGATTACTGCACGACTTTCGCAAACAACTCATCGCGCCCGCCCGAATCCAGTTCACACCCGCCATCGAGGCGTCTTTGTCAGCGGGGGAGGCCATTGAACGCACCTTAAGCCTCATGCTCCCTGCTGGCCTGAAAAAGGGCCGGCGTTACCTGGGTTTTATAAAAATCAACGACGACCGGGTGTGGCTGGAACTCTATTGCACCGGCAGCGGCCGAGCCATTCAAGCCAAACGGCAGCCGTAAGAAGCCACCCAGCCAAGGAGACCGCCATGACCCACGCCCCCTGCACCACCCCCGACTTGACGTGCGATCCCTCCTCCGGGGACCGACTCAAGATATTGCCGTCGGGACTCAATCTGGTCCTGCTGCCACCCCGCTTGCTGGCAGCATCACTGCAGGGTGCAGCCGACGTGGTCCGGAAGACGTTCGATGGCAGCTATGGTGACCTCTGCCCCGCCTGTCATTGCCGTCATGACAAACACCAACCTTGTTGCGGCATTCCCGAAACCCGTTGCCCGAGTGCCTGCGTCGGTCGTATCCATTGGACCGGCTGCCCGGGCGACAGTTTTCAGTATCAGGTCCAGGTCACCAATACCGCCGATGTTGAACGGGAATTCACCCTGACCGCGATGCCTTTTCCGTGCACGAAAGAGACCGTCAAGGTTTTTCCCGACAAGAAAACCCTTGCCCCGGGTGAGTCGCTGACGGCCGTCATCAGCTTTACCGTTCCCGAGACCTTTGCGGGCAGCACCTACAGTGCCCGCATCACTGTCGCCGGGGCGTACGACCAATTCATTCAGGTTTGGCTTGTCGTTCGCCCCAAGCAGGCGTGTTGCTGCCACATCGAACAGGGCGAGATTCCCAAACGAATTAAGGCCCATCACTGGTTTAACCACTTCCAGTGCGAAGAAGATTGTTTTAAACCCTCAAAACAGGCGGGCTGAGCTATGGCAAACACGATCCGGCACCGGCGCATTACCGTTAATGATACCTCGTTGCATGTGGCCATCTCGGCCCCCGACAAACCGCATGATCGGCATGTCAGCTCGGCCCGCGGCGCTGTGCTGTGCCTGCATGGATTTCCAGAAGGCTGGGTTGGCTGGCGCCCATTGATGCGGCAAATGCCCGATGTCGCGTTTTTTGCCCCGGATTTAAGAGGCTACCCGGCCTCCGATGCCGCCGGCAATGGCTACGATGTGTTCTCGTTGACCGACGATATCGATCAGTTGATAACTGAGCTGGGGCTGGACAAACCTGTGCTGCTGAGCCACGACTGGGGCGGGGCCTTGGGCTGGATCTACGCCCACCGTTTTCCCGAACGTATCAGCCGTTTGGTGGTAGTGAATTGCACGCACCCCCGCACCCTGGTACGCGCGGTGCTGAGGTTTGAGGATTTTCAGACCCTTCGCATCCCGTGGGTATCACCGTTCCAGATTCCCCGCCTGCCTGAACGTCTGCTGACCACACGGCTGGGCCGCACAATGCTGACGCTGTCGTTCACACTGAGAAAAGGCTCGCGGGGGCATATGGATCGGGATCTGGTGCGGGAAATCGTCCACCGTTTCGAACGTCCGAAAGACCTGCGGGGACCGGTGAATTATTACCGGGAATTCGTCAAAACCCTGATTCACACCAGCACTCGTGCGCAACTGGAACAGGTTTATGACAACCCGATTCAGGTGCCCGTCACGCTGATCTGGGGGCTTGAGGACGGCGCCTTGTCTGCGCGGGTGGCCCAGGCCAGTCACCGCGACGCCGGCTGCCCGGTCGAGTGGCGCCCACTCGAAGGCATTGGCCATTTTGTCGATCTTGAAGCGCCGGATTTACTGGCCCGAGAACTCTACCGGCTGCTCGATCAGAGCGATCGGCTACCTGCAGCCCGGTCATCCATGGAAACCGCCGCGTGAGCACACGGCAAGGGGGATAGGGAAATGACAGCACGATACGACGTTGTGGTCATCGGTTCCGGCTTCGGCGGTGCGATCACCGCCTGCCGGCTGGCCCAGGCCGGACGCGCCGTTTGTTTACTGGAAAAGGGTAAACGCTGGGATCGGCTTGACTTCCCCAGAGGCTCCGGCGAAGTCGCCCGGCTTGCCCTCGCCAATGACAAACACCGTGCCAACGGCGATGGATTTATTGAATACCGGGCATTTCGCAACATGGACGTGATTCAAGGCACCGGGGTTGGCGGTGGTTCGCTGCATTACTTCAATGTACACATCCGACCGCCCGCATTCATTTTTGACCAGCCATCCTGGCCCCGGCGCATTACACTTCGACGCTTGCGCCCCTATTACACGCTGGCCGCGGATATGCTGGGGGCCACCCCCATCCGTGATCACTTCGCCAGGCCGGTGCCCAGTCGCACCCAGGCATTTGAGGATGCGGTCAACAGTATCGGACGTCACGCCGACCGGGTGCCCGTCTGCGTGCGGTTTGCTGACCTGGAGACCGCCGAAGGGGTTCTGCCCGGCTGCGAGCACTGTGGTAACTGCCTGTTGGGATGTCATGTGCACGCCAAAAATACGCTGGACCTGAACTACATTCCGTTGGCCGAAGAATATGGCGCGGTGGTCTTACCGCAACACCAGGCTCTCAACATCACCCCGGACGGTCAGGGCTATGCCGTCACCTGCAGGGACCTCACGACGCCGCCCGCCGATCCGCCCAGCGACAGCTTTAAAACCTTTTATGCGCAGCAGGTGGTGGTCGCTGCCGGAACGTTGGGCACCAACGAGTTGCTGCTCCGCTGCAAACTTCAGACCCGGACGCTGCCACGGTTATCCGATCAGCTCGGACAACGCTTCTCCGGCAACGGCGATTTCATTTTTGCCGGCACCCGTTACCGGGACCGAATCGTCGATCCTGGCCGGGGGCCTAGCATTACAGCCGGCGTCGGATTCCGTCAGGAAAAAGACCAGTACATATACATTGAAGACCTCGGTTTCCCCGACCCGTTTGTCTGGCATTTCAACCATGCGATTCCGACCCGGGGCCGATTACGGCGCACGCTTCGCCAAGGCCGCCACTATGTCAGTGACGCGCTGGGCGCGGGTCTGAAGTTGCAGTTGGAGGAGTTGCTGGAAGACGGATTTCTAACCCACGTCTTACCCTACCTCGGCATGGGCACCGACGCCGCCAATGGTGTGCTGACGCTGGACAGGCACGGCGATGTGCGATTGCAGTGGTCGGCTCGCAAGAGCCTGCCAATGTTCCGCTTCATGGTGCAGCAAATGCGCAACCTCAGCGAGGCATCGGGAGGCCGATTCATCAACAGCTTCCTGTGGCGCACCCCCTTGATTGGCCTCCCCCTGCATAAAACCCTGACCGCACACCCACTGGGCGGCTGCGCCATGTCGGACACCCCCATGACCGGCGTCACCAACGATTGCGGTGAAGTCTGGGGCTACAAGGGTCTCTATGTCGCCGATGGCGCCTTGATGCCGGCCGCCATTGGTGTGAACCCGTCAGCCACCATTAGCGCTATTGCTGAACGGGTTGCCTTCCATCTTATCCATGGCCGGGAACTGCGCGAGGACGACGCCAGCACCCCGACCAACGAACGCACCGCTCGTTTACCCGTGCCCGTCGAGGCTGGGAGCAGACGGGCACCCACCACAACCCAGAAGGAATTGGCACCATGAACGCTGACACTGACACCGCCACCGCGGACACCAAACAGCAACCGACCAAACGTAAAACCCAGGCCACCAAAGCCAAACGCCCGACCCGTAAGGCGGCCGCCAGCACGCGCGAACAGCGTACGGACTCCCCGGTCCGGCAGTGGCTGAAACTGTCCCGGGAGGAGCTCGACTCACTCTATCAAAAAGCCAAACCCGGCAGCATTCCCCAGGGTGACACCCGGGGTACGGCCATTCTGGCCGGCGGTCCGCTGCCCCGGGTATTTGCCGGGCTGGCTCGGCTGCTGGCGTGGCAGGGCAAGGTGTTCGACTTGTTTTCTCCGGGCTACAGCAACGGCGTGGTGGTCAATAAAATCACCCCATTGGGACTTAACCTGATCGTTGCCAAAACCTACCGTGACCAAAGCTGGATGGATGGCAAAGAGACCATCGTGATCGACTACCGCAGCACGTCGCTACTGGCACGTAAAATTCGCGATGAAATTCGCGAGGTGGAACCGGGGGTCTACCTGGGCAAAGTCTGGTGGGGCAAGCGCCGAATACTCGACTTTGCCCTTGAGACACCCATCCCAGCCAATGCCTGAAGGGCAGCGCGAGTTTATGAAGCGAGTCATACATGGCGTCAAAGTGGCATTGGCGTCTCTGCACCCAATGCCACAGAACGCACTGACCATTCGGATGCCGGTGGTTGCCTCGCGGGAGCCGACCTTGCGTCAGGTGCTGGCCGACATTAATGACGACCCGCCCGATAATCCGGTGATGCCGTTTTCGGTCTTCAGCCAGCTGCACTTTGCCCGCTTCCTGCTCCTGGACGGCCCGAATGATCCTGAAACCTATGGTACGACGTTGATCTTTATGGCCAATGTGGACGGATCCGCCACGCAGTTTATTGACGAAATGGTGCAACAGGTTGCCCATGGGCTGGACCAGGTATTGAACGCCTGCCGCGGTTACCCTCCGCGACGCAAGCGTACCCGCGCCTCCCGGCGGGCGTACCTGCGACGCCACACCATCGACTCGCAGGCATTTTACATCAATACCGTCGGGCGCAGTGCCCGCCAGATTCGGCAGGAGGACGAACTGCATCAAGCCCTGCAGTCGTTCCTCAGTGATCTGGACGCGGCCAACATCGTTACCGCCCAGGAATTGCGGAGCATCATCATTGAGTATGTCAGCGGAAACCCGGAACTGTCCTGGGCACTGACGAGCCCCAACCGGCCCTCGCTGATCTGGCGAGCGGTGGAAGACCTCCGTTTTGCCACTCTGATGGCACTTGGCGGCCTGATTTTGTTCTGGGGCTGGCCGATTCTGCTGGTTTGGCTTCTGGTGCTACGGGGGCGTGAATTCAGCGATGAAGAATACACTCACCGGCCGGCCCTCAGCCGTCTCAACCAATTGCGCGCCACCGAGGACATTGCGGCCCACAACCCGTTTGCTGCCGTCGGTTACGTGAAACCCGGCTGGCTGAGACGCACCAATGCCCGAGCGCTGCTGGCGGCAGCCCAGGCGACCTTACGTCATGTCTTCAACAAGGGCGACCTGGCCGGCGTCCCCGTCCTGGGACTGGATGGAGTCGATACCATCCACTTTGCCCGCTGGACCCTGCTCGACAACGATCGTCGCTTGCTGTTCACCAGCAATTACGACGGCAGTCTGGAGAGCTACATGGTCGATTTCATCGACAAGGTGGCCTGGGGACTGAACCTGATATTCAGTAACGGCGTTGGCTATCCCCGAACTCGCTGGCTGGTGCACGAAGGCGCTCGCAAAGAGCAGCGTTTCAAGGACTACCTCGGTCTCCATCAAATTGAGAACCAGGTCTGGTTCACCCCCTACCCACATCTGACGGCCGTCAACATTGCCAATAATGAGGCCATTCGAGAGGGGCTACAGGGCGGTATGGATGAGGCTCAGGCGCAAGCCTGGTTACGGCGACTGTAATTAAAGGATGATCTTCGATGGCAATTCCAGACACGCTCGAATTTGATGACATTCAGGGCCTGGTTATCAGGGGCTACGGTGCACTGCCAGCGGCCTGCTATCTGTTGCTGAAAATCCGGGACCTCCGCCGGGCGAGGCCATGGCTGCGAGAGCTCACCGGCCAGATCAGTTACGCCAGTCACCGCCCCGACGAACAAGCAGTGAACCTCGCCGTCACTTACCACGGGCTGACCAACCTGCGCATTGAGCAGACCATTCTGGAGCGTTTCTCTGACGAATTCCGATCTGGCATGACGACGCCCCACAAGCGTCGCATCCTCGGTGATGAGGGTGATAACGCCCCCGAACAATGGCTTTGGGGTGGCCCTAATACGACACAGGTGGACCTGCTGCTGATGTGTTTTGGCCAGGACACCGTCACCCTCAACACCCTGTGCCACCAACTCAGAGACGGCATGACCGACCACGGTCTGGCACAGATAGCCCGACTGGATACCGAACCCCTGCCCGATTTCAAGGAACATTTTGGCTTCCGGGACAGCATTGGCCAACCCTACATCGCAGAATTTGACCTGTGGGACCGCCCTCACCCCAACCCGGTGCCACTGGGAGAGTTCCTGCTGGGTTACCCCAATGGTTATGGTCGCTTCACCCAGCGGCCGTTGGTGGAACCGGGACAGGACCAGCATAACCTGCTCGCCGCTGACCCGGAGGGCAGTGATCAACACGACCTCGGTTTAAATGGCACTTACCTGGTGTTTCGGCAACTGGATCAGGATGTGCCCGGTTTCTGGCACGCCATGAAGCACCAAGCCGAGGCAACCGACCATGAACGTGCCGACCCGGTCCGCATTGCCGCCAAACTGGTTGGCCGCTGGCCCAGCGGCACAGCACTGGTGCAATCTCCCACGCGGGATGACCCAAGCGTGATCGACAAAGACGATTTCCGCTACCATCGCTCCGACCAGGAGGGTCTGAAATGCCCTCTGGGGGCGCACATTCGACGCACGCACCCCCGGGACAGCTTGCCGCCGGAGCCCGGCTCTGAAAAATCGGTCGCCTTCAGCAACCGGCACCGCCTGCTCCGGCGGGGGCGGGTCTACGGCACTCCGTTTGATGACAGCCTGGATCCCGCCCGCTTTCTCGATGACCTTGACCGGGAAGAAGCGCCCGTCGCCCGGGGCCTGCATTTTATTTGCCTCAATGGGAATATCGGTCGCCAGTTTGAATTTGTGCAACACACGTGGGCCAACAACCCCAACTTCAACGGCCTGTACCAGGACCCGGACCCTTTGGTTGGTGCCCGCCAGGCCTACGGCCTGCCGCAACAGCAGTTCACCATTCAACAACGACCGGCCCGCTGCAAGCTCCAGGACTTGCCGGCCTTTGTCCAGACTCGCGGCGGTGGCTACTTCTTCTTACCCAGCCGTCGCGCACTGACTTTCCTGTTTTCCCCGCCCGCCAATGGCCGGCGACCCCGCACTCGTAAAGGAGCCACTCCATGAGCCTGATTCCACGGATGGTTGAAGCCGGCGCAACGTTTTTTATTGGTATTGCCCGGCGTTTGGACCCCCTCTATCGCGACGCCTTTGACCAACGCTTCCGGCAGCCCATCGAACGCATGACCCAGCGCCTGATTCGCCGACGCCTCAAAGATGAAGGGCTTGCGATCGGGGAAGAACTGGTCAAGCCGGGAGAGGCCCGGATTACCCAGGACATCACCGAAACCATGAACCGCTTTCTGGTCAAGGAGTATCGGCAAACCGGCAAAACCGCCGAGCGAGCCGGTAATACCAAAACCTATGGGTTGGTAAGAGCAACGTTGACGGTCAAACCAAATTTACCCAAACGCCTCCAGGTTGGGCTTTTCAAGCCGGGTCGAAGCTACCCGGCTTATGTCCGCTTTGGTGGCCCCGGACCGCGAGTGGTGCCCGACATCCAGGACAATGGCATTCTCAGTATCGGTATCAAATTGATGGGCGTACCGGGCAGAAAACTGTTGGACGATGAACAGCACACGGTGGATTTTTCGGGCATCAGTTCCCCCAGTTTCACCACCCCGAACGTGCAGGAAAACGTCAAACTGCAGCACCAGATTGCGCGAGGGACACCGTCCTGGTATTTCCTGAACCCACTGGATTCGCACTACCTCGACATGATCATGCAGGGTCTCTATGCCCGCACTCATGCCAACCCGCTCGAACTGGCGTATTACAGCTGCGTGCCTTACCGCTACGGCCGTGAGAATGGGCATGAGCGTGCCATCAAATACGCACTGATCCCAAGACTGTCCAAACGCTCGGAGGTCGGCCCATTGACCGACAATTACCTGCGCGAGGCGATGATCGCCACGCTGGCCAAAACCGCCGTCACATTCGACTTTGCCATTCAGTTCCAGAAAGACCCGGTGGCCATGCCCATCGAGGATGCCTCGGTGGTATGGCCGGAAAGCCTGTCACCGTTCATCACCATCGCCACCCTGGACATACCGAAGCAACGCTTTGACTACCCGGCGCAAGATGCGTTTGCCCGCAACCTGACCATCAACCCCTGGCACACGTTGCCGGTGCATCGACCACTGGGCAACCAGAACCGGGCCCGCAAGACCGTCTATTTGTCGACATCCCGTATGCGCCAGGCGATCAATGACGAACCTCACCTGGAACCCACCGGCGACGAGCAATTTGCCCCGACGGCGACCACGCCAGCACCGACACCCGCAACTGCACCCGACACCACGTCCGCCTCCACGTCCGCCACTGCGCCTGTTACAACAGCGGCAGGCCCGGCGACGGCCGACGAAGCCGTGTCGGAGGCCATGAACGCGACCGGGCAACACCTTCACTGACCCTACACACAAGGGGGAAGCGCCATGGACCTGGCCAAGGCATTACAACGCACCGTCACTGTCATCAAAAACTTAACTTACTTGCCTGGCGTCCTGTCGCCAGTGGATCAAACCGCACTCTGGTCGGAATTCCGGCCGGGCAACTACGAGTCCGTCCATCATTTTGCCCATGCCTTGCGGGCCACCGTCCTGCCTCTGTACGCACCGTTTCGCGAGGTGCCGCACTTGCCGTATGAGGTGCCCGAACAGGGCCAGGCCATTGAAGACAATCAGGCCTGGTATTTTCTCAACGGTATCTGTACCGATCGCAATGTACTGAGGCTCAATGGCAAGGCCCTCGCCGACCTGTTCCAGCGTAGGGTTTACCTGATGCACAATCCATCGGACGGGATTGTGCTGGATCTGCTGGAATGCGCGGCAGGCCGCACCATGCAACCGATCTCCACCCTCGAAACCAGCGTTGCGCAAATTCTGATGGAGGCTTTGGATACGCACAATAAGGTGGTCCTGATTGCCCATTCCCAGGGCGGCATCATCGCCACCGGTGCGCTCTACAAACTCGCCCGCCAGCTCACTGGCAGCCGCTCGCTGCTGCTCAACAAACTGGAGCTGTACACCTTCGCCAGTGCCGCCACCGAGCTGGTACTGCCTCAGGTATACGCCGAGCATTTTTGCCACCGCCAGGACTACGTGGCGCGAATCGGCGTGCTGGGCAATGCCGACCGGTTCAGCGGCCGAATATTCGAATGCGATGGCAGCGGGCATCTGCTGAACGCGCACTACCTGAGTCATTTTGTGGAAAGACGTTTTGAGGCCCGGGACACGGGCAGCAGCAAACTGATGGAAAAACTGCATCCGACCGTCATCACCGGCGAGACAGTGACGGAGTCACCGGCAGCCCACTGAGCGATACCCGAAGGGGATCAGTACAGGGAAGGATGGAAAAGAAGAGCGCTATGGACTGGGTGGTTGATGGAGAGCTTCAACCCACAGTGTTTGCAGCCGGCCCTCCTCACGAAGGGCATTCAGCGCCTGTCTGGCACGCGCCACCGTGGCCTCCGGCACATCCAGACTGAAAGCCAGATAGAGGTAATAGGACACGCCTTCGAGGTTCATCACCTTTTCAACCTGGGCCGGGTCAAAGCCTTCCTCTCGTAACAGGTATGGCAGGTTGTACTCACTCATCGGAAGCAAGTCGATACGCCCGGCAAACAGCTTCCTGACGTTGATTTCAGCACGGGGCGCCAGATCGAGATTTCGGCCTATCTCAAAGCCGCGTTCCAGCAAAAAGGCCTGCTTGATGTCCTGAAATTCACCGCCCACGCGATAGGCCTTGGCATCGTCCAGGGTCTTCACCTGAATGTCCTCGCGAGACCGCAATTTGTACAAGTCGACGTTGTAGGGCGCGATGGGGCCAACCCACTGAAACAACGGTTGACGCTCATCGGACATGGCGATGGAGTAGATCAGGATGGAATCCAGCTTCCTCGCCATCGTGAACGCCCGGGCCCAGGGATACACTTCAACGTCGCGCGTTTCGACTCCGGCACGCTCAAGGACTTCTCTGACAACGTTGGTCGACAGGCCGGATACAGAACCATGTTCAAGCATTGAGTAGGGCGGAAAATCGGACGTCACGACCCGCAATGGCTCCGCAGAGACAACACCGTGTTTGAGTCCCAGAACAACGATCAGTGACAACGTCAGTATTCGAGAACAACCCATTGATCTGGTGTCTACCTTATCGCAACGAAAACAGAAGATGACAACGACTAGCCGCCGGCATCTTACCGTTTTGCGATTGCGGAGCACAGGACTCTCAAGTCCCGGCATCCCGTCACCAGCGTCAAGGCCCACGCAAGCACTGGCTATAGCTCGGCAATAATTCACAAAAACAATGCGCTAGAGAAACAAATACTCAGTCTTTCCGACAGATTACATTTTAGGGGGTGCCGGCAATGTCATCAGAATCTGCCACTCAGCGTCCGACACCGGCATCACCGACAACCGGTTGCCCCGCTTTATCAGCGCCAGTCCCGACAGGCCCCCTGTGTTCTTGATGGTATCCAGCGTTACAAGCGGCTGCAGTTTGCGTTCAAACACCATATCGACAGCCTGCCAACGCGGGGCGTCCGGGCGGCTCTTGGGGTCGTGGTAGGGCGACTCCGGATCGAATTGAGTCGGGTCAGGGTAAGCTTCCCTGACCACGCGAACAATGCCCGCGATGCCAATGTGCTGGCAACTGGAGTGGTAAAGAAAGACCCGGTCGCCCCGGGTCATGGCGCGGAGGAAATTGCGCGCCTGATAGTTCCGCACCCCGTCCCAGGGGATGACGCGTTCCGGCTCGCGGGCGAAGTCATCGATACCGCATTCCGAGGGTTCGGTTTTTACCAGCCAATAGGCCATGGGCTTATCCTCAGTCGAGCGTTTGCAGGTACGACGTCAAGCGTTTTGGATCCGGCACGGTTACCCGGCCATAACTAAAGCTCATCAGGCCTTCCGACTCAAAGTGCTTAAGCACTTTGTGAACGCCCTGACGGGTCATGCCCATCATATTGGCAATGTGCTCCCGGGTCAGGCGAAAGGTCACGGGTAAAGACGCGCTGATGGAATCGCCGTGCATCTGGGCGAGAAACAGCAATCGCCGGCCGATTCGTGCCTCAATACCGCGCAGCGCATCATCCTCAATCAGGGACATCGCCGACCACAGTCGCCGGCTGACCAGATCCAGCGCGACCGGATAGCCTTCCGGGTACCGTGCCATCAATTGCCGAAACCCCTCACCAGGCAGCTCGACCAGCGTGGCCGCCTCATGGGCAGTGGCGCCATACACCCTCGGAGTTCCAGGCGAAAACACGGTGTCGCCAAACCAGGCGCCCGCGTCAAAAATGACCAGCACGGCTTCTCGGCCAGCCGCATTCACCGAACTGATACGGACGGTGCCTTCGGCAATCACTGAGAGCGTGGACTGCAGGGTGCCTTTGCCGTAAATCGGCTCATCTGCCTGAAAATGCCGGACACGGGCCACCGCCACGGCCTCCTCAAGCGCCCGGTCGGGAAAGGCCTGAAACAGCGGGCAGTTTTTCAAGACGGCTTTCGAATCGATCATGTCCAGAGTGTAAACCAATTGACAGTGTTCGTGACGTGGTGCGGCCTACACTTCTCTTAATGCGATCCCCATGACATTCCAACTACCCTGAATTCGAGAGGCCAACCATGTCATCACAACTCGCCATCCCATCAAAGAAACACAGCGTCAGCGACGACGAGTGGCAACTGCGGGTCGACCTCGCCGCCGCCTACCGACTGATCGCGCTCTACGGCTGGGATGACCTAATATTCACGCATATTTCAGCGCGCATCCCTGGCGATGACCACCACTTTCTGATCAATCCTTACGGCATGATGTTTGAGGAAATCACCGCTTCCAGCCTGGTACGGGTCGATCAGGAAGGCAACAAAATCAACCCGGACGATGTCGACATCAACCCGGCCGGTTTTACGATTCACAGTGCGATCCATGCCGTGCGTGTCGACGCAAACTGCGTGATGCATACCCACACCACCGCCGGCGTTGCGGTTTCCGCGCAGAAAAACGGCTTGCTGCCGCTGTCGCAGCAAAGCCTGTTCCCGCTGGCGAGCCTGGCCTACCATGACTACGAAGGCGTGGCCTTGCGGGAGGACGAAAAAGCCCGACTGCAAAACGACCTGGGCGCTGCCAATGCGATGATTCTCCGCAACCACGGTTTGCTGACTGTGGGCAACTCCATCGCGGATGCGTTTCTCGCCATGTACATACTGCAACGGGCCTGCGAGATCCAGATCGGCGCCTTGTCCGGCAATCGCGAACTGACGCCGATTCCCGGTGGCATTGTCGACACCATCAAACAGCAGGCGGCGCAGGTGACCAAGGGCCTGGGAGGCAAACTGGCCTGGCCGGGCCTACTGCGTAAACTGGACCGCAATGACACCAGCTTTCGGGATTGATCAGGCCACCGTGATGGCGATAGGAGAATACGAATGAGCGACGTAACCCAACCTCAGGCCACCTTCACCGACATGAAGGACAGCACTGCGGAAGACTGGCAGGTCATTGCTGACCATTTCAGGGCGTTTGGCAAAGGCTTGCCTGACCGCATCATGGCTCACCTGCAATTGCTGCAAGGGGATTTTGGCGGTTTCGCCATTGATCGCCTGAACCATTGCCTGCAAACCGCCACCCGCGCCCACCGCGATGGCAAGGACGAGGAATACGTGGTGTGCGCCCTGCTCCACGACATCGGCGACACCCTGGGCAGTTACAATCACGCCGATGTGGCGGCGGCCATCCTGCAACCGTTTGTCAGTGAAGACAACCACTGGATGGTCAAGCATCACGCGATCTTTCAGGGCTACTACTTCTTCCATCATCTGGGCATGGACCGCGACATGCGCGAGCAGTTCAAGGACCACCCCTGCTACCGGCAAACCCTGGAATTTGTCACCGAGTACGACTCCCCCGCCTTCGACCCGGCGGCAGAAACCCTGCCCCTGGATTACTTTGAACCCATGCTGCGGCGGGTCATGTCCCGGCCCCGGCAGTCGCTTTACAAGCAAGCTGTTGAGTCCATGTAAGACACCCTCAACGAATAACAATAACCCATAGGTTTCTTATGCTAGACAACATTGGCCTGTTCGCAGGCCTGATTTTGCTTATCGTCATGGCGTTGCGTGGCGTGAACATTCTGGTGGCGGCACTGGTTGCCAGTCTGGTGGTGGCAGTCACCAACGACATGGGGGTCTCCGAGGCCCTGCTGAGTAACTTCCCATTCGGGCCTCTCGGGGCGTTCAGTTTTGCCGGTAAATTCTTCGTGCTGTTCCTGACCGGAGCGATCTTCGGCAAGATGATGGCGGCCAGCGGTGCGGCCGGTTCTATCGCCAGCGCAGTGACCCGGAAACTGGGTGCCAAACACACCATCCTGGTCTCCATGCTGGTGTGCGCAATGCTCACTTACGGCGGCGTCGTGGTGTTTGTGGTGATCTTCACCATGTACCCGCTGGGCGTGGCCCTGATGCGCGAAGCCAACCTGCCCAAGCGGCTGTTTTGCGGTGCCGTGGCCCTTGGCGCCGGCACCTTTACCATGACGGCCCTGCCCGGCACACCCTCAATCCACAATGTGATCGCAGCCTCGGCGTTGGGCACCGACCTGTTTGCCGGTGCCTTTATCGGCATCACCGCGGCCGGGGTAATGTTCGTGCTGGGCATGGTGTATCTGGAGCGGCAGTGGACCAAGGCGCGGGCGAACGGTGAAGGTTATGCCTCCAACCTGCAGGACGACAACATGGAGAAGCTGGCACCCGCCCTGCAGCATGGCCCGGGCTGGAAGCTCAGTGTGCTGCCACTGGTAGTGGTGCTGTCGACGATTGTCCTGCCGCGTCTGTTGACCGCTACCGGACTGGTCGATGGCAACACGCCCGGGTTGGGATCACTGGTGAGCTTTGCCAATGCCGAACCGATCATCTGGCCAAGTTTTGCGCTGGTCCTGGGAGCGGCAAGTTGTGTGGTTCTGTTCACTCACTTTCGGGCCAAAGCCATGCAGAGCCTCGGAGCCGGTGCGGACGATGCCATCATGCCACTGCTGAACACCGCCGCAGTCATCGGTTTCGGCGGCGTGGTAACCCAGACTGTGGGCTTTTCAACGTTTGCCCAGTGGGTCCTGGAGCTGCCCCTATCGCCCCTGCTTTCGGTATTTGCGTCGGTCAGTGTGGTGTCCGCCATTGTCGGTTCCGGCTCCGGCGGCCTGCAGATATTCATGCAGACATTTGCCGACAAGTACCTCGCCATGGGGGTCGAACCGGAAACACTGCATCGCATCGCCACCCTGGGTTCCGGGGGCATTGATTCGCTGCCGCACTGTGGCGCGGTCATCGCCATGCTGACCATCATGGGACTCAAACACCGCGAGGCCTACAAGGATGTCTTTGTGGTGACGGTGGCGATTCCCGTCATTGCGACGTTGACGGCCATTGGTGCCGCGACCCTGTTCTGAGCCCCGCCCTGTGATAACCCGGCAGACCGATTGGTGTGAGTTTCTCAGGACGGTGCACGCCATCACGAAAGGGATGATCACGAGGCTCGTGTCGAGGCGACATTCTTGCGTATACTTGCAACCTGCAACCACACAATAACAACGCCGGGGCAATGATAGAGCCCCCGGAGGCAAGAGGACGATCAATGAAACGCCTGGGAACGCTGGATGCATCCTGGCTCGCCGTCGAGTCAGAAGACACCCCGATGCATGTGGGAAATCTGCAGATTTTTTCTCTTCCGGACAATGCACCGGAAACATTTCTGCGGGATTTGCTGGATAGGATGAAAGCCGATTTCGAGGTCGCACCACCCTGGTGTAACCGACTGATGTACACCGGCACGCTGGGCCGGTTAATAGTGCCAGCCTGGACGGTCGACAAGCATATCGACCTTGATTACCACGTCCGCCATTCGGCACTGCCCCGACCCGGCAGTGAGCGCGAACTGGGCATCCTGGTGTCGCGTCTGCATTCCAACCCGCTGGATTTTTCGCGCCCGCTGTGGGAGTGCCATATTATTGAGGGGCTGGAAAACAACCGGTTTGCACTGTACACCAAGATGCACCACTCCATGATTGATGGCATCAGTGGCGTACGCCTGCTGCAGCGCGTGCTGTCGACCGACCCCAACGAGACCAACATGCTGCCCCCCTGGTCGGTTCGGCCCCAGAGCACCCGCGCCAGCAGCAAAGATACCGATGCCAGTCTGCCGGCGGCGTTTTCCCATGCCCTGGAGGCACTGAAAATCCAGGCCGACATGGCGCCAAGACTGTGGAGCGCCATGACTCGGCTGGTGCACTCGGCACGGCATCCTGAAGACGGCCTCACCGCACCCTTCGCCGGCCCCCGGTCGGCGCTGAACAAGCGGGTGGCCGGTCAACGCCGTCTGGCGACCCAGCATTACCAGCTAGGTCGTTTGCGAGCCCTGACCCGCGTCACCCATGCGTCACTGAACGACATTGTGTTGTACCTGTGCGGAACCGCGTTGCGGCGCTTCCTGCTGGAGCAAAACGATCTGCCCGATACCGCGTTGACCGCCGGTATTCCGGTCAATGTTCGGCCCGCCGATGATCAGGGCACCGGCACTGCAATCAGCTTTATGATCGCCACCCTGGCCACCGATGAGGCCGACCCGAAAACCCGACTGGAAACCATCAAGTACTCGACCAAGCGCGCCAAAGAGCACTTGCAAACATTGCCCCGCAGCGCACTGAATCAGTACACCATGCTGTTGATGTCGCCGTACATCCTGCAGTTGATGTCAGGGCTGGGCGGTCGCATGCGACCAGTGTTTAACGTGACCATATCGAATGTGCCTGGCCCACGGGAAACCTTGTACTACGAAGGCGCAAAGCTGGAAGCCATGTATCCGGTGTCACTGATTGCACACGGTGGTGCCCTGAACATCACCTGCCTGAGCTATGCCGGCTCCCTGAATTTCGGTTTCACCGGATGCCGTGACACCTTGCCCAGCATGCAGCGGCTGGCGGTCTACACCGGCGAAGCATTGGAAGAACTGGAAGTCCTGTTCAATACCCGGGCCCCCTCTGAAACGTCCACAACAGAAGCGCCCACAGGGGACACCCCCACAACGAAAGCACCTGAGACGGTAAAACCGGCGCCCCGCAAACCTAGGGCCAAGCGTGCAAAACCCGCCACCCCCCGCAAGACCGCGTCGAAAAAAGTCGCCGCCAAAAAAGCGGGCTGACGTCAGGCCCGGCGAGGGCGGCCACTGCTTTGCCAGTGCGCCGCCCCAACAAATATCAGTTGCAGGAACCGGGTGGTGCGCTGTTTGATCTGATCGATCTGGAACTCATCGTCGGGTGACACACTGAGCAGGTCCGTCAAACTGAACGCGACGCTGCGCACCACCAGATCGCAGGTCAACTCCAGGTCACCGTCGCTGAGATGATCGACCATTCGCATCCGGCGCAGATCGTTGGCCAATTCACTGGCAAAAAACCGCATTTCACTGCGGATGGCGTCCTGCACCGCACGACTTTCCCCTGCCAGGCCCTGCGCCATAAAAAAGAAAAAACTGCGGTTAGCCTCAACGTGACTGACAAAAATGGCAACGGATTCGGCCATCAGCTTGTCGGCCTGCAACACATTGGACCGAGCCTCGCGCATCATTTTGCGTAACACCAGACCCAGCTCGTCAACGAGCTGAAGACCCAAATCGTCCATGTTTCGAAAATGCCGATAGAACGAGGTGGGGACCACACCCGCCTGGCGCGTCACTTCGCGAATCCCCAGGCTGGCAAAATGACGGCCCTTGCCGACCAGGGCAAGCGCTGCGGTCATCAGCTTGTCGTGGGTTTCCCCTGGCTTGGGTCGTCGTTTATCTACCACTTCGGTACACCATTATTGTCCCAACCGTCTATCGCCGCCAAAGGGGGTTCGCCGCCGCGCCAACACCGCCACGAGAAAAGACACAAGTGTACACATTTTCCCCTGTTCGCGGAATTGCCACCTGTCATTTCGGGCCGCAATCACTGAATTTCGACTTCCCCACCTATCAATCGCGCCCAATAAAAACTTCTATATTCATTTATTACAAAGACTTAAAACAAAACGATCACAATAAAAAGAGTTAATTGACAGCGCGCCCTCACGATGTGTACAGTCGTACACATACTGTGAACACTTGTACACATGGAGAGGAAAACCATGCTGTCTCTACTGGAAAAAAACACCCCCCTACGCTGGCTGGGCAAGCAGCTTTTCAACCGGGACGATCCGGCTGCTTTTTTTGACCCCCTACTGGAACGCATCAACCCACTATGGGTTCGCCAATACGTTCCGGCGCTGGTGGAGTCGGTGGTGGATGAAACCGCCGACACCAAAACCTTTGTACTGCGACCGGCCGATCGCTGGGCCGGCTTTGAAGCCGGCCAGCACGTGAGCATCGGGCTCGACATTGGCGGTGTGCGATACAACCGCACGTTCAGCTTGTCGAGCGCGCCAGGACAGTGGGCGGCTGACGGGTCTGTGAGCCTTACCATCAAACGCCTGAGCGGCGGCCTCGTGACCAACTGGATGCACGACAATGTGAGCACCGGGTCCATTCTGGGCATAGGTGAGGCCTTCGGCGACTTTCGGGTTCCCGAGACTCAGGAACCGGTGCTGTACATCGCCGGCGGCAGCGGTATCACACCGGTGCTCAGCCAGCTCCAGACCCTGGCTGCGAGCCACTACCGGGCGCCGGTGACATTGCTTTACTTTGTTCGCACACAGGCGGACATCATCGCCGCCGAAACCCTGACCGCATTGAGCCAACGCTGGCCCGCACTGACCCTGAACATCATTGCCACCGATGAGGGCGAACATCCCGAGCACCTCAGCACGACTCTCCTGGACCGGGTTCCCGATGTGGCGGCTCGCCGATGCTATCTCTGCGGCCCCAAAGGCCTGATGGACATTGCCGAGGAACTGCTCGTCCAGCGCGGCATTGATCAGGCCCGGATTCACAGTACGTTCTTCGCCGTGCCGAAAGCGGCGCTGGACGGCGATGCACTGGGCGGTGCGGTTCATTTCAGCCGCAGTAAGATCCAGGTCACCTCAAAAGGTGATGCCGTGCTGCTGGACATTGCCGAAGCGGCCAGCCTCACACCCCGTCACGGCTGCCGCATGGGCGTATGCCACCAGTGCAGTTGCAGGAAAACCAGCGGCACCGTGGTCAACCGCCTGACCGGCAAGGCTTCGGGCCCCGGAGAGGACACCATTCAACTGTGCATTTCGGTGCCACAGGGTCCGGTATCCGTGGACATTTGACGGTCTTTCGCGCACCGGCTAGTTGCCACCCCCTAGTCAGCGCCCGGTCTTTATATCGCCGGCGCCAGGAGAACAGACATGAAGACGTTAACCCACGAACAGCTCAACAGCCTTGAACAGGATTTGAACGCCATCCGGGATGAAGTCCGGGCGGACCTCGGAGACCGCGATGCCCGCTATATCCGGCGGATTATCCGATTGCATCGCACCCTGGCGGTGGGCGGCCGCTTGATGATGCCGCTTGGTTTCATCCCTCCCGTGTTCACGGCTGCGGTGGCCTCCCTGGGGTTGTCCAAGATCATTGAGAATATGGAGATCGGCCACAACGTCATGCATGGGCAATACGACTGGATGAACGACCCCGCACTGCATTCCCAGACCTACGAGTGGGATACAGTGTGCACCGGAGATTCCTGGCGCCGCACGCACAATTATGAGCACCACACCTACACCAATGTCATCGGCAAGGACCGCGACTACGGCTATGCCCTGCTGCGTCTGAATGATGACCATAAGTGGCGGCCGGCTCACAGCCTGCAGTTCATTAACTACATACTGCTGACCGTGTTTTTCCAATGGGGTGTGGGATTGCACGAATTGGAATTCGACCGCATTCGTCGTGGTGAGATCCGCCTCTCCGAGAAGAAACAGTTCCTCAAAGAGTATGCCCGCAAAGGCGGGCGCCAGGGTTTCAAGGACTATGTGTTTTTCCCGCTGTTGACCTTGCCAGTGGCGCCCATTGTCCTGGCAGGCAACATCAGCGCAAACCTGATCCGTAACCTGTGGTCGTCCACGGTGATTTTCTGTGGGCATTTCACGGAAGATGCGGAAACCTTTACCGAGGCCGAGTGTGAGAACGAGAGCAAAGGCCAGTGGTACCTGCGCCAGCTGACCGGCTCCAGCAACTTCACCGGCAGTAAATTTGTGCACATGCTGAGTGGCCACCTGAGCCATCAGATTGAACACCATGTGTTCCCGGACCTACCGGCCCATCGGTACCCGGAAATCGCCCCCAGGGTGCAAGCGGTGTGCAAGAAGTACGGCATTCACTACAACACCGGCAGCTTTGCCGGGCAGTACGGCACGGTGCTCAAACGCATTGCGCAGTATTCCCTGCCCGACAAGCTCCGGCTGAAGCTTTCACCCCAGACGGCGTGAATTCGGGCTATCGGCGCTCTATATTGCCTTGAGTGCGCCTTCCTGTTGCCTTCCGGAAACGCGTATCTGGCCGACCGATTGAACTGACTCCGGTCGGTTAACGTATTCGGGGGACAACATCGGAGCGACGACTATGGCAAACCTGATTCTTGTGCTGGGCGATCAGCTCACTCCCGACCTCAGTGCACTGGTCGATGCGGCCCCCGGCACCGACGTCGTTGTCATGGCGGAGGTTTACGACGAGGCAACCTACACCAATCATCATAAAATCAAGCTGACACTGCTGTTCAGTGCGATGCGGCATTTTGCCGAAGAACTCCGGACCCAGGGCTGGACCGTTCACTACCATCGCTACCAGCCCGACAGTGATCTGACCTCACTGCAGGCGGTGGTGGGCCACTACGCCCACATCGTGCAGCCGGCAAAAATCGTCACCACAGAATGCGGCGAATGGCGCCTGGACCAGGACATCCGGCAGTGGCACACAACCCTGGCCATCCCCGTTGACATCCGCCCGGACGACCGCTTCATTGCCAGCAAACAGGTCTTTGCCGACTGGGCCAGAGACCGCAAACAGCTGAGGATGGAGTTTTTCTACCGGGAAATGCGCAAGAAAACCGGTCTACTGATGACGCCGGAGGGGCAACCCGAAGGCGGCCAATGGAACTTCGACAGTGACAACCGTCGCAAGTGGACGGGCAAACCGCCGGCACCGGCGCCCTTTCGAGTGGAGCCGGATACGCTGACCCAAGAGGTTATTGAAGAAGTAAATACTCACTTTGAACACCACTTCGGCAGCACTGACGACTTTCATTTCGCTGTCACCCGAGCGGGAGCGGAAGCGGCCCTGGCACACTTCCTGGATTTTGCCCTGCCGTGTTTTGGCGACTATCAGGACGCGATCTCGGATCGCGAAGACTGGCTGTTTCACGCCGTATTATCACCTTACATCAACTGCGGGCTGCTGGACCCGCTGATGGTGTGCGAGGCGGTGGTTCAGCGCTACTACGCCAACCAGGCTCCGCTTAACGCGGTCGAAGGCTTTGTCCGTCAAATCATTGGTTGGCGGGAGTTTGTCCGGGGCATCTACTGGCTGCATATGCCGGATTACGGCCGCGAAAACCGGCTCGGCAATACCCGCGCCCTGCCCTGGTTCTACTGGACCGGTGACACTGGCATGCGCTGCCTGCACAAAGCCATCGACGCCACCCGGCGCAACGGTTACGCCCACCACATCCAGCGCCTGATGGTGACCGGTAATTTCGCGCTGCTCACCGGCGTGATTCCGGAACAGATCTGCGACTGGTATCTGGCGGTCTATGCCGACGCCTACGACTGGGTCGAACTGCCCAACACCCTGGGGATGGTCATGCACGCGGATGGCGGCTACCTGGGATCCAAGCCCTATGCCGCCAGCGGCAAGTACATCAACCGCATGTCCGATCACTGCAGCCAGTGCAAATACAATGTGAACCGGGCCACCGAAGACGACGCCTGTCCGTTCAACGCACTGTACTGGCACTTTATCAACCGCCATCGGGACGCGTTCAGCAACAACCCGCGGATGGGCATGATGTACCGCAATTGGGACAAGCAACAACCGGAGCGGCGCAAAGCGCTGCTGGCGCGGGCGGACTGGCTGCTGGAAAATCTGGATTCTCTCTAAAGGGTTGCCTACTATTGAGCTATCTGTTGGCGGACTTTGGGCGGACCCGCCGCTGACAGAAGACGATCGGCTATATCGGATTACCGGGACGGTTTTTGCTTAAACGTGACAGTAAGGATGGACGATGGACCTCCGTTTTTATGCCGCCTTGGTTGCCAGTTTGCTCCTAGCGCCTGCGCACGCCCAGACGCTCGATCTCTATACCTTTCACGCGCCGCCGTATCAGATCAACCCGGACCACCTGATGGCCAATTATGCCGTGTCCGGCACCACGGTGAATACGATCGAGTGCGCTGCAAAAGCCATGGGCTGGACCATTCGAGTCAAGGTCGTGCCACAGAACCGGGCGGTGCTTTCCCTGCGCAATCACGCTGTCGATGGCTATTTTGCGGTGGACGAATCACCGATATTGAACCAATTCGCCAAACTCAGCTCGCCCATTGCGCTGGAAAAATGGTACCTCTTTTCCGTTCAGCCCATCAGGGACCTGATGGACGCCCGGATCGGTGTTATCGCCGGCAGCAATGAAGCCAACTGGCTGCACGCCATTCACCAAAGCAGGTTACTGCAGGTGACATCCATCAAACAGTTGCTGCAACTCCTGCTCCGCGGCCGGGTGGATGCCATCATGATGGACTGGCGGACCATGCAATTCCATGTCAGCGACATGATACCGGAACAACAAACGCAATTGCGGACACTCGCCACCGAGTTCGTCCGTTTTGCGCCTCTCAGTCTCTATCTGGACAACCATTTTGTTGATCGGCACCCGGATTTTTTACCGACCTTTAACGCGAACCTGAGTGGCTGTGTGTCTGTCGATTTCCAGCTCAGCGAGCAGGAAGAAACAACCGTGCAAGCGTTGGCCAACACCTTGTTGGCGGACCTCCAAGACACCGTCGACATCGCCGCCAACCTGGCCATGAGTCAGACCGACATGCCACTCAGCGAGATACTGAGTCTCGATAGCCGGTGGCAGGCCACCGCGCCCGACAATGCCTCGGTATTAGCCGAAGCATTGCTGGAGCGCCCGACGTCTGGGGATCTGCGGGCGTGGCAGGACACAACCGGCGGCCTTGTCACTGAGGTCTTTGCTATGAATGCGCAGGGGGCAATCACCGCCCTGAGCCGGCTGACATCGGATTACTGGCAAGGGGATGAGGAAAAATTCCAGGCCACGTTAGCCCTCGCGCCGAGCGACCTGGTGATGAGCCCACTCAGTTACGATGCCTCGGTCAGGGGCTTCCAGGTCACTGCGTCGGCGCCCGTCCACGATCAACGCGGCCGTTTTCTGGGCGCCATTGCCATCGGCATCGACATTGAAAGAGCGTTGCGTAAGGTCAATGGGGTTTTTTCCTCGTTTCTATCCGAACCACCCGACCGTTCTCCAAAGTAACCAGGCGGCGGAAACGCTGATCGCCAAATTCAAACAGCCATTCCTGCACCGGCATCACGGCTGCCACCTGGCCGGCGTGATGCCGGGAGGAGGACACCGAGTGCCAACGGGTACGCCGGGACAACGGCTCGCCACAACGGGCAATAAGCTCAAATTCACTGATACCCTCCTGCAACCGAGCCGGCGCGCAGTTGCCCGCGGTCTCGCCCAGAAACCCATAGCCCAGGCTGCGTTCCTGTCGCAACAGGCCATCCCGAAATTCCAGCCGTCGGATAAACCCCTGGGGGCCGGGGTTGTAGTACCAATGCTCGATGTCTCGTACCACTCCCAACCCCGCGACAACCACCGCAGGATAGGACGCCACATAATCCGGTGCCCCACACCGCTCTTCGACTTCTGCCGGCCAATCGCCCACATCCACCAAGGACGTGCCACATCGGAAGGCTGCCGCCGCGTGTTGTGCGGTCATGGCCAGCGCCAACATCAATACGCCGGCGATCGTTATCGACAGTGCTGGTCTTTGCTCGGCCATAAGTGCCTCCTGCTACAAACCCTGATCGCCCACCGTGCTGTTGTGCCGACCCCATGGGTCCTATTTTACGGCGCCCAAAGACGAGGAGAAGCCACCGGGCACGTAAAGTTAATGCAAAGGTTGGCGTGCTGGCGTCCCCGAACCGACCGGACACCGGCCGTGGATCAGGGCGGCCCCACCTCGCAGGCCAGCACCAACGCCCAAAACTCAGAAAAATCGTTGACCACCACATCCGGCTTGTCCGGGTGGCGTCGGGTACCGGGGAAAATCTTATGCAACCACGGCAGATCCCATTGCGCACCATTGAAAAACACGGCGGTCATGCCCGCCCTTTTGGCGGCGATAATATCGGTGGTGCTGTCACCGACGTACCAGACACTGGGACCAGAGGGGTAGTTGAGATTTTCGGCCGCCAGCAACAGCTGATCCGGGTGGGGCTTGCGCAATGGGGTGTCATCACCGCAGACATCGGTGTCGAATAACTCAGTCCAGCCGGTACCTTCCACAGCTGCCAGCTCATGCTCAAAAAATTCGCGATCCCGGTTGGTAATCACTCCCACCTTGATCTCCAGCCGAATCAGGCCCTCCAGTACATCCCTGACCCTGGGCTCGAACGCAGCGACATTGCCGTAGTGTTTGCGGTAATGCTGGTTAAACACCTTGTGGGCAATTTGTTTGGCGTCTTCATCATCGCCAAACAACACCTCAAAAATATCGGTCCGGGAAATTTTTCGATCGGCTTTGACCTTGGGGTGCAGCTTGGCAAACTCACGGATATACTCCACCAGCCTGGCATCCTCCGGTGTCTTGCTATCCTCCGGGGTGACCATGCGGTCCATCAGTTTCAGGCCATGGAAATCCGGCAGCATGTCATCAACGGCGTGGTACATGGCGTCCAGGGTATCCACCAGGGTCGCATGCCAGTCGAACAGCACCACCGCGGGCCGGATCAGTTTGGCGACGGCCGGGTGCCAATCGGGCTCTATCCGGGGCTCTGGCGGCCTGGGCGCCGGGTGATGATCCGGGCGGGCCTGCCAGGGGGGCATGATAAAATTCCCGGGCGCGCGGGTTTCAATGGCGTCCAGACAATCCATCAGGTCGTCAAAACTGTCCAGCATGGCCCTTGGGGCTTCCCGGGTGCTGAACCAACTGTCCACCCGCGCCGGCTCCCAGCCGGCGCCGTTATAGAAAATGGCGGTCACACCGGCGTTGTTGGCGGTGATCATGTCAACGTAGCTGTCGCCCACGTACCAGGCCGATGCATCGGCCGGCAACGACAGCTGCTCCAGTGCTTTGATCACGACCTCCGGGTCGGGCTTATAGTGGGTGACATCATCGGCGCACACGGTGGCATCAAACAGCCCCACCCAGCGGCCGTCATCCACGGTGTTGATTTCGGTATCCAGAAATTCCCGGTTACGGTTGGTGGCCACCGCCAACTTGACGCCCATTTTTTTACACGCCAGAAGATACTCCAGCATGCCCTCCTGAAACGGTTTTACCTGGCCAAAATACTTCCGGTAGCAGTGATTGTAGGCTTCATGTGCAATCAATTTGGCGTCGCGGTCCTCCCCGAAAATCGCATTGAAAATATCGGTCCTTGATACCCGCCGCTCGGCCAGGATGCGCGGGTGCAGGCGCCGAAATATCCGGATGTAACGCACCAGCCGGGCGTCGTCCGCGGTCTTGCACCGGGCCTCTGGCAACAACCGCCCCACCAGGCCCAGGTCTTCAAGCTGGGGCAGCATATCTTCCATGGCACTGAACATGGCGTCATGGGTATCCACCAGGGTGCCATGCCAATCGAACAGCATCACCGCCGGTGGGTGGATCGAATCGGAAAATCGCGTCATCCCATCGTCCTCTGAACGTCACAACCTGCTGTACCCCATGGGTTAGTAAAACTCAAATTCGCGTCGACCGCCAAACTTCCATGCCCGAGAACAGACGCCTTTTTGATGCCATGACTTTGACATGGTTTTGACTTTTTCATTACGTCGGCCTGACAGTATGGCCGGTAACATTCCGCCATCCGGGTGCTGGCGTCGCCGCTTGTGCGACTTCGCGCCTCAGCACGAACGTTCAATTGATACGGGTTATCCATGACCGCTGTTACTGACATCGAAAATAAAACGCTGGCCCAACGCTGGTGCCATGCGTTTCGTTGGTCCGGGGCTTATGCTCCGCTGTTGCAACTGCTGTGCCTGGCCCTGCTGGTGCTGGGGCTGTCTCGCGGACTGTTGGTGATGTGGCAGCTCGGTCGCGTGGCGCCGACTGAGGTTTGGCCATCGATTTTTCTGCACGGTTTGCGCGTTGATATTATCCAGGCGGGCCTGTTCATCGCTTTGCCATTGCTGCTGTTACCCGTGCTCGCGCATCGCTACACCTGGACCGCATGGAAGCGCTTTTCCTACGCCTGGGTGCTGTTCTGTGTTGCCTTATTGTTGTTTATGGAACTGGCGACACCCACATTTATTGCCCAATACGATGTGCGTCCCAACCGGCTGTTCATTGAGTACCTTCGCTATCCCAAAGAGGTCTTTTCAACGCTTTGGCATGGTTTCCGCACCACGGTCATCATCGGTGTGCTGACCAGTATCGCAGGTGTCGTATGGGTCGCCAAACTGCTGAAACCCTGGCTCAGGGAGACTCGTGTGCCGCGGTACCGGAACACCCTGCTGGCCTGGCCTGTGGTGGTGGTGCTGGTGTTTGCCGGCGTGCGCTCGACTACCGACCACCGGCCTGCCAACCCCGCCATGTTTGCGCTGACGTCCGACGCCCTGGTCAACTCCCTGATGCTCAACTCGACCTGGTCGGTGTTCCACGCCATCTACAACCTCAAGCATGAGGCCAACGCAGGCGATGCCTACGGCGCCATGAGCAATGAAGCCATTCTGGAGCAGGTTCGCAGCGCCCCCTGGCTGAAGAATTTCAGTTATCCGAATAAGACTTATCCGACACTCCATGAGCAGACCGCCACTCGAGTTCGCGCACGACCGCTTAACCTGGTAATTGTGCTGGAAGAAAGCCTGGGAGCAACATTTGTCGACAGCCTGGGCGGCTTGGCGGTGACGCCAAACCTTGAACGGCTGAGCCAGGACGGGTGGTGGTTCAAACAACTCTATGCCACCGGCACCCGCTCGGTGCGGGGCATCGAGGCGGTGATTTCCGGTTACCTGCCGACGCCAGCCCGCAGTGTCGTCAAACTGTCGCTGGCACAGAACCATTTCTTTACCTTGGGCGAACTGCTCAAACGCAGCGGCTATGACACCGGATTCATCTATGGGGGTGAGGCGCACTTCGACAACATGCGCAGCTTCTTCACGGGCAACGGTTTTGACCACATTGTGGACGAGGTGGACTATTCGGCACCGGTCTTTACCGGCAGTTGGGGCGTCAGCGACGAGGACTTGTTCAACAAGGCCCATGAGCAACTGCAGGCACTCCACGCTCAAGACAAGCCTTTTTTCCGCCTGGTGTTCTCGTCTTCCAACCACACTCCGTTCGAGTATCCGGACGGTCGTATTGCGCTTTACGACGCGGACAAGAACACCGTCAATAATGCGGTTAAATACGCCGATCACGTGCTCGGCGAATTCATCGATACGGCCCGCAACAGCGACTACTGGCAAGATACCCTGTTTCTGATCGTGGCGGATCACGATGCCCGGGTGTGGGGCAATGAACTGGTACCCATTAAAAACTTCCAGATTCCCGGATTGATTCTGGGTGCCGATATCGAACCCAGGCAAGTCCAGACTCTGACCAGCCAGATTGACCTGGCCCCAACCCTGCTTTCGTTGATGGGGCTCAACAGCCACCACCCCATGGTGGGCAACGACCTGACTCGGCTCAAGCCCGGTGAAACCGGCCGTGCGATGATGCAGTTTAACGACTACTACGCCTGGATGGAGGGTGACTTCCGGGTCACTGTGTTACGCCCCGATCAGCCGCCTTTGGGCGGCCACTACGACCCGAAAACCACAACAACCCAATACCAGACTGAACCGCCAACGCAGGCGCAAATACACAAGGCGCTGGCGCATTCGCTGTTGCCACTGTGGCTTTACCGGGAACAGAAATACGACTTACTTTGACATTTTCCTGACGTCTCCCGTACGAAAACCTGATCCTCACTGCACTATCCTGCCGCCACGATGAAAACAGAACCCGTGGTCCCAATGTCCGAAATCGCGCGCCGTCGCCAGCCCTTCCGGTTTGTAGTTTCCGGAGGGCTGGCAACCGGCATGCACTGGCTGGCCATGTCAGTGATGATTCTATTCGGGGCTGAGCCCGCTTGGGCCACAGCGGCAGGCAGTGTTGTCGGGGCCGGTGCAAACTATGCCCTGCAACGTCAACTGACCTTCCGTTCCCGCAAAGCCCATCGCCGAACGCTACCCCGGTACCTGTTGTCGTGTGTTATCGCGTGGACCACCAACCTCCTGCTGTTTTATGCGCTCTACCAGGACGCCGGTCTTCAGCCAGTATCGGCGCAACTGATCACCACCGTGGTGGTTGCGGCCCTGAATTACAGTGTCTTCAAGAGGCTAGTTTTCAATGACTGAACCCCACCCCCAGCCGCTCACCGATATGGGCCGAGCATCCTCACCCCGCGTTGGCATCAGCATCGTGGTTCCCCTGTTTAACGAACGCAGCGTGCTGCCGGATTGCCTGGCGCGGCTGGCGCAAGCGTTGGCCACTCTCGACCTCAGTCATGAGCTTGTCTTTGTGGACGATGGCAGTGAGGACGGCAGCCCGGAATACCTGATCGACCAGATGCGCACCCACCCGACCGCCCGCCTGATCAGATTGAGCCGGAATTTCGGCAAAGAAGCGGCGCTGACGGCCGGCCTGGAACACGCCCGGGGCGAGGCCGTCATTGTCATGGACGCCGACCTTCAGGACCCGCCGGAACTGATTCCGGAGATGGTGAAAAAGTGGCAGTCCGGCGTTGATGTGGTGCTGATGAAACGTCGGTCCCGACAGGGAGAAACCTGGGTCAAACGCACCAGCGCCCACCTGTTTTATCGCTTGCTGAATCGCGTGAGCCAGTCGGACATCCCCGTCGATACCGGCGATTTCCGCCTGATGAGCCGGCGGGCCATTCAGGCGCTATTGCAACTCACCGAACGCAACCGATATATGAAAGGGCTGTTTGCCTGGATTGGAATGCCCACCGTCGTGATGGAATACGACCGAGCCCCCAGAGCCGCCGGCAGCACCAAATGGGACTACCTTGGTTTGATTCAACTAGCGCTGGAAGGCATCACCTCGTTTTCCATTTCGCCGTTACGTTGGGCAACCATGATCGGGCTGGTGGCCGCTTCCCTGGGGACCCTGTTTGGGCTATGGATTGTGGCGAAATCGCTCTTTTTCGGCGATGCGCCCACCGGCTATCCATCGCTAGTTGCCATCATTACGTTTCTGGGCGGCATTCAGTTATTGGGTATCGGGATTGTGGGTGAGTACGTCGGCAAGACGTACATGGAGTCCAAGCGACGACCGGTGTACCTGATTCAGGACACGGTCGCTCAAAACACCTTGGTCAGGCCCGAGGTGATCCGCTACAAGGAGCGTGAACTTCATGCAAAAGCCTAATCACCTTTGGTTGTGGGCACTTGCGCTAGTCCTCCTAAGCCGCTTGATTACCATGGTGACTTTCCCCTTGGTGGATACCACCGAACCACGGTATGCGGAAGTGGCTCGATTGATGGTGGTCACCGGAGACTGGGTAACCCCTTGGTTTGAGCCCGGGGTACCGTTCTGGGGCAAGCCGCCCCTATCGTTCTGGTTACAGGCAGGGGCGATCAAGGCGTTCGGGCTGTCTGAATTTTCTGCCCGGCTGCCGTCGTGGCTGGCCACGCTGCTGATTGTCGGTCTCATCTGGCGCTACGGCCGTGCGGTCGGCGGCGCTCAGGTTGGGCGATGGGCGGCGCTGATATTTTCCACCATGGGGTTGACGTACATCAGCGCCGGGGCCGTCATGACGGACTCGGTGCTGACTCTGGGCACAACGCTCAGCCTGGTCAGTTTTGGTCAGGTGGCCGCCGGCCGGCCAATCGGCTGGCGCTGGCTGTTTTTTATCGGCCTGGCCATTGGCCTGCTCGCAAAAGGTCCCCTGGCGGTGGTTCTGACCGGCGTACCGGTCGGGCTCTGGGCATTGTGGACCGGGCGCTGGCATACTGCACTCAGAGGTCTGCCCTGGGTTCGCGGTACGTTGATCACGCTGGCCCTGTCGTTGCCCTGGTACGTTGCAGCGGAGCTTAAAACCCCGGGTTTCCTCGATTATTTCATCGTCGGCGAGCACTTCCGTCGATTTATCGACCCGGGCTGGGCCGGCGATCTCTACGGCAGCGCACACGTGCAACCCAAAGGCATGATCTGGGCTTTCTGGACCTGGGCCAGTTTTCCCTGGGGCGTGCTGGCCCTGGCCGCGCTGGTGTGGGGCCTGTGCCGACGCCCGGTCCGACTCACCCTCGGTTTGTTCCTGCGAGATGACAGCGTGCGCTTGATGTTGGCGGCGGCGTTAGCCCCCTTGCTGTTTTTTACCCTGGCGGGCAATACCTTGTGGACATACGCCCTGCCGTCGCTGCCGTTCAGTGCCTTGCTGATTGCCCAGGGCCTGGCCCAGGTTCCGTTGCAACGGCCCATGGCACACCGTGCTTTAGCCGCCGTCACCGTCTCGGTGCCGGTGCTGGTGACGGCTGCAACCCTTACTTTTCTGGCTCAGGATAACCGCCTGAAAACCGAGCGGGAATTCGTGAACACTTACGAGCATATGGCGATGGCGGACGACAGCGGGCTGCTGTATCTGAATAAACGGCCGTTTTCGGCGCAATTTTACTCACAAGGCGATGCCGAAGAAGTTTCACTTGATAAGGTGCTTCATATGCTGCGAAATGGCACCCATGCTCGCTACTTTTTTGCGGTGCCACACGACGACAAAGCGAGCGTTCTGAAGCAGTTACCGGCATCAACCCGCATCCTCCGGGAAAATCGTCGCTACGTCCTGCTCACTTTTACCCAGTCCGGCTATGACCAAGGGGTTTGACGAAATGAAACCAGTAGCGGTGGAATCATTTACCACGGGTAAAATCCGCCTGTTGATCGTGGAAGATCAGATCGATCTGGCGGAAAATCTGTTTGAGTTTCTTGAGCAGCCCCGCTACGAGCTGGACTTTGCCGCCGATGGCCTGACCGCCCTGCATTTGCTGGCAACGCACCCGTACGACGTCATCGTGCTGGACTTGATGCTGCCTGGCGTGTCTGGCTTTGAGATCTGCGAGCGCATTCGCAACGACCTGAAGTCCCAGGTGCCTATCATTCTTATGACCGCTCGCGACACCCTCGCCGACAAGGAAAAGGGCTTCACTTGTGGCGCCGACGACTATCTGGTGAAACCCTTTGATTTGCGCGAACTCCAGCTTCGTGTGGAAGCCCTGCACCGCCGCTATTCGCCATCAACGGTTGGCCTGAGAGCCGGTTCTATCCATTTTGACCCCGATGCCCTGAGTGTCGATCTGGGCGGCAGTGACTGCGTCGAACTCAGCGGCATTCCGGCTCGCCTGTTTGAGAATCTGATTCGCGCTTACCCGCGATTTATCAGCCGAGAGGCACTGAGCGAAATCATCTGGGGTGACCATGACGGCGATGCCCACACGCTTCGAACCCACATTTACTCTCTGCGCCAGACACTGTCTAAAACCCTGGGGCACTCCCTGATTAAAACCATGCACGGGCGTGGCTACCGGTTAGAGCCACCAGAGACCACCAGGGCACCGGAGGTATGAGGAAATCCCTGTCCGCCCGGCTGTACCGGGTTATCTTTGGTGTGAGCCTGGCCACCGTGTTTCTGTCGCTCATGGCGGTGGAATTTCAGTACAGTGATCTGGAATCAACGATTCTCGACATTGAACTGGAACAGGAGCAGAAATTTTTCAGGAACCAGATTTCCAATCCGCACTTCCAGCACTGGGAAACGGCCAGACTGAAAGCCTTTTTCCTGGGCGCTGGCGCGTCAGACCAGCGGTTGCCGGCGCTGCTTCAGGACTTGCCCGAACAATACTCGGAGGAAGTCGAGCTCGGTGATAAAACCTACCTGGTGCTGGTGGAACCGGTGAGCCGACCCGCCGGCCGACTGTATCTGGCGCAAGACATCTCCTTGATGGAAAGCCGTGAACTGTACTCACAAATTGCCATTGTGGTCATCGCACTGCTGATTACACTGATCGGGTTCGTCTTGTCGCAGTTGAGTGCCCGCAAACTGATTCAACCCCTGCGTCGGCTGACCCATCAAATTCAAAATACCGCCCCCAGTAAAAATATGGACAGGCTTTCCCTCAACTACACTGAATCCGAATACGCGGATATTGCCAGTGCGTTCAATCGGTTCCTGGACGCACTGGAAGTCTTCGTGGCCCGGGAGAAAGCTTTTGTCAAAATGGCCAGTCACGAACTGAGAACCCCCCTGGCAGTGATCTCGGGCGCTCTCGATGTCATTGAGCAGCGCAGCACCCTCAGTTCGACCGACCAACGCACCGCCGCCCGCATTCGGCGTGCAACCAGCGACATGCAGTCGGACGTCGAGGTACTGCTCACCCTTGCCCGGGGCGGCAACGAGACTCAGGCTAACCGGCTCGTGAGCCTTGGCACCAGCACGTCGGCTGCCATCCAGGAACTGGACGGCAGCCAGCCAAACCAGGCCGGGCGCGTTACCCTGTTGCCATCGGACCATGACCTGACTCTACGCACAGACCCGGCGCTGGTTCGCATGCTGCTGAGAAACCTGATTCAAAATGCGCTCAAACACACACGTTCGGAGGTGCACCTCGCGCTCACCCACAATGGCGTGCGCATCACCGATTTTGGCAGCGGCCTGCCCAGCAAGGTGGTCCACCACCTCACAATGCCCAACAGTCAGCACACCAGGCCATCACAGGAAAGCAGCTTCGGGCTGCTGATTGTTCAGCTAATTTGTGAACGCATGGCCTGGCATCTGACGGTGGTGCAATCCGATCATACCGGCACCGTCCTGGAAGTGGACTTCCGGTCGCCGGCACCCGGTCTCTGAGTGGCCACGCAGTAGTAGTCTTTTGCGATCGTTCCAGCGTAAGAGATTCCAACCAGCCAATTCTCCGTCGCGACGACTCGGGACAACGGACCGGAAGCCGACATAACACCATGCACCAGAAACCCAACCTGCCAGCCAAACTCTGCCCTATCTGTCTGCGCCCCTTCAACTGGCGTAAAAAATGGGCCAACAACTGGCACGAGGTACGCTATTGCAGCGAGCGCTGCCGTCGCCGTCGGAGCCAGGCCGAATGACCACCCTCGTTTGGCTCAAACGCGACCTGAGGGTGTTTGACCACGGCCCATTGCTGGAGGCCGTTCGCCTCGGCGAACCCGTTGTCCCTCTCTACGTCATTGAACCGGATTACTGGCAACAGCCCGACACCAGCGCGCGACAGTGGGACTTTGTTGCAGACAGCCTGCGCGATCTTGATCGCCAGCTGCGGCGCATTGGCGGCCACTTGGTCGTGCGACGGGGGAGCGTCATCGAGACGCTGGCGGAGGTGTGCCGCCAGGTCCCCGTAAAGCGTCTGTTTTGCCATCAGGAAACCGGCGGCCAGTGGACCTTTGACCGCGACCGGCAAGTCATCGGCTGGTGCGCCGAACACGCGATCGAATTCCGGGAATGGCAGCAGTTTGGGGTGGTGCGCAGACTTCGAGACCGTGATGTATGGGACCAGGCCTGGTCCGCGCTGATGCAACAGACGCCCTTGCCGGCACCGGAACGACTGCGCTTGCCCGACGGCTTGCCGCGCGCGGACACGGCGCTCATGGCGCCGGTTTTCGACACCAATATCGAATGCCCTGATCGCCAGAAAGGCGGCACCGAGCAGGGTCACCGACTCTTGGCCTCGTTCCTCGATCGGCGCTGCGTGGGCTATCAATACAACATTTCCAGCCCGAATACCGCTGAGCGGGCCTGCTCGCGGCTCAGTCCGCACCTTGCCTACGGCACGGTCAGCCTGCGGTCTGTTTACCAACAATCGAAGGCTGCAGGGCTGCACCCCAACAGTCTGCCGCGTAAGAAGCGCAGCCTCACCAGCTTTCGCTCTCGCCTGCATTGGCACTGTCACTTTATCCAGAAACTGGAAGACGAACCGGCGCTGGAGTTCCGGGCCATGCATCGCGACCTCGAGTCGCTCAAGCAAGGGCCCAACAACGTCGAACGTCTGGACCGCTGGCGCCAGGGTGAAACCGGCTGGCCCTTGGTGGATGCCTGCATGCGGGCGTTGCGGGCCACCGGCTGGATCAACTTTCGCATGCGGGCCATGCTGATGGCCTTGGCCAGCTATCAACTCTGGCTGCATTGGCGCGATCCGGCCCTGCACCTGGCCGGGCTGTTTACCGATTTCGAGCCCGGCATCCACTACCCCCAGGCACAAATGCAGTCGGGATTAACCGGCATCAATGCCTTGCGAATTTACAACCCCGTGCTGCAGTCTCAGAAGCTGGACCCGGACGGCGCCTTCATCCGACGCTGGGTGCCGGAGTTGGCGGGCGTACCGGCCGAACTGATTCACACACCCTGGCAAATGAATGCGACTCAAAAAGCGCACTATGGCGGCAACACCTATACCGCCCCGGTGTGTGACCACGAACAATCGGCCCGGGCTGCACGCAAGGCCATTGGCGACTTTCGTCAGCGACACGTCAGTTCAGCGGAGACCGGTCGGGTGCTTACCCGACACGGCAGTCGCAAGGGGCCGGTACAGCAACGCCCCCAGGCACCGAAATCCAAAGCGGCCGATGATGGTCAATTATCACTGTTTGATTGATGCAGTATGATGCGGTCATGACGACGAAAACGTGATAATTGACCAAGCACTTGACCCTGTAGTCACTTCAGGGTTTTTAATACCGCGTTTCCGGCCACCGAAGTCTACTGGAGATACCCACAACGTGAGCGGTCATCACAACCATTCCCACAGTCATTCTCATAGCCATACCTTTGACACCCACAACCGATCCTTTGCGATGGCGGTGGTTCTGAATCTCGGTTTTGTGATCATCGAAGCGACTTATGGGGTGTTGGCGGGGTCCATGGCACTACTGGCGGATGCCGGCCATAACCTGAGTGATGTCACCGGGCTGTTGCTGGCCTGGGGTGCAAGCTGGCTGGCGAAGCGCCAGGGTACCAGCCGTGCCACTTACGGCCTGCAAAAAACGACCATTCTGGCGGCGCTGTTCAATGCCGTCATCCTGATGGCGGCCGTTGGAGGCATTGCCTGGGAATCCATTCGCCGCTTCGGGGATCCGTCCGAAGTGACCGGGCTGACGGTGATCGTGGTGGCCGGTATCGGCGTACTGATCAACGGTGCCACCATGTTGCTGTTCATGGCCGGCCGCAAGGGCGACCTGAACATTCGGGGGGCGTTTCTCCACATGGCCGCCGACGCCGGCATATCGCTGGGGGTCGTCATCGCGGGTGTCGTAATCCTGTTTACCGGGCTGCAATGGATTGACCCGGCCATCAGCCTGGTCATCGCCATCATCATCTTTATCGGCACCTGGCAGTTGCTCAAGGACTCGGTCAACCTGGCGGTGGACGCGGTGCCCAGGGGCATAGACACCGCTGCGGTAAGTGCCTGTCTGAACCAGTTACCCGGGGTGGAGGCCGTTCATCATTTGCACATCTGGGCTCTGAGTACGACGGAAAATGCCCTGACCGTACACCTGGTCAAACCGGACCCCGACCACGATGATGCCGTGATCCGGCAAGCCTCGGATACCCTCGCGCACGACTTCAACATCGGCCACGTCACCATCCAGTGGGAACGAACACACTCCGACTGCCCAGGCGGCGAGCACTGCTGATCCGACGCCGTTCCTGTCACCGGCGGACCGTGCCCGTTGCTGCGCGGTCATCACCAGAACGCCATTACAGTACCAGGGCGACCATCACGGGAATGAACGCCAGCGCAAACAGGGTGCTCAGCAAGGTGGTGCCGGCGGCCTGACGGGGCGAAGCATCCAGCAGCGTGGCAATCACCACGGTGTTGGCAGCCATTGGAGTGATGGACACCAGAAACAGGGCTTGATAGACGTTGATGTCATAGATCTGGAAAAACCGGCTGTCGACCCACCACAACAGCAATGCGGTCATCGGCCAGATCACAAATTTGCCCATAAACGCCAACCCGGTAAAACGCGGATTGCCGGCCAACCCCCTCAAGCTGACAATACCCATGCCGACAATCATCATCCCAAACACGCTGTAGGCACCGCGCAGGTTGTCAAACAGGGGCTCAAATACGTCCGGTATGGTCAGCCCCGATAAATTAAGCACAACCGCCAGGGCAAAGGCGTACACCGAGGGCAGCTTCGCCACCCGGCGCAAACAATCCGCTGCCCCATAGCGGCCACGGGCGGCAAAATAAAACCCCACGGAGGTCTCATACAGGGTGGTGCCTAACATACAGACGATGTAGATACCCAGCCCCTGCTCACCGAACAGTAACAACGCCACCGGGATACCAAAATACCCGGTGTTGCCCGTGCCCGCAGCCAACGGCAGGATATTGGCACTGCCGTCGGTCAGCAGGCGTTTACCGATCAGCAGATGAACCACTCCGATTAGCGTCGACAAGCCAAAGGTCAGCAGCGGCAGCAGAACCACTTCCGTGGTTAACGGAGCTTTCATGACGCCATAAAAAATCACCGACGGCGTCACCATGTACAGCATAATGCCGGCGATATGGCGACCGCTGGCCTCCAGATAACGCCCTGCAGCCCAGCCCATCGCGACGGTGACGTACAGGGGAATTAACTTGAACAACAAAGCCAACGCCGCTGTCATGGTTGCTCCTGCAGGCATCAGTTAAAGACTCGCCGAAGTCTAGCACGAGCGCTCAAGACACACGCCGCGAAGATGGCTGGGGACGGCGCCAGTTCCGTCATTCTGCGGAGACCGAATCAACCGGGCGTTGCTTATTGCCGGCAGTATGTCGGCCAGGCCCTTGTGATCCAGCGACTCATCGCTTATCGCCAGGGACATCAGCACGCGGAGTGAGTCGTCGGATTACCGGGTAATACACACCCAGTCACACCTTTGTGAATGAGGAGTGACGGATCTCGTTACGGAGGTCGCCCGGCACACTGACATCAACCTCCGGGCCGGACGACACCTCGTCTCGGTATGCCTCAAGTCTGGACGCTGGCTTCGCCACCCGTTAACACTACCCAAGGGCATGGTTACCGTGTTTGTCGCCAATCATGGGCACGTACGAGCCCCGTTGCGACCGCGTTTGGCGTGTTGCCGTGACAGCCAGGTATCGCTGCCATTCCAAGGTCCGACGGCCGCCCCGGCTGGTTTTGTCCACGCGCGCGACATCCCGGCTTTGCGACCGCTGCCATGGAAAATGGTGGCCTGCAGCCATTAAACTGTGCCCTGCACCGACAACAACAAACATCACCAGGGATTTCACATGTTGCCAAGACTGCTTCTTGCATTGGTCTTCGCCTGCGCGACCGGGGCCGTCGCCCAGGAGAGCGACCCATCATTGCCGACCCGTCAGGCCATGACCGACCAAACCGAGGCCTTTATGGCCAAATTGGCGCAAACCAAAACGCTGCAGGCGTATCAAAGCATTCGCCCTTACCTGGGTGTATCGGTATCTGCGTTCGACCAGTCCGCCGCTGATGCGGAGACCTACTTCCAGAAAGTCACCGACAAAGCCGGTCATGCAGTGGATTACGATCAGGTGCTGTCGGAATCCATCGGCAACCATTTCCATCACGTGGTCTGGCTGCAGAAGTTCCCGGCCGCCGCCATGGCCTGGACCTTTACTTTTTATCAGCCCAAGGAAGGCTGGAAACTGGTGGGTGTAAGTTACTCCACCGAGTTGGGCGCACTCTACCGTGTCGACCATTAGCTAACCGATATCCACCCCATAGCCCCCGTGCAGCCTTGGTGCTGACGGGGGGTCTTACGCTATACTTGCCGGACCCCGGAATTAATACCTGACTAATTTAGTCTGATATTGTACAATCTGTCGTCAGAAGCCTCATCCAATAACAACTCCTATAACGTACACCAAGGCTATTACTGTCGAGGCCCGCATCACGGACCTTGCCAATACGATGAAAAGTTGCTGCCACAGGCCTGTTAGAGCCTGGCCCAGCAAGAGAGCGGCTTTGCCGCCCCAATGAGAGAGAATACGGAGCGACGATCATGGCGAACACCGACAAACAGGTGAACGAGCTGATCAAACGTGAATACGAGCATGGTTTCGTGACCGAAATCGAAGCCGATACGTTTGAGCCCGGCCTTAACGAAGACGTTATTCGACGCCTGTCGGCGATCAAGGGTGAGCCTGAGTTCATGCTTGAGTGGCGGCTGAAAGCGTATCGTCGCTGGCTCGAAATGGAGGAGCCGGAGTGGGCTCATGTCCACTACCCGAAAGTGGACTATCAGAGCATTTCCTACTATTCCGCCCCCAAGCGTAAAGAAGATATGCCCCAGAGCCTGGACGAAGTGGATCCTGAACTGCTGCGCACTTATGAAAAACTCGGCATTCCGCTCCATGAGCGGGCGGCTTTGGCGGGTGTGGCGGTCGACGCGGTCTTTGACTCGGTGTCGGTGGCAACTACGTTCAAGGAACCGCTGGCCAAGGCAGGCGTGATTTTCTGCTCCATTTCGGAAGCGGTCAAAGAGCACCCCGAACTGGTCAAAAAATACCTCGGCTCGGTGGTCCCCGCCGGCGACAACTATTTCGCCGGTCTCAACGCTGCAACCTTCTCCGACGGCACGTTTGTGTATGTACCCAAGGGCGTTCGCTGCCCGATGGAGCTGTCGACCTATTTCCGCATTAATGCGGCCAATACCGGCCAGTTTGAGCGTACGCTGATCATCGCCGAAGCTGGCAGTTATGTGAGCTATCTTGAAGGCTGCACCGCACCCATGCGGGACGAGAATCAGTTACACGCCGCGGTGGTTGAACTGGTCGCACTCGATGACGCCCAGATCAAGTATTCCACCGTCCAGAACTGGTACCCGGGCGATGAGAACGGCAAAGGCGGCATTTACAACTTTGTTACCAAGCGCGGCGCCTGCATCGGCAAGAACTCCAAGATTTCCTGGACTCAGGTCGAGACCGGGTCAGCCATTACCTGGAAGTATCCGAGCTGTATCCTGCGTGGCGAAAACAGCGTCGGTGAGTTCTATTCGGTGGCCCTGACCAACAATTACCAGCAGGCCGATACCGGCACCAAAATGATTCACCTGGGCAAAAACACCAGCAGCACCATTATTTCCAAGGGCATTTCCGCCGGTCACAGCAGCAATGCTTACCGAGGCCTGGTGAAGTTTGGCCCCGGTGCCGAGGGCGCCCGGAATTTCACCCAATGCGACTCCCTGCTGATTGGCGACAAGAGTGCGGCGCACACGTTCCCGTACATCGAGAGCAAGAACAAGGGCGCGATGCTGGAACACGAAGCCACTACCTCCAAGGTCAGTGATGAGCAAATGTTCCTGTGCCGGCAGCGTGGCATTGACCCCGAACAGGCGGTCTCCATGATTGTGAACGGCTTCTGTAAGGAAGTGTTCAAGGAACTGCCAATGGAGTTCGCGGTGGAAGCCGGCAAGCTGCTGGAAGTAAGCCTTGAAGGGTCCGTGGGTTAAGCCGCCGGACGGACCAGGAATTCAGACAGATTAAACGAGAGAGAATCCGATTCATGCTGAGCATCAAAAACCTGCACGCCACCGTTGAGGGTGAAGAAATCCTCAAGGGCATCAACCTGGAGATCAAGGCCGGGGAAGTTCATGCGATTATGGGCCCCAACGGTTCCGGTAAGAGCACCCTGTCCCAGGTACTTGCAGGCAATGAAACCTTTACCGTTACCGAAGGCGAGGTCCTGCTGGACGGTGAGAACCTGCTGGATCTGGCCACCGAAGAGCGCGCCCGCGAAGGCATTTTTCTTGCGTTTCAGTACCCGGTGGAAATTCCCGGCGTCAGCAATATGCAATTTCTGCGCACGGCGGTGAATGCGCAGCGCCATCACCGTGGCGAACCCGAAATGAACGCCGCCGAGTTCATGAAGCTGGCGCGGGAAACCTCCAAACAGGTGGATCTCGACCCAAGCTTTCTCAAACGTGGCGTCAACGAAGGCTTTTCCGGTGGCGAAAAGAAGCGCAATGAAATTTTGCAGGCGCTGCTGCTGCAACCCCGATTGGCGATTCTTGACGAAACCGACTCCGGTCTCGACATTGACGCTCTGAAGGTTGTGGCGGATGGCGTCAATGCGCTGAAATCGAAAGACCGCGCAATCCTGATGGTCACACACTACCAACGCCTGCTTAACCACATCGTGCCGGACTTCGTGCACGTATTGGCCGGCGGCCAAATCGTCAAATCCGGTGGGCGCGAACTGGCCCTTGAGCTGGAAGACCGCGGTTATAGCTGGCTCGGCGTTAACGAAGAAACCACAGCCAGCTAAAGGAGAACGCAGGAATGATTGCAGCACCCACACTTTCCAGCGCTTTTCTCGACGCGCCCGGGCAATCACTGCCCTCGCCGCTGCTGAAACTTCGTGAACAGCGTGGCAAGGCTCTGGTGGATATGCCTCTGCCAACCCGGAAAACCGAAAACTGGAAATACTCCAGCCGTTACCTGAAGCTGGACGAGGCCCTGGCAAAGACCTTGCCCAGCGCGGGCAAGTCTGGCCCGGGCTTAGCCGTGGCCGGCTATCATGTGGTCTTCCACAACGGCGTCATGGTGCCGGAAGCCAGTGATTATCCCGATATCGCGGGCATTGAGATCAAACGCTTTGTCGATCTGGACGATGACGAAGCCCGTGAGTTGGCGGAGCGTCTGGACAACACTCTGGACAGCAAGGCCGCCCAGATGGCACGGCTCAATACCGCTCGCTTCGAGGATGGCCTGCTGATCCGCCTGCAAGCAGACGCGGTGCTGGACCAGCCGCTGTACATTATCTGTGAAACCGATGCCAGCAGCGCCGGAACGGCTTACCCACGTATCTATGTGGACGCCGGCCGCCACAGCCAGATTACCCTGGTGGAAGAGCACATCACCAGCGGTTCTGAACCGGCAATGACCAACACGGTGACCGAATTTGCGCTCAGCGAAGGTGCCCATGTGACCAGCGTTCGCCTGTCACTGGATGGCGACACCGTTCAGCACATCGGCGCCACCGGTGCGCGGCTGCACGCCAACGCCCGTTTTGAAAACCACACGGTAGGCTTTGGTGGGCCCTTGCGCCGGCACGACCTGCAGGTGCGCCTGGAAGGCCCGGGGGCCGAGTGCCGCCTGAATGGTGTGGTCGTCACTCAGGGCAAACAGCACTACGACAATCACACCACCATTGAGCATGTGGCACCGCACTGCAACAGCGAAGAAACCTATCGCAACATTGCCGCCGACGAGTCACATGCGATCTTCAATGGCCGCATCCACATTCACCCGGATGCGCAAAAATCCAACGCCAACATGAGCAACAAGAACCTGCTGCTGTCCACCGGCGCCGAAATTGATACCAAGCCTGAGCTTGAAATTTACGCCGACGACGTCAAATGTGCCCACGGCGCAACCGTCGGACAGCTCAATGATGAGTCGATTTTTTATCTGGTATCCCGCGGTATAGGTCGCCAGGAAGCGCGCGCACTGCTGAGCATGGCGTTCATCAACGAACTGGTCGAGCAGATTCCCGTGGACTCTGTCAAAGACACCGTGCAAGCGCGTCTGAACCGGTTCTTTGACCAGACATTTGACGAGGCCTGAACGATTATGACGGATCTCTCCGTGGCAAAAACCGTTACCAGACAAGGGCTTGATGTGGAGGCAGTGCGCCGGGATTTCCCTATCCTCACGCAATGCATCAACAACAAGCCGCTGGTGTATCTGGATAACGGCGCATCGGCGCAAAAACCGATCGCTGTGCTGGATGCCATGGACCGTTATTATCGCGAGATGCACTCCAACGTTCACCGTGGTGCCCATACCCTAGGTGACCGGGCGACGGCCGCCTTTGAAGGCGCGCGCGAGACCGTGCGTGGATTTCTGAATGCCGCCAGCACCCGGGAAATCATCTGGACACGGGGCACCACCGAAGCGATCAACCTGGTGGCAAACGGATTGGCGGGCAAGTTGCAGCCTGACGATGAAATCCTGGTCAGTCGGATGGAACATCACGCCAACATTGTGCCCTGGCAAATGCTGGCCGAGCGCACCGGCGCCAAGGTTGTGCCAGTTCAGGTCACGCACGAAGGCGAACTGGATCTCGACTCCTTTGACCAGTTGCTGAACGACAAAACCCGCATCCTGGCACTGACCCACGTATCCAATGTGCTCGGTACCGTGAACCCGATCAAGTCATTGGTTGCCAAGGCCAAGGCCCGCGGGGTTTTCACCGTAGTCGATGGTGCGCAGGCCGTGCCTCACTTTCAGCCGGATGTTCAGGCGATCGACTGCGACTTCTACACTTTTTCGGCGCACAAGTTGTTCGGTCCCACCGGTATCGGGGTGCTGTACGGCCGCGAAGCGTTACTGGAGGCGATGCCGCCTTATCAGGGTGGTGGTGAAATGATTGAGCGGGTGAGTTTTGAAAAAACCACCTGGAACACTCTGCCCTACAAGTTTGAGGCGGGCACGCCCGCCATCGCCGAAGCGGTGGGCTTGGGTGCTGCAATCGATTATCTGGGCACCCTGGACCGGGTCGCCATGGAAGCCGCCGAACAGGCACTGTTGGCCCGAGCCAATGCTTTGGTGGCGACAGTCCCGGGCATGGAAGTGATTGGCACCGCGCGCCATAAAGTCCCGGTGATGTCCTTTAAAATTGCCGGATTGCACCCCAGTGATATAGGGACGCTTCTGGATCAACAGGGCATTGCGATCCGGACCGGTCATCACTGCGCCATGCCCTTGATGGAATTTTTCGGGGTGCCGGGTACTGCCCGTGCATCCTTTGCGTTTTACAACACGCTGGACGAGGTGGAGCAGCTCTTTACCGCTCTCCAGAAAATTCAGCGTTTGTTTGCTTGATGGAGACGAGACCATGACGGCAGAAACCTTTACCCCGACAGTGGGGGTGACCATGACACCCACAGCGGTGAGCCACGTCCGTAAGCAACTGGCCAAGAAGCCAGACGCCAAGGGCATTCGTCTGGCCATCAAGAAAAGTGGGTGCTCTGGCTTTAAATACGAAACCCAGTGGGTGGAAGAAGTGCTGGATGACGACCAGGTGTTCACGGTTGACGGAGTCAACATCTACGTTGAGCGCAAACATCTACCGGTGGTGAATGGCATTGAGATTGATTTCATCACCGAAGGCGTCAATTCCATGTTTTATTTCCGCAACCCCAATGCAACCGCCGAGTGCGGCTGCGGTGAGAGCTTTTCCATCGCATAAGCGCAGCACCCGGACCAGTTACAGGCGAGGCCACAGAAATTCATGCAAGAACGGGAAGTTGTACTGACCAAACGTGCGGTGGAAGCCCGCCTAGTACCCGCCGGCACCGAAATCATGATTCCGTCGGATACCTTTGTCACGATTACCCAGTCACTGGGCGGTAGCTTCACGGTAGCGGTCAATGGCAACCTGGCCAGAATAGAAGGTCACGAAGCCGATGCGCTCGGCAAGACTCCTCTGGAAAGCAGTTTTGAAACGTCGGCCGATGGCACCATCAATGAAAACCAGATTTGGGAAGCCATTCGCAACTGCTACGACCCGGAAATTCCGGTCAACGTGGTTGATTTGGGGCTGATCTACGATTGCCAGATCACCAATGGCGGTCCGAACGGCAATGAAGTGTTCATCAAAATGACCCTCACCGCCGCCGGTTGTGGCATGGGGCCAGTGATCACCGAGGACGTGAAACGGAAAGTGGAGCATGTTCCCAATGTCGACAAGGTCGAAGTCGAGCTGACGTTCGATCCTCCGTGGAACAGCGACATGCTGACCGACGAAGCCAAACTCGAATTGGGTATGTTTTAAAGAGAGCGGTAATCCATGACCTCTGCAACTGAAACTTTTCTCGACAATCCTCTGGGCACCAGCGTCACCATCGACGGCGTAATGGACGACTTTGAATTTCTGGACGACTGGGAAGATCGATACGCCTACATCATCGACCTGGGCAAACAATTGCCCGCGTTTCCCGACGAAGCCAGGGTTGAAAACAATTACGTGCATGGCTGCCAAAGCCAGGTCTGGCTCATTCATTACTTTGATGAAGCCAGCGGCAAACTTTATTTGCTGATCGATTCTGACGCCATGATTGTGCGTGGTTTGGCCGCCATCATTCTGGTGGCCCTGAACGGCCGGACCCCGCGTGAGCTGCTGACCACGGATATCGACGAGCTGTTTGAGACCCTCGACCTGTTCCGGCACATTTCCCCCACCCGGGGCAATGGACTGCGGGCGATGGTTGGCAAAATTCGCGACATCGCCGCCACACAAGTGCCATCGGAGCCGCCCAGCCGGGTCTGAATACGCCCAGCGCCACCCCGGTGCGGTGGCGCGTCGTGCCCATCCCCATCAACACATAATCTGAAGTGTTACCAGAGAATGGCAATGTCGTTGCGCTGGATATTGATCTGACCGCCCGCCACCGGAATCAGGCCGTTACTGAAATCGGGATGAACGTTATCAATGCGAACAACCGTGCCGCTGTCACTCAGTTCCGGCGTGGCCCCGGGGCTATCGAAATAGCTATAGCTGCGATACAACTGCAGCTCATCGCCGGGTCGAATGCCCGCCAGAGCACCGGACGCCAGGGTCACATTCTGGCCCTCGACACGGGTAATACGAGTGATAAAGGGCTGACAGGCCAAGGCCTCGGTGACTGCCGCACTCATCTCTCCCATCAAACGCCCGACGGCTTTGCCGTAATCCGTCTCCAGGAAACCAGGCGAGCCAAAGCCCACAGTCGACCGGAGATCGGTATTCCAGCTGCCCTGGGCGGCGAACCGCTCGCGATACACCGGCGAGCCGCTAAAGCCGTCAAACACGATCAAATCGGCCACAAATTGGCGGTTTCGGTTAGCCAGGCCCACACCGCGCTGCATCTGGCGCCATACTGAGGAGCCCCAGGCCGTCGGATCGTCAATCGCCAGCTCCCGAATGACACCGGCCACCACAAACTGAACATCCAGCTCTTTCGCCAACTCGGTTACGTTGGTCAGTCGGTTGTCGGCGCCCTGCCGCGTGGGGGCGTTCAAAAGGTCACCAAACAGCTGCAACCGGGTTGCCCCGAAAATCTGCAAACTGCCCTCGCTCTGGAGGGTCGCCTGCAGGGTCTGCGGCAAGACTTCGCCGGCATCGCCAATACGGCCGATGCGGGCCTGATCAGGGTACAGGATCGGAAATCCAGTCACCGCCACGCGCTTCTTCATGCGGGCCGCCTCACCCGCACCGCAGGCCTGCCCGGCCGACATGTCAGCCCGAATGGTGAGACGCAACAGGTTACCCCGACGCACCTCGTTAACCACCCGGACGTCTCTGGCCCGCGCCTGGGAGGCAACGGTAAGGCGCGAGTCGGTTAATACCCCGTTTTCCATGGTCTCTTCACTGGCGATGCGCGCCTCGTACTGCAGCGCCACATCCCTCAAGGCGGCTCGCCGAGCCTGAGTGCGCGCCTGATCCAGATCATCGCCCTGTATGACGGCCTGACCAGTGCCCTCAAGCACAACCGCCTGGGCCACGCCCCAGGGTCCCAATACCAACAAGGCGCACGCCAGACAAACCAACGATCGCCAGTTCCAACGACTCAGCGTCATCACAGACTCCAAGTGCTCAGACATCATTCTAGGTAGTACAGCGAATCAACACTGCGGCTGTGAACGTCGCCAGCACTGTCGTTCTCCAATGGCATGGGGATCACGCACAAATCTCTGACCCGGTGGTCAGCAACTTTGGATACGCATTCGCGAAATCTGGGCTCCAGCTTCAGCTCCATGACCGATTCAACCACGCCGTCGCTGTGTTCATTGACTGCCACCAGCTTGGCCCCCCGAAGGTAGGTGTCGACGTAGGCCCGGAACATGTCATTGCGCAGCACAAAATCATTCACTGTGGAGCTGCCGTAGATCACTGTGCCATAAACCCGCTCGGCCAGATTCCGGTAGGCGTCCAACTGCGATGCACGTCGCGCCAGCAGCCGCTTGCGGGTATTGAGGCGATCCTTGGCGGTATCCTCGTAGGTACCAAACCCACTGACCCTGACCGTAATCGGCTCGAACCGGCGGTCAGTGTTTTCACTCGTCTGTTGGTCCTGGCGAATGGGGGCACAACCCACCAAAGCAATGGCCACTATCAGGCTGATCCAGCGAAGCATCATGTTTTGTCTCCGGAAATACGGCAATTTAGGTTCACCATGGAAGAAACACGCCAACTTCTGTAAGCCTTTGTTTTACCTAAACCCACATAGCCACTCACCGAAATTCACCCGCCAGAGCGGCAAATTCATACCGTCGTTAACAGACGGTCAACAATCCGTTACCCCTCTGCTAATGCCGACGGTCCCGCCTTGCATTACCCTAACTTCTCGATATCGCAATAAAAAACAAAGCCCTCCAAGGGGCCCGGTATTACGTGTGTCTAATCGTTGGAGTTTCCTGATCTATGATCTTCTGCCAGTTTTCGCGCCTGTCCCTGGCCATCGGGTTGTCGCTTGCCTCCTCATTAACCTTCGCCGGAGCGCAGACATTCAATACCGCCCGATCGCTTGCCATGGGTGGCACCGGCGTGGCCGCAGCACACCCCGCCAGTGCCAATAGCGCCAATCCGGCAATGCTGGCAGCCGATCATCACGACTGGTCCGATGATTTCGGCCTGATTCTGCCGTCCGTCAACGCCCGGTTTGCGGATGAGGAAGAGACCGGAGATCAGATCGATGCGATCCAGGACACCATTGACCGGTTCCAGGGCATCGATAAGACCTCCAGCCCGCAAGAGGCTCGCGATGCGGCGGGCGATTTACGGCGACAACTCAATGCATTCGACAAGGACACCGTGCGCGTCGATGCCGCTGTTGGTCTCAGCGTCGCGCTTCCCAGCAAAACCCTTGCGGTAGGCGTGTTCGCCAATGCGTCTTTACGAGCGACGGCACGCGGTGACTTTGACCAGGACGACGAGCAGTACCTGGCGGACCTGGAAACCGCCACAGCGGCCGAGCTTTTGCTCGCTGACCTTGATCGCGACCTTGAGTCCCGCGGGCGCCTGCTGGCCACCGCGGTGTCAGAGTTCGGCATCAGCTTTGCGCGTGCGTTCGCGCTTGCCAACGGCAACCGGCTCCAGCTTGGGGTTTCACCTAAATACGTGCAGCTGAGAACATTTCAGTACACCGAAACCGTCTCGGGCTTTGAGGATAACGATGTCGACCGTGACGAGTATGAAACGGATAAAAGCAGCTTCAATTTTGATCTGGGCGCCGTTTACAGCTTCGGCGAAACCCGGCAGTGGAATGCCGGTGTTGTGGTCAAGAACATGATCCCGATGGCACTCGACTCGGCAGCCTCCCGCCCTCAACTGGGGGAACAGATCCGGACCTACGAGCTGGACCCACGGGTAACGGTCGGCATTGCCCATACGGGCGAGTTTCACACGGTCACCGCCGACTGGGACCTGACCAAAACCAAAGCGTTTGGTTTTGAAGACGATACCCGATGGGTGGCCATCGGTGCCGAGTTTGACGCCTTCCGTTACGCACAACTTCGCCTGGGCGCGCGCCACAATCTGTCCAGCAACGACAGCAGCAATGGCATTGAAGAGTCAACACAGCTGACCTTTGGTATCGGCTTGTCTCCGTTTGGCGCCCGGCTCGATATTGCCGGTCTGGTGAGCGACACGGATACTGGGGCGGCCATTGAACTGGGCGCTGCATTCTAGCCACACAAACGTTGCGGGCCAGTCTGGTTCATGAACAGACTGGCCCGCTCTCCGGACAAACGCTTCCTCTCCCGTCAGGATGACGCGCCATAAACGTTGATCGCGATCGGCCATGGCCGGGCCCCACGGAGCATTCCAGCTAGCGGATGCCTCGGTCACGTGCGGACGCTGAAGGGATGGCCCAACACTCCCCCGAATCACGCAACCCGTAGCGGTCGTTTGCGCTACTGGCATAAGCCTATGATAATTGTGCCTCTACACCGCATAACTTTGGGACTTTCATGGACATCTATCTCGTTGGCGGCGCTGTGCGCGATGCCCTACTCGGGCTGCCCGTAACCGATCGGGACTGGGTCGTCGTTGGCGCCACGCCCGAACAAATGCTGGCGGCCGGCTATCGCCAGGTAGGCGCCGATTTCCCCGTGTTTCTGCACCCTGAGACAAATGAAGAATACGCACTGGCCCGGACTGAGAGAAAACAGGGCCGCGGTTACCACGGCTTTACCGTTCACAGTGCACCGGACGTCACTCTGGAGGAAGATTTGCAGCGCCGGGACCTGACCATCAACGCGATGGCCCAGACCACCGACGGTAAAATCATCGATCCCTTTAATGGCCAGGCCGACCTTGCCCGGCGAGAACTGCGCCATGTGTCCGCTGCCTTCTCGGAAGACCCCCTGCGCATTCTGCGAACCGCGCGGTTTTTGGCCCGATTTTCCACCCTTGGTTTTACAGTCACCCCCGACACCCTGGGCGTCATGCGCCAAATGGTTGAGGCCGGCGAGGTGCAGCACCTTGTGCCCGAACGGGTCTGGCAGGAAATGCAGCGCGCCCTGCAGGAGAACAATCCGGTGGTATTTTTCGAGGTCTTGGACCAGTGCGGGGCATTGTCCGTGCTGGTGCCGGAGTTCGAAGATGAACCCTGCCTGAAAGCGGCACTGAGCAATCTGCGCTGCGCTTGCCAACAACCCTCACCCACCGACGTCCGGTTTGCCGCACTGCTGGCGGCACTCCAACCGGAACAGCAAGAAGCCCGCGCAAAAGCCCTGAAAGCACCCAACGAGTGCCTGGAACTGGCCCGGTTAACCGCCAGACTGGCTGAACGGATACCCACCGCCACCTCGCCGGCGGCGCAACTTGCGGTGCTTGATGATGCGGATGTGTGGCGACGGCCCGAACGTTTCGAGCGGTTGCTGTCCGTGGGCCACTGTTTGCCCAATTCGCTAACGACCGAGGTTGCAACCACCCTGCGCCAGGCCTACGCGGTCGCGAACAAAGTCAACGCCCGCGCTCTTATGGCACAAGGGTTCTCCGGACCCGAACTTGGAGCAGCCATCCACCGCGAACGACTTCGTCGTATTGCCGAGTCAACGCCACTCAACCACCGCGAGGACGCCCCGTGACCGATCCCGGCCCAGTGGTACTCATTACCGGCGCCGCCCAGCGTCTTGGCGTCTGCATGGCCGAAACGCTGCACCACCGTGGCTGGCGCATCATCGTCCATCACCGCTCCCGACCACAGCAGGCACGCAGCCTGGTCAAGACGCTCAACAGCCGCCGCCCTGACTCAGCCATCGACGTGCAGGCCGATCTTTGCCAACCCGGCGAGATAACGCAGCTGGCCCAGGCCAGTATCGCCGCCTGGAACCGGCTCGACGGTTTGATCAACAATGCATCGGTGTTCTACCCGACGCCAACCGGTGAGGCGACACTGGACGACTGGGACCGCATTATGAACACCAACCTTCGGGCGCCCTTCTTACTCGGGCAGGCCTGCTTACCGGCACTGATGGCAAGCCACGGCAGCATCGTCAACCTCATCGACATATACAGTGAACAGCCGTTACCCGAGCACCCGCTGTATTGCGCCAGCAAATCGGGGCTGGCCGCCCTGACCCGGGCCTGGGCCAAAGACCTCGCCCCCGCGGTCAGGGTCAACGGTGTGTCGCCCGGCGCCATACTGTGGCCAGAACACAATGACCAGAAGGTTTCAGCCGACCCGCAAACCATTATCGACCGGACGCCATTAAAACGTACCGGCCACCCGGAAGATATTGCTGGCGCGGTGGCTTATTTCCTGGCCGGGGCGCCGTTTGTGACCGGGCAAATCCTGGCCGTGGATGGCGGTCGCAGCTTGAATATGTAACACCTTCGCCACTGAGACAGCAGGAACCACAGCCCTGCGAACAATTTCCCGCAACCCGTTTACGGACCCAGTGCGGTGATCCGTAAAAGCGCACTGCACTCGGTGCGAATGATACAATGGCGACAAACACGCTTTTAAAGGAGAAGGTTATGCGGGATGTTGTGATTGTTTCAGCCAAACGAACCGCCATCGGTGCTTTCGGCGGTGCATTGTCGAGTTTACGGGCGGATCAGCTCGGAACGGCCGTGATCAAGGCGCTGCTTGATGAGACCGGTGTATCCGGGGATCAGGTCAACGAAGTTGTGCTGGGGCAGGTCTTGACGGCGGGCGTCGGTCAGAACCCGGCCCGACAGTCCGCGATCAATGCCGGCCTGCCTGCATCCGTGCCTGCCATGACCATCAATAAAGTCTGTGGCTCCGGCTTGAAGGCTGTCCATATGGCCGTACAAGCCATTCAATGCGGCGACGCCGAGATGATCATTGCCGGCGGCCAGGAAAGCATGAGCCAGGCACCCCATGTATTGCCCAACAGCCGAAATGGCCAGCGCATGGGCAATTGGTCAATGATCGACACCATGGTGACCGATGGGCTGTGGGATGCCTTTAATGACTACCATATGGGCATCACCGCCGAAAACATTGTTGAGCAGTACGGCATCAGCCGGGAAGAACAGGACGCATTCGCGGCGGCCTCCCAGCAGAAGGCCGTTGCCGCGCAAAAGGCCGGTTATTTTGATGGCCAGATTGTGCCGTTGAGCATTCCACAGCGTAAAGGGGAACCGCTGGTGGTTGATCGGGACGAAGGCCCTCGGGATGGCGTCCGCGCGGACGGTCTGGCCAAGCTACGCCCGGCGTTCAAGAAAGACGGCACTGTTACGGCAGGCAATGCGTCATCATTAAACGACGGCGCAGCGGCCGTCATGGTCTGCAGCGCAGAGAAGGCCGCCGAACTGGGGTTGACTCCCCTGGCGACCATTCGCGGCTACGCCAACGCCGGTGTTGACCCCGCCATTATGGGAACCGGACCAATCCCCGCGACCCAGCGCTGCCTGAAACGCGCAGGCTGGTCTGCCACTGACCTCGACCTGATCGAGGCCAACGAAGCGTTCGCCGCCCAGGCCATCTCGGTCAACCGGGACCTCGGCTGGGATACTGACAAAGTGAATGTGAATGGCGGCGCGATTGCCCTGGGTCACCCGATTGGCGCTTCAGGTTGCCGCATCCTGGTCAGCCTGCTCCACGAAATGAGCCGCCGGGATGCCAGGAAGGGCCTGGCCACACTGTGCATTGGCGGCGGTATGGGCGTGGCATTGGCCGTCGAACGCTAACACCCGCTCTGGCCAGTGACAGAATTGACTGCGTGCTTCTGAAGGCGTTTGTCAAGGTGCTGGCCTGCAGGGCATGGCGATTGCCACGCCCTGTTTTCACGTTTGCTGGGACCTTGGCCTGTCAGTCAAGGGATCAGCCAGAAGAGACCTCCCCCCATGCTTAACGTGGTTCTTTACGAGCCGGAGATACCGCCGAATACAGGCAACATCATCCGGCTATGCGCCAACACAGGCTGCAAACTTCACCTGATTGAGCCCCTTGGCTTCAGCCTTGATGACAAGCAGCTTCGACGCGCAGGGCTCGACTACAGCGAATACGCCAGCCTGATGGTACACCCGGATTTTGAGGCCTTTGTGGCGTCGGAGACTCCACGACGCCTGTTCGGACTGACGACCAAGGGCAGCCAACCTTATCAACAGGTCCGGTTTGAGGCGGGTGATTACCTGATGTTCGGCCCCGAGACCCGGGGGTTGCCGGATACCATACGTCGGCAGTTGCCGGAGGAGCACCGCATCCGGGTGCCAATGCAGCCCGGCAGTCGCAGCCTGAACCTGTCAAACACCGCGGCGATCGTTGTGTACGAGGCGTGGCGCCAGCTCGATTTTGTCGGCGGCGTGTAACATCAAATACGGCCGCTTGCTGACCGACCGTTACTCGGAACCACACACGCCAAAAGCCCCCGTAATGGGGGCTTTTGAGGACAAGACAGAGACACGACACATTGCGCTTTACTGAGGAAACACGGCTATGGCTGGCGGACGACCCAACTCTGTCGGAATGGTTTTCGTAGCCGACGCTTCAGCTTCGGAGGGCCCGCCAGGGTCCTTAGGGTCAATCTGGCAGGCCGCGGGCCTGCTCCGAAACTGAAGCCTCGGTTGCATAGGCAAACAGCCGTTCGGTGATCGCCTTCAATATCCGTGCTTTCAAACCCATCCGCGATGAGCCTGTTTTCTCACCAAAACATCAGTGAGTTTGTTCTTCCTTCTCGGCTTCGCCGTTTGCTTCGTCCTGCTGGCGCTTCACCGCTTGCGCGTAGATAGCGTCGAAGTTGACCGGAGCCAACATCAAGGCCGGGAAGCTGCCCTTGCTGACAATGCCATCGATGGCTTCACGGGCGTAGGGGAACAGGATGTTAGGGCAATACGCGCCCAGCATCTGACCAAGCTGAGGCCCTTCAATCCCTTTCAGCAAGAACACACCGGCCTGCTGGATCTCAACAATAAAAGCCACTTTCTCGTCAATTTTTGACGTTACCGTCAGAGACAAGATGACTTCGTATTGATTGTCACTCACCTTGGTGTGCGTTGTGTTCAGGTCCAGATTCACCTGTGGCTTCCACTGGTCCTGAAACACCAGCGGTGAATTGGGTGACTCGAAGGACATGTCCTTTACGTAAATCCGCTGGAGTGCGAACTGAGGTTGGTTGGTGTCTTCGCTGCCAGCGGCGGCCTGTTCATTATCAGCCATGTTCGATCCTTTCATTCTCTGTCGTGGGCGTTGTGCGGCCCTGTTATTGTTAGCCAGGCGCGGCCGTGGGTGTGACCGCCCGGCCTGGGTCGAGGTGTGAAACAGTGCGTCAGGTTACACACCCGTTCAAGCGCAAACCACACCTACCCTACTTTTTCACCAGCGGGAGGTTGCTGCTCTTCCAGTCCGCGATGCCACCGCCCAAACGAGAGACGTTCTCGAAGCCTTCGCCATTCAACAGCTTGACCGCTGCGGCTGAGTGCTGCCCCATCTTGTCGACGACGATCAACTGCTTGTCCTTGTGCTTTTTCAGCTCGCTGGCGCGCTCTTTAATCGCGCTGAGCGGAATATGCACAGAGCCGGTGATGCGACCTTCGCCGTATTCTTTCCGGTCGCGGATATCCACCACGATCGCTTGATCCCGGTTGATCAGGTTCACCGCAGCCTGAGCACTGACCTTCTGGCCACCCCGGCGGCTCTCGAGAAGGAAGAGGGCTGCCAACAGCGCGACAAACGCTGACACCAGAACGTAATGACTAACGACAAACTCAAACAACCTTTCCATCAACAATGTGCCCTGCTGGATAATTTGGCGAGATTATACACGTCTGCTGCCGCTGACAGAAGGCACTCCGCATAGCCGGAACTGGCCAAACCGGGTAGAATCTAAAACCTTTCATTCCTCAGGTAATCCCTGCATCGGCTGCACGTGGTTACCAACAGCAACCGGATGGTGAGATGACTGACACCCGCAAACCGACAGCTTTGATTATTCTTGACGGCTGGGGCTATCGTGAACCCGCTGACGACAACGCGATCAGCAATGCCAACACTCCATTCTGGGACAAGATCTGGCAACAACAGCCGAAAACACTGATCAATACGTCCGGCATGTTTGTCGGCCTACCAAAAGGCCAGATGGGCAATTCCGAAGTCGGTCACATGAACCTCGGCGCTGGCCGGGTGGTTTACCAGAGCCTGACCCGAATCGACAAGGATCTGGCGGACGGCACCTTCGCCCACAACCAGGTGCTGTGTGATGCCATTGATAAAGCCGTTCGCCAGGACCGGGCCGTGCACCTGATGGGACTGCTGTCGCCGGGCGGTGTTCACTGCCACGAGGATCACGTACTCGCGGCCGCACAACTGGCCGCTGACCGCGGCGCCAAACAGGTTTACATCCACGCCTTTCTTGATGGCCGCGATATGCCTCCGCGCAGTGCCAAACCCTCGCTGGAGAAAGCGGCCGCAAAAATGAAATCGCTGGGCGTCGGCCGGGTGGCATCGATGGTCGGGCGCTACTATGCCATGGACCGTGACAATCGCTGGGATCGGGTCGAGGCGGCTTACAACCTATTGACTCTGGGCGAGGCCGAGTTCACCGCGCCAACCGCCGTGGAAGGCTTGGCCCAGGCCTATGAACGCGGCGAAAACGACGAGTTCGTCAAGCCCACACTCCTTCAGGAAGCCGATGAGCCCGACGCCACCGTTAATGATGGCGATGCATTGATTTTCATGAACTTCCGAGCAGACCGCGCGCGCGAAATCACCCGTGCCTTCGTCGAGCGGGATTTCGATGGATTTGAACGTCGCAAACATCCCGCCATCGCCGACTTCGTCATGTTGACTCAGTACGCAGCGGACATTGATACCTCTTGCGCTTATCCTCCTGAAACGCTCGAAAATGGTCTCGGCGAGTACATGGCCAAGCTGGGCAAAACCCAGTTACGCATCGCAGAAACCGAGAAGTACGCCCATGTCACGTTTTTCTTCAATGGCGGCGTTGAGACACCCTTCGAGGGCGAAGAACGCATCCTGATTCCGTCGCCGAACGTCGCCACTTATGACCTGCAACCAGAAATGAGCGCGCCGGAAGTCACCGACAAACTGGTGGACGCCATCAAGAGCGGCAAATTCGATCTGCTCGTGTGCAACTATGCCAATGGCGACATGGTCGGCCATACCGGCAAACTGGACGCCGCCATCGAGGCCGCCGAGTGCCTGGACCAGTGCATTGAGAGAATTGCGAAAGCCATTGACGAGGTCGGTGGCCAGGCGCTGATTACCGCCGATCACGGTAATTGCGAACAAATGACCGACCCCAAGTCTGGCCAGGTGCATACGGCGCATACCATTGGCCCGGTACCGCTGGTGTACATCGGTTCAAACGTGTCGAGCCTCCAGGAAGGCGGCAGCTTGAGTGATGTCGCTCCGACGCTGCTGGCCCTCATGGGCATCGACAAACCGGCAGAGATGACCGGCCATAGTCTGGTCGATGCAGGCTAAAGCAATCACTGCGCGCCCCAAAGACACTGCTTTGACGGCACCCATACCGGGTTCGTTCGTCCGGTTGACGCCTGCCGGCGTCCGTCAGTCGGGCGCCCGGTCATGGCTCCGGGGCGTCGGCCAAATCGCGGTGCTGGGCCTCTTTCTCGGGGTATTGACCGGGCATGCGGCGGCCGAGCAAAATGTCACGCCGGCGCAGGTTGAGGCGCTCAAAGATCAAATCCTTTCCATTGACAAGTGGTTAAAATCCGCTGAGCGGGATCGCAGCTCCCTGGAGCAGGATTTGGTCGAAACGGATCGCGCAATCAGCCAATTGACTCGTGAACGGCGAGCGCTCCAGGCCAAGGCGATGGTACAAACCAAGCGCCTGAAAGCGCTGCAAGCCGAACAGGCCGACCTGAACAGGGTCCTGGCGCGGCAGCGGGAAAGCCTGAAAAAACAGATACGGACCGCCTGGATGGAAGGCGACGCACCGGCCGTCAAAGTGCTATTGAATGAAATCGACCCGCAAACGATCTCCCGCACCATGACCTACTACGAGTACCTGAGCCGGGATGCCATCGAGCGCCTGGACGCGTTCAACACCACCCTTAGAAAACTGAAAGCGACCCAGCAGGATGCCCAGGCCACCCAGGTCGAATTGTCGCAGCTTAAGCTTCAGGTTGAAGACCGCCAGGCAACGTTGCGCGATAAAAAGAAGCAGCGCCAACAAACCCTGACCGCATTGAACACCGATATACGCGACCGGCAATCGGAGCGCGCGGCCCTGGTTGCTGACCGGGCACGACTGGAAAAGCTGCTTCGCGAGGTGGAGGAAGCCATCGCCAGCATTCCCGCACCCAATGAGTCCAAGCCGTTCAAGGCGTTGAAAGCCAAACTTCCCTGGCCCGCCCGTGGTAAGGTAATCCGGCGCTTCGGTGACAGTCTCGCGCACGGAAAACTGCGCCAGAATGGCGTGCTTATCGCAACCGCAGAAGGTGTCGACGTCGGGGCCATTCATTATGGCCGAGTGGTATTTTCCAACTGGCTGCGAGGCTTTGGCCTGATGACCATTGTTGACCATGGTGGCGGCTATATGAGTCTGTATGGGCATAACAGCAGTTTGCTGAAAAGCCCCGGCGACTGGGTCGATGCCGGCGAGCCCATTGCGGTGGCCGGCCAGTCTGGTGGCACCGATGACATTGGCGTCTACTTTGAGATACGTTACAAGGGCAAACCCCAGAATCCGGAGTCTTGGCTGAATCGCTGATTCGAAACCAGTTTCAAAGCTGACAAACTTCCGACAGACCGCCATACTGTTAAAACGGAAGTCAATAATGACAATCAGGAAACAGGATACGTGAATGATACGGGTCAGAAGTAAGCATCACTCTGTCTTTTTCGGCGCACTGCTCGGTGCCGCCGCCCTAATGACTACGCTCCCGGCTCTGACCCACGCTCAAGAACCTGACGCCCAAGGCCAACAGCTGCTCAAGGCGATTTCCGAGGGCAAGGATGTTGAGCTTCGCCTACCCGACCCTGAGACCCAACTGCCCCTGCAGGACCTGCGCAAATTTACCGAAGTGTTCAGCCGGATCAAAGACGCCTATGTCGAAGAGGTGGACGACCGGACGCTACTCGAGAATGCCATCAAGGGCATGCTGTCCGGACTTGACCCCCACTCCACTTACCTTGAACCCAAGGCTTACGAAGAGCTGGAAGAGAACACCAGTGGCGAGTTTGGCGGTCTTGGCATCGAAGTCGGCATGGAAGATGGTTTCATAAAAGTGATCTCGCCGATTGACGACACGCCCGCCCAGAAAGCAGGCGTTCAAGCGGGCGACCTGATCATCAAACTCGGCGATCAGCCGGTCAAGGGCATGTCGCTCGAAGAAGCGGTCACGCTGATGCGAGGCAAACCTGGCACGGTGCTGACCCTGACCATCATTCGAGACACCGAAACCGGCCCGATCGAGATCGACGTGGTCCGCGATGTCATCAAAGTGGCCAGCGTCAAGTCACGACTGGTCGAAGATGGCTATGGCTACATTCGCCTGACGCAGTTTCAGGCCGAGACCGGCCAGGAATTCAGTGACGCCATCAAAAAGCTCACCAGTGACAACGGTGGCCACCTTGAAGGGTTGGTCATCGACCTGCGCAACAATCCCGGTGGCATCCTGCAAGCCGCCGTGGAAGCCGCCGACGCAGTACTCGATGAAGGCTTGATCGTCTACACGGAAGGCCGCATCCAAAGCTCACGCTTGCGCTTCAGCGCCAAGCCTGGCGATCTTACTGACGGGACCCCCATCGTTGTTCTGATTAATGGCGGCTCAGCATCGGCCTCTGAAATTCTCGCCGGCGCCCTGCAAGACCACCAGCGCGCGGTGGTAATGGGTACCGACTCCTTTGGCAAAGGCTCTGTTCAAACCGTCATCCCACTGGATGAGACCCACGCCATCAAGATGACCACCGCCCGTTATTACACCCCGGACGGCCGCTCCATTCAGGCCAAGGGCATCAAACCGGACATTGTGGTGAAGCAGGCCCGACTGACCGAGGTGGACAACCAACCGTTCTTCACAGAAGCCGACCTCAGCGGCCATCTTGAAAATGGCAACATGGAGACCGCTCCGGAACAGGCAGACGGCGACGAGCCGACCACCAATCCGATTGACAGAGATTTCCAGCTACGCTCGGCGCTGAACCTGCTCAAAGGCTTACGCATTCTCGACAAGAGACCGATCCGGAACGACTGATTCTATGCAGCCAGCCCTGGTATTAATAACTGCGCTCACACTGCTGACGACACTTGCGTCGGCAGCGCAGCCCGTTCGCGCCGAATTCAGTGACAACACCCCTCCACCGACCATCGCCATCATCATTGATGATATGGGTCATGATCTGACTCAAGGTCGCCGTCTGGCGATGTTAGAGCAACCGGTCACCCTGGCCTTCCTGCCCTATCGTCGGCATACCACAACGCTTGCCGAAATGGCGCACCAGCATCACAAAGAAATCATGCTCCATATCCCAATGGCCAACACCCGAAACCTGGGCCTTGGGGCCGGCGGACTGGAAACTGGAATGGACATGCTGTCAACGATCCGGGTCCTGCGACGTGCCCTTCAGTCGATCCCTCATGTGCAGGGTGTTAACAACCATATGGGCAGTCAACTCACCCAAATGCAGGACCGTATGGAATGGGTCATGGCGGAACTGGATCAGTATCCGGTCTATTTTGTCGATAGCCGAACCATCGCCACCACCGTGGCCGGCGCAACGGCCGAGGCATTTAGGATACCGACCATGGTGCGGGACGTATTTCTGGATCATGAACAAACGGAAGAGTATGTCGATGCCCAGTTCAAATTACTGGTGCAGAAGGCGCGGGACACTGGCAGTGCCATCGGCATTGGCCACCCCCACAAAGTGACGGTGGACTATCTTATTAAAAAACTGCCCGAGCTTGACGAACAAGGCATTGCCGTGGCCACGGTGAGCGCGCTGTGGGCGCTGAGAAACAACAACCGCGCCATGTTCATTAACGGTGACAAAGAGGCTGTCTCACCAGCACTTGCTCACAAGCGCTGACCGCGCCCGCCGCTAATCGCGGATTTCAATACCCTGCGCCTTCATAAAGGCCTTGGCTTCCGGAATAGTGTGTTGGCCAAAATGGAAAATGGACGCCGCCAATACGGCATCGGCACCCCCCTCGGTGACCCCGTCAGCCAGATGCTGTAGCTCACCAACACCCCCCGATGCAATGACTGGCACCGACACCGCATCGCTGATTGCCCGGGTCAGGCCCAGGTCAAATCCTACCTTGGTGCCATCCCGGTCCATGCTCGTAAGCAGCAACTCTCCGGCGCCCAGGGCGGTCATTTTCTTTGCCCATTCGACCGCATCCAGACCGGTTGGCTTGCGGCCACCGTGGGTAAATATTTCCCAGCGCGGCACTTCGCCGGCTTTGCTCACGCGCTTGGCATCAATTGCCACCACAATGCACTGGCTGCCAAACCGCTCCGCCGCTTTCCGCACGAAGTCCGGATCAAACACCGCCGCGGTATTGATGCTTACCTTATCGGCGCCAGCATTGAGCAGCTTGCGGATATCCTCAACCGTACGCACACCGCCACCGACCGTCAGCGGGATAAAGACCTCGCTGGCCATTCGTTCCACCGTCTCATAGGTGGTGTCCCGGCTTTCGTGACTGGCCGTGATATCTAGAAATGTAATCTCGTCGGCACCCTGCTCATTGTATTTGCGAGCGACTTCCACCGGGTCACCGGCATCGCGGATATCCACAAAGTTGACACCTTTTACAACGCGTCCTTTGTCCACATCCAGGCAAGGAATGATCCGTTTTGCCAACGCCATATCAGAGCTCCGACCTTGCACCCAGGCTGTCACACCAGGCCTGGGCTTCCGCTACATCCAATGTCCCTTCATAGATGGCACGTCCAGTAATGGCGCCCAGAATGCCCCGGTCGGCCACATCCGCCAGCTGCATCAGGTCGTCCATATTGGTCACGCCACCCGAGGCGATCACCGGGATGCCCGCCGCCTCGGCCAGCGCGGCCGTTGCCTCTACATTCACACCTTGCATCATGCCGTCGCGGCTAATGTCGGTGTACACAATCGCGTCCACGCCATCGTTGGCAAACCGCTTTGCCAAATCCGTTGCCATCACGTCTGACACCTCTGCCCAGCCGTCGGTCGCCACCCGCCCATCCTTGGCATCCAGGCCCACAATGATATGACCCGGAAAACGCTTGCACATTGCCGTGACAAACTCCGGCTCCTTCACCGCCTTAGTGCCAATAATGACCCATTGCACGCCTGCATTCAGGTAGGCTTCTATCGTTTCTGAAGACCGGATGCCGCCGCCAATCTGGATCGGCAGGTCAGGGTATTTACGGGCAATGGCCTGAACGATTTCGCCATTCACCGGTTCACCGGCAAACGCACCATTGAGATCCACCAAATGCAATCGGCGGGCACCCGCGTCGACCCAGCGAGTGGCGATCTCAACCGGGTCATCCGAGAACACCGTGGAGTCTTCCATGCGGCCCTGACGCAGGCGAACACATTTACCGTCTTTCAAATCAATGGCGGGAATAATCAACATGAGGGAGATTCCGTTATCAGTCTTTCAATTAGGCAGAGCAGCAATCAGGTACCCGACCACTGCACAAAGTTTTTTAGCAGTTGCAGGCCCGCCCGATGGCTCTTTTCGGGGTGAAACTGCACGGCAAAAATATTGTCTCGTGCAACCGCCGCAGCCAAATCAACACCGTAGTGCGTGCGACCGGCAATATCGGCATTATGCTCCGCTTCGGCGTAGTAGCTGTGCACAAAATAGAAGCGGTCACCGTCCGGTATGCCATGCCACACTGGGTGATCCACGGTCTGGTGCACCTCGTTCCAGCCCATGTGGGGAACCTTCAGGCGGACGCCCTCTTCTTCAAGGTTCTGCCCGAAAAATCGCACCTCGGCGGGAAATAGATTGATGCAATCCACCCAGCCGTTTTCCTCGCTTCGGGACATCAAGGCTTGCATGCCGACACAGATACCCAGCAATGGCCGGTCCGACGACACCTCTCGAACCAGGTCGTCGACGCCCAGGCGACGAATCTCGGCCATGCAATCCCGGATCGCGCCGACACCCGGCAAAATGACCCGGTCTGCGCTGCGTATCTGAGCGGGATCCGCGGTCACTAAGACCCGGGTATCCGGCGCAACGTGTTCCACTGCCTTGCTGACGGAATGGAGATTACCCATCCCGTAATCGATAATGGCCAGGGTTTTCATTACAGAATAGAGCTCCGAAACGGGTTACAGCGAGCCTTTGGTAGAGGCGACCACACCAGCCATGCGCTCATCCGACTCAATCGCCATTCGCAGGGCGCGACCGAATGCTTTGAACACGGTCTCAATCTGGTGGTGAGTGTTTTTGCCTTTGAGGTTGTCGATGTGCAACGTCACCATGGAGTGATTGACGAAACCATGGAAAAACTCGCCAAACAGGTCAACGTCAAAGCCACCCACTGAGCCTCGGGTATAAGGGACATCCATGGTCAGTCCGGGACGACCGGACAAATCAATCACCACCCGTGACAGGGCTTCATCCAGCGGCACGTAAGCATGGCCATAGCGACGAATCCCTTTTTTGTCACCCACGGCCGCCTTGAAGGCCTGACCCAGCGTAATGCCAATGTCTTCCACAGTGTGGTGGTCGTCAATGTGCAGATCGCCTTTCGCAACAATATCCAGATCGACCAGTCCGTGACGTGCGATCTGATCCATCATGTGATCAAGAAAGTGCACGCCGGTTTCGAACCGGGACTGCCCCGTGCCGTCCAGATTGATTTCAACGGTGATCTGAGTTTCGAGGGTATTTCGCTCTACCCGTGCCTTACGTTCGGCCATGGGGTCTCCAAAGTCATTAGGCGGCAAAAGCCGATATCAAGTGAACGAGAATTATACCTGTTCTACCGGTCTTCGTCCTGCACCATTACCGGCTCGCCGCCCCGGAAATTCAAGTACTTCTTGTCAGAACGCTTTTTTCAAGTTCGCCATGTAAGTATCAACCAAGCTGTTGAACTCATGCTTGATCACCGGGCTGATAGCCAACTTCAATAACCCTGGCAACGGCAACGTCAGCTCTGCGGAAGTCTGGAATTTCGCGCGCGTGGTATTGTCGTCCTTGCTGGTTAATACCCAGGAGCCTTTCACCACGCCATTGCCCTCACCTTTGACCGGCGTCCAGGTGATTTTTCCGCCCTCCCGATCGGCGGAGTACTGACTGGCGTACACGGACTGAATCGCATGTTTATCAACGCCAATTTTATCCATTTCCCAGCGATAGGCGTTGTCACCCAGATCCACCAGCTTGTCCACCTTGGGAAAGTGACTGGCTGACCTGGGCACATCGGCCAGCAGGTCAAACACGTCGTCGTATGGGCCGGGGATTTCAATGTCGCGATTTAACTCGATGGATACCGTGATAGCCACTCTCAACTCCTCTTTTATTATTGATCTGCCCCAAAAGGACTGAAAGGTGATAAACACCACCCACCTACACCCTTTGGCTATTAATGACGTATTCTGTCTTAACACTAACGTTTTGTCATATTGCATCACCTTTAATTTCAAGCCGTCTACGTTATCCTTGATGCTCTCGAGACAATCCGCCCATTTTAAATCGAAAGGATGCTAAACCATGAAAGCTGTCCGCAATATCGTTCTTGCGCTGTTTGGGCTGATGGTATTTGCCGTCGTCGCTGTCGGTGTCGCCATACTTGTCATCGACCCCAACACCTACAAACCGCAAATCGAGCAGGTCGTCGAGGACAACACCAATCTCGATCTGATACTGGCGGGCAATATCGGCTGGTCATTCATTCCCCTGGGCCTTGAGCTGAATAACGTGGAGGCAACACTGGACGGTGAACGTCTGGTGAAGCTGGACCAACTGATTGCCCAGGTCAACTTCTGGTCGTTAATTACCATGTCGCCGCAGGTGGACACGTTCGTACTGGATGGCCTGGACGCCCGACTGAGCGTGGCCAAAAACGGCACCGGCAACTGGACCCGGGTGATGCCCGAACCTGCAGGCGAGGCGAATGCGACTGAGCAAGCCGCCGAGGCGCAACCGGAAACGGCACCCACGGACGACGCCGAACCCACCGCCAGCGCCCCGCTCAATTTTAATGTGGAAGACGTCCGCATCACCAATGCCCAGGTACATTACGACGATCTCAGCTCGGGCCAGTCCATCACCCTGGAAGATTTCAGCCTCGCGGCGAGCCAGATCAAACTGGGTCAGCAATTTCCATTGGAGCTGGCATTCCGCTTCTCCACCGGCGAACCGGCCTTTGCAGTGGACGGCCGTATCAACGCCCAACTGGCCGCCAACGAAGCTTTAAGTGAATTTGAAGTCAGTGGCCTCGACAGCCAGTTCGAACTCAGCGGCAAGCCGTTTGGCGAGAAGACCGTCCAGACCCGACTGACCGGTGCGATCAAAGCCAACCTCGAAAACCAAACGGCCATGCTGACCAACTTAAGGGCAACACTGGCAAACCTGGAGCTCAACACAAACCTGAGCGTGTCCGGTTTCGGCGACCAGCCAACCATCAGTGGTGACCTTAAAATTCCGGAATTCTCACTCAAACAATTGCTGTCAAATCTTGGCCAGGCCGAGATTGAGACCGACGACCCGGATGTGCTGAACGCCCTGGGCTTCTCGACCAGCATTGGTGGGCCGTCAGGCAAGCTGGAGCTCAGCAGCCTCATAATAAAGGTCGACGACACCACCTTTAACGGAATGGCCAGCTATGGCCTCGCAAACCAAGCCATTGGCCTCAAGCTCACCGGCGACAGTTTCAACGCAGACCGGTATCTGCCACCGACCAGCGAAGAAGATACCGCCCCATCCAGCGCCGAACCGAGCAAGACCAGCGCAGCAGGCCAGACTGAAGAGGGCGATCTGCTGCCCTTGCAAACACTGCGAGAGCTGGCACTCGACATCAACCTTGGGCTGAGTGAATTGGTCGTCAGCAACCTGACCATCAACGACATCAAATCCGTGATAACCGCCAATAACGGCATACTCAAGCTCAGTGAGTTCAGCGGCAAGCTCTACGACGGCAGTTTCACCACCAATGCTACTCTGGACGCCCGCACCGACAATCCGGCCTGGGTCATTGGCAGCAAAGTCACCAACGTCAAAACCCTGCCCATGCTCAAGGACCTGGCGGAGCTCGACCTGCTGTCCGGCGCGGCCAACATCAACATTGATGTCAAAACCCAGGGCAACCGGGTTTCCGTTCTGCGTGAGAAGGCGAACGGTGAGATCAACTTCAATCTCGCCGAAGGTCAATTCACTCGCATGAACATCACTCGAATGGCCTGCCAAGGCATCGCGTTGGCCAATGGCGAGAGCCTCTCAACCTCCGATTGGGGCACCAGCACGCCCTTTAACGACATGAAGGGCACCCTGAAAATAGACGGCAACACCCTAAACAATACCGATCTGGTCGCGGCGCTGGCCGGAATGGAATTACGCGGCGACGGCTCGGTTGATCTGAAAGCGTCCGATCTGAACTATGAAATTGGCTTGCGAGTCGTTGGCGAGGTCCATCGTGACAACGCATGCCGTGTCACCGATTACGTCAAGGGTGCCGTGATTCCAGTCGAGTGTCGCGGCAATTTCTCGGAAGACCCCGCCAAGTTGTGCTCATTTGACGGTTCACGCTTCCGCGATACGCTCAAAACCATGGCGGCTAACGCGGCTCGCAAAAAAGCCGAGGAAAAAATCGACAAAGCCATCGATGAAAAAGTCGGTAAAAAACTGGAAGAAAAGCTTGGTTCCGAAAGTGGCGACAAGGTCAAAGATGCGTTAAAAGGCTTGTTCAAGTAATGCCCGACAGCGTCGCCCATCGCCTGCTGTGCTGGTACGACCGGCACGGCAGGAAAAACCTGCCGTGGCATGAAGACCGAAACCCGTATCGGGTGTGGGTCTCGGAAATCATGCTGCAACAAACCCAGGTCAACACCGTTATCCCCTACTTCCAGGCGTTCATGGCACGCTTTCCGGATGTGCACACACTGGCGGATGCGCCGGTAGACGATGTACTCGGACACTGGTCCGGGCTCGGCTATTACGCCCGCGCCCGCAACCTGCAAAAAGCCGCTCAATCGGTCGTCATCGAACACCACGGTGAGTTCCCGGCCGACCAGGCGCAACTGGAAGCCCTGCCCGGTATTGGTCGCTCCACGGCCGCGGCCATTCTGGCCCAGGCTTTTCAGTTACGGGCCGCCATCCTGGACGGCAATGTCAAACGCGTCCTGGCCCGCTACCATGCCGTGCCCGGATGGCCTGGCCAGACCCAGGTCATGAAACAGCTGTGGCTGCACGCCGAAGCCCATACGCCGGACAAGCGCATCAGAGACTACACCCAAGCCATCATGGACCTGGGCGCACTGGTCTGTACCCGCACCCGCCCTGACTGCCACCAATGCCCGCTGCAGCAGGGCTGCAGCGCTTTTGATCAGAGCGAGGTCGCCCGATACCCGGGTGGCAAACCGAAAAAACCCAAGCCGGAAAAAACCACCTGGATGATCATTCTGGAAGACCGTGATGGCCGTGTCTTACTCGAACGCCGCCCGCCCAGTGGCATCTGGGGTGGCCTCTGGAGCCTGCCCGAACTCGACGCCGCTTACACAGCCGACGAGCTGTCTCAAGCCTGCGAGGACAGCTTCGGTGTAAGCTGTACCGACGCCGAAATCAGCGACGGCTTTCGGCACACGTTCAGCCACTATCATCTCCACATTCAACCCGCTCGCCTTGCCGTAATTAACGGCCATCGGGTAGCGGACCCCTCCAGTACCCGCTGGGTCTTCCGCGATGAAGCGCTTAGCCTGGGGTTACCAGCGCCTGTTCGCACACTGCTCACCTCGCCGGCGCAGCCCTTGCTGCTTTGATCTGTTATCATCCGGGGTAATCGTCGATCACCCGCCCGCCCACACAGGAGCCAACATGAGCCGCACAGTATTCTGCCGCAAATTTCAGAAAGAGCTTGAAGGCCTGGACTTTCCGCCCATGCCGGGCAAAAAAGGCGAAGACATTTACCTCAATGTATCCAAGAAAGCCTGGCAGGAATGGCAGAGCCAACAGACCATGCTGATCAATGAAAAACATCTCAATATGATGGACCCCAACTCGCGCAAATACCTGCAGGCTCAGATGGAGCGCTTCCTCAAAAATGAGCCGTTCGACCAGGCTGAGGGCTACGTGCCGCCGGAAGCATCCTAACCACCTGATTGATCAACTAATAACCAAAGGCGCCAGGTCTCCGGTTTTTTCACCTCCCGGTCTTGACTCAAACAACCGAAACCGGTTTAATAGCGCCCCGTTGCAGTGACACCTTTCGGGGTTAACCGCAACGCCCGGATAGCTCAGTTGGTAGAGCAGAGGATTGAAAATCCTCGTGTCGGTGGTTCGATTCCGCCTCCGGGCACCAATTATTTCAATTACTTAGCCCGCCTTGTGCGGGCTTTGTTGTTTCTATATCCTCAATTGTAAGCATTATGTAAGCACTTTTCTTAAATTTAGTCACAGGAGCGGCCCATACAAACGCCTTCGCTAACTGTGGATAACCTCAGTATGTTCTCACCATTTCTCATAGGTTCTCAATTTCAACGTAGGCATGCCTCACCCGACGTAGTAAAGCGAAAGCAGATTGAGAGATGGATCAAGCAAAACCACCCCATTAGCTCAATGAACCAGCGTCTAGGGCGAAAAATCGATTGTGCGGGGATCACTGGATCGAATCACTGCCGATTCCGCGCAAGTTTGCGAATGGTGGCCTTAGAGTATATTTTTGTTAGCAAGCGCAGCATCCGTTTGAGCACCACTCAGTAGGCACTATAGAAAATGGCAAAATTTGCATATTCTGATTTAAGTGATGGCCAATTCGAAGATTTGGTACTGGCGCTATCCCAACGACTGTTTGGATTATCCACCCAAGGCTTTGCAAAAGGACCAGATGGCGGGCGTGATGCAAAGTTTGTCGGAACAGCTGATGCATTCCCTAGCAACTCATCCCCATGGAAGGGAATTACGATAATCCAAGCAAAGCATACTATCGGATTAAACAAAAGCTTTACCGAGAGTGAATTCTATAGCAAAGATAACGAAAGCTGCGTTATCCAGAAAGAAATTCCAAGGATCAAAAAGCTTATTTGTGAGGGTGACTTAGATAATTACCTTCTTGTCGCCAATAGACGTTTAACTG
>NZ_WUQJ01000010.1 GCF_011074955.1 Marinobacter caseinilyticus | reverse complement strand
ACCTCACGAGGTAATCGGCGAGAAGCGATTTACGAGACAGACGAGGACAGGGAGTCCTTTCTTGCATTCCTGGATGACGTTTGCGGTACGTTCAACTGGGTGCGCCATGCCTACTGTCTGATGGGCAATCATTACCACCTTTTGATCGAAACGCCTGATGACAATCTCTCCAGGGGGATGCGCCACCTGAACGGTGTCTATACCCAGAAATTTAATCAGCGCCACCGGAGGGTGGGGCATGTCTTTCAGGGGGGATGAAAGGGGTCAGATCGATTTAAAATTGGTCAACTCGGCCTAAGAGGACTGTTCAGTTAGAATGCCGGTTGGAGCCAATGGATAGGCTCACCAAAAAGCCAAACGGATGTGGAATATGCCTCGGAAGACACGGATGTATCTGCCTGGCGTTCCTGTGCACGTGGTTCAGCGTGGCCACAATCGGGATGCCTGTTTCTTTGCGGAAGACGATTTTCGCTACTATCGCCAGATGTTGGGTGAGGGGCTGAAGCGCTATGGTGCTGAGCTCCATGCTTATTGCCTGATGACCAACCACGTTCACCTTCTGATCACGCCGGAATATGGCGATAGCATCTCCCGGGTTATGCAGCATCTCGGTCGCCAATACGTTCAGTACATCAATAGAACTTACCGTCGTTCGGGCACACTGTGGGAAGGGCGTCATAAAGGGAGTTTGATCGATGCCGAAGGCTATCTCCTGAGTTGCTATCGCTATATTGAACTCAATCCGGTGACGGCTTGCATGGTCGAGAAGCCGGAAGAGTATCCCTGGAGCAGCTTCCGCTTCAATGCATTGGGGGAGCCTGACAGTCTGATTTCGCCACATCCACTCTACGATGCTATCGGTATCAGCAGTGCAAAACGCCGCATCGCGTATCGTGATCTATTCAGATCTAGCCTTCCGGAACAGGTCTGCCATGATATCGCCAAGTGCTTGTCTGCCAGTCAGATCCTGGGTAGCGGCCAGTTTCGGGAGCAAGTGGAGGCCGCGCTTGGGCGCAAGGTTGGGAAGGTTGGGCGGGGGCGACCAGCAAGTCGACGGAGCTGATCAAAATAAAATCAATCTGACCCCTTTAAGCCTTAGACCCCTTTAAGCCCCAGCGTCCCTGGCGGCTCGGGAAAAATAGATCTGTCCCGGTTCACGCAGACCAGTCCTTTTGGTGAGGCTTTAATTGCCCTCATCACGCTTTTTGTTTCTTAGCAATTGGGTGAGTCCGTAACCAACTGCGATGAATGCGAGGAAGATGATAGGAAACGCCCACCAGGAGCTGAAGTAGACAGCACCAATCAACGCAACGAATATACCGATGTAAATCAGGAATTCATTCAATATGTATGCGATGGATTCCGGGAGTGTCCGAACAAACTCTGAGTCGCGAAAAGATCTCACTTACACAACCCTCTGATATCAACGTTGTCGGGACGGGAGCAGAATTCTGACAATGGAATTGGTGCGGGAGAGATTTCGTTAACGGCGGATATGCCCTGCAAGCCCGATTTTACCGCTTCGGTAAGTTCAGGAACCTTTTGGTCATCTGAGGCGAATCGGGATAGAGATCGGTAACCCTCTGGTAGAGCCTGAGCTTTTCCCGTGATCATCGAATCGATTATATGCTCGGCGGTATCGAAGTTTCCCGCAACAGATCGGATGGCTGCTCCAAAGGTGGCAAGCATAAGGTTGGTAACGCTTACAGGGATTTTTACTTTTGGACCGACTGCACCGCCCCGCCTGCCACCAGTACTTGCAAAGTTTGTGAATATTCCGCCGTGAATGCGGCCGGCGATGTCTGCCTTTCGATACTTGAGATTGAACCGAACAGCTCTATTGATTAGATCCAGCGACTGTTCGCGATTTTCCTCTGCTAAAAGCTGATTGAGGACTTTTCCAAGCGCCTGCTGTCGAAGCATAGCGCGCGCTTTCTGGCGCTCTCCCCACATGCCAGTCACCATTTGGATCTGAATGATGCCAATCCACCATGTTTTGGGGTGATTGTAGATTCCGTTGAAATAACGCTGCCAGCCAGGATCCTGATCGCGGGTAAATCTATCTGCGAACTGCGTGGAGTCGTCCGAGGCTTGCACTCGGGCGAGGAAATGCCCTATGGAATTTTTATCAGAGACGGAAAGAGCGAATGGGGTGGAGCCCCGATTACCAGGTAGCATGTGTAGTTCCTTTACACGTAACAATGATTCGAGAAAATGATTACATCACGCCTTAGCCATTTTTGGCAATATTGGTGAAGATAACGGGGTCAGGTCTTGCCTTTTGCTCTCTTGCGAATTTTGGGAAGGCGTAGCAGTCTAGCTCACTGATTTAATGCCGGTTAAGGAGCCAAGGAATGGCGAGGGCGCGGCGACTGGAGTTCGCTGGTGCTTTGTCTCATGTAACCTCACGAGGTAATCGGCGAGAAGCGATTTACGAGACAGACGAGGACAGGGAGTCCTTTCTTGCATTCCTGGATGACGTTTGCGGTACGTTCAACTGGGTGCGCCATGCCTACTGTCTGATGGGCAATCATTACCACCTTTTGATCGAAACGCCTGATGACAATCTCTCCAGGGGGATGCGCCACCTGAACGGTGTCTATACCCAGAAATTTAATCAGCGCCACCGGAGGGTGGGGCATGTCTTTCAGGGG
>NZ_WUQJ01000001.1 GCF_011074955.1 Marinobacter caseinilyticus | reverse complement strand
GGTCTGTAGAATGCGCATCTCGCTTGAGGGACAGGGCCAGCGGGCCGGCCTCAGGGGATGTTTAACCGCTTGAATTGATTGATGTTTAAGAGATTCAAATTAGCGGTTGACAAGGTCGGGAAACGCTGTAGAATGCGCACCTCGATTGGGCAAACGCCCCGCTCTTTAAAAAGTTGATCAAGTAATTCGTGTGGGCGCTGGCTGAGGTATTTCGGCAAGAAATATCAAGACAGCGACTCGTCGAACATTGAGTTTTGTCTTGAGCAAGAATCGCGATCTTCGGATTGCAGTATGATTTAAACTGAAGAGTTTGATCATGGCTCAGATTGAACGCTGGCGGCAGGCTTAACACATGCAAGTCGAGCGGAAACGATGGGAGCTTGCTCCCAGGCGTCGAGCGGCGGACGGGTGAGTAATGCATAGGAAACTGCCCAGTAGTGGGGGATAGCCCGGGGAAACCCGGATTAATACCGCGTACGCCCTTCGGGGGAAAGCAGGGGATCTTCGGACCTTGCGCTATTGGATGTGCCTATGTCGGATTAGCTAGTTGGTGGGGTAAAGGCCTACCAAGGCGACGATCCGTAGCTGGTCTGAGAGGATGATCAGCCACATCGGGACTGAGACACGGCCCGAACTCCTACGGGAGGCAGCAGTGGGGAATATTGGACAATGGGGGCAACCCTGATCCAGCCATGCCGCGTGTGTGAAGAAGGCTTTCGGGTTGTAAAGCACTTTCAGTGAGGAGGAAAAGTTAGTCTTTAATACGGGCTAGCCCTGACGTTACTCACAGAAGAAGCACCGGCTAACTCCGTGCCAGCAGCCGCGGTAATACGGAGGGTGCAAGCGTTAATCGGAATTACTGGGCGTAAAGCGCGCGTAGGTGGTTTGATAAGCGAGATGTGAAAGCCCCGGGCTTAACCTGGGAACGGCATTTCGAACTGTCAGGCTAGAGTGTGGTAGAGGGTAGTGGAATTTCCTGTGTAGCGGTGAAATGCGTAGATATAGGAAGGAACACCAGTGGCGAAGGCGGCTACCTGGACCAACACTGACACTGAGGTGCGAAAGCGTGGGGAGCAAACAGGATTAGATACCCTGGTAGTCCACGCTGTAAACGATGTCTACTAGCCGTTGGAGATCTTGAATCTTTAGTGGCGCAGCTAACGCACTAAGTAGACCGCCTGGGGAGTACGGCCGCAAGGTTAAAACTCAAATGAATTGACGGGGGCCCGCACAAGCGGTGGAGCATGTGGTTTAATTCGACGCAACGCGAAGAACCTTACCTGGCCTTGACATGCTGAGAACTTTCCAGAGATGGATTGGTGCCTTCGGGAACTCAGACACAGGTGCTGCATGGCCGTCGTCAGCTCGTGTCGTGAGATGTTGGGTTAAGTCCCGTAACGAGCGCAACCCCTATCCTTAGTTGCCAGCACGTAATGGTGGGAACTCTAGGGAGACTGCCGGTGACAAACCGGAGGAAGGTGGGGATGACGTCAGGTCATCATGGCCCTTACGGCCAGGGCTACACACGTGCTACAATGGTGCGCACAGAGGGCTGCAAACCCGCGAGGGGGAGCCAATCTCACAAAACGCATCGTAGTCCGGATCGCAGTCTGCAACTCGACTGCGTGAAGTCGGAATCGCTAGTAATCGTGAATCAGAATGTCACGGTGAATACGTTCCCGGGCCTTGTACACACCGCCCGTCACACCATGGGAGTGGATTGCACCAGAAGTGGTTAGTCTAACCTTCGGGAGGACGATCACCACGGTGTGGTTCATGACTGGGGTGAAGTCGTAACAAGGTAGCCGTAGGGGAACCTGCGGCTGGATCACCTCCTTAAACGAAGCCGAATATTTCGGTCAGAGCCCACACGAATTACTTGATCAGCGGAAAAGAGAGCAAAGGGTCTTTCAGGCCCGACTTGGCTTGTCTTGCGCAAGCAAAACCGGGTCTGTAGCTCAGGTGGTTAGAGCGCACCCCTGATAAGGGTGAGGTCGGTGGTTCAAGTCCACCCAGACCCACCAAAATCGTCCAGCTCGGCGTTATCGAATGACTTGCATAGCAGGCTATGCGGCACCATCCGATGTCTTGATCTGAACGATTTCCGGGTTCGATTCTGGTTGACAGACGAACGCGGATGCGCCGAACAGGGTTTGTTAATCTAGGCGCAGTGAGAGTGAGAGAAGGCGTGATCCTCGAGGGATCATGACGGAAGCGAACGAACGCTGCAACGACGAGTAACAGGCACTGTGCAAGCAGACGGGGCTATAGCTCAGCTGGGAGAGCGCCTGCCTTGCACGCAGGAGGTCAGCGGTTCGATCCCGCTTAGCTCCACCAAAACGCCTGAAACACCCAAGCGAATACCTGAACACGTTCCCCCTGGGAAGTGTCAGTGTACAGAAACAAGATTTTCAGTAGTGTGACAGAGTGAATTGTTACCGCTGAAGGCCTTCTTTCTGATCACTGGTCAGACATGCTCTTTAACAATGTGGACAAGATTGAAACATCCGAGAGGATTCATTTCATTATCTCCGAAATGGATTCATCTCAATTGATAACGATCAAGCGTTATCCGGTGTTGTCGTTGAAGTGTTGTGTATAACACCTGCGACTGATCTTGAATTTGCTGCGCCTTCGGGTAGGTGGATGAGAGAACAGTTGTCTTGGGGTTATATAGTCAAGCAACTAAGCGCATACGGTGGATGCCTTGGCAGTCAGAGGCGATGAAAGACGTTGAAGCCTGCGATAAGGCTCGGGGAGCTGGCAAACAAGCTATGATCCGGGCATCTCTGAATGGGGAAACCCACCCGACTTCGGTCGGGTACCTTGCACTGAATACATAGGTGTAAGGGGCGAACCGGGGGAACTGAAACATCTAAGTACCCCGAGGAAAAGAAATCAACCGAGATTCCCTAAGTAGCGGCGAGCGAACGGGGACTAGCCCTTAAGCTGGACAACTGGTAGGAGAAGGCTCTGGAAAGTGCCGCCATAGTGGGTGATAGCCCCGTATCCGAAACCTGAGTCTAGTGAAATCGAGTAGGACGGGACACGTGATATCCTGTCTGAACATGGGGGGACCATCCTCCAAGGCTAAATACTCCTGACTGACCGATAGTGAACCAGTACCGTGAGGGAAAGGCGAAAAGAACCCCTGTGAGGGGAGTGAAATAGATCCTGAAACCGTATGCGTACAAGCAGTCGGAGCAGACTTGTTCTGTGACGGCGTACCTTTTGTATAATGGGTCAGCGACTTATGTTCAGTGGCGAGGTTAACCGTATAGGGGAGCCGTAGGGAAACCGAGTCTGAATAGGGCGATTTAGTCGCTGGACATAGACCCGAAACCGAGCGATCTATCCATGAGCAGGTTGAAGGTGCAGTAACATGCACTGGAGGACCGAACCCACTGTCGTTGAAAAGCCAGGGGATGACTTGTGGATCGGAGTGAAAGGCTAATCAAGCTCGGAGATAGCTGGTTCTCCCCGAAAGCTATTTAGGTAGCGCCTCGGACGAATACCACTGGGGGTAGAGCACTGTTTCGGCTAGGGGGTCATCCCGACTTACCAACCCGATGCAAACTCCGAATACCAGTGAGTACTATCCGGGAGACACACGGCGGGTGCTAACGTCCGTCGTGAAGAGGGAAACAACCCAGACCGCCAGCTAAGGTCCCCAAATTCCAGTTAAGTGGGAAACGATGTGGGAAGGCTCAGACAGCTAGGAGGTTGGCTTAGAAGCAGCCATCCTTTAAAGAAAGCGTAATAGCTCACTAGTCGAGTCGGCCTGCGCGGAAGATGTAACGGGGCTCAAACTGGATACCGAAGCTGCGGCTGTGCACGTAAGTGTACGGGGTAGGGGAGCGTTCTGTAAGCCTGCGAAGGTGTGTTGAGAAGCATGCTGGAGGTATCAGAAGTGCGAATGCTGACATGAGTAACGACAATGGGAGTGAAAAACTCCCACGCCGGAAGACCAAGGTTTCCTGCGCAACGCTAATCGGCGCAGGGTGAGTCGGCCCCTAAGGCGAGACCGAAAGGTGTAGTCGATGGGAAACGGGTTAATATTCCCGTACCTCGCGTGACTGCGATGGAGAGACGGAGAAGGCTAGGTAAGCCGGGCGACGGTTGTCCCGGTTTAAGTGTGTAGGCAGAGGACTTAGGCAAATCCGGGTCCTTAATGTCGAGACACGATGACGACTGCTCTTTTAGAGCGGGAAGTTATTGATGCCATGCTTCCAGGAAAATCTTCTAAGCTTCAGGTCACGAGAGACCGTACCCCAAACCGACACAGGTGGTCAGGTAGAGAATACCAAGGCGCTTGAGAGAACTCGGGTAAAGGAACTAGGCAAAATGGTGCCGTAACTTCGGGAGAAGGCACGCCGGTATTACGTGAAACCCCTGCGGGTGGAGCGGACGCCGGTCGAAGATACCAGGCCCCTGCGACTGTTTATTAAAAACACAGCACTGTGCAAACACGAAAGTGGACGTATACGGTGTGACGCCTGCCCGGTGCCGGAAGGTTAATTGATGGGGTTAGCGCTTGCGCGAAGCTCTTGATCGAAGCCCCGGTAAACGGCGGCCGTAACTATAACGGTCCTAAGGTAGCGAAATTCCTTGTCGGGTAAGTTCCGACCTGCACGAATGGCGTAACGATGGGGGCGCTGTCTCTACCCGAGACTCAGTGAAATTGAAATCGCCGTGAAGATGCGGTGTATCCGCGGCTAGACGGAAAGACCCCGTGAACCTTTACTATAGCTTCACAGTGAACTTTGAGCATGTTTGTGTAGGATAGCTGGGAGGCTTTGAAGCGGTGACGCCAGTCATCGTGGAGCCAACCTTGAAATACCAGCCTGACATGTTTGAGGTTCTAACTTCGTCCCCTTATCGGGGATAAGGACACTGTGTGGTGGGTAGTTTGACTGGGGCGGTCTCCTCCTAAAGCGTAACGGAGGAGCACAAAGGTGGGCTAAGCACGGTCGGACATCGTGCGGTTAGTGTAATGGCACAAGCCCGCTTGACTGCGAGACAGACACGTCGAGCAGGTACGAAAGTAGGTCATAGTGATCCGGTGGTTCTGTATGGAAGGGCCATCGCTCAACGGATAAAAGGTACTCCGGGGATAACAGGCTGATACCGCCCAAGAGTTCACATCGACGGCGGTGTTTGGCACCTCGATGTCGGCTCATCACATCCTGGGGCTGAAGCCGGTCCCAAGGGTATGGCTGTTCGCCATTTAAAGTGGTACGCGAGCTGGGTTTAGAACGTCGTGAGACAGTTCGGTCCCTATCTGCCGTGGACGTTGGAGATTTGAGGAAAGCTGCTCCTAGTACGAGAGGACCGGAGTGGACGAACCTCTGGTGTTCGGGTTGTCACGCCAGTGGCATTGCCCGGTAGCTATGTTCGGATAGGATAACCGCTGAAAGCATCTAAGCGGGAAGCCCCTTCCAAGATGAGATCTCCCTGGACCCTTGAGGTCCCTGAAGAGCCGTTCAAGACCAGGACGTTGATAGGTCGGGTGTGTAAGCGCTGCGAGGCGTTGAGCTAACCGATACTAATTGCTCGTGCGGCTTGACTATATAACACCCAAGACAATTGCGGATACCGCAACGGTCGTTATCAAGAATTCAATCTTGTCCCAACCAGTGATCAAACGTTTTGTCTGACGACTATAGCGATTTGGAACCACCTGATCCCATACCGAACTCAGCAGTGAAACAGATCAGCGCCGATGGTAGTGTGGCATTGCCCATGTGAGAGTAGGTCATCGTCAGACTCTTAATACCCAAAACCCCAGCAGCTTACCCTGCTGGGGTTTTTTTATGGCCCGCCAAAAGGCCGGCAGTGATGGTGCCGCCTAAGCCCAGGCAGCGGAGTAGGTGTAAATCTGAAGGATCGAACCCCACCGGGGTCCAATGCGTAATCGTCAGGCGCTTTATGCTCAAGCCTTCAGTGCTAGTCCAGCCGGCATTTCTACACCATCGGAACTATTGTAAAACAATCCTCACCCATCTCGTTTCTATGACGCCGCGCACAGTGACAATATGTAAACCGAGATAGAATCGTTCAAGTACTGGTCAAAAAAACAATCGCCAGCACATCAGAGACGCTCATCACAACTCAACAATACCAACATCACGCAATGGAAGCGGGGTAACGAGTGAGATGTCATCAAGCATATATATTGTCGGTTGCTCATGGCGATCCCTGTTGTGTTTGCACTCTGTGTGGCGGCCGATTGGCGCACTATTCCGGGACTTCATAGTTTAGGCAGGCAACCCAAGGGCCGTTTCTGATACGCCCAGTGGGGGCGCCAAGGTTAATCTCAAGGTAGTACTCAATGGCGTACAACCTTTCTGGACGAAGCGCATTGATCGCGGGCACGGGCTTTTTTAACGGATGAACACTATGCAGGCATCTTTACTCGGGCGGTTGCTAGGTCGCTCGTGCGTTGGCGGATTGGTCGCATCTCTGCTGCTCTCTTCCTGGTCAGCCTATGCTGAATTGCAGGGGCTTACGGAATCCGAGCTTTCCGAGGTGGACGGTGCCGGCATTGGCCTGGTGTTAGAAAACTTTAAGTTCGCCCATGGAACCGACGTGGACAATGGTCAGATTTTCAAAATAGGTGGCCTGAAAAGTACCGATGGTCGGGATGTAGAGATTGTGGTTAACAAACTCTATGTTGCTGGGGCCAACAGTAATTATGGTGAAACCCTCGGTCCCGTCAACCTGGGGCGGCTGGTGAATCCGTTTAAAATTGATGTCCTGGATGGCAACGATATTGGTGTGCCAAACAAGGCTGTGCTTGAGTTTGCCGCGCCAGAAATGGTCGACGCAGCCCTCGGTTACGACTGCTTGAGTGCAGGCGCAGTGGCGGGGAGTGGTAGTTGCGCAAGCCGTCCGGCAAGTGCAGAACTGCCCAATGGCGAGCGTCCGGACATAGGTCTGCAAATGAATTTGGTGGTCGGTGAAGATCCATCAGCCAATATAAATATTCATGCTCAAAGCGCAGTCATAGATGGCAGTTATTTGAGGTTATGGGGCGACAATGCCCGAAAGCAGATGGTGGCTCAGTTCAAGTTGAATTTTTACACACCAGAGCTTTCGATCAATGCTTGCAAGCCCGATGGTTCCGGCTGCGGATCAAAGATCTTGATGCAAAACTTTGCTCTCGAGTTGGCGCTTGGTAATGAACTGCAGCCCATGTTCTTCGATGTCGATGGTAACGGGCATTTTATCCTGGAAATTGCAGCAATCCCGACACCCCAGGCGGGCACCATTGGTAGTGATGGTCTTCGAAGTAGCAGCGATGGAGCTGCCTGGGACTTTTATGAGGATTATTACAGCAATTCCGAATACCGGAGCAATTTGACCATCGGCAATTTGTCAGTGGGCGACCGGGACTTCGGCTCAGCCCGGGTCGAAGGCATGCTGATTCAGCATTTGAAAATTGAAACGAGGGACTTGGCGCCATGACAAGGTTTTTGCGAACGGTCATCGGTCATGCGATGGCTCTGTCGGCCGGTTTGGTGCTGGTGTCTGGTGTCCATGCGGAAATGTCTCGCCTGGAGGATGGTGATCTCGCTTCGGTTTCCGGCCAGGGGGGAATCTACCTGTCAGGTGATGTGAGCATCAATGAGCTCGGCGGTCCCGTACAAAACAGCTATTTTGGGAGTTGCAGTGACACCGCCAAGAAATGCGGTGCCCGGTTGGCTTATCAATTGAAGGAAAACGGCGGTTGGATGGTTTTGGACGATATTCGAGGGAAATTTTCCTTTGAAGGGCTTACGTTGAAGGTCCGAGACATCGACTCGGGATTCGGCGGAGACGGTGAGTTATTCAACCGTGATGTCCTGGAAATTGGCTTACCGAACATTGTCAGGTTCGATTCGGTCGAGTTTAAGGTAGCAACCAGTAGCACCGCTCGGCCTACGGACCCTGGCTTTCAGCAGACAGACATCTTTTCGATACAGATGCAAGGCGACGTCATGCTGGAAGGTAATTTGCTCGTTTTTCCAACCGGCAGTCCGTAACAGAGGGGCTCACCCGTGACGAACAGGGAAATCAGATTCATGCAATCGGTGTTCGCCTATGGAGTGCTGGTCGCTTGGCTGCCCATGGCACAAGCCGAAATGCAAAGCCTGGCTGAGTCGGACATGGCGGCGATAAGCGGTCAGGGCGGCATTACGATGGAGATGGATCTTGGGGTGACAGCGGACAGCATCTCCTACTTTGATGACGGCAATGGTATTTATCTTGAAAACTTCCGGATCGGGTCTGCGAGCACCCCCGGCGGTGAAGCTCATCACGTCATCAAACTCGATATCGACGAGGACGCGAGTCTGAATCTGGACTATCTGGTAGAAGATCGTCGCATCGAGTTTGGTGACATACGTCTGGCCGGCGCACCGGGTGTGAGCATGGGCGGTATTTTCTTTGATCACAGCGTTGAGGGAGGGCTGAAAATTTCACCAGGAGGTGCGCTAGGCGGTAATGGCTTCACCTTTGATTCGGCCTTTACCATGACCGGTGGTCGCCTCGGTTATCGAACGAATGGCAATGAAGTATTCCTCGATGACATTACGCTGGATGTCGAGGCACTCGGTGTCACGCTCGATGTATCGGGAGGTGCGGTGCTTTTGGAAGCACCTTCCGTGGTGGGGAGCTACAGTGTTGGCGCGATTCGTTACAGCAATAACCCGCTCAACCATGGCAACAGCAACGATGTAACGACCGGTCAGCTGCTTGCAAGTTATGGCAGCTTAAGTGGGGACTTCGATTTATCGTCCCATACTGAAATTCGCGCAGGTGGTCGAGACGGAGTGCAGGGCTTACGGGTGGATAACCAAACCACCATTAATAGTGCCAATTTTATATACCGCGACGATGGTAATGCTTTGGCACTTCTTGGTATTACAGGTTCCTATGTCATCAACGACTTGAGGCTGGACATTACTCAGGACTGGCAGGGTCGCAACGCTCTGGGCTTTACACTGGGGTCCTTGTCGGGCGACATCAATATTAACCGGATTGAGATGGGCGGAAACGGTAAGAGCATTGGCCAGCTGAATGTCAGTTTTCTGTTCGAGGATCACGTGTTCAATGGTCGAAGCTATACCAATGCGGTGTACCTGCAAGGGGGAGGGCACCAAGATGCAGGCACTCAAGGGTTGCGACTGGCGACGGAGTGGAGCCTGAGTCAGGCTGATTTGAGCTATACGGACAATGGCAACGGTGTGGTCTTCAGCGGGCTCCAGTCGTGGGGGCATGGTGATGTAACGATCAATGTCACTCGTGCGGGCAATATAGGTACCACGGAGTTCTTCGACGGCATTCGTATCGGGTTTGACGATCTGGAGGCAGGCTATCGGATGAATGGTCTGCGGGTTGGTGACGAAGATGCGCCACTGCAAGGCGGTACAGAGCTGCTATTAGCGATGGGTGTCTACCCGGCCTATGACTTCAAAGTCGACGGCCATATTACGCTGGGAGCGGGAGGCGCTTCTGGTGAAGGGCTGACCATCAACTCTGACATCCAGATCCGGGATGGGCATGCAGCGTTAATATCGGCGCCCTATGATGAGGGAACTGGCGAGATACCGCAGAAAGGCTTATGGGCGAGTGATCTGAACTATGACATTCATGTTCGGGATATGACGGTGGATGTCACTGACGATGGTTTCGCCGTTATCAAGGGTGAAGCCTGGAGCACCATGGATATCGGTAATCTACGCATTGGTGATAAAGATAGCGGTGGTAGTTTTGGCCGGTTTGTGGTCCAAAATTATGAAAAAGGCAGCAGCATGACCATTGTGCCGGGTGGCGCCGGGAATCTCTGTGTCGGTGGCAGCGGGGCTGATGCAATCGCTTGCGGTGCCTCCGGTGGGCGCTGGGAGATGCGTGGTGATGAAGGCATCACCATCAAAATGAAGCAGGTTTTTGCAAAAGCCGTCAGTGATACGCGAAAGAACGCCTTTACCTGGGAAACCAATCGTGAGCTTGGTGGGGACGGGCAGCCCGTCAATGATACCGGAATGAAAGTTGTGCTGAACGACATTTATACCGGTGATGGAGGTGATATTGATGGCGACGGTATTGATGACAACACCTTTGGGATACAGACCGATTTATCGGTTGATGTCTATCAAACCCGCGTCGTGAAAAAGTCTGACGGGCCGGATTCCGCAGGTGTGGTGGGTAATCGGGGCGATGAAATAATCATGGATGCCAGTACGGCTGCGGGCTATCGGTATGTCGCCTCGCCGACTTCGGCGGATATTGATAGCCGACCTCTGGGTTTTGCGGTGCAGGCGAGGGCACAGTTCAAGGAGTTGAGCATCAATAATGTTGACTTGGTGCACCCGGTCGGTGGCGCCCAAACGGCTATTTATGGTGCCAAATTGCAAAATTTTGATATCCGGGCGAATTTGACCGCCACTCCAATCCAGTAATATATTCTTTCTATTCCAATCTATACGATGTCGAGGGTTCACGGGCCGCCGTGAAATTCTTGGCGTCGGTCCGTTTTGTTTTTTGCTTTGTGGTGGTGTTTAATCCAGCCCTGCACATTCGTAACTCTTGATCGGGCAACCACGATGAAAACAAAGGCTCTTATCCAGCTTCTTTCCGATGGCAGTACTCATTCCGGTGAATCACTGGCGACGGAACTTGGTGTCAGTCGCACGGCGGTTTGGAAGCAGGTTAAAAGGGCCGAAAGCAAAGGCTACAGGATTCAGACCATTCGCGGAAAAGGTTATCGGCTTTGTGATTCCGTCGACTTGCTGGATGAGTCCGCTGTACTGTCATTGTTGCCACCGCAAAGCCGGGCGCTCGTTACGTTGCACGTGATGGACAGTGTTGATTCAACGAATGCGGAAGTCATACGTCAGTGTGCCCAGGAACCGGCGGGGGTGGTGGTTTGTCTTGCGGATACGCAGACCGCGGGCCGGGGTCGGCGTGGGAGGGTCTGGCAAAGCCCGCCGGGCGAAAATCTATACCTGAGTATGGGGCTTACACTGCCTGGTGGTTTTGCGGCATTGGAGGGCTTGAGTCTTGTCATCGGTGTGGCGCTCACGGATGCACTGGAGAGCATGGGGGTATCCGGTCTTGCGCTGAAGTGGCCAAACGATCTATTGCTGGAGGGGCATAAACTGGCGGGTATATTGATCGAGCTTCAAGGCGAGCTCGAGGGTGCTGCTCAAATCGTTGCCGGCATTGGCCTTAATGTTCACATGACGACGGCGCCTGCGGTAGACCAGGCCTGGACCAGTTTGGCGCTGGCTTCACCTGAAGGTGCAGTGAAGTGGGAGCGTAATCGTATTGCTGCGACCCTGATTGCCGCCATTCTGGATGCGGTCGATACCTTTTCCAACCGGGGATTTGTGGCCTTCCGTGAGCGCTGGCAGCGTAGAGACTACTTTCAAGGGCGGTCGCTGATGGCCTCCCAAGGCGAGCACCAAGGCATTGGGCGGGGTATTGATGAGGCTGGTCACTATCGCATTGAAACTCAGAACGGGCTGACGACGGTGCGCGCCGGCGAAATCAGTTTAAGGGTGAGCGCGTGAGACTTCTGGTTGATGCCGGTAATTCCCGGGTTAAATGGCGCCTGCTATCCGCCAGTGGCATCGAACGTGATGGTCAGGGCGATCTGTTCGATGCGGCGCTGTTTGCGAAAGCTAAGGACCTGGGGTCGCAGATACTCAGGGTGGCGGTGTCCACGGTGCGCTCAGAATCCGACCGCGATTTTTTAGTCGGCCGATTGGCTGAACTGACTGCGGCGCCCGCCCGCTTTTACTGGACCGAGGGAGAGCGGGGCGGTCTGCATTGTGCCTATGGAGCTCCCAACACCATGGGAGCAGACCGTTGGCATGCTCTCTATGGCGTGTGGGCGCATCGCCGGCGTCCATTTGTCATCATTGACGCAGGCAGTGCCATCACCATTGATTTTGTTGCCGACAACGGCCGGCACCTCGGAGGATATATATTGTCCGGACGAAGTATGTTGCTGCGCAGCCTGAGGCAGGATGCGGCACGTATCCATTTTGATGAGCAGAATGGGAATACCACAAGCCCGGGGACGACTACGACCGAGTGCGTCCAGCACGGCTTGGGTTGGTTGTGGCAGGGGATGATCGAACGCCTGGAAAAAGACTGCCGGCGACTGTCCATCACTGATGTGTTTGTCACCGGCGGAGACGCGACAGAGCTGCTTGCGCTGGGCCTGAATGCGACCCCGGTGGAGGGGGCGGTTCTGACGGGGCTCGATCTTATTGATCGCGAGAGCCACCGATGAAATCGCTGGTGGTCCTTCTCGTCACATTAAATCTATTGCTGTGGTATTCCCAGCCGACCGATAACGGGCTGCAAGACAGTGATGCCGCAACGGGCAGGCTTCCAAGGGTCGCGGCGCTGAAGCTCGTGAAACCGGACAGCGTCGCCCCTTCGCCCGTTATTCCTGACGTTGTGCCGAGCGATGATGCCGTGGCAGCGCCGGTCCAGGCGCCAGTTTCGACTGCCGCATCGCCCCCTGCAGTGGCCGACAGCAGCTCGGACGAGCCGGAGCCGGAGGCGGTACCGGTCGCGGTGCCGATCGAAAATCCGGAGCCCGCACCTGCCATGCTCTGTGTTGAGCTCGGCTGGTTTGAGGATGAGTCGTCGGCCATGGTGGCCGCTGAGTCATTGGGTGTGACGGGCAAGGTTCGGGAGGTGCGAGCGGTTGAACGGCCAGATCAACCTTTTCATTGGGTAATCATTCCGCCTGCCTCATCCCGCGAGGCGGCTAATGAGCGTTTCAGGTCTGTTCAGAAAAGAGGGATTGACTCTTACCTTGTCACTCAGGGCGACCAGGAGAATGCCATCTCGCTGGGACTGTTCGAGTCACGAGCGGCAGCAGAAAGAGTCCTGGCTCGAAGAAAAAACCAGGGAATTAACGCAACGCTGGCAAGTTTCCCCCGAAATCGTATAAGCTACGCCCTCGTTTTTTCAGCGAATTTTCCTTCCGGCTCCGGGTCAATTGGCGAGCAGCAGGCGGGATATGAAGAGCGGTATGAATCGGTCAAATTCAGTGGTTGTGAAGGTGTTGCAACCACTGAGAAAAATCCGTAGTATACCGCCCTCGCTGAACAGGCGATTGTGGGCTGGCGTAGCTCAGTTGGTAGAGCAGCTGACTTGTAATCAGCAGGTCGGGGGTTCGATTCCGTCCGCCAGCTCCATTTTTTAGTTTTCGGGTCAGGTTTTGTGTTTTAAGCCTGCTCTGGAGGGGTTCCCGAGTGGCCAAAGGGATCAGACTGTAAATCTGACGGCATCGCCTTCGCAGGTTCGAATCCTGCCCCCTCCACCACTTATTGCTTGCGGGCATCGTATAGTGGCTATTACCTCAGCCTTCCAAGCTGATGACGCGGGTTCGATTCCCGCTGCCCGCTCCAGTATTTAAAGTTTGGATAAGTGCTCATGTAGCTCAGTCGGTAGAGCACATCCTTGGTAAGGATGAGGTCACCGGTTCAATTCCGGTCATGAGCTCCATTATTTGTCCGGTCAACGTAATGCATGCGAGTTGATTAGGGAGATTGATCGAATGTCTAAATCAAAGTTTGAACGTAAAAAGCCGCACCTGAACGTGGGCACGATTGGTCACGTTGACCATGGTAAGACGACTCTGACCGCAGCGCTGACGCGCGTGTGTCATGAAGTATGGGGCTCAGGTGAGCTGCGCGCATTCGATCAGATCGATAACGCACCGGAAGAGAAGGCGCGTGGTATCACCATCGCGACCTCCCACGTTGAGTACGACTCCCCAACGCGTCACTACGCACACGTTGACTGCCCAGGCCACGCCGATTATGTGAAGAACATGATCACCGGTGCGGCTCAGATGGACGGTGCTATTCTGGTGTGTTCCGCCGCTGACGGCCCGATGCCGCAGACCCGTGAGCACATCCTGCTGTCTCGTCAGGTTGGCGTGCCTTTCATCGTTGTGTTCCTGAACAAGGCGGACATGGTCGATGACGAAGAGCTGCTTGAGCTGGTCGAGATGGAAGTTCGTGATCTGCTGAGCCAGTACGACTTCCCGGGCGACGACACTCCGATCATTACCGGTTCGGCGCTGATGGCGTTGGAAGGTAAGGATGACAACGAAATGGGCACCACGGCTGTTAAGAAGCTGGTAGAGGCCCTGGACGATTACATCCCTGAGCCTGAGCGTGCGATCGATCAGCCGTTCCTAATGCCGATTGAGGATGTGTTCTCGATCTCTGGCCGTGGTACCGTTGTGACCGGTCGTGTAGAGCGCGGTATTGTCAAGGTTGGTGACGAAGTGGAAATCGTTGGTATCAAAGATACCGTGAAGACCACCTGCACCGGTGTTGAGATGTTCCGTAAGCTGCTTGACGAAGGTCGTGCGGGCGAGAACGTTGGTGTACTGTTGCGTGGTACCAAGCGTGACGACGTTGAGCGTGGTCAGGTTCTGTGCAAGCCAGGCAGCATCAAGCCGCATACGCGTTTTGAGTCAGAAATTTATGTACTGAGCAAAGAGGAAGGCGGTCGTCATACGCCGTTCTTCAAAGGATACCGTCCCCAGTTCTATTTCCGGACCACCGATGTGACCGGGTCATGTGAACTGCCGGAAGGTGTAGAGATGGTCATGCCTGGCGACAACGTTAAGTTGGACGTCACCCTGATTGCACCGATTGCAATGGAAGAAGGTCTGCGCTTCGCGATTCGCGAAGGTGGCCGTACCGTTGGTGCCGGGGTTGTTGCAAAGATCGTCGAGTAAG